>NZ_CAWUIC010000048.1:0-1513 GCF_963922255.1 uncultured Flavobacterium sp. | reverse complement strand
AACAAAACAAAAAGCTTTTGCTACGTGCGTAGACGGAAACAAAAAGGTTTCCTTGCCTCCGCACTACTCATAGCTTGAACGTTAGCAAATATTATGACTCAAAGAATAACCTCTATACTTTTTCTAATCTTCATGCCACTAATTGGATTTTGCCAAGAAGATGATTTAGCATTTTTATCCAAGGAACTTTGCTCTGAATTCCAAGAATCCGATATCAATAAATCAAAAACAGAATTATTCGACCATCTTCAGCTAAAATCAAATGGAATCTATCAAAAATATGATAGTAAGGTTTCTTCACTAAAAAAAAACTATAGCAAAACCTATCCTAACAAGAATGATACTGAAATTGCTCAAATAATTGGTCAAAAAATTTCATTGAAAGCCATTGAAGATTGTCCTGTGTTTATGAAAATATCCCAAAAAATTTCGCAGATCACTTATGACTCAAGCAAACAATCAACTATGAATGTCGCCAAAAAAGTTTGCTCTTTAATGGAAGAAAAAAAGTTAGACGATTATGATAAGTTAAATAAACTAGTCGATGATAAAATATTTGAAATTGTTACAACTGAGAAAAGACTTATTGAAAAAGAATATGGACAATTTGGAGGAGATGAATTCTATAATGACTTGAACGCCGTTTTAATGAATCACTGTGATATTTATTTCAAAATGGCAATGAATAATCAGAAAAGTAATATCGGCACTGACATTACTGTAACCAAAGAAAAAAAAATTGACAATTCGATTGGTAAATTGGATGGACAGTTAAATCAATTGGAATTCGATATGTTATTAAAAAAAGTCAGGGTTCTAATTTCTGATTTTATTCATATAGACTATGATGCCTTAGTTGAAAAACTTGGAATCGAAAAATCAGTTATAGAGAAAAAAATTGGAAAATATTTGACAGACAGAAATAATAATTTCAACGAATTAAATCAACATAAATACATAACACCCGTATTTCGTGAAACAGATTCTAAGAATCATTTTGAATTGACAATTTTTGCCAGTGAAATTTTAGAGAAAGTGAAAAGTGAAAATTTCTCTAGAGGTAATTATTATTTTGTGCTCATTTCCAAAGTTTCCTTGAATCAAGAAGGAGATAAAATTCAATTTGAAGATGTAGAATTACTTAGCGAGGATTTGGAGATTCAGAAATGGTGGTTGAGCCAATATAAAAATTACATGTCCGAAACAAAAAAGGTTATGGAATCATATGGTTATAAAATGCCGCCACCTCCACCTCCGCCACTGAATCTTAAATAACATTTGCTAACAATGCCTAAACGTAATGCGGGCTTTAGGGCTAAAACGAAAGGTCTGTGTATATTTATAAAGTCGCTAAATCTTATGGATTTAGCTTTGGACAAGAAAAAATAAAACTAAACCAAAAGCTTTAGCTTCGTGCGCAGACGGAAACGAAAGGTTTCCTTGCCTCCGCACTACGCTTAGGTACTGTGTCAAAAAGCAAGCTTTTTCTTTAAAATTTTAGGAAACAAATTGA
>NZ_CAWUIC010000047.1:0-1562 GCF_963922255.1 uncultured Flavobacterium sp. | reverse complement strand
ATTTGTTATTGTAAGTGATAAAACTTGCAACTGCGAGAAGCGCGGTAACGTTACCACCAATTTGGATGAATCGACATTTAAAATACATATTAATAATTCTAACAGCTGGAATATTCCAAAATCTACTTGCGCAGGAAACTAAAATCGGAAAAGTAAAAGTCGTGAAATACAGAGATACAGACGATAAATTCACCGAATCGACAACTGACTCTACTCTTGCGTATTTAAATAAAAGAGAACACGATATTTTAATTACAAATAAAAAAGACACAACACGGCTCAAAACTAACTCTCTTGGAATTTTTGAAATCCCAAAAAGGTATTTTAATTATTGTAGTATAACTGTAAATCCTAAAGCAAAAGACTTACGAGAAGAATTTTTGTTTATGGAAGGTCTTGGGATAAAAGATAGTCTTGAATTTGAAATTTATGATTACCATATTTCAAATAAAATTGATTCGACAAAAGCACCTGAATTTTATAATAAATTTAATACTCAAAAGGCTGAACAGGACTTTTTTGCTGGAAAAAAAAGATACTTACTTGCTGAGGGTGCTACTTATTCAGACAGCTTTATCGAAAAGCTAAATGCCAAATCTGAGAAATTTGGATTTAAAATTGAGTATCCTGAAAAAATGTACGGAACTCTGCCAGAACATAGAATTCTTTACAGATATAATGAACGAATGAAAGAATTACTTGGAATAAAAAACTGGTGGTAACACCGTGTATAATTAATTGCTTTGGTAAGTGCTTATTTGGAAAATTCCTTCGGAATTTTCTCGCGTTCGTTTTTGTTTACTAAATTAGTTGCTGAAACACGCAACTAACCATACACATCAACGTTGTAGCACATTTGAATGACAAACACAAATCAAATAACTAAATCGCCTGAACTTCCTCTGATTTCAATCTACAAAAACGAAGGAATTGAAATCATTAATAAGGAAACTATTAAATATTTTGAGAGGACAAGTGCATACAGTCTGATTCAAGATAGTAGTGATGCGGAAATGTATTCAGATAAAATGGAAATATGGAATTTGGAGCAAAAAAACGACAAATTCAAAAACACCAAATGGAATAGATTTTTAGCAAAAACTGTTTATAATCCGTCATTTGATGTAACCTTATTCTGGAAAAAAATTGGAACATATAAATTGACGGAATTAAAAGCAAAAATTAAAAATTGCATTGAGAAAGATGATGACATTTTAACGCAGTTTGTTGAGGCTGATTTTTTGAAATATAAAATCGAGACATCAATAGATTTTGCCGAAATAATTGAAAATTTGAATAAATACTGTTTTGACATAATAGATGAGGAATTGATTTGGAAAGAAAATGACGAATGGAATAATAGTAAATAAAAAACGTGCTACAACAGCAGTTAAAAAAAATGGCTTAGGCAAGGGCATACTTCCAAATTTTCTCCGAAAATTCAAAAGTTTGCGTTATATTTGTTTTGGCTTGGTTTTGGTTCGTCGCCACTTCTTTTAGCTGCAACACGTTAGCAAACATTTAAAAACCAATCGTCACGAATGAAAACACTTTTGATTTTA
>NZ_CAWUIC010000046.1:0-1613 GCF_963922255.1 uncultured Flavobacterium sp. | reverse complement strand
AAAAAGAAAATATTAATTAACTTTAGAGAACTAGACTAGGGCTTTTCATAGGAGCCATTGTTGTGTGCAGTTTTTATTATTTCGTTTGTTTTTTCTGTTAGAATTTCAATTAATTCTTTATCCATATATTCAAATCTATCTTCTATTTCTAATACTTCGGTTTTCGGAATGTCAATTTTTCTATATAATTCCAAAAGTCTTTTAGAATGTTCATATTCCATTAAAAGTATCAAATCAGCCCAATTAACAAGCTTTTCAGATATTTTTACAGGACTTTTACTGCTAAATCCAGCTGATTTCACATAAACTCTTTGGTCATTCGAGAATATTTTTTCAGCTGTTCTACTTCTTCTTTTATTTCGGCTACAAACAAACAGGATATTCATTAAATCTGTTTTATAGATTTATAGCTTTCATCAGTCCAAATAAAGTTTGAAGTTGTCATATATTCAATTCCTTTTTCTTCCAATATTTTGATTCCTTCCATCGTTAAATTTGTAGTCAGAATTAAATATTCTGACTTGTCAAAATCCAGCTTTGAAATAACTTTTTCTAACTCTCTTGATAAAACAACATCATTTCGGTCAGTCTTAAATGACACAATTTTCTTTCCAATTTGATTTTTAGTCATAAGTCCACTAAATCCGTTCGGAACTTTTGAAAAATCGGACTTGTCTTTTATATATATAGTTTGAAATTTTATCATTTTTTCAAATTGCACACAACGTGTTGTGTATGGTTAGTTGCGTTGGCTGGAACCAAGTTAGCAAAAAAGAAACTAACCATTAGGAAAATCCGATAGGATTTTCCGAGTACAAACAGAACAAGCAATTAATTATACACGGTGTTGCCAGTAGTTTTTTATTATTCAGCCTTTTTATTTTTTATTATCATTCTTACATCTGAATACAGATACATTCCACAAATTCCGATTCCAAATAAGGTTAAAAAGATGCTTTTTATTCCATTCGAAAATAAGCTCCAAACACAAATAGTTATTACAAAAATCGCAAAAGGATAAGTAAATAATCTAATTAGAATGTTTTTCAGAGACCATTCATTTTCAGGTGCTTTTTCCTCAATTTCAATATCCAGAATCTCGTATATTTCCTCAAGTTGATTTTTCCTTTCCATTTTATAAATCTTTCGAGAAACCCAAGCTACCAGAAAGACGAAAACAGCAATTAAGGTAATCCATTGCCAATTATCAATTGGATTAAATTCAGTCGGATTGTTAGGGAAAATCAAATACAGAAACAATAAAGAGGCAATTCCAATTAGAGTTTTTCCAACAGGATTCATTTTATCCGTTATGTTTGTGAGATGATTATTAGCATTAAATTCGAATGTAAAAATCGAATAGAAAGTCAGATTCCACATATTTTGACTCCACACTTTTATTTCATTCCGATTTATTTCTCCTTTCGCTCGCATATCACGTGAAAAGATATTCCATAAATGATTAAGAAAACTGTCTTTTTTTCTTAATTCAATTAGTTTTTCAACATCTTTTTTTGTGACTTCCATTCGGTTTGGTCAAATTACTGGCAACGGTTTTGGCTCGTATGTTTGTTTCTTAGTTTGAAGATAGTATATTTTTAAGAGATTAGGAG
>NZ_CAWUIC010000045.1:0-1640 GCF_963922255.1 uncultured Flavobacterium sp. | reverse complement strand
ACTTCCACTAAATGCTACCTCCAATAAATGCGTATCCAAAAATAGCTCTCTTTAATCCGGGCGATTCAACGGGCACTCAACATTCATTCCCAAAAAAAACCATATCCAACTCTGAATCCCAAAGACTGTCTTATTATTAGCTCTATCGCAACTGAGTTATCTATTGCTAATGATTCAGTTCCAATGCAATGTTTTTTACTCCGTCCAGATTAACGGTTAACATTTTTGGTTTCCCTTTAAATTGATTATTTAAAGACACCATCAAATCTTCGCTGTAATTATAATCAGAGCATTCGAGAAAGTTTTTCACAAATCGCTTGCATGCTTTCTTAAAAGCTACAATTTCAAATCGCGATTTAGCAGAGGAAACCGGCATATAGCAAGAATAAGCGAGCTCACCAGATCTAATCCGCCCCTCTTTAATAAACATCGCTGATCCATCCCCACCAAACGATCGAGTAAAGCAAACTTTAATTGCATTTTTCGGTAGATTTAAATCCACCCCTTCTTTCTTGATTGAATTACAGTCACCTCCTTCACAAGCTTTTGTCGTAGAAGAATTTTTTTGACCACTCACATCATCCCTTGTTTGCTTAGGAGTCAGTAATCTTGCAGCAGCGCCCACCTTATAATTTCCCTCGCTATATGATTTTTTTTGCTGATTTATCTTATATTCTAGAACTAAAATTTCTTCCTCTATTGATAAATCGACTCCTAAGGCTTGTTTCGCTAACAGTCGAGAAATATCAGCATCAACACTCGAGCCTCCCTTACAGTCATAGTTGGAATCTACATACGCCACTAAACTAACTGGAAGCTCTTTAGACCATTTCTCAATATCTTGGCAATATGCCTCACTTAATATTGGTGGACTCAATCGATTCAAATATTTCAACGAGAAAAGCTCATTATTATTTCTTAGACGTACCTTATTAAGATGCAATGACTTCAACTCTGTCAAATTTTCCAGAGACTTAATACTCGTCAATGGGTTATCACTAAGATCCAAATGCGATAAATGCTTAAGGTCCTCGATTCCATCAATTGAAGCAATTCCCCTACGCTGACAGTTTAAAGTCTTGATTAACTCAATAGCATCACTTGACACCCTACTGTCTGGATGAATCCCTATATATTTATCAATTTCACTTCTAATGCAGGCCCTAAAATTTTCATCTTTTATTTGAATACTGCCCAATGATTGCAAAATCTGATTATCGCCAATTAAAATTTCATTAGCATGCTTTTCAAAATCAGCCTCTAATTGATCTTCAAATTGCTTTAGTTTAATAGATGACAGAATATTAGGAAACAGGAATACACTGCAAACAATAACAACAATTAAAATAGAGAATGTGGGGGAGAATTTAATATTTTTCAATTTTCATCCTTAAAAAAATCAAGAGTAAAATCAACCACTCTGAGACCCTCGCGAAACAGTTATGATGAGAAGAATGCCTGATTGCTCAGAAACGTCAATGCCGCTAGTTTGAAAACACGAAGCAAGTCGCAGGAGGCTAGGATGCCTAAACCAAGAAATGAGCTTATCTCAATCGAAGCCACACCCTACTACCACTGTGTTTCGCGCTGTGTAAGGCGTGCATTCTTATGTGGAACACACAATGAAGGCCGTAGTTTTG
>NZ_CAWUIC010000044.1:0-2286 GCF_963922255.1 uncultured Flavobacterium sp. | reverse complement strand
TACTTGTAATCTTTTGTTATAAATTTACGCAACTGCCACAAGCGGCCTAACGTTGGCAGTAATATGAAGAAAACCTCGTTAATATTGATATTTTTTACTTTTTTTGGTTGTAATCAAAAAGAGAAAAATCTCAATTTATTAAATTCTGAAATCAAAACTGAACTGACAGAAAAAAGTGAAACAATTTTTTGGATTGATACTGTTTCAAATGGCAAATTCCTAAAAATATTTTCAAAACCCGAAAATGATTGGCAAAATCTGACAGCAGAATTTGGAAATGAAAAGACAAAACATACTATCGACTTAAAAACAAAAGAATATGAAATGCTCGGAATTCCATTTACAAACGAAATCGAATGGATTACTGAAAAAAGTTTTGCTTTAATAAATGGTTGTGGAACAAATTGTAGATATGCATTGATTTTTAATACAGAATTGGAAAAACCAATAGTAATGCCTATCGAATTTTATCCAGGAATAGAATACGCTGATTATAAAACTGATAATCCAAATTTATATATTGCAGTAAATGAAAATCATAAAAATTCAGCAAGTTTTATAATTGTTGACACTGATAGTCAAAAAAAATTAACACTAAATATTCCAAAAGGATGGAATCGAGGAAATGGTTCTATTTATGATATTCTTGACAAAATTGAAATTAAAAATTCTGAAATTAAAATTATACAAAATCGAGAAAACGGAAACAAAAAAGAACTGAATAAACAAATTAAACTTGAATAAATACTACTGCCAACATCGGTTTTGCACAATGGCTTGGGCTTGGTCAACTTTTGGAAAATCCTGTCGAATTTTCCAATATTTGTTTTATATTTGTTTTGGTCTGTTATCAATCGCAAGCCACTGATGCAAAGCCGAGAAACGTTAGCAGTAATACTATCCGAACAGACGAAAATAGAGACTTAATGAAGAAATTAAAGATATTTTATCCTGATAATTCTATAAAAATACATAAATCCACGAAAGTTTTATTTATACTTATTTCTCTTGTTCTGATTACTTATTTTTCAAAAAAAATGTTCCCTCAAAATATTGAAAATTTAGAATTACTATATTTTGTAATGGTTGTTATTTTCACAGTTTATTGTTTAATTTACGTAATTAACATAAACTTATTTAGATACGAAACTGAAAATGGAACTTATTCAGGATACTTAATAATTGAAACTGAAAAAATTATTTGTGGAGAAAACACATACTTGATAAATGATATTGAAAAAATTAGTATTCTTAACTATTCAATTCGTGGAAAATTTAACGGAAATATCTCAGCTTTAAATCCGAAAAAATCAAATGGATTAAAAAACTATATTGAAATTCATCATAAAAACCAAATCTATAAATACCACTTTTTACAAACTAAAACTGAAAATATGAAAATGTTTGAAAACGAACTCAGAATCTATTATGAAAAAGGAATACTTGGAAAACAGAATTATGAAAACATAACAAAATAAGTACTACTGCTAACACACGTTTGGCGCAATTGCGAATTTTGTGGTAAATTCACGTTCACGTTTCGCAAGAAATATTATCTTTAACAGAAAATAATCAGTTCCGAAGTTCGCAACTGACGCCAAGCGTGGGAACGTTGTGGTTCATAGTTGAAAATTTATTTTCAAATGAATATTTATTGCAAATTTCAACCTGGATTTAATAAAGCTTTGTGTTTGAATTCTTGAAAGTTTTGCTTCTTTACTTTGGAGAAAATCTTATTTGAAAATTTTGCGATTCTTGAACTTTGCCGAAAATTATTTTGCGAATATTTTGTCTTTAATGTGAAAACATAAACCGAACTTTGTCGAAAAGTTTGCGTGAATAGTTTTGCGAAAATTAAATAAAATCATAAAAATATTAAATCATTAAAACATTTAGTTTTTAACGTAAAAAAATCTGAAAATCATTTATTCATCAAAATCATTTTAAAAACAGAAATCTGAACTTTGTCGAAAAGTTTGCGTGAATTGTATTGCGGAAATTCTTTGTAGATATTCTTTGTAGATATTCTTTGTGTTGATTCTTTAAATTCAACATACATAAATTCATTCTGAATTGACGCAAGTTGAATTAAAGATACTACGAAACCACAACAACGGTTTTATTCAATTTTGCAGGCTTGGTTTTTTCTATTTTGGAATTTTTTTAATCTAAAATTTGTCTATATTTGTTAAGGCTTGGTTATCAATCAGCAAAACTGAAATAAAGCCGCGAAACGTTGTGCGTAATTGGAGTAGACTTCGAGTTATCTTCGCAATAAATTTTAGG
>NZ_CAWUIC010000043.1:0-2309 GCF_963922255.1 uncultured Flavobacterium sp. | reverse complement strand
GTGAGTAAATTTTTAAAGTAAACAACAATAAAATTAAACATATTTTCTTCATATTCCTTTCGTTTTTTCTACGTTCCGCGAAACTGACGCACAACGTTTGGCTGCTTTGCATCAGTGGCTTGTGATTCAAGACTGACCACAACAAATATAAAACAAAAATTGGAAAATCCGACAGGATTTTCCAAAAGTTGACCAAGCCAAAGCCATTGTGCAAAACAGTTGTTAGGCAACGTTAATTGTTGTTTTTTATTTAATTGCTTTACCATCTTTTATTTTAAATTCCCCAATTTCTTTATCTTTCCAATATATTTTAAAATTCCCTGATTCTTTCCTCTCTTTAAAAACTGGAAACTGGAATGTAAAATTTAAACCACCTTTACTCTTAAAATTTTCTGGAACGAGTCTATATCTCAATTTTTTATCTTTTTTACCTCCAACTATGTTTCTAAAATAACTATAAAAGTCATAATTTTCAATTCCATCTTGAGAATATTCAGTAAACGAGTCTTCTTCATTTTCAACAAGTTCTTTAGAATCAGCATACCATTCTTTATCACCATAATAAACACGTTTAAGTGATACATAAGCAGGTCTGTAACGAATTTTATTGTCTACATCAACTAAAGATATATTATTAAAATCTATAGTTTTCTTTGATGAAAAATCTTTAAATTTTGCTGAAAAATAGACTAAAAATCTTGTTTCATCAGCGTCATCAACATTTTTTGAACACTCAAATTTTGCACCTCCAAAAATGTTTGGATTTACACCATAATCCTTCAAGTCTATCTTGACATCTTCAATCAAAGGAAATTTATATTGTGAGTAGCAAAAATTAATACATAATAAATTAATGGTTAAAAAAGCAATTAGATTTTTCATAATGTTAGATTGTTATTTTGATTTTAAATTGTGATATTCTCTGTATTTAGTTTTTTTTAATGTTGCCTAACGTTTCGCAGCTACAAGAAGTTGCGTACTTCGTTCACTGACAATTACAAATATAAACAAAACTTTGATTCAACAATTTCCAATTCTGATAAATCCCAAGCCTAGCAATTTCTTGTAACTGCTGTTAGTGGCGGTTTTGTTTTAGACAGTCGATTTATTTATCAAAGTTATAACATAGAAATTTTTTACTCTTGCATTATTAATAACTTCAATTGTGATTGTATTTTTTCCATCACTGTAAATTGTTTCAGAGGATTTTTTTAAAATTGGTTTATAATTTAGTTCTCTAAGTCTTTTTACAATATTTTTATAATTTTTTTTTGATCCAGTTTTATAATTAATTTTATCTACATGTGATTTTAGAGTAAAATGATATTCTACAAAAGATTCATTTGTGGAAAAATCCATATTTTTATCTTTCCATTCGTTTTTTACGGCGAAGACAAATATTCCAGATTCATTTTTGGTCGGCTGTAATTCAGAAAAAACAAACCAACCTTTTTGGGTTAGTAAATTCCTAACGCTGTCTAAGTTTTCGCTTTTCATAAAGAGAATTTCATCCAAACTGATATTTTGAGAATATCCTGTGTATTGGAGAAAAAGTAATATAATAAATATGTTCTTCATATCGTTTTTGTGAAAATCGCCACTAACGTTTTGCGTGTATGAGAAGTAGCGGATTAAAAAGCATTTCACTTTCAGTTTGGTACTGACTTTTATTATATGTGCTGACCTTTGATTTAGCACTAAAACCGCTATTTCTTATACACGCTGTTACCTGCTGGCTATTTTTATTTCAGTATATATTTCCTTTTTTATTTTAGAAAACATTTTTACTTTTCTGTCGGATTATCTTTTGGAAAAAAATTATAAACACCTTTACCTTCTGCAATTAGTTCATCATTTTGGAAGGCTTTCATTTTCGTTACAAGTATTCTATTTCCAAATCTAACAATTTTGCCTTCTACAATTATTGATGATGCTTCCGCTCCTTTCAAATAATCAACTCTTATATCAATTGTAGATAACTTATCCTCAAAAGATTTAAAGTGAGTTCCGCCCGCAATTCCTCCAACAGAATCCATTATTGTTGCAATAATTCCTCCGTGCCATCTATTTCTTCTAAAATCTCCGACTACTTCGTCTCTGAATGGAACACTAACCTTTACAAATCCTTTTTCAAGAACTAATAATTTTAGTCCTAAAAATTTATGAATTGGAATGTGTTGTTCAATTACTTGTTTAAATAATTCAATGTTTTGTTCTGTCATTTTTTTTAAGTTTTATTATTTTTTAGCTTGCAGGTAACGTTACCGCGCTTCTCGCAGTTGCAAGTTTTATCACTTACAATAACAAAT
>NZ_CAWUIC010000042.1:0-2570 GCF_963922255.1 uncultured Flavobacterium sp. | reverse complement strand
CCCTAAAATTTATTGCGAAGATAACTCGAAGTCTACTCCAATTACGCACAACGTTCCCAGGCTTTACGTCTGTTGCGGACTAAAGAAGCCGAAACTTTCGGTTTAGTACAGACTTTAAAGATACAAAACAAACTTTAAATTAAGCCCAAAACCCGCAATAGCGTAAAACCTGTGTTAGCCGTTCGGTTTTTTTGTTATTCCAATTAACTTATATATTAGTCCACTTAATATAGCAGAATAAAATAATCCAATTATAAAAGAAAAATTTCTTCCAGTATCGCTTGACAATTTTTGCATTGCTTTTTTTTGTTCAATTGTTATTTCACTACCACTAAAAAAGCCATTATTATCAATATCAAAACTGTTCAAATTATTTTGTAAATAAATGTCATACAAAATAACATAAGCAATAATCAAAATATATGTTCCTAAAAATAAGTTTATTAATAGTTTTCTTTTATGTTTAAATTTAAAAGAAAAGATTAAAAATAAAATTGCAAAAATTAAAGTAATTACAAGATGTTTTTTTACTGTTATGTTTTCCATTAATTACTAAAAATTTCTATTATTTTTGAATTTTCAATATCCTTTTGTTTTTTTAGTTCTTCTTTCAATTTTTCATTAGTTCGAGAAAATTCATCTTTTGAAGCTGAAAGTTTATTTTTTTCAGTTTCAATTGTCGCAAAATATTTTTTCATAATATCTGTTGGTTGAAAATAGATTTGATAAATTCTTGGAATATTGTCAAGTCTTTTGAAAAGTATATTTTGGCAATTTAATTCCTTTAAATATTCATAGACATTTTTATGTTTAGATGAATTTGCTAATTGAATTTTATAAATGTTATCATTGATTTTTTCTCCATTTCTATAATAAACACCTAAAAGGAAAGATAATTTTTTTTCATCGCTATTAAACAAACTATCATTTAAATTATTTTCGATATAAAACGAATTCATTAAGTTAGATAGTTTCTCAGAAACCAAATAATTTTTTTCTTCTATTAAATTTACATTAAAATCTTTTTTAGCAATACTATCTACGAAATTCTTTAAAGGTTTTTCATTTTTATAATATAAATCAAATTTATTTTTAATATTACCATAATTATAGCTAATATAATCATTTAATGTGCCTAAAAGTAAAAAAGTGCTATTTATTCTTACTTGAGTTGTGTCAATTTCGTTTGGTTTATTTAAAGTTACTCCTTTAATTTTTGTTTTTTCAACTTGTGAAAAAACAATACTAAAAGTTAATAATAAAATAAAGGAAAGTAGATTTTTAATTTTCATTACTATCAAGTTTTGTTTAATAACGGAGTTTTTAATTAAATATTATTTTGTTTGATTACGAGATTTCCGAAACTGACGGCTAACGTGTTGCCGCTTGTGGCAGTTGCGTAAATTTAAGACAAAAGATTACAAGTACAAAACTCCTCGTGGAATTTTCGGAGAAAATTCCGAACACAAGCCAAGCCTAGCAATTGTTACAAACGGCTGTTGTACCACGTTATTCTTCATAAATACATTCATTCCTCACTTTAACTCCATTTTTCTCAAGTTTCAGTTTAAACTCAATCCATTTTTCATCACTTAAGGTTCCAGCAGGATATAATTTTTCTTTGAAATTCTTTTCAATAACTCTCAAACAATTCGGCATTTTTCCTTGTGTTTCGAATGTTACTTCTTTAATGTTACTTATTTTATATATGTCTTGTTTCCATATAAGGTTATGATTTTTAATGATTAGGAAATCTTTATCTAGACTGAAATAATGCATTAACCAAGAATTAAAGTAAAACCAAAAGAAACTAAAAACCAAAAAGCCTATCCAAAAATTAATATTAGTTGAAACTTTACCTTTAGAAAATACCATAAATAAAAAAAAGAAAATTAATCCCCAAAGACTTATTCCTCTTAAACTTGTCCATTGATTGCCTTTGAAATCTTCAGATTTTATAAAACGAATTAATTTAGGCTCAATTTTATTATTTTCAGGTTTTGAAAATTCTCCCTTTTCAATTACAACTTTTTGAAGAAAATATTTTATTTCCCAACTATTTTGGTACATATCATTAAAAAAATATTTTACAGAATTATCCTTAAATTTAATTCTTGTTCCTTCCATAGGAAAAGTTATTAAATATTTAAAAGGCATTTTACCCGTAAGATATACTTTTTTAATGTCTGAAATTAAATATTCATTTTTATTAAATGTTATTTTATGATTATCAATTTTTATAGTTGGTGAATTTCTAAAATATTGCCAAACTGTATAAAAAGCCATTAAGATTACGGCAATACCAAATAAAAGCATAAATAAAGTTTTGATTTCTGATTTTCCTTTATTTATTAAATCAAAATATGTGTAAATCATAAAAGTTCCTAATGCATTAAAAAATAGAAACGCAAAAGAAATTGATAAGTAGAATTTTAAGAAATTTCGTTTTGTAGTAATCATTGGTTTATAATGTGGTACAACGTTTTGCGGCTTTGTTTCAGTGGCTTTGATTAATCACTGACCAAAGCAAATATAAAACAAAATTACGAATCATAGAGGTTTTTCCGAAG
>NZ_CAWUIC010000041.1:0-2615 GCF_963922255.1 uncultured Flavobacterium sp. | reverse complement strand
AAATATAACCCCTACTCAAAGTTGTTAATAACTTTATGGTGCTTTACATAGGAACGCCTGTTGGCAGTAGTTTTTTTTAATCGCAATAATTTTGATATAACACTTTTCCATTTACTTGTCCTAAGTTTGAAATCTCTTTCCAAACATTACAAGCATTATCTTTATCACCTGATTCAAATAAAACAGCAGCTTTATTATATAATGCATCTATGTTTTTAGGGTCTATTTTATATGATTCTGTAAAATATTCTATTGCTTTGGAATATTTTTTTTCTTGATACGCCTTAATACCTTTATTAAATAATTCTGATCCCTTTCTGTTATCTTCGGCTTTACCACCATAAATTATTTCAAGTTCATTTAAATCCTGTGTAAAAAAGATTGTTTTAATTCCCCAATATGTTTTTGTAATTTCACTTTTTAAAACAAACGGTAATTCGATAGATTCATATTCACTAAAGTCTGTCAATTTCCATTTATCAAATGAGTTATCAATAACTTTTTTAATTGTTTTTATTCTTGCAGAATCTTTTTGTGTAGAAAATGTTATTTGAGTTTTTATTCTTTTTTCTCTTGGGAAAATTTTCAAATTTCCGATTAATTCAAAGTTTGAATAATTATTCTTAAAAGCTTTATTTAACTCAATTTCTATTGTTGATTCAGTTTTGGGAGTAAATAGTTTTGAAGCAATAATATTTTTCTTGTTTTTGTACTTTTCTTTCAATTTTAACACGATTGCCTCTTGTTTAACAAAATAAAATCTTCTCAATTTATCATTTGTTAAGTCATCAACTTTTTCGCTTAATGTTAGTGAATCGGCAGTTATTTTTTCAATTATATAACCAGAATATTGTGATGTTTTTATAAAATTATTTGTTAATGTATAATTTAGACAACTTTGATTTGTTTTATGAATTGGATTTAAATTAAAGCAAAGTTGGTTAGCATTTATTGTATATTCTACATAAGTTGAGTCTTCTTCAAATCTTGAAAAAAGCTTACTTCCATCTTTCATTTCTGATTTTAACTTTATCCATTTTCCATTTATTTCAGAAATGTTATTTTGACTTAATGCTAAATTAAAAAAAAGTAATGTTATTAAAAAAAATAGTTCTTTCATATACGGATTTATAATTACTGCCAACGTGTTTGTATATGGTTTGTTGCGTGTTTTAAGCACCTAATTTAGCAAATACAAACCGAATAGAAAATCCGCGAGGATTTTCGTAAGTAGGCTAGAACTAGCAATAAATTATATACGGTGTTGTGCATAGTGTTTTTTATTCTTTACAAATTATTCCGTCTTGTGCAATTGTATCTCCTTCGTTTGTTGTCATAGTTGCAGTATAAAATAAACACTTGTTTTCTATTTTTCTTTTGGTTTCTACAATTCCATTATTTTCATTTATCCATTTTTTTTCTGCATCCAATTCCGATTTTGAAGCGTCATAAGTTAGTCGATAAGTACAATCGTCAATCCATTCAAGAATTTCATATTCAGGCTTTCCATTTCCGATTCCGTTTGTCCATTCGATTTGGGTGTTTTTTTCTCGGAGTACAATATATTTCTGAATAGAAGAATCTCGTTCAGGTGACATTTCCGAAATACTGTCATTTTCAACGATGGTATATTTAGCCATTTCTTTCGTTTCGGGAATATAGAATTGTCCGATTTTAAAATCCGCACAGGTCAATTCCTGCGCATTAATTTTTATTCCGATTATAAGAAATATTGCAATTAAAATTGTAGTTTTTTTCATTCAGCGTTTAGTTTGTCAATATTATGCACAACGGTCTCGTATAACCGTCAGTTACGGGTTAAATTAGCGTTTATTTTCGGTTAAGCACTGGCGTTAGCAATTCCGAGTGGATTCGGACGTAGTCGAATCCGCCGTAATTGCGGTTATACATTGTTGGCAGTAGTGTTTTTCCACTCACTTATCTTCGTTTACTTTCAAGGTTTTCAATTGCCTTGATTATTTTTTCCGCTTTTTGGTCGTCCGTTGCAACAGTCCAGATTTCATTTAGAATTTCTGTCTGTTCTATTTTCTCCAGTCGCTCAAAAATTTGCAAAACTTGTGCATCTTTAAAGCATTCCAAAATTTCAGAATTGTCATTCGTTCCGGTTTGATTTTCGAGATATAATGTCACGATTACAGTATCTCCTCCATCTTTGTTTATTGCGTTTCTAATTTCGGAATTAACAGACATTTTTTTATCAGAATTTTTTACTGGCCCTAAATTCTTATTCTTTATTTTATAACCATCTATTGTCCCAGACACTTTCAAATCGCCCCATTTTCCTTTGATATTTTTTGTGTTTGGGATTATCAATTGATAAGTCCAAGCTCCATTTCCTGGAATATATTGAAGGGTTAATTTTTCATTCTCAACAATGTAATTCATTTGTTTTTCAATCTTTCAATGGTCTTTAAATTTCGATTTTGTTCGTTTTTTACATTACTGCCAACGTTTGGCTGCTTTGCATCAGTGGCTTGTGATTCAAGACTGACCACAACAAATATAGACAAAATTTCGATTCGTAGAGGTTTTTCCGAAGGAAAAACCAAGCCCAAGCCATTGTGCAAAACAGTTGTTAACAGCAGATTTTATTT
>NZ_CAWUIC010000040.1:0-3438 GCF_963922255.1 uncultured Flavobacterium sp. | reverse complement strand
ATATTTGTTATTGTAAGTGATAAAACTTGCAACTGCGAGAAGCGCGGTAACGTTGTGCGTCACTCAGAAAAAAATTCCGAACAATAAATGGACTACCAAACATACGAACCACATTCTGACCTAAAAGCATTAGTTAATTGCTATTGGACATTGGAAGTGCCTAAACAGTCTGAACCGCAAAAACAGCGAATAGTACCAGATGGTTGTATTGAAATGGCGTTTATTCTCGGAGATGACATAAAACGTTACACGTCCGAAAATGAATTTATACTTCAACCTCGTGCAATGGTACTCGGTCAAACAATTGAACCATTTTACATTGAGCCAATAGGATTTGTTAAAACATTTGCTATCCGATTTTATCCTTATGGCTTTGCAAACTTTGTTTCTGAGCCAATCAATAATTTGGTAAATAAAGAGACACCCATAAGTAAACTTTTTGAAAAAAAATCCGCAGATAATTTAGAGCAAAAAATAATCAAAGTAGAAAATACGGAACAACGAATAAGTATTATCGAAAAATTTCTTTTGGACAGGCTTAATGACGAAAAAACGATTAATACAATCGTAAAAAATACAGTTGATTCCCTTCTATCCACAAACGGAAGTGCTTCAATAAACTCAATCCTTAAAGATGGCTTGTCAAAACGAAGACAACTCGAAAGAAACTTCAAAAAGCAAATTGGAGTAAGTCCTAAACAATTGGGAAAGGTAATTCGCTTGCAGACAGCTTTAAAAATGTTGCTTG
Source organism: uncultured Flavobacterium sp. (assembly GCF_963922255.1). Taxonomy (GTDB): domain Bacteria; phylum Bacteroidota; class Bacteroidia; order Flavobacteriales; family Flavobacteriaceae; genus Flavobacterium. The sequence continues at coordinate 2,690 of NZ_CAWUIC010000040.1, read as the reverse complement.
AACAAAAAGCAGAAAACCTTACCAATGTTGCTTATGAAAGTGAGTATTTTGACCAAGCACATTTTATAAAAGACTTTAGAGAATTTACAGGAATAAACCCCAAGGAATTTATCAATCACGAAAATTTAGCTCTTTCCGCACTTTTTTACAAATAGTTTAAGGGTGTCGCATTTTTACAATTTCAAGCGACTTTCTACTGCTAATTTTGTTTTGTCAACAAAGAACATAAAATGAAAGGAAAAATATTTATCACAATAATGGCTTTGACTCTTGGTATTGTATCCTGCAAAAACAAAGGTACTTCTGTCACCAATTCAAATCCTACTAAAGAAACAACAATCAAAAACGATAAAAATATGAATAGTTTTATATCAATATTTGAGATTCCAGCAACAGACATTTCGAGAGCCATTAACTTTTACAAAGAAATTTTAAGCATAGAAATTCAAAAATTAGAATTCCCAGGAATGGAAATGGGTTTATTTCCCTACGAAGACCAAATGGTAACAGGAGTTATTGTCAAAGAAGAAGGTTCCGAGCCTTCTGCCAAAGGTGTTACTATTTATCTGAATGGTGGAGATGACTTGCAAATTATTCTTGATAAAATAGAAGGAAATGGCGGAAAGATTATTATTCCTAAAACACCACACGCAGACGAGAGTGGATTTTTCGCTATTTTCCACGACTCGGAAGGAAATAAAATGGGACTTCATTCGCCAAATTAGGAGAAAGAGCGAACGCACAACAATGTATAAAAGCAATAGCGGTTTGGGTGTAAACTCGAATCGTTTTTGCGTTTAATTAAGTATATTGCTTACCGAAAAGTAGATGCGTTTTAATCCGCTACTGCTCTTATACTAAACGTTGGTAGCAATATTTCCGGAACTCGCAGAAAAAAGACAATATCAAAAATGACAGAACTAAAACTATATAAATCTAACTCGAAAGGATTTAAAATTCTTGCTTTGTCTTTGCCTTTTGTGTTAATCGGAATTTGGATGATTTCTGAAAAGCAAAATGGAACTTTTGATTATTATATGGGTTGGTTTATAACTTCTTTTTTCGGTTTAGGAATTCCAATTAGCATTTTTACTTTATTAGACAAAAGACCACAAATTATAATAAATGAGAATGGAATTTGGGACAGAACAACAAAACAGAAAGAAATCAAATGGGAACAAATTAATGAATCTTATTTGATAGATATTTATAATCAAAAATTTATATCAATAGTTGTTGACGAAACATTTGTATTCAAAAAAAATGCTTTTAGTTGGTTAAATAAACTGAATAAATATGTCGGTGCTCAAGAATTGAACATAAATTTAAGTCAAATTAAAATTGACGAAAATAAATTGACAGACTTTATCAACAATATTCGAGTTTCAGAAAAACATCAACGAAATAATCTAATCAAAAACTTCAATTCTAACTTAACATTAAATACAGTTTCAAATAGTCAAAAATATTTTGCTTATGCGTTAATTTTAATTTGTATGCTTGTAGCATCTTTAAGCAATTTTTATATGTTTTGGGTAATTATGATTGCTATGGGAATTGGAGGTTTAATAGCAAGATGGTATAGAGGAACAAATAATAATTCTAACTTAAGAAAATACTCTGAACTAATTGCCTATTTAGGGTTTGCAAATATGGTTTTAATTGGTCTTGCTTTTAAAACTTATGATTACACAACAAATAATATTGGAATTAAATTGACAAATAAAATAGAAACTTATAAAACTGAATATGGAAATTATCCAAATGAAATAAAAACGCTAAGCGAAAAACTCAACTTAAACCTAATTGAAAAATATATCACAGACAAAATAGTCTACAAAAAAACAGAAAATGAATATATTTTAGAACTTATATTCTTAAATCACAACTTGAAAGAATTTGATAATGAACTAAAGGAATGGAATTAATACTGCTACCAACACAGGTTTTGCAAGATTGCGGGTTTTGGGCTGAATTTAAAGTTAGTTTTGTATCTTTGAGTTCAGTGTTTAACCGAAAGTTTCGGCTTCTTTAGTCCGCAACCTCGCAAAGCCTGGGAACGTTATAGGCAATGCAACCGAACTTACGTAGAAAAAACAACAATCAAATATCAAAATGCAATTTCAAAATATTCTAATTATTGTCCTATTTCTAATTTTCACATTGATTGTGATGTCAATATTGAAAACAATAATTAATAAAATAAGAGTAAATAAAATCTTCGCTTATCTGAATGGAAAAGAATATGTGAAATTTTACGGTAATAAATGTTATTATTCCGCAACTGGACTTAAAAAAAACTATCCAAGTTATCCTTCAAAATTGGAAATTTATTTAACCGAAAATGAAATTATATTTATTGGTAAAAATGATTTTCCTTTCATATTTAAAACTATTGAAAATCCTTTTATTTTAAGCAATAATCCAAATAAATTACAAGAAAATCTTCCCTTTGAGAGAATTTTCAAACCAACAAAGGTCAATATAACTGAGAAAACTTTAAGTTTTAGTTTTATTGATAACATAACTCTTAACACAAATATTGATTATCAAATATATCTTGAAAACACTAAAGAAAGTGACCGCTTAAAAAAAATAATTGATTGGTGCTAAACATGCACAGCCTATAACAGCGGTTCCTATGTAAAGCACCATAAAGTTATTAACAACTTTGAGTAGGGGTTATATTT
>NZ_CAWUIC010000039.1:0-3461 GCF_963922255.1 uncultured Flavobacterium sp. | reverse complement strand
TTTAGATATAATAGAAAATTCTTGTACTAATATGACATCAACATTTGCGTTAGTGCCAAATTGTAATAGTACAACAGATCCAGATACATTTTATGTAACAGCGAATGTTACAAATATGGGTACGGCAACTTCAATTACAGGAACAAGTACTCCGGCTTCACCAACTGCAGTGCCATCTTTAACTGCACCAGGAATGATGCAATTTGGACCTTTCCCTAACGGAACTAACGTTACAGTACACTTACAGAATGATCAAGACGCAAACTGTTTTAGAGATAGTGCAGTATTTACACAACAATTTTGTCCTTTCACAAATAATTTATGTTCTGGTGCAATACCACTTACTTGTGGAAATACGGTAACACAAACTACTGTAGGAGCAACTACTACTGGAGCACCAACAGGTACTTGTGGTACAACTGGTGGATCAGGTGGATTATGGTACAGTTTTACTGGAACAGGAGAAATAGTTACTTTTTCTTTATGTGGTTCTACTTTCAATACAAAATTACAAGTAGTAACTGGAGCATGTGGCTCATTTACTTGTGTTGCAGGAAATGATAATTTTTGTGGAACACAATCAGAAGTTCAAATATTAACAACATTAGGAACAGACTATTATATATATGTTTATGGTTCTGGAACAGCTCAAGGTGCTTTTTCACTAGCTACAACATGTATACCACAACCACCAATTCCAGCTAATGATAATTGTGATTCTGCTACTAATGTCACTCCAAATAATGATGGAACTTGTGCATTAACCACTCCAGGTACAGTTGCAGGAGCTACGGCATCACCACAAGCTAATACATGTGTTGGTACTGCTGATGATGATGTTTGGTTTTCATTTGTGGCTACTCAAACTTCACACACTATTCAATTGTTAAATGTTGCAGGAACAAATACTGATTTGAATCATGCGGTTTACGAATCAACAAATGCAACAAACCCATGTGGAACATTGACACAAATTGTTTGTAGTGATCCAAATGCAAGTACAGCTTATGGGCTAGTTGTGGGTCAAACATATTTTATTAGAGTTTACACCGCAGTGAATGCTCCATTTCAAAATACAACCTTTAATGTGTGTGTAAGTACACCACCACCACCACCAAATTACTGCGGTGGAGTACATTTTTATGATTCAGGAGGAGCTACAGGTGATTATGCTAATAGTGAGAATACTACAACAACAATTTGTCCTAGTAATCCAGGAGATGTAGTGGTAGTTATTTTTAACTCATTTAATCTTGAAAATAATTTTGATAATTTAAGAATTTATGACGGAAGTAACACTTCAGCACCATTGTTAGGAACATTTACAGGAACAAATTTACCTCCACAATTTATTTCAACTGCAACAAATGGATGTTTAACATTTAATTTTACATCAGACACAAGTGTAGTGAGACCAGGATGGGATGCAACAATTCTATGTGTTCCACCACCAGCATGTCCTCAACCAAACAGTTTATCTGTTTCTGGAGTAAATGCTACAGGAGCTACATTAGCTTGGAATGAGACTGGTACAGCAACAAGTTGGAATGTAGTTGTACAACCAACAGGAACGGGTTACCCAACTGCAGCATCAACAGTAATTCCTGCTTCAACAAATCCATTTACAGTAACAGGATTAAATTCATCTTTTAACTATGAGTTTTATGTACAAGCGGATTGTGGAAGTCCAGATGGAACAAGTTTTTGGTCAGGACCATTCCCGTTCAATACAACTTTTGCAGGGTGTGGTACAAATCCAGCTGCTGGTAATGCATGTGCAACAGCAACACCTATTTGTAATTTAAATGGATATTGTGGAAATACTTCAGCAACATATGGTGATAATTCATGGAGTCAATTAGATACTGCTTTTTGTGGTTCAATTGAAAATAATTCATTTCTTACTTTTGTAGCTACAGCAACATCTATATCTCTTAGTGTTTCAGTTCAGAACTGTGCTAATAATAATGGTATTCAAATGATGATTTTTTCTGCAGCTACTTGTGGTTCAGGACCCGTAACTAGTCTAACGTGTTGGAGTCCTGGTAGTGTACCATCCGGACCAGCTAACGTCTCAGCTAGTGGACTTGTCGTTGGTAATACTTACTACTTAATGATTGATGGTTTCGCAGGAGATGTTTGTGACTATAGTATTAGTGCTACAGGTGGTGGAACTCAGACGAATGTTGAAATAACACCCGCAACTGCAACTGTTTGTTTAGGAAGTTCTATTAACTTAGTGGCTTCTGGAGGTAATGGATCTTTCCTATGGAGTCCTGCAACAGATTTAAATACAACTTCTGGAGCAACTGTTACATATACTCCTACAGCTGTTGGAACTTATGTCATTAATGTTGACTCTACTGATCCAAATCCAACATGTTCTAGTACTAGTAGTACAACGATTACTGTAATTAATAATTTAACAGCAACAATTACTTCTAATAGTCCCGTTTGTATTAATGATAATGCAATATTTACAATTACTGGAACTCCAAATGCCGTTGTAACCTATTCAATAGACGGAGGAAGCACTCAAACTGTTACTTTAGATGCAACAGGAGTAGGTTTAGTTACTGTAAGCGGTGTAACTGCAGATACTACAATTACTTTAAGTAATATAGCAGTAAGCACTTGTACTTCTGTAATTTCAGAGACACATACTGTTACCGTTTTAAGTTCATTAACAGGACCAACAGTTACTTCAAATAGTCCAATTTGTTCTGGTTCTGATGCAATTTTCACTTTAACAGGAGGAAGTCCTAATGGAGTAGTTTCTTACACTATTGACGGTGGTACATCTCAAAATGTAACATTAGATGGTAATGGAGACGCTTCTATAACTGTTATGAATGCTACTAGTGATGTAGTAATTCTTTTAAGTAATATAAATGTTGGAGCATGTAATACTTCACTTTCAGATACATTAACAGTTACAGTTTTATCAGCTTCTACAGCACCTACATTATCGACGAACTCACCTGTTTGTCAAAATTCAGATGCTATTTTTACCATAACTGGAATTCCTAATTCTATTGTAACATATACTATAAACGGTGGAGTTTCATCGAACATTACTTTGGATTCAAGTGGAAATGGAACGGTAACAGAACCTAATATTACTGCGACAACTTCAATTGATTTAAATAATGTGTTTGACGGTAATTGTAATTTATCATTATCTATATCTGATACAGTTACCATAACACCAGCACCGGTGTTAGATCCTGTAGTTAATGTTTCGGCTTGTGATTCTTACGCATTACCTGCTTTAACAGTTGGAAATTATTATTCACAACCAGGAGGTATAAATCCGATAAACGTTTCTAATCCAATAACTTCTTCACAAACGGTTTATGTTTATGCTGAGTCTGGCACGGCTCCATACATTTGTTCATCTGAGGCTAGTTTTACAGTTACAATCAATACAATTACTGCTGATTCACCAGCTGATGTTTCTG
>NZ_CAWUIC010000038.1:0-3599 GCF_963922255.1 uncultured Flavobacterium sp. | reverse complement strand
TAAAAAATCATCTTGAAATATCCTAGGTTTTGAGACAGTCTGACGGTTACGTATAAGAATAGTGCGTAGTTTGAGTGCGAGGATTTTCCGAAGGAAAATCAGATGCAAGCAAACAAGCACTAACTTTTGATTTAGGAATAAACTTACGCATTATTTTTATACAATGTTAGCATTAGTTTTTTCTATTTTATTGATATAATTTTTGATTTCAGTTTCCCATTCCAAATATTCAATTTTTTGTAAACCTTTGCTTGAAATCAGTTTAGTGTTTTTGTCTAGTTTTTTTAGAACAGATTTGAGATTAGGGTTTCCATTTATATATGGCCAATCAGTAAAAAGTCTGCCATATTCCCAATAATTATAATCGTCTTTGATTGATTCTTGCCATTTGTTTAGGAAGTAACTATTTAAATGTTTTCCATTTAATCTAGGGTCAAATAGAATCATTGTAATTAAACTTTCAGTTCCGTTATTGTTCCTCCAATTGTAACTAATAATTACAGTATATCCATTAATTTTTCCAATCAAATAATTCTTTTCGGTTTTAAATCCGACTTTTAGGAAATCAGTAAACTTTGCGGTTTTTATTTTTTTAGCCCTCCTTTTAGGTCCGACATATTTGTCATAAAAAAACAGCACCGTTCCGATAAAAATTGATAGTCCTATGATTAACATTAATAGATTAGCAAATCCATCAATTCCCATATTAAAACTACCAGAAAGTACTACTGATAATAAAGTTGAGAAAGCTATTATTGAAAAATAAATTAGGGCTTTTCTATAATAGTTCAGGATTTTCATCAAATTAATGCTAACGTGATTGTATAAGAATAGTGCGGTTTTGTGTGCGAGGATTTTCCGAAGGAAAATCAGAAGCTAGCAAAACTGAACTAACCTTTGATTAAGGACTAAACTAAGCATTATTTTTATACGGTGTTATAAACAGGTTTTTAATTCGGTTAAATTAGTAATCCATTCTCCGTATTCCTGCATTGGTTCTAATTTCATTTCACATTTTGTGAGTTTTGTAATTTGATAAATATTCTGTTGTCCAATTTCCTCAACTGCAAATATTAAAAAGAAATTACCCTTTAATTCTTTAATAAACCAATATCCATTTGTGTCAATTTGGCTTTCCAAAAAACGCATTTCATTTTTTCGGTCAAATATTGTGGCATAGAAGTGCAATCCTTTTAGAAATTTTAAATTTAAATCCTCATTTATTTTTTTAAATTCATTTTGAGTTAGAAATTCTATAATATCTTTTTTATTTATCGTTAAATTATGTTCCAGATTTAGAGGTCTAAAAACGTGCATCATATTTCGTCCAAAATCAATTTCAATAGAATCTTTTCTGTAAGTTTTGAAGTCAATATTTAATGTGTCAGAATTCAAGAATATTTTTGATTCTTTGAAATCAATTTTCACATTGACTATTGAGTCAGATGCTATATTTCCAACAGTTTGTTTGTCAAAATCTATAATAATCCCTTCATCTCTCGAAGTTGTTACCTGACCTTCTTCGATAATACGGTTTTTGTATGACATCCAAATTCCGCTAACTTCTTGACCTTTGCAAGATGTTAATCCAATGAAGATAAATATTATTTGTAGCGTTTTTCTCAACTTGTTTATAACGATCCTGCGGTATGAAAAGTTGCCGATTACGTGCAGTTTCCTCTCACGTTACAAGAAAGTTGAAGCGAGCTACAACCCTTGATTTTACTACTGGATCGGCAATTTTTTATACCGCATGTTGGCAGCTGTAGCTTCTTATCCAATCGAGATATTTAAGTGTTTTCCTAATCCCATCTCAATCAATTTGTAATATGTTGAAATCTGGATATCGCTTTGTCCACGTTCAATTCTCGAAATATAACTCTTCTTAGTTCCTGTCCTTTCAGCAAGTTCCTCCTGTGTAATCTGAGCATCTTTTCTTGCTTCTTTGAGCATAACCCCAAGTCTGAAAGCCAATGAATCAGCATCGTACTTATCTCTTGCTGGAGTGCCCTTTTCTCCAAATTTACCTTTTAATAAGTCTTCAAAATCAGTTACATTTTTCATCTTATTGTCCTCCATATTTTTCTCTTAAATACTCCTTTTTCAACTTTTCAGCCATTTTAATTTCCTTTTGAGGAGTTTTCTGCGTTTTCTTAAGAAAGCAATTTGTTAGTACTACAAGGTCACCTTTGTCTTGAAAGCATAAAATCCGAATACTCTTAAAAGTTGTGATTACTCGTACCTCCCAAATCCCATCTGTATTTTCAAGTAATTTATAAAATTTCTTAGGAACTTGCCTTTCAAATCTTACTAAATCAAGAACATATCCAATTTTTTCTTGAATCTTTGAATCCTGACTTTTGTAAAAGTCCACAAAGTTATCCTTGTATGCAATTACTTTTCTAATCATTGCTCAAAGTTAACTATACAGTTAACAATTTCAAAATCAAATCAGATTTATTTTTAGCAGAATGTCTCTCCCGCTATTGCTGCCAACGGCTTCGTGTTATGATGTGTTGCGTTGTGCTAGCAACTAAGTTAGTAAAAAGTCACGAACCAGAGGAAAATCCGTAGGATTTTCCGAGTAGGCTAGAAGCAGCAATGCATGATACACGTTGTTGCAAGTTGTAGCTTTTATAATTCCGACTTATTTAAAAAATATAGCGAAGATAAAATCAACTGAAAATTCCGTGTTATTTTCCGTCTAGTTATTAATTCTGCGTTTGAGTAAATAATTCCGCAAGAGTGATTTTCCGCGTACAGTTCAGTTTTTTAAAACCTTAAAAAATTCCGTTTGAGTGAAAATTCCGCAAACTTGATCAAATTCCGTTTAGTTTGTTATTCTGCGTTTGAGTGAAATTTCAGCGAAATTTATTCTACATTTTACTTACAATATTTTTATAAATCTGTAATTTCGAATTGGTTGCGCTTGAGTGATTTCCGCTTTTACTTGCAACGGTTTTGGCTATGGTTTCGTTGCGTGAAAATCCGCGATGATTTTCCGCCGTAAACCGAAGATAGCAAATTTGCGAGGACTTTCCGAGAGGAAAGTCAGAAGCAATGAACTATAGCCGGTGTTAGCTACAGTTTTTTTAATATTATTTTCGCCTTGAATTCAATTCCTTTGCAAGCATTCAAATTTTCATTGTATTCGCTATAATCATCAAATTCAGTCCGATAAGTTTTGAATCCATTTTTGGAAACCTCAAATCCAGTATTGCACCAAGCTAAAGGTAAAACAAATGGAATATTGTGAATCCAGTCAATTCGTGATTTTTCGTTCAGGATGAAATTTCCATTTCCATCCGTATTAACAGATTCAGATATAAATTCCTCCGACTCATAATATCCGTGTTCTTTATTTTTCCAATGTTTTTTCTCAATTCGTGAAACAGTTGCGTTTTCAATTGGGTTTTCGCTCAGGTCTATTACTTTTCCGATTATTTTCGGTTCATAAATAACTTTTTTTGGATGGATAAAAATTCCAATTAAGAGCAACAGAATGCCAACCAATATTATTTTCCTGTATTTTTTCACAAATTGTAGCTAACGGCAGTCTGTCTCAAAACTACCAATTAAATTTAAAAATAGATTAAAAA
>NZ_CAWUIC010000037.1:0-4591 GCF_963922255.1 uncultured Flavobacterium sp. | reverse complement strand
ATTGCATAATCTTCGTTTTTGGAAACTCAAAGTTATGCTTTTACATAGATGCTTGGCAAGATTGCGAATTTTGTAGTAAATTCACGTTTACATTTCGCAAGAAATTTTATCTTTGATAGAAAATAATCGGCTCCGAAGTTCGCAACCTCGCCAAGCGCCGGAACGTTGTAGCACATATGAGAAAAGTACTTCTATTAATAATTTTGCTTGCATCAAACTTCAGTTTTTGCCAAGAAACTGAAAAATTGACTGTTGAAAGTTTGAAACTCGAACTTGCGGAATTTTTGATGGAAAAAAATCAAATCAGAAGTAATGACAAAAGAGTTAGCCTTCGAGGAATTCATAAAAATCGAGTTGACGAAAACCTCAAAAACGGAATTTATGTTTTTAATAATGGCTCAACACACAATCTTTCCTTTTTTGTTATTGTAGACAATAATTCATTTAGCATTTTAGATATCTCAACTACTCAAGGTTTGAAAGACTCAATAGAGACAACATTGAAATTTGCTAAAAGTCAAAAATATTGTACTGAAATCACTCAAGATTATATTTCAAGACTCATAGGTGTGCATTATAGAATAAATAAAAACCCAAGACGTCGAAATGATAAAAATTGTGAATTTGAATTAAAACCAAGAAAGAGCACTTACGACTTAAATGCATTGAAATTAAGACTTGCGGAATTTCTAGTAGAAAGAAAAGAAATTAATGATATTGACCAATACTTTAAATATTCAGACTTTCTGCTAGTCTCGAAAATGGATATTTACTATGGTGTTGACAAAGAAAAAAAAGTGGAATGTGGAATTTATACTTTCGCTTATATAGAAAATGATGAGCCGAATTTCTACTATGCAATCGTGAATGAGGATTGGATTGAAATTTTTAGTTTGGAAAGTTCCGAAAACCTAACTAATGGAATTAATAAAGTATTGGATTTTGCCGAAAACCACAATTATTGTCATTCGAAAACAGGACAAATTATAGAACAATTAATCGGAATGAAATATTTGGAAAGTTGTTTTGATAATCCGACTTTTGAATTACCATAAAACTGAAATAAATACGTGCTACAACACCGTGTATAATTCATTGCTAGTTATAGCCTACTTACGAAAGTCCTCGCGGACTTTCTATCTGTGATTTATTTGCTAACTTTAGTGCTGAAACACGCAACGAAATCATATACAAACACGTTGTGCACAATACCTAAAAAAACGTATGAAAAAGACAATCATTATTTTAATTTTATTTTTAAGTTTTACTTCACATTCTCAAAATAAACCCAATTACCCAAATCCAAAGGAAGGGTTTAAAAGAGTAGATTTATTGTTACCGAAAATAGAAAACGAAAAAAATTATAAGGTTGAAGTCAAATTTTCAATGGAATCAAAAGTTATTGAATGTGCAAATGTAGATTTTAGCTTTAATTTGAAAAATTTGAAAACTGAATATGGAATACCTTATAGTTATAGATTTCCTTATTACTCTTTGGAAAATGATGCAGTTGAAATTACTGAAGGTTTAGATTCAGACTGTAAAACAACTAAAACGGTTTTGAAAAAAATTTATAGTTCTCAAAATATACTTATTGAATATCAAAGTTATTATGCTAGACCATTTTATATTCCTGAATCTTGGAATCTAGAATATAGATTATGGAAAGCAGATGATTACTATAAAAGTGTAATGAATAGTGAAAATCCTGAAGAAAATGCACCGAAAGTTGAATTTAGTTCTTATGATTTTGGAGAAAGTGAATTTCCTAAACAAAAACGCGAAGTAAATGATTTTGAATTTGTTTTTTCTGTAGAAGAATTAGAAAAGTTAACTAGAATAATAAGAGAGTTTGAAAAGAAAACTTCAAATAGAATTGCAATTGTATCTATAAAATCTATAAAAAGTTATGATGATTTTGATAAATATGCAATAGATTTATCAAATAACTGGGGTGTTGGACAAAAAGGGAAAGATAATGGTTTGACAATAGTGTTTAGTAAAACTTTGAGAAAAATTAGAATTTCGACAGGAACTGAAACACAAAAAATTCTAAGCGATAGTTTTTGTAAGTCAGTAATTGATAAAACTATGATTCCTGAATTTAAAAATGGTAATTATTATGAAGGAATTGAAAAAGGTTTGTCTCAATTAATTTCGGAATGGAAATAAAGTACTGTGCACAACAGCGGTTAGCAAAAACCACAAACGCTTGGTCAACTTTTGGAAAATCCTGTCGGATTTTCCAAATTTAGTTTTATATTTGTTATGGTTAGTCTTAAATCTTTGTGGCTTTCGCTAGCCGCGAACCGTTAGTAACAAGCTTAAAACACAACTTTTGAATAACACGAAAAAAAATAAATTAATATTTTATCCAATCCTATTGATAATAGGATTTTTTCTGTTTTACAAATTCATGACATACGACCGAAGCTATACTTTGTCGAAGGAATACACTTTTGAAGTGGAAAAGATTGCGGAAGAATTAAATTTTAAACTTCAGAAGTCAGAAAAAATAAATCCAGAAAGTGTTAAATTGCCGAATGAAAGATGGTTTAAACTCAAAATACAAAAGTTACTTAGTAAAATAAATTTAATGAATTACGGAACTGAATTTGGAGAAAAACTAAATTTAAATTCATATAATGACAAACAGAAAATAATATTTAAAAGTTTCTGTTTAAGTGACCACTTAATCGGAATCGAAATTGAACATAAAAATATTGATTCAAATACATTACAGAAAATAAAACAACAGTTTGAAAGTAAATTCCCAAACTATAAAATAATTTGGACAAAGACATAAACATAATTAAAGCCAGTTACTAACAGCCGTTTGTAGCAATTGCTAGGCTTGGCTTGTGTTCGGAATTTTCTCCGAAAATTCCACGAGGAGTTTTGTACTTGTAAACTTTTGTTATAAATTTACGCAACTGCCACAAGCGGCAACACGTTAGCCGTAATTATAAAAAAATCGTATGAATCAAGAAATAATTATAACAAAACAAGAATTATCTAAATATTACGAACCAACTATAAAAGGCTACAGTGAAAGTTTTAAACAAGTAATTAAAACCGAAAGCGAAATAATTGATTTAATTTTTGGAATAAAAAATGAAATTTCAATTGATAATTTATTGACTTTTGCTTCTGGATTAGAAAATTCTTTTATTTCTTCATTAATATATAGAATTATTTCAATTAGAGAAATAATACATTGTAGGGAAATTCAAAAAAACCTAAATATAAAATTTGTTTGGAGTTTAGTTTCTAAATCAATTAGAATTATTCCAATTGAATATACTATATCTTCAATCGGTTCACAAGGCTTTTTATCAATTCCTTTATTTAAAAAAGAAAACAAAACAAATCTAGAAGTTTTTGATTTTATAAGGCTTCATATTTGGGATGACAGTTTAAATGAGTTTATAGATTTAGAAAAAGCAGAAGATTTTTCCATTCATTCACATACTTTTTTTGCAAGAAGTTGGATAATTAGTGGTAAGGTAATTAATAATAGATATGAGTATGAAACAAATTCAAAAGAAAGTGAACATTCTTTTTTTGAAGTTGTATATAACGATTCGTTAAATCAGGTTAATCAGCATAGTTCTAAAGCAGTAAATAAAAATATTAATACAAAGTTATATTTGGTCAGCGAAGAAATTCACAATTCTATGGGTTATTATGAAATAAAACCTAGCAAATTACATAAATCAGGTCATTTAAATTCTCCTAATTGCACTGCAACATTTTTCTCTTTTACAGGTAAAGAAGGTCTTGGAGAATCATTTGTAATAGGCCCAAAATCTATAAAAGAATCTGAAATTAACCGCAAAGTTATTATAGATCCAAATAATTTATTAAATAAAATTGATAGCCAACTTCAAAAAGAATAAAAATGGGACAAAAAGAATTAATGCTTTTGGATTGGATGAGAAAAGTTCATCAACTAGAATATGCACATTGTTTTCAATCAATTTATTATGGTAAAATTGAGAAGTTTACTGGAATTTCAGCGTTTGTATTATCAACATTAGTTGCGTTTACATATAGATTCCCATTTGTTATGAATTAATAGTAAAAAACTATATTATGCCATTTATTCTTTTAATTGTTGCTATATTAACTGGTTATCAATCTTTTATAAAACCTGGTGAAAAAGCTGAAACTCATAGAAAAATTGGGATTGAATATGAAAAAATTAGACATGAAATTGAAAAAGTTTTAACAAATTTTAATCAAATTCAAAATATTGAAGAATCCATTTCTAATATAAAATCAAACTGGGATTCTTTAAGTACTTTATATGTTAGTGAATCTAAATATACCGAAGCCAAAGAAAAGGTGAAATCATTTAAAAAGTATCCGAAAGAGCTAGGTTTCCTTCCTGATAGAGAATAACTACGGCTAACAACCGTTTGTAGTAATTGCTAGGCTCGGTTTGTGTTCGGAATTTTCTCCGAAAATTCCACGAGGAGTTTTGTACTTGTGAAATTAAGTGTTAAATTTACGCAACTGCCACAAGCCGTCAAACGTTAACAGCAAATTTGGAAAACCCATTATGAAAACACTATTTTTTTTATTAATA
>NZ_CAWUIC010000036.1:0-5074 GCF_963922255.1 uncultured Flavobacterium sp. | reverse complement strand
ATATTTGTTATTGTAAGTGATAAAACTTGCAACTGCGAGAAGCGCGGTAACGTTGCCAATAATTTTGAGCAACCAAACTAAAAAAACAAAACCTACAACAGTTCAAAGCGAATGAAATCAAAATTTACCATACTTTTTTTTCTTTTCACATTAATTGTGAAATCGCAAGAATTAAAGACAATAACACTTCTTCCACCTGAGTCCAAAGAGACTTCGGATTTATCATTCTTACAATCTGAGTTAAAAGGCAAACAAATTGTAATGTTAGGAGAGCAAACTCATATGTATGGTAACATATTCGAGATGAAAGCCCGAGTTGTTGAATACCTTCATCAAGAATTAGGCTTCACAACTATTGCAATGGAATCCTCTATGTATGACATATGGAAAATGAACAAAAATGGATTTGAACCAAAAGAATTCAATAATGCTATTTGGGGTGTTTGGTCAAGCACATTAGAGTTTCAAAGACTTGTCAACTATATAGACAGCAACAACTTAAAAGTAATAGGTTTTGACTCACAAATAGATAATACTTCACAATTTATAGAAGATTTTTTCGACTATTTAGAAAAAACAAAAATTGAATTAAAACTCGATGAAGACGACTTTGGAATTGTTATCGAAAGTGTTTTAGACATCGTAACTTTTGAGGAAGATGACATTAAATACAATAACTACGAAAAGGAATTAAAGAGAATTATTGGGCAAATAAACCAATTGGAACAAACCGATACTAATTATTATTGGAAACAATTTACAAAGAGCCTGTTAGCCTGTTCTCAAGATGCATATAACAACACTGAAGAAATACTGACAACCGACTTTGGAAATAAAAACGATAATATTAGAGACAAACAAATGTCAGACAATCTATTAAGTTACATCAAAAGAAATCCAGATGAGAAAATTATTTGTTGGGCAGACAACATTCATATTATCAATGATAATTCAAGCATAAAAAAACCAGTTGCGAAAGAATTTGTTTCAATGGGCTCTTACATTCACAAAGAATTAAAGGAAAAATCCTATAGCTTGGCAACTATACACGCTAACGATTCGCTTTTGGACTTGGGTACTAAAAAATGGCACAAAACACCAATCAAGGAAAAATCGTTTGAGTATGAGTTAAGTAATTTTAAAAGTCCTTACCTATTTGTTTCATCCAATCAAGAAGGTATGGGTTTAACTAAAGATACTCGATTATTAAATTTTATTGACTTTACCGAAGCAAGATTAGACCAACTGCACAATGGTTACATATTCTTTCAAAAAGCAACACTACCAAAATTAGATACTAAAAAGGATACTATTGAAACTTCAACGAAACAGCTGACTTTAGCTAAGAAAATTGAACAAATACAAGTAGGTCAAAATATTGTCTTAAAAGGTCAAATTTTAGATAAAGAAACCAATCAGCCTGTACCATTTGCAAACCTAATACTCAAAAAAGAAGAAATTTACAGAGTAGCAGATGAAAATGGATATTTTAAACTTCCTATAAAGAAACAGATGATGCAAAACGCTTTTGTATCTATTTCGTCTCTTGGTTTTGAGACTAATGAAATTTTGCTAAAAAACCTTACTGAAAAAGTTTATTTGAAACAAAAATTCGAAGAATTAGATGAAGTTGTGATTACTGGATATTTATCACCTCTAACCGTTCTTAAAAAAGCTATTTCAAAAAAAGAGGAAAATCATCCTATTGAACCTTTTAATTTTTACAGATATGGAAAAGTAATTATCAATAATAATGACAAAAATCTATTAGATTTAGAATTGATTACTAAAGATGAAGATGAAGGTTATCAATCGCCTTATATAATAACCCAAAGGGTTGAACAAATTAAGTGGAATATCAATAAAAACCCTAAAAGATATACGTATTCGTCTCAATTTTTTGCTTACCGACAAAATGCCATTCGCTACGCAAACATCTTACACAAGAGAAAATACAAGAAATTTAAGCTAAACTTCGTTAAGTCAAACAATGAAAATGATGATGACACATATATAATTGCATTTGAAACAGAGCGAAATAAGTGGAACTACACCAATAGAGGTTATCCAACAAAATATATGGGCAGAGTATATATAAACAAAGACAATTTTGCTATTGTAAAGGTCATTGAGAATTGGGAAACTACGCTAAAAAAAGAAGAAATAGAGAAACACTTCAAAGGCTATGAAAATTATAAAGACATAGTTGAAACGACGATTAAGGAGGAAAATATTTGTACTTATTCTCAAATTAGTGGCAATGACAAATATTACGCTATTCAATACTTTAACAGAAGATATAGTGAATCAATAAATAAGGAAAACAAACGTAATCGTAGGATTATCGAATTAGATTCTTATTTGTTTGATTTTGAACTAAAAGATGTTGAGGACATTGAATATGAATGGAGAGAAAAGAACCAGACTGTTTTAAACCGTGTAAAATATGATGAAACTTTTTGGAGTTCATTTTACGAGAGAAAAATTGACAAAAAAACTGAATAAAAAACTATTGGCAACAATGGCTATAAGTAATTGCTTGTTCTCGCCTACTTTGGAAATTCCTGGGGAATTTCCTACTTGGTGTGTACTTGCGAAGTTGAGTGCTAAACCACGCAACTACTCATAGCCGAGACCGTTAGCAAACATACCGAAATGAAAATACTGCAAACAATCATAATTCTGTTTATAACCATTTCATCTTTTGCTCAAAGCAATTATGATGATAGTAAAATCTCGAATAAAACTAAAAAGGCAGTAAAGAAGATTGAGAGGGTCAATGAATTGATGAGTTCTGCGGTTTACTCATCTGGAATGAGACCAAAACAATGGGACAACTTTGAAACTTTAAAAGAAACAGCGACTGAAAGTGAATTGATTGAATTAACTAATCATCCGAATGGAGTTGTTAGAAGTTATTCGTTTTGGGCTTTATCTTACAATAAAAATGTTGACTTATTCAAAATTGTGAAAAATCATTTGAACGATGATGAATTAATTAGCACACAGTTTGGTTGTATCGGAGGACAAGAAAAAGTTGGCGATTTTTATATTCAGGTGCTAACACCTCAATACGTGGATTTAGACTCGAAAAAACTTAACGAACAACAATTTCGAGAGTTAGACAGCTTGTTAGTGTACTCAAACAACAATCTAAATGCCAAGTATGGAGCAATTCAGAGAATAGAATCATCTGAATCTAATTATGGTAAAATCAAAGAACTATACCTTGAAAAAAATGACCAATCTGCATTAGTTAAATTAGCCAAATACAATAAAGTAGAGGATATTGAACTCATTCTCAATAATCGAGAAAAAGACAATTCTGAAGAAGGCGGATATTTTCATACATATAAAGCCATAAGTAATTTTCCAAATTCGAAATTCTTTCCATTTTTAAAATCACAACTTCAAAAGACTTTGGATAACACCCATTATAGTAATGAATGGACACAATTATACAGAGCAATTGCAAGCTATAAGAATGAAGATGCAAAAAAACAATTACTGATACCTTTTACACAAGTCGAGCACAAGAATATTAGAAAATATCATTTGAATATGATTTTTTCCGCATTAAACGAATTTCAATCTAACAGCTATGACGAACTTCTATGGAAGCTATGGGAAGAAGAAAATAAAATTTCGCCAAAGGTTTTTGAGTATTTAAGCAGCTTAAATTCAAACAAGGCATTTGAATTGACTAAAAAAAGTATGCAAAACCCTAATGAATTGGACATTGCGAATTTCAGTTTTGACAATTTTGAAGAAACAAAAAGCTTGAATGAACAAATGCTAGACTTAATAATAAATAAAGACAGAGATTTTGGGCTTCAATTAATCAGGGAAAACATAAAAAATTCAAACGTTCATAATTTCCCTTTATATGCTACAAAAGCATCTGAAATTAAAGACAAATCATTTGTAAAACCGTTAATAGAAATTCTAGAAACTGAATGGAATGCACATATTTATTTGTCTGCTACCAAAGCATTAATCTCTTATAATAATCAAGACATAAATAAGCAGATTTTAAATGCAAGAACAAAAAACGAAAATTTAAGAAGGGATTGGGGCGGAAAAGCATTTGACAAATTACTCGCTGAAAACGGAATAGAATAAAAGTACGTTTGCTAACAACGTATATAAAAAATAGCGGTTTAATCGCTTAATCCAAAGAAAATGAATAAATTAATGGTCAGTTATAATCCGAAAAATTAGTGGGTAAAATCCGCTACTTTTCATATACAAGACCGTTAGTGGCAAGCTTAAAGAAATCGTTAAAAAACAAATCTTGTTAATAATTTGTTGATAGTTTTTATATATGGTTATTTATTTTTAGATAAGTTTTTTCTATTTTTGTCATATATAAACTTAAAAAAAAGAAAATGAAAACTAAAGAAAATTTAAATGAACTATTCTTCGGAAAAGTAGCAGCAGAAAAAATAGATAAGTTTGAAAATGGAATGCTTGAAATAGAAAAAAAACATTTTAATTATTTTGAGCAAAAACCAAAAAAATCAGACGTAGATGAAAATGACAGACTTCATAACCATTATGTTGTAATAACTAACAATAGCAGTATAACATTTAGTTTTATAAATGATTCTAATTTAGATGAACTTATAAAAAAAGAATGTATTGAACTTTTTAATGAAGTATTTAACTCGAAAAATGAAATAATAATTTAAATATGAACTCTAAAAGTGAAAATAATGATTTTTTAGAAGCATTGGCTAAATTACCTATGATTAGAAAAAATTTGATAAATATTGCACAAGAAATAATCCAAAAAACATCTAATAAAAATCAAGAAAATTTAATGATTGATGAAAAAATTTCTTCTTTATTAGATGAAATGGAATCCGAAAATTTAGCTGTGGATTATGAAGACCAAGATTTATTAAAGCATACAATAAAATCGATTCTAACCACTCAATTACCATTATCAAAAATGGCAATAAAAATTAGAAGTCTTAAAAAAAATCCACCTGACATATTTAAGTAAAAAGCCAGCCACTAACAACTGTTTTGCACAATGGCTTGGGCTTGGTTTTTCCTTCGGAAAAACCTC
>NZ_CAWUIC010000035.1:0-5852 GCF_963922255.1 uncultured Flavobacterium sp. | reverse complement strand
GCTTGGTTTTTCCTTCGGAAAAACCTCTATGATTCGTAATTTTGTTTTATATTTGTTTTGGTCAGTGCTTAATCAAAAGCCACTGAAACAAAGCCGCAAAACGTTAGCTGCAAGCTGAATTCCAAACTTTAATAAAATAATTAAATTGAATAAATGATAAAAAAAGAGTTTTTAAACTTAACTTTAAAAGATAAATTAATTTATTATCATATATTTTTATTTTCTCTATTTTTTTTTCTATTAGTTTCTTTTTTATATATGTTTGGATATATGAAATCAGAAAGTGATACAAAATTTTTATTTACATTTAGTATTTTGTTTTCGTCAGGAATTTTTATTATTAATAAAATTGGTTTGAGATTAATAAAAATTAAAACTGACTTGCCCTTGTCAAAAATTTACGAAATAATAAATATTACTGCTAAGGAAAATAGCTGGCATGAAATATCAAGAACAAATAAATTGTATGAAGCTGAAATTGGAAACGGTGGAATTTTACATTATGGAAAGAAAGTAAGTATAATAATTAGAGAAAATGAGATTTTAATAAATGTTATTCCATATCGTGGAAGAAGACCATTAATGGTTTTGGGAATTGATGATAATGAAAGAAAGTTTATAGAAAATTTAAAAAATGCCAGCAGCTAACAACTGTTTTGCACAATGGCTTGGGCTTGGTTTTTCCTTCGGAAAAACCTCTACGAATCGAAATTTTGTCTATATTTGTTATGGTCAGTCTTGAATCACAAGCCACTGATGCAAAGCAGCCAAACGTTGTATGTAATGCCCGGAACGAAACAGAGGAAATTGAAAAACCGAATAAAATTGAGCAAATGGACAAAAATCTAAACCAAATCAAATCGGAAATTTATGATAAATGCTCTCTTAAAATTTCGGACTTCAAAACCGAAATGGAAAGTAAAGAATATAATGCTTGTCGATTTCAACTCAACGGACTGAATATTTTGAGTAGAAACGCTAAAATAACACCAAAAAAAGTCGGACAATTTGTTACGTTTTGGAAACGAAATGGAAACGGACCGATTGAGCCATTTAACGAAAACGACCGAATTGACTTTTATACCGTGAACGTGAGAACTGAAAATGAATTTGGACAGTTTGTCTTTCCAAAATCCACGCTTGTAAAAAAAGGAATTATGTCAACGGAAAAGAAAGAAGGGAAAAGAGGTTTCCGAGTTTATCCGAAATGGGATGTTGCGAAAAACAAACAAGCTGAACGAACTCAAAAATGGCAATTGAATTATTTTTATGAAATAAACGATTCGACTGATTTACAAAAAGTGACTGAATTGTATGATGAAAAATAAAGCACTACATACAACAATGTATAACCGCAATTACGGCGGATTCGACTACGTCCGAATCCACTCGGAATTGCTAACGTCTGTGCCAAACCGAAAATTAACGCATATTAACCCGTAACTGACGGTTATACGAGACCGTTAGCAATAATTTATGAAAAAACCATTTTACATAATTACAATTTTATTGATAACGATATCCTGTTCAAAAAAGTCAGTTCCATTTGGACTTCGCAAAACAATTAACCAAATGGAAAAAAATCTAAACGATACAATAAAATATGATTTTAAAATTGCACCTGAAGAAGTAGCTGGAACTAAACATCATTTTGGTTTGGGTCAAGGTTTGCGAAATGGTAAAGGATTATGGAAAGGAAGTCTTTTAAGAACATATTTTAGAATAAATGGTGTAAAACATCCAGATGATATGAGTAGCATAATTTTGACAACTTTTCACCGAAAACTGAATGACAAACCAATTAAATTTAAGCAACAGAAAAAGTATTATAAAGAATATTGGGAAGTTTCAAGAATTGGAAAAGATACAGCAAATATTTGGTGGGCTAAAAATCATCCCGAAGAGCAGAGAGATAGTTTAAATCAAATTTATTTTTCAAATTTTTATAAAGATAGACTTGTTTTAGGAAGTGTTGGAGCATGGAAAAAAAATGAAAATGGTGCTTCTGGGAGAAATGTAAAAATTATTGCAAAAATTATTGAACGAAATGACAGAAAATTAAAACTTAAAATTATTGAATTAGGTAAATCAGAAGATGGTTTTGAACTTTGGGAAAAAGTCGGAGACACAATCGAAAGTGACCCATTTAGCGTTTACTTAATCCCAAGAATTAAAAATTAAACTATTGCTAACAACGGTTTTGTTCAATGGCTTGGGCTTGGTTTTTCCTTCGGAAAAACCTCTATGATTCGTAATTTTGTTTTATATTTGCTTTGGTCAGTGCTTAATCACAAGCCACTGAAACAAAGCCGCAAAACGTTGTGCGTCACTTACGTGCGACAGAAAAAAAAAACTAAAATGAACAAAATATTTATTCTTATAATTTTTACTTTTTGCGTTTCTTGTGATAAACGTTTAGACGAAAAAGTATTTAAATCAAAAGATATTACTGTAAAGTGGTATCGTATAAGTGAAATAAGTAGTGGTCATGACTTTATTGATTTGGAACGTTGGGGAAATACAGAAAATATATTGAAAGCAAATACAGACGGAATATATGATGTAGAAATTACTGGAGACACAATAATTATTAAAGCTTTACCAGAAATAGGAATTTACGAGTTAGCAGCAAAGAAAAATGAATGCTATATTAAATTAGACACCACAATTACAAAATATGAATATATGAAAAAACATCAACCTGAAAATGCCAAATATTATTTAAATAAATAAAAAAGCGAACGCACAACAACGGTTTTGTTCAATGGCTTGGGCTTGGTTTTTTCTTCGGAAAAACCTCTATGATTCGTAATTTTGTTCTATATTTGCTTTGGTCAGTGTCTAATCAAAGCCACTGAAACAAAGCCGCAAAACGTTGTGCGTCATTGCCAAAAAACTGAAAACTATGTTTGGAATATTTAAGAAAAAGAAAAAAGAATTAGGCGTTTCAGAAGTTATAAGTCAAGCCTTAAAAAACGGAATTTCTGAATTGCATATAAATATTTATGTTGATGATCAAATTCTATTTCAAGTTGTTCCTGCAAAATTTTATGCTGCAAGAGGATTAAATGAAAATGAATTAGATGGTTTTATGGAATTGCACTTTTTTAACAAAAACAAAACCTTGACTATAGAAAATGAACAATTTGCAAAACAACTTTCTGAAAATGGAACTCTACTCTATTTTGAAGAGCCTAAAGGAGTAAATAATTATATAAATGCTGTTGGTAAAAATCCAAACGAAATAGAAAAGATTATTAATGAACGAATAAAAACAATATATTCAAACATTAAACCTGAAAGAATAACAATTCAATATTTAGGTTAGTATAAAAACGAACGCACAACAACGGTTTTGTTCAATGGCTTGGGCTTGGTTTTTCCTTCGGAAAAACCTCTATGATTCGTAATTTTGTTTTATATTTGCTTTGGTCAGTGCTTAATCACAAGCCACTGAAACAAAGCCGCAAAACGTTATAGCCAATGCTAAATGAAGATAACAATTAAAATAAAAAACATCTAAAATGGGAGCTTGGGGAACAGGAATAAGTTCTAACGACACTTACGCTGACATTTACGAGCAATTTATTGACTTGTATAATGAAGGACTTTCTGTAGCTGATATCACAAAAAAACTGATTTACGAAAATCAAGAAACAATAAATCTTGAAGAAGATGCTCCAAATTTTTGGTTTGCTATTGCAAATGGACAATGGGAATGCAAAGCACTTGATAAAGAAATATTATCAAAAGTTGAGCATATTATCAATAGTGGCGAGGACATCAGAATTTGGAAGGAGTTGGACGCCACTCCTGCTGATTTAAAGGCAAGAGAAAAAGTTTTAAGTAAGTTTTTATCTAAACTTAAAATTGAAAAGGACAAACCCAAAAGACGAACTAAAAAAAGATTTTATAACTCAACTTATCAAAAAGGAGATTGTTTAACTTACTTGATGGATAACGGAAACTATGGTGGAGCTTTTGTTTTGACAGACGAACAAAAGACTGCAACTGGAACAAATTATATTGCAATAACAACAATTGACTTACCGACAAAACCAACCTTGAATGATTTTAAAGTAGCAGAAGTTTATATAAAGCGTGTAAACGAAATTAATTTCAGTCAATCTATAATAAAACAAAACTGGGTTGACCAACCACAAATTGGAGGTTTTTCAGCAATGATTAAAAACAAAGATGTTGATATAGAAATTGTAGGACAACTGAAAATATATAAAAAATACGAAATAAGACAAGACAGACAAATTGGATTTGGATGGACTGTTTTAAAATCCGCAATACCATTTAAAGAAGAATATGTCAAAATAAACGGACAGACAAAAACAAAACTAAAATTGAGCAAATGGACGAAAAAGCACTGGCTATAACAGCGTGTATAAGAAATAGCGGGTTCAGTGCTAAATCAAAGGTCAGTGCCTTTAATAAAAGTCAGTCCCAAACTGAAAGTGAAGTGCTTTTAAATCCGCTACTTCTCATACACGCAAAACGTTATGCACAATGTTATGAAAAACTTACTGCTTATAATCATGTTATCAGTACTTTTACCTTTAGCAAATTATGGGCAAAAAAAAGCCGCGCCTAAAAATCTAAAAACAGCAGTTAAGTTACTCTCCAAAGATTGCCCTAATGATTTACAAGAAAAAATAAAAATTACCAATAATGACAGTTTAATTTATCTTATTCGACCTTGGGGTGGTCACTATAATAAAATCTCAAATTGGACAAATGACAGTGTTCCTAGTCCAAAAATTGTTAAGTATTTTGACAATAAAGGAATCAACATACCTAAAGAACAAGAAATTGCAATTCTTATTGCTTTTAAAAGTTATTTACTTAATGGAAAATTTGACGAAAAAGCAATTTTACTACCTTTTCAAATTAAAGAAAAAAAAAGGAAAGCTGAAGAATTAATAAAATATACAGCTGACACCTTAAATAGTGTTTATATTCCGAAAAATCTTGAAGACAGTTTTTTAGAAATAAACAAAATATGGAAAGACAGTACGTCTATTAAATTAGAAAAACTTAAAAAGGGAATGCATTTCGGTTTTGGAATGTGGTTAAGAAACAATTGGGGACTTTGGGGAGGTTCTAGGTTATCAAACTATTTTAATGGTTTAGGAATCTATCATGCTGATGATATGTCTGGAACAATATTGACTAGTTATGAAAGATATCTGAGAAAAGAAGACATAAAATTGGAAGAACAAGTTGAATTCTCAAAAAAATATTGGAAAGAAGTTAAAGAGAAAAACGAAGCTTTTGAAAAAGAGAAATTTGAAAAATACAAAATAGGAGAAATTGTATTCTTTAAATATCCTAATGGATACATTTCTAATGAGCAAGAAATAAAATATGATGAGGATATTTGCATAGCAAAAGGTCAAATCATTGAAAAAAACGAAAAATATTATTCTATAAAAATACAATTACTTGAAAGTTGCGACAAAAAAGGCATTATTGCTTACGACAACATTAACTCGCTAATCTACAATAAGAAAACCCAAGAATACGAAAAACCTAAAAAAAGAAAAATAGAGATAATGAAAATTGGAAAAGTGTTTTGGTTTAATTACTCTAATTGGCAAATAAATGAATAAACACAGTGCATAACAGCCGTTTGTTGCAATTGCTAGGCTCGGTGTGTGTTCGGAATTTTCTCCGAAAATTCCACGAGGAGTTTTGTACTTGTAATCTTTTGTTATAAATTTACGCAACTGCCACAAGCGGCAACACGTTGTGCGTCAGTTTCGCGGAACGTAGAAAAAACGAAAGAAATATGAAGAAAATATGTTTAATTTTATTGTTGTTTACTTTAAAAATTTACTCAC
>NZ_CAWUIC010000034.1:0-6993 GCF_963922255.1 uncultured Flavobacterium sp. | reverse complement strand
TTTTCATTTGTAGAATTTGGTTGTTTTTAAGTTCGATTTTGGTATTGACGCTAACGTTTGACGGCTTGTGACAGTTGCGTAAATTTAGCACTTAATTTCACAAGTACAAAACTCCTAATGAATTTTCGGAGAAAATTCAAACAAAGACCAAGCCGAGCAATTGTTACAAACCTTTGTTATGCCTCGTTTAATTTAGTATTACATCTTTTCTCATTCTCGACTTCCATTTCTTACCATACTTTAAATTCATAAGCTTAAAGATTGTTTTATTATATTCAATAATACATTCTAAAGCTTCAGGTGTACATCCAAAATCATAATATTTGATTTTATAACGTTCTTCAAATTTTTTATCTTTTCTCGAATTTCCGATCGGAACAATTGAACCAATTAAGAGTAATTTCGGATTTTTATTTATCCAATCTGTTTCAGCACTTTCAGAATTAAATTTACAATTAGAGTTTATTTCAAAAGTTTTACGAATAACAGATTCATTTCCAGTTTTTAGTTCAATTTCCACAGTACCTAATTCTATTGAACTTGTTTTAAGAATGTAAGTTTTATTAAACTCTAAATTATCTAAAACAAAATTACCAAGTGAATCAGTAAAAGTACCTTTGGAAGTTTTTTCAGGAACAATCAAAACACTTTCGGTTGGTTTCAGTTTTGTTCTGCCAGAAATAATTTTTCCCTCTAACTTTACTTGACTAAAAGAACAACTAAATATTAGTAAAAATGCAATTAAAATATTTATATTTCCTGTTTTCATTGTGCGTTTTTCATAAATGAGGCATAACGGTTTCGGCTATGAACAGTTGGGGACTTTACTCCCTAACTTTTCGGTTTAGCATTGACCTTTATTTTATGTTTATATTTTCGTTTAATCACTTTTACCCCAATTGTTTATAGCCATTGTTGGCAACCGTTATTTATTTCTATTTCCAGCCTTTATAATTTGAAAAAGTTTCATAATCACAACCTGTTTCATATTCCAGTTCCTTATTCATTCGCTTTTCATACGCTTCTTCTGCAATATATAACAATGGCTCAAAGTCCATATTCTTAGGCATATCCTTTGGATTTTTCAATACACTTTCAAAAAACTCCTTACCATTTGCGACCACACAACACCTAACATAAAGAAAGTAGTCAACTGAAAAATATGAATCATCATCTTTGAATGAAGCTTCGCCAATATTTTCAGCGTGTTTTTTAGTGTCCAGTAAATACAATTTATAGGTCAAACTTTCTTGAAACTGCTTTATTTCTGTAACCTTTTTCTTTGCTAAAAAAACGATAGCAGGTTCCATTCTTTCTTGGTCGTCTTCTTTAGTCCAGTCGATTTTTTCTATTACTTCCCAAAACACATTGTCGTCCACCATCTTTTTAGGCTTCATAGATTGCTTTCTGTATTCTTCTCTTGCAATACGAGATTTTTCATTTTCTATTTCAACTTCTTTTTTGAATTCTTCTCTTTCATTTTTCCAACGCCATTCATAAAAAGCTGTTTTACCATAATCAGATTCCATTAAACCAGCTAAAGGAAAACCACCTTTCACTCCACTTCGTCCATCTCCTAATTTGAAATCAATACTTTTTTCAAATTCTGTAATTGGTTTATTTCCCAAATATTCAAACTTGCTCAAATCATTGTATTTTGTATTATTGGTGTAAAAGTCAATTGAATATTGATTTGAAAAGAAAAATCGATTGCAACTTAGAATTTGATTTAATCTCACATCATCTAATTCTGGTTTTTTATTATCCACGTAGTCCAAGATACCGAGCATCATTAAATCTCCGTCTATTTCTTCGAAGAATGATTTTCCAATTTTAATCACTTTAAAAGCTCCAAAGAAATCTCTTTCCAGTTTCGTTATGAATATGTCTCCTTCTTTTACGGTCATTTTTTAATGGTTGCCAACGTTTAATATATGGCAAGTTGGGCAGAAAATAAGCGATTACTTTCGGTTTAGCCACAAGCCAAATCTTTTTATTTTGTTTTAATTTTTCTTTTTAATACCAAATCAAAAGATTTGGCGACTTTGCAAATAGACAACAACTTTTGGATTTACCACTAATCGCCCAATTTGCTATATATAGTGTTGTAGCACGTTTTTTCTTTTTTACATTCCATCTTCACGGTCAGAAAGCCAATCACTATATTTAGCTTTAAGTCTGTCTCTTTTTTCGGTCGAGTCAACAATCACATCAACTCCTCCATCATAAGGTGCAATGACACATTTCTTTGACGGACTGACAAACATTGCTCTTATTTCATCATCAGCAATTGCTTTGAGAATTTCGTTTCTGTTTCCGTTTTTCCAACTTTCAGTTTTGACATAAATATCAAAAAACGTTTCGTCTTCATATTCCTCTGGTCTTTCTTTTTGCAAATCAATTCTCAATACTTTTTTAAATTCTCCAAAGTCAGTTAACTCCTTATAATTGTCATTAGTTGAATCCCACGTGTAGAGTCCGAATGATATAGCAACTTCTGATTCTTCTCCAATCAGGTCGTTAATCAATTGGTTTTGTCGGTCAAGTATGATTTTATACTCGTCTTCATTTTCAGCGTATCTTTTTGATTCAGGAAGGCTATGAATTCTAAACCACCTGTCAGGATAAACTATTTTCAATTCGTGATTGATTGGTAACGATTCTTGGTATTCCTTATTCCAATAGTCTATAAATTCGCTTTCTGTCATTTTTTTAATGTGCTACAACGTTGTTGTATATGGTTTGTTGCGTGGTTTAGCACGTAATTTAGCAAATAAAAACCGAATAGAAAATCCGCGAGGATTTTCGTAAGTAGGCTAGAACTAGCAATAAATTATATACGGTGTTAGCTACAGTTTTTACTATTCGTATTTGATTTTTCTTGTCAAGACTTGATATTTTTTTCGCTTACCATTTTCGATTTTATAAATGGTTTTCTTTTTCCAATTCAGTTTCTTGTCGTACTTATATTCGTATTCGTAATTTTTAGATTTAATTAAATTTCCATTTTCGTCATATTCTGAATTATCTAAATCTTTAATTGAAAAGTCAATTTTATGTTTGCTTTCAGAAAGTATTTTTCCGTTGTCGTCAAGAACCTTTGTGAATGCTATATTATTCGAATAGTCATATTCCGCAACTTCAATGCCATAAGAGTTAGAATTTCCCGTATTCAGCTTTAATTCGATTGGATGTCCTTTTTCATTGTTCTTTAGGAATGTCTCTCTAATAATTTGGTTGTTTTGATTTCGGTCAGTTATTTTAATCATAAAACCATTTTCATCATATTCGTAAGTTGCTATTTCATAAGTATATCCAATAACAGGATGCCAACGTTCGATTTTTCTTTGTAAACTTCTAATTCCATTAGAGTCGAAAGTCCGAGAAAGACGTGTTTCTAATTTTCCGTTTTCGCCATATCTCAATTCCGATATTATCTTGTTTTGCTGATTTACAACTATAATATCCTTTTTGGTTTCAGTTCCGCTTTTATTGTAGAATATCGTCGTTTTTGTAAGTTCCTTTACTTTAGAATCTGTTCTTAAATCGATAGCATCGTCGTGACGTAAAGCAGAAAAAATACTTTGAGAAAAAGATTCAAAGTAGACTAAAGTAAGAAGTATTATGAAAGTAGTTCGTATGTTCATTCAAATTGTAGCTAACGTTTCGCAGCTACAAGAAGTTGCGTACTTCATTCACTGACAATTACAAATATAACCAAAACTTTGATTCAACAATTATCATTTCTGACAAAAACCGAGCCTAGCAATTTCTTGTAACTGCTGTTACCCGACGTTTTTTATATCAGTTTTTATTTTTTCAACCCATTTTTTCTCTGATGGTTCGATTATTATTGCTCGAAAATTATGTTTTTCAGCTTCCATTCCAACACCTTTTGAATCGTCAATGTGAATGTCAAAATTAAACGCAATTGGATATTTTGAAGAATTGATTTTTAAAGATTTTAATTTCTTTTGATTTTCAGTTTGATTGATTATGCGATTAACTCTAATTCCATAATAAAATAATGTAAATCTTATTTTGTTTTTTGTTCTAAATGATGTTGTATAAATATGAACTTTATGGCCTTCTTTTTGTAAATCAGAAATTAATTCCCGTGTTCCTTTACGTATCTTTTCTACACCGAATAGTTTTCCGATTCTGCTTATTTTTTCGGTTTCAAATTCTTTTCCATTTGGAATTAAAGTACTGTCAAGATCAAAGCTAATATTCATTAATCATTTTTTTTTCGGTTTCTCGTAAAATGTCGGGTAACGTGTTTGTATAAGATTAGTTGCGTGGTTTAAGCACTAAATTTAGCAAATAAATCACAGATAGAAAGTCTGCGAGGACTTTCGTAAGTAGGCTATAACCAGCAATTAATTTTATACGGTGTTGTGCAACGTTTTTTTATTTAATCTTTCTATTATTAATATTAATCCAAGAATTATTAAAAGTGAAAAAATTGATGAAAATGAAAATGCTCCTTCAATATTTTCTGCAAACGGTTTTTTAAACGATTCTAAAAGCACAAATTCTCCAAATCCGCCCAAACTCCACATTGTTAATTCGTAAATTAGAAATGCAACAAACAAACAGGTAAGTTTATTCAACAAACTATTTATTCGTTTTCTTAATATCAAAACGAGAGTGATTTCAATTCCGAAAACTATAAGTAAAACAATACCAACGAGAAAAGGTGTCATTCCGATATCTCCACCAGGTAATGTTGATTGATGAATCCAAATCATAAAAAAAAGCATTGTCAAGATTGGATAAATCAGACAATAAATTATCATTTCGTATTTTTTTAGATTGTTCATTTTTAAATATTTTAAAATGTTTTATCTGCTTCTTTTAATCCACTTTCCAAATTGAATTCCGACTAAAATTGCTGGAATAAATCCAATTACCATAATCCAAAAGAATGGTTTGAAAATATAGTCCTCAAATGAGTCCAAAAAAGTATCATAAGGTTCCATTCCTTCTTGAACAAATCCAGTCCAACCAACAAGAAATGCGGTTATAATCAAAATCAAAATTCCGTATTTTGCTCCAACTTTGTCAGAATCTTTTTTCTTTATCAAGATTTCATATCCAGCATTCTTTCCAAACCAGTATGCAAGTCCGTAAAAAATTCCAATTCCGATAATTATGTTTATCCAATAATTCCATTCAACCATCCATTGAGGACTTCCTCCAGCAAGTAACATCATAAATAGAAACGCAATTAAAATTCCAATTGTCGCAGATTGTAGCGCCTTTTTAATTCCGATATTTCTTGCTATTTTAGGTGTCATTTTGCGTTTTTGGGTAATGTTGCACAACGTTTTGCCACTTTGAGATGGCTGGAAGTTCGTAAACGCTCAATTTTCGGCTTAACGAAAACGTGATGCGAAACGGTAATTCCACTAAAATCCAGCTAGCTCAAAATGGCTGTTACTGGAGGCTT
Source organism: uncultured Flavobacterium sp. (assembly GCF_963922255.1). GTDB lineage: Bacteria > Bacteroidota > Bacteroidia > Flavobacteriales > Flavobacteriaceae > Flavobacterium. The sequence goes on along the minus strand of NZ_CAWUIC010000034.1, from coordinate 1,541 downwards.
GTTTTTTGTCGAAATTGCAATTAAACCTCAAACTTTTCAAGTTTCTGCTGTGAAAAAACAATTGCGAAAAGCTTTTATGCGGCACTTAAATTTCACATTAACTTTGAAATTTTCATTTCTAAATTTTTCCACATATCCATTAAGCCGTTTATGTTTCTACTAGTTGCGTAAATCTCTTTTCCAAGTTCTGATAAAGAGTATTTATTCATAGTTTTTAAAATTAATTTTTTATTAGTCAGCCAAGCTATTGAATTTTGCATTTCTGTTTGTGTTGGTATAGCATGATTTATTCCATCAGCAACTTGACTAATACCGGCAAAACTTACAGGTTCTTTTTCTGAGGAAATCGCAATCGCTAAATAAATCCAAGATATAGTTTCAGCATTATTCATAAATAATGATTTCGATGTTGTTTTTTTTACGCGGTGTTTAAAAAGTGACGCATAACTTTCAAGTTTCTGCTGTCAGATTCCACCTTTCGCTTTTCTGTTTTTCTGGTTTCCACATTTCAAGTTTCCGCTTATAGATTTCAATTCTCACGCTTCTGTTTTGTCAACTTTCTGCGGAAACAGATGTTTAATTTTAAATTGTTTTTATCTGCGTAATTTTGGCACAAGTCTCCAGTAACGTTTGGCAGCTACAAGAAGTTGCGTGCTTCATTCACTGGCTATTACAAATATAGACAAAACTTTGATTCAACAATTTCCAATTCTAATAAATCCCATGCCTAGCAATTTCTTGTAACTGTTGTTAGCAGATGTAGTTATAATTCAATTTGGATCTTTACCTTACCACCAAAACCTTTTTCCACAATATCGTACAAGGTTTTCAGCGTTAAGTTACTTCCGTTATTTTCTATTCTTGAAATATATTCACGTTTTTTATCAACTAATTCGCCAAGTTCGGTTTGCGTTAGTTGTTTTTCTTCACGTGCTTTTTTTAAGAGTAATCCAATTTTAAAACCTTGGAATTCTCTTTCAAGTTCGTCACGTCTTACAGTTCCTTTTTCACCGTAAACATTGTTTTTAATTTCTTTCCAGCTTTTAGTTTCCATAGTTATTTAGATTTTTCTTTATAATATTTACTCATTAATTTCAACGCTTTTTCAATTTCATTTTTAGGTGTTTTTTGCGTTTTCTTTTGAAAGCCATTAAGTAAAATAACAAGTTTTCCTTTGTCAAAGAAGCAAAACACACGCCAAATGTTTGAACCAAGTTGAATTCTTGCTTCAAATAATCCATTTGTTCCTTCCATTGATTTTAAATAATTTGAAGGAATTCTTTCTAAAGTTTCGATAGCCTCAATTATTTTAAATATTTTATCCTGAACCTTTTTTGGCTGTTCAAGAAGAAATTCTTCAAAGTGATTTTCGTATGCTATAACTTCACGTACTTTCATTTTTCAAAGGTAACTTAAAAGTTACAATATTTCCAAATGTTTTTAAGAGATTTTTGATTTTACCGAGATTTTCAAAACTATATCTGCTAACGTTTTGCCTTTAGTTTGCATTATTAAATAAATAACTAATTTTCCGAACAGGA
>NZ_CAWUIC010000033.1:0-7048 GCF_963922255.1 uncultured Flavobacterium sp. | reverse complement strand
CAAACACAGCAGGAAACAATATTGCGAATATGATTGATGTTGGAAATGTTTTGACGTATATTCCAACAAGTAATCTACCTGATGATGTTTTTATATATGTAAAAATAACACCTTATAATTCAGCAGGAAATTCAGTAAGTTGTTCTATCGAAAGATTTAAGACGGAAGTTGTTGCTCCATTATGTACTTCATTAATTTCACCTCAAAACGGAAGTTCTGATGTAGAAATTGATGCTTCACTTTCTTGGAATTCTATTTCAAATGCAACTGGATATTTTCTTTCAATAGGAATTTCTCCAAACGGAAATGAAATTATAAATATGTTTGATGTTGGTAACACAACATTTTATAATCCAACAAACGACTTTCCTGATGATGCTATAATTTATGTAACAATTACACCTTATAATTCTGTTGGAACTCCAATTGGAAATTGTTCACAAGAAAGTTTTAAAATTCAAAACCGTCAAATTTTAACCCCAGCATTTTTTACTCCAAACGGTGATGGTTATAATGATGTTTGGAAAATTTACGATCCTAAAAACGAAGTAAAAACTATCTATATTTTTGATAGATATGGAAAGTTACTTTACAATATTCCTAATGCTACTGAAAGTTGGAATGGAACTTTTGGAAATCAAACTTTACCAGCAACAGATTATTGGTTTGTAATTGAACGAAAATTAGGAGAGCCAGTTAAAGGACACTTTTCATTAATTAGGTAGTTTAATTTTCTTCGCGATGTACTTTGTTAAAATCAAAAGCAGGTTTGCAAATTGAAATATAATCACAAGCTTCATCAAAAGGATTTGAATATTGAACTCTTGTATTAGCATCGATTTTTATAGATTGACCAGCTTCTAAAATTATAGTTTCACCTTCAATAATAAATTGTTTTTTTCCTGAAATTACATAAGTATATTCTTCAAATTCTGGAGTTTGAAAAGGTTCAGACCATTTTGGTGGAGCAACCATGTGAGCAATTGAAATGTCTTTGTTTCCAGTGGTTGGAATTCCATGATGTTCTTCAATCAATTTTCCGTCAGTTGTAGGAACAACAAACGGATTTTTTTGGATTAGATATTTTTTCATTAATTTTTGATGTATTTTGCAATTATTCCTTTCAAGTTACTAATGTCTTCAGAATTAATATCATTTAAAGGAAAGTTAAGTTGCGTTTTGTTCTTCTTTACTAAAGTTAAGTGGTTTTTACTAAATTCGTAAGAATTTAATTCAGAAAAAACAATATTTTTACTTTTAGAATTAATCTTAAGATTTCCTCCTTTTTTATTCCAAACAAAATAATTTTTGTAGAAAAAACTTTTAAATTGGGGAAAAGTTGTTAAAACTGCTGATAAACCAGCTATAGAACCAAATTTGCTTTCAGGAAATGCAAAAACACCTATCAAACCATTTATTAAACAAATAATTCCTAGAATAACTATTAATGTATCAAAGTTTTTTTTAAAACCTAATTCTGTGAATTTTATTCTTTTCATAAAGTAATATATTATTTCAAAAATAGTAAAAAACCATTAATAACTATTCACTAATTACTATTTACTAATCACTAATCCTTATCTTTGCACACTATTATAGAAATAATGTTAGATAAAGAAACACAAATAGCAGTTGATAAAGGAGAAATGCTTCCATTAATGGAAGAGTTTTACACTATTCAAGGGGAAGGCTATCATACCGGAACGGCTGCTTATTTTATAAGAATTGGTGGTTGCGATGTAGGTTGTCACTGGTGTGATGTTAAAGAAAGTTGGAATTCAGAATTACATCCTCCAACAAATACAGATGTTATTGTTGAAAATGCCAAAAAATATGCCGAAACCGTTGTTGTTACTGGTGGAGAGCCTTTAATGTGGGATATGTCTATTTTAACTTCAAGATTAAAAAATAAAAACTTAAATGTTCATATAGAAACTTCTGGTGCTTATCCTGTTTCAGGCTCTTGGGATTGGTTTTGTCTTTCTCCAAAAAAAAACAAATTACCAGTTGATGATGCTTATGCAATTGCCAATGAATTAAAAGTAATTATTTATAATAAACACGATTTTATTTTTGCTGAAGAACAAGCAGCAAAAGTAAATTCGAAAGCCATTTTGTTTCTACAACCGGAATGGAGTAAAAAGGAAGAAATGACTCCTTTAATTGTAGATTATGTGATGAATAATCCAAAATGGAGAGTTTCATTGCAAACTCACAAGTATTTGAATATTCCTTAAATAGTGTTTTGAATAATTTTTTGAAAACCTTATATTAACTAAATTAATTAAAAAAATGAAAAAACTTATTTTAACAGTAGTTGTTTTATTGGTTACGCAACTTTCATTAGCACAAGATGCTTTTAAAAATGATGTACTTAAAGTGATAAAAGCTTCTGGATCTGCTGCTCAAATGGAAGCTGCTAAAGACCAAATAAAAGCAATGATTCCTGAATCAAGATTCGAAGAATTTTCTAAAGATTTTGATGCAACTTTACCATCACTTTATGATGCCATGGCAAAAAATTACATGGAAGTTTATACACACGATGAAATTAAGGCAATGCTAAAGTTCTACGAATCTCCAGTTGGTAAAAAAATAACTGAGAACGCAGCAGAAATATTAAAGAAAAATATGGAATCTGGAAAAGATTGGGGTACGGAACTACAGAATATTATGATGAAATATATGGAATAAATTTCATTCAAATACAATGTATAAATCCCAAAACTAATCTTTTGGGATTTTTTTTATTTTGTAATCTTAGCCAAATAATCAAAATGTTTGCCTTCTAAAATATATTCACATTGTAATCCATTAGCTAAACAAGCATTTTGCAATGTATTATAATCTAAATATAACCAAGGAAAAGTCGCTTCAGTTTCTCCTTTATATTGAACAGTAAAAGTTAATTCTCCATAATAACCATCACTAGGGATCCATTTTCCTCCATCTTCGTCTTCATCAAACATATAAATGATATCAGAACTATCAATTAAGATTTGTCCGTTTTCATTTAATAGTGATTTTAATTTCAATAAGTATTTTGTACATTTTTCTAAAGTTTCAAAAATTCCTGTTCCATTCATTAAAAGTAAAATAGTGTCAAATTTAGTATGCGATTCTAAATCTAAAACATTTTCAATACTTACATTTTTTAAACCACGAAGTTCACAAGCTTTAATTGCATTTTTTGAAATATCAATTGCTTTTACATCAAATCCTTTTTCTTCCAAATAAAGCGTGTGACTTCCAGCGCCACAACCAACATCTAAAACTTTACCTTTTGTTAGTTGCAATGCTTTTTGTTCAATTTTTGGCATTTCATTAAAACTTCTAAATAGATACGCAACACTCATTTCATCAGCTTCAGAAATAGAAGTTTCTGTAAATAAATCTTCCGGTGAATTATTAGTTTGGTAATCTAATATGGCTTTTCCAAAAAGGTCTTTCATAAAAAAGGTTATAAGGTTGTTAGGTTGTAAGTTTAAAAGATTAAATTTGTTATAGCTTAAATAAAATCAAATAATGCTAAAACCAAATCTAAACGAACTAACAAAACTTGCCAAAGATAAGCATATCGAAAATAAAAAGTATTTTGATAAGCTAAAAAAAAAGACACCTAAGAATTTAGATTATGTAATGCAAGATTTGCACGATGCTGAATTCAAGAAAACCGATTGTTTAGAATGTGCTAATTGTTGCAAAACTACAGGTCCATTATTCACTACGGCTGATATTGAACGAATTTCAAAACATTTAAGACAAAAACCACAACAATTTATTAATCAATATTTGAGAATTGATGAAGACAATGATTATGTCTTGCAAAAAGTTCCTTGTCATTTTTTAGACTCAGACAACACTTGTTTTATATATGATGTTCGGCCAAAAGCTTGTCGCGAATTTCCGCATACGGATAGAAAAAAGTTCAATCAAATCACGGATATTACTTTAAAAAATATTCCCATTTGTCCTGCTGCATATAATATTGTGGAAAAAATGAAAGCAAAATTACCTTTATAATATGAAAATATACAAATCAAAAGTAGATTGGTGGTTAACTGCAATCATTATAGTCGTTTTCGCTTATCCATTTATTGAAGGAGTTGTTACAAGACAATATACACTTTCAATTGTAATGTTGGCTGTTTTAGCATTAATAGCTTTTTTGTTTTCAAAAATTAAATATGAAATTAATGGAGAAATTTTAAAAGTTTGGTGGATTAAAATCGAAATAAATTCTATTAGAAAAATTTATGCTACAAATAATCCATTAAGTTCTCCGGCTTTGTCTTTAGATAGAATTGCAATAGTGTACAATACATATGATGAAGTTTTAATTTCCCCAAAGGATAAAAAAGAATTCATTGAAGAACTATTGCGAATTAATCCATGCATACAAGTGGAAGTCCAATTTTAATAAATCAAATATTTTTTTCGCATAGATTTAAATTCGTTTAAACCACTTTCCCAATTCTTTCTAATTTCTTTTTCTGAAATTCCCGCTTCAATTTGTTCTTGCAGTTTTTTAGTTCCAGCTAATTTTATAAAGAATGAATTAAAGAATTTTGACTTATCTGAAGTTTCATTATAAGCTTTCAATAACCATTTTAATTCCAATTGGTTTACTTTTTTGATGTCTGATAAATCTTCACCAAAGCAAACTTTTCCATTGTAAACAGGATCTTTTGCACCTTCGTTTGGTTTTGGAGTAAAACTAAAACCACTTTTAGGTAAATACGGAGAACCATAAATCTGAAATTGTTTATCAGTTCCACGTCCAACACTTACATTTGTTCCTTCAAAAAAACACAAACTTGCATAAAGGTTTATAGATTGAGCATTTGGTAAATTAGGTGAAGGTTTTACAGGTAAATTGTATTCCATATTTCTGTCATAATTGAAACAAGGAATTACTTTTAAATCACACTTCACGTTGTTTTTCAACCAACTTTCTCCATTAATCATTTGAGCATATTCACCAATAGTCATTCCATGTAAAACTGGAATTTGGTGCATTCCAACAAAACTTGTGTTCTCTTTTTCTAAAATTGGACCATCAATAATTCCACCATTTGGATTTGGTCTATCTAAAACAATAAGTTGAATATTGTTTTCAGCACAAGCTTCCATTACATAATGAAGAGAAGATATATAGGTATAAAATCTTGCACCAACATCTTGTAAATCAAAAACCATTACATCAATTTCTTCTAGCTGCTCAGGTTTTGGTTTTTTGTTGCTTCCGTATAATGAAATTATAGGCAAATTTGTTTTGGTGTCTTTTCCATCTTTAATCAATTCTCCTGCATCAGCTGTTCCTCTAAAACCATGTTCTGGAGCAAATATTCGTTTCATATGTATTGATTTTGAAAGCAAAAAATCGACCAAATGTGTTTTGTCATTTAAAATCCCACTCTGATTTGTCACAACCCCAACTTTTTTTCCTTTTAATAAAGGCAAATAAAGAGAATAATTATCAGCACCAGTTTTTAGTAAAGTTTCTGTTTTGTTATTTTTATCTTTTAAAATCTCTTTTTGAGATTCTAATTTTTGATTTCTAACTTCTGTCTTTAATGAGTTTCCACAAGAAAAAACAATAAACAAAAAGCCAAAAAATAAAGTAAAATATTTCATTATATATATAGGTATAATTTTTATTAGTGTATTTCATGTTTAAGATGTATTTTTGAAATCAAAAGTAAAGCCAAAAATTGAATTTAGAATATTTTATTTCCAAAAGACTTATCACTACTAAAAGTTATAAAAGTAGTATTTCTTCACCAATTATAAAAATTGCAATTACAGCTATTGCAATCGGAATAATTATGATGATTGTTTCTGTAGCAACAGGAATTGGACTTCAAATTAAAATTCGAGAAAAAGTTGCGGCTTTCAATGGTCATGTAATTATTTCAAATTACGATGACAATCAATCAGAAGTTACAAAAGAGCCTATTTCAATTAATCAAGATTTTTATCCAAAGTTTAAAAACGTTTCAGGTATAAGTCATATCCAGGCAACAGCTAGTAAAGCTGGAATTATCCATACAGAAGAATCTTTTGAAGGAATACTATATAAAGGAGTAGGAAAAGATTATGATTTTAAAAATCTTCAAGAATATTTGATTGAAGGTAAAATGCCAAACTTAAAGAGTACTTTAAATGAAGAAGTTTTAATATCTCAATACATTGCCAATAGACTAAATCTAAAGTTAGGTGATAAATTTAAAACCTATTTCTTAAAAGATTCAGGAAGTCGATATAATCTCCGTAATTTCAAAATTGTCGGAATTTACAATTCAGGTTTTCAAGAATTCGATGCTACCTATATATTAGGTGATATTCGACATATTCAAAAAATAAATAAATGGAAAGATAATCAAGTAGGAGCATTCGAAGTTTTCGTAGAAGATTTTAGTCAAATAAAGAAAAAAGGTGAAGAAATCTATAAAGAAATTCCTCCTACATATAATAGTACAACTATAGAAGAAAAGTACTATAGTATTTTCGAATGGTTAAAGCTTTTTGATTTCAATATAGTCATTATTCTAATTGTAATGATAATTGTTGCAACCATCAATATGATAGTTGCCTTATTAGTACTTATACTAGAAAGAACACAAATGATAGGAATTCTAAAAGCACTTGGAGCAAATAATTGGAACATCCGAAAAATATTTTTATACAACGCTTCATATTTAATTTTAAGAGGACTTTTATTTGGTAATATAATTGCAATTGGATTGTTATTAATTCAAAAATACTTAGGACTAATAAAACTAAATCCAGAAAACTATTATGTGAATGTCGCTCCAGTTGACATAAATCCTTTACATATATTAGTGTTAAACTTAGGAACAATTCTTATTTGTTTCATGGTTTTATTAATTCCTTCCTATATTATAACAAAAATTTCTCCAGTTAAAGCCATTCGTTTCGATTAAAAGCAACACTTTTGTCTATATTTATGATGTTTCGTTCCCGCTATCCATTCTATCTTTTGTTGCGAGTCACGAGCAATCTATGATGAATTATTAGGATCGCA
>NZ_CAWUIC010000032.1:0-7559 GCF_963922255.1 uncultured Flavobacterium sp. | reverse complement strand
TTACTAAAAATAGCGTAATTTTCTTCATCATTATATTGTTGTTTGGTTTGATTTATCCCCAAAAGTAATTAATATTTTGAAAACTAAAAGGGTTTTATTAACATTTTGTGTTAAATTTGTTGAAAAATAAATTAGCTGCTTAATAAATATGATAGAAAAAGAGATAATAAATTTTGAAAGAACTGTAATAGTTGGAATTATAACACAAAATCAAGACGAGGAAAAGTTAAATGAATACCTTGATGAGTTAGAGTTTTTAACATTTACTGCTGGTGGTGAGGTCATTAAGCGATTTTCTCAAAAAATGGACAAACCAAATCCTAAGACATTTGTAGGTACAGGAAAACTTGAAGAAATTGCTTCTTACATAAAAGAAAACAATATTTCTACTATTATTTTTGACGATGAACTAACCCCTTCTCAACAAAAAAATATCACAAAAATTTTTGATATAAAAGTGTTGGATAGAACCAATCTTATTTTAGACATCTTTGCTCAACGTGCCCAAACCTCTTATGCAAGAACACAAGTTGAACTAGCACAATGTATTTATTTATTACCTAGACTTTCAGGAATGTGGACTCACTTGGAAAGACAACGAGGTGGAATTGGAATGCGTGGACCTGGAGAAACTGAAATTGAAACCGATAGACGTATTGTAAGAGATAGAATTGCTTTATTAAAGGATAAAATTAAAGCAATTGACAAGCAAATGGCCACACAAAGAAGCAATCGTGGCGCTATGGTTAGAGTAGCTTTAGTAGGTTACACAAATGTTGGAAAATCTACTTTAATGAATGCGGTTGGGAAAAGTGATGTTTTTGTAGAAAATAAATTATTTGCAACTTTAGATACTACAGTAAGAAAAACGGTTATTAAAAATTTACCTTTTTTATTATCTGATACCGTTGGATTTATTAGAAAACTTCCTACACAACTAATTGATTCTTTTAAAAGTACTTTGGATGAAGTCAGAGAAGCCGACTTATTATTGCATGTTGTAGATATTTCTCATCCTGAATTTGAACATCATATTGAATCTGTTAATCAGATTTTGAAAGATATTAAGAGCGATGATAAGCAAACCATAATGGTTTTCAATAAAATTGATGCTTATAAACCTGCTTATTTGGCTGAAGATGATTTAATCACAGAAAAAGAACCAAAACACAACACGCTAGAAGAGTGGAAAAAAACTTGGATGAATAATGTTGGTGAAAAGAATGCCTTATTCATATCAGCAACTGATAAAATAAACTTTGAAGAATTTAGAGAGAAAGTTTATGAAGCCGTTCGTGAAATACACATAACTAGATTTCCTTACAACAAATTTTTATACCCAGAATATAGTGAAGCTATTGAAAAAGAAGAATAAAAAAAAGACCCAAATTTGGGTCTTTTTTTTATTATTATACTTTTTTAAGTATTAGAATGCATAATTAACACCTAAACCAATATTTTGACGAGTTTGAAAACCTTTAAAGGCATTGTCATCATAAATTGTTTGAAATGTAAAGTTGGTAGATAAATACCTATTAATAGTCATTACAACATTTAATTGGTAGTCTAAATCAACATTTTGTGGATCTTCTAAATAATTTGAATATAAATTTAAAATATTTTCAAAAGAAACATTTGTCATTAAATTAAATTTATAATATCCGCTTAAAGCAGCACCAAATTCATATCTTGAAGTATCACCTTGTTCAACACCAAAAGATGGTCCTAATTCTGTAAAATGATCGTGAACGATGATTAACTTTGAAGTTGCTGGTGCAATATTGAATTTTAAATTATCACTTTTTTTCCACATCATACCTGGTCCAAATTGAAAATAAGCAGGAGAAAAGAAGTGTGAAATTTTTGTAGTTTGAGTATCAGGATCTAAGCCTGTATCCATTTGAGTTTTAAAGTTAAAGAAAGCAGAGTAATACCAAAGTCTAGAAGCTTTTTTACCTAACAATGAATTAAATTGCAATCTATCATCTGATTTTTGCATATCGGCATCTTTAAGTTTCGTAAGACCATAACCTGCCATCAATTTATTATCCCAAGACCAATCACCTTTTTTGTAATTAAAATCATAATTAACTAAAATATTTCCAGAAATATTACTTTGACCACCTGCTAACCAGTTGTTAAAAGTAGATTGATTTCCAATAAGAGAAAAAGTTCCTGCCTTTAACCAACCATCTGGCTTTTCTTCTCCTACTTTTGCAGCAGCTTCTTCTGTTCGCTTAAGATTTTCTTTTTCTGTATCTTGAGCAAATCCAAATGAAGAAACCAATAATAAACTTAGTACTATTTTTTTCATTTTATTTATTTTTAAATTTAAAATGCAAAAGTACTCTTTGATATATGGAAAGCAAAACTTTCTTTTAAACAGTTGTTTATTTTCGATAAAAAGCGCTATTTTAACGATTTAAACAACGGAACAGCCGAACAAGCTTCACCAAACATGATACTTTTGGCATGAGGCATTAATTTTTGAATAGCTAAAACATAAGCTTCTTGAGGAACAGGTTTATTGGAACAACCTTTCAAAATTAATGGTTTTTTATCATAAACAGAGAAATCAATTTGATTTAAAATGTCTTGATAATGATGTAAAAGCAAATCGTTTTTGGTTCCAGAAACAATTTTAAAAGCATAAGGTTGAAGATAAACTGTCACTAATGCAAATGTCCAAGCTGGTAAAATAGCATCTGTGGAACAAAAGATGGAAACTAAAGAATCCTTATATTGAGACCAATCGTGATTTTTTAAAGATGTTCTAAACTCTTTTTCTTTCAACATAAATCCTTCCACTAACCATTGGGAGACATCAATAGAAAGAATGGTCTGTTTTGGAAAATAATCTTCTAAATCAAAGACTTCCAAAACACTATTTGCTACTTTATTTATGATTTCTTCTTCCATTTTTACTATTTTTTCTTTGGAATTTGGAATTTGATTATTGAAATTTACTTATTGATAACCTTCAGCTTGAAGTGTGAACAATTGTGCATACAATTTATTATTCGACATCAATTCTTCATGTGTGCCTGATTCTAAAATTTTTCCTTCTTCTAAAACTATAATTCTATCCGCTTGACGAACAGTACTAAATCTGTGCGAAATTATAACACTCGTTTTATTTTTAATTAGATGTATAAAACGTTCAAAAACTTCACTTTCTGCTTTGGCATCTAAAGCTGATGTTGGTTCATCCAAAATCATGACTTCAGCATTTTTCATGTAAGCTCTGGCTAAAGCGATTTTTTGCCATTGACCACCAGAAAGTTCTTGCCCTTTTACGAATCGTTTTCCTAATTGTTGTTCATACCCATAGGTTAATTCTGAAACTACTTCATCCGCTAAACTTAATTCGGCAGCTTTTTCTATTCTTGCTTGGTTTTCTATTTCGTCAATTTTACCAATGGCAATATTTTCTTTTACCGTGAATTCATATCTGAAAAAATCCTGAAATAAAACTCCAAAATAAGCTTGATATTCGCTTTTATTGTATCGATTTATATTTATTCCGTCTAATAGGATTTCACCAGAAGTTGGTTCGTAGAAACGAAGTAACAATTTAGTTAACGTTGTTTTTCCTGCACCATTTTGTCCAACAAAAGCAATTTTTTCACCTGCATTTATGGAAAACGTTACATCTTTTAATATTTGATTTTCTGATTCTGGATAAGCGAAGAACACATTTTTGAATTCAAAGCCTTTTTCAATCACTTTTGGCAATTGAATATCTTCTGCAGTTTTTGGTTGAACCGAAATATCAATAAAATCGAAATAGTCCTTTAAGTACAATGAACTTTCAGAAATACGAGTAAATTTAGAGAAAAAATCTTGTAAACTTTTCATCAGACGGTTAAAACTTCCCGAAAGGAAAGTCAGTTCACCTAAAGTTATCACACCTGATAAAACACGATAAATGATAAAAACATAAGCAGCATAATAACTTATTGAACCCAAAAGATTAAACAAAAACCCATAACTTGAACGTTTTATGACTAACGTTTTATTTAAGTTAAAGTATTTTGTGGCTAAATTTTGAAAACGATTTACAACAAAATTAGTCAAACCAAAAAGCTTGATTTCTTTAGCTGTTTTATCATTTGCACCTATAAATCTCAAGTAATCTAATTCTCTTCTTTCTGCGGTCCAACTTCTTGCTAAAGAATATTGTTGTTGACTGAAACGAACTTCGTTTATAAATGAAGGGATAATGCTTAAAATCAATAAAATAATTAAATATGGCTCAAAATAAATTAAACCTGCTACTAAAGTTATAATTGAAATAGTCGTTTGAGCTTGTCCAAGAACATTTGACATTAAGTCAACTCTTCCCATAGTTTGGGTTCTTGCTCTTTCAAGTTTGTCGTAAAATTCAGAATTTTCTAGAAGACTAATATCAACTTCATTTGTCTTTTCAATAATTTTAACTGAAGTATTGATGTTATATTGATCACCTAAAATACCATCAGTCAATGAAATAGCTCTACTCATTAAATCAGAAAGAACTACTAATATAAATTCTAATAAAACATATTTCCAAAGTTCGGCAAAATCTTTTTCCCCTTGAGAAGTTATTCGAATGATTTCATCAATGATGATTTTTCCAACCCAAAGAATTACAACAGGTAATAAAGCTGCAATTAACCTACAAAATGCAGAAATTAAAAACAGCTTCTTGTTAGTTTGCCAAATTTCTTTGAAAAAACGAGGTATATAAGTAAGTGAATTAAAAGAATCTTTTAATCCAATTTTCTTAGTGTCTTTTAATGATTTTGGTTGAAAACGAGCCATTTTTTAGTGTTCAGTGTTTAAAAAAAAGTGTTCAGTAGCAAAACTGCCGACTATTAACTGAGCACTGATTACTGAATTTAAAGCATTCCTAGTTCTAATTTAGCTTCTTCGCTCATTAAATCTTTGCTCCAAGGTGGATCGAAAGTAATTTCAACTTCACAAGATTTTACAATGTCTATTGATTTTACTTTTTCTTCCACTTCAAGTGGCAAAGTTTCAGCTACTGGACAATTTGGTGAAGTTAATGTCATTAAGATTTTAACGTCATTATCTTCATTAATCATCACATCGTAGATTAAGCCTAATTCGTAAATATCTACAGGAATTTCTGGGTCGTAAATTGTTTTTAGTGTTTTTACAACATCTTCTCCTAAGTTTACTGTATCGTTATATTGTTCCATTTTATGCTGAATTTATTTCAGTATCTTATTATTTAAGTACTTAATTGTTAATTTGATTGTTTTGCTTGAAAGGCTAAAGCATACATTTTTATTTGTTTTATCATAGAAACTAAACCGTTAGCTCTTGTTGGTGACAAATGTTCTTTTAAACCAATTTCATCAATAAAATCTGTGTTTGCTTCTAAAATATCTTCTGGCTTTTGATTAGAAAAAACTCTGATTAAAATGGCAATAATTCCTTTGGTTAGAATTGCATCACTATCCGCAGTAAAAACAATATTTCCATTGTTTTCTTCACCATGAACCCAAACTTTAGACTGACAGCCTTTAATAATATTTTCTTCCGTTTTATATTTTTCTTCGATTAAAGGTAATGATTTTCCTAATTCGATAATATATTCATAGCGTTGCATCCAATCCTCAAACATTGAAAATTCATCTACGATTTCGTCTTGTATTTCTTTAATTTGCATGCTTAATTATTTCTTTTCTGATAATTTCAAGATTGTGTCCACTAACTCTTTAATTTGAGTTGGTGGAATTGTGTGATCGAAACCTTTAGTAGTATACACTTTATCTTCTTTAGTGATAGTTAAATTGGCATGTGCTTTACCATCATAATGTCTTTGTTGAGTTGCACCTTCTAATTCATTATAGTTAGATAAATCTACTTTTTTAAATAAATCAGCTAACAACTTCCATTCTGCATCTGTTAATTTGATTTCAACTCCCTTTTCATCTCTTATATTTGTTACAAAAAAAGTTTTATTTTCAATTATAACCTTTTTATGATAGCCTCTATTATTTGCTTCATATACCATTTTTACTTTTTCTAAATCCTTATACTCAGAACATCCTTTAGCAAGAAAAATGCTTAAAAAAATTGTAACTAATAGTTTCATAATTTCTGTTTTTAAGATAACATCATTTTAGCTTTTTTAATGGCTTCTACAAATATATCAATTTCTTCTTTAGTATTATAAAAAGCAAAGCTTGCTCTTATTGTACCTGGTATTTTATAGAAATCCATTATAGGTTGAGCACAATGATGACCGGTTCGTACTGCTATACCTAATTTATCTATAATCGTGCCAATATCATAAGGATGAATTCCGTCAATATTGAATGAGATTACAGATGCTTTTTTAGTCAAGTCAGTTGGGCCATAAATAGTTACACCTTCTATTTCTTTTATTTTATTTGTTCCATATACTAATAGTTCATGTTCATAAGCTTTAATGTCATCAAAACCAATTGAATTCATGTAATCTATTGCTGTTCCGAATGCAATTCCTCCACAAATATTTGGTGTTCCCGCTTCAAATTTATGAGGTAAATCTGCATATGTAGTTTTTTCAAACGTTACTGTTGCTATCATTTCACCACCACCTTTGTAGGGTGGTAATTTTCTTAACCATTCTTCTTTCCCATATAACATTCCAACACCCGTAGGTCCACACATTTTATGTGCAGATGTAACATAGAAATCAACGTTTAATGCTTGAACATCTGGTTTTAAATGAGGGCAAGCTTGTGCACCATCAATTAAAACTGCTGCTCCAACTTTATGTGCTTTTTCAATAATTTCTTCAATAGGATTTATAGTTCCTAAAGCATTTGAAATGTGATTACAAAAAACCAATTTTGTTTTATTTGAAAGTAATTTATCATATTCTGACATAATTAATTCACCTTTTAAACTCATTGGAATTACTTTTAAATCAGCTCCTGTATTCTCACAAAGCATTTGCCAAGGCACAATATTACTATGATGCTCTAATGCTGAAACGATAATTTCATCTCCTTTTTGAAGAATCGAATCAAATCCATTTGCTACTAAATTGATACTTTCGGTTGTTCCCGAAGTAAATATAATTTCATACGAATTTTTGGCGTTAAAATGCTTTTGAATCTTTAGTCGTGCTTGTTCATAAGCATCTGTTGCCAATTGACTTAAAGTATGCACTCCACGGTGAATATTAGCATTATATTTTGAATAATAGTCTACTATTGAATCAATTACTATTTGAGGCTTTTGTGAAGTGGCTCCATTATCAAAATAAACCAAAGGTTTTCCATTCACTTTTTGCAAAAGAATAGGAAATTGAGCACGTATTTTTTGGATGTCTAACATTTCAAAACGATTTGTATGCAAATTTACAACATCATTATCTAACATTAGAATAAATAAAGGTTAAAAGTATTTTAAAACACAATAAGCTTCTAATGTTTATTATTTATTAAAACTAAAAAAGGTTACTCAAATGAGTAACCTTTTTTAATATGTAATCTAAAACTATTTAACGTTTTAATGAAAAGTGAGCTTTAAATTGTTTAGGTACTAATGTACCGTCT
>NZ_CAWUIC010000031.1:0-7712 GCF_963922255.1 uncultured Flavobacterium sp. | reverse complement strand
GTTGAGAATCATGAGTAAAAATACAATTTTGAAAGCAATTCACAACGGTGCTTCAAATATGCATCAACACCATGCATTGAGAATCATAAGTAAAAATACAGTTTTGAAAACTAATTCCACTCCTTCCCTACGCTCCAAAAAAAATTACTGTCATGGTTTTTGTCCCAACGCACATCAAGCACTTTGCCTGTTGGCTAAAACATTTTGTTTAATAATGAAAACCCAATAAGCCATCAGTCAAAGAGCTTGCCCAACGCTCAAAACAAAAACTCGTACGCTACGCAACTCATGCCAGTAATTTTTTCCCCCAAGCTGTTTAACATAATGCAGTCTTATAGTGCATAACAGCTTTATAAATTGAAATCGGGTTTGTCACGCACCATAAGATGACATTATGTTAAACAGCCGCTCGCCCACCGCATGAGTCAGTGGCTCCAGGACAACATTTTTAAAAACCCCATCGCACCACCCAGTTTTTAAAAATACGTCCTTCACCACTGCCATTAACAAATGCTTTTTTCAATTGAAAAAACCGTTTCTTTTCCTTTATTAATTTACTTTTCCGTTCACTGTCTTTAGCTTCTTTGTGGTTAAAAAGGTAGTATTTGCATTGTTTTTTGTAAATGCTTCCATAATCCTCTCAACCCTCTAATCACTATTCACTATTCACTAATTACTCAAAATTCGGCATTCACAAAAATCAAATTACCCAGCAAGAGTATTGTTTTTCATTTGCCAGTAACCACTAACTTCATTGCTTTCACGATAGCTAGATGCCTTACTTCTTTCCACAACAACTGGATATTATCTTCTGTACACTGAACACTTAATCAAAGGCATCAGCTACCATAAAAGCAATCACAAAAATCCCAGTAAACAAATAAAAAACAATACCCTTGCCTGCGCTTCTGCCCCATCGCACTAGGTAAGATAATGCATTGTTTTTTGAAGATGCTTCCCATTTCCATTAGCACCATTTTACTGAACACTAAAAACTGATAGCTGAACACTAACAAAGCATCCTCAAAAATCAAATCCAAAAAAGAGTATTAAATTTTAAAACAGGATAAAAGTTATAAAATTGAATTGCCTATGGTAATTTATCCTGTTTTAAAATTCAATACCCTTTAAACAACTCTCACATTCCAAAAAACAATCACGTAAGATAGAACGATACCAAAATCACATCCGATTTCAAAACAACAATTGATTTGAAATTCAAAAAAAATAAATAAAAAAAAAGGAAGCAAAGATAAGTTCCAGGTTTACAAAAAAGCAAGTTCAAGCCCTTCGGGTTTCAGAAAAAATCTCCACCCATACATTTCCATTTTGACTAATCACTAGTCACTAATTACTAATCACTCATAAGGGTAGTATTTTTCCTGAAAAACTTGCTTTTTTGAAACCTACCACTAGACGAATGGCTTTCTTTTTTTTCTTTTTTTCTTTTGAAAAAATTTATGTGTCGAGCATAGCGAGGCACACCTGCATTTCATAAGAAACAAGGCAGAAAATTGAAAATCTAACCAATTTAAAAGCCAATCTTATGCTAAAATTTGTCATTAAAACCCACAGAAAAGGTACAATTTACAAGAATCCTCATCTATTCATTTTAAACAAAGGTCTAAACAGTGGAAAGCCATCAAATGAGCCATTCACAAACAGTTTCGTAGTTATTTTCGAACACAAAGAAGATTTCGAGAACGTTAATTTAACAGCTTATGCACTCTGGAAAACAAAATTCTGGCATCAATTTCTTTGTGGCTCTGTTATTCCATTTTTACGCTTACATGATGTTAGAAAAGAGTTTTCAGACAAAGTCAATCAAGAAATAAAAGACCATGAAGAACACATTAAAAACGTGCAAACTTTAAAACTATTGGAGCAGTCTGAAAAGCGATTCAACGAGCATATAAATCTTATTAATGATTTAAGAAAGGTTATTCTTTATCGCTATTGCAACCGTTAATTTAATATAAATCTTAAAATACAATAGAAATGAGTATATTCATATTATTTCAAACAGACAGCTGGAAATCAAAAGCTTCAAGAGTTTTTTTTGGAGTATTTGATAGTAGAAAAAAAGCATTAGATTTTGCTGAATATAATGAATTATATTGGTGTAATTCTAAAGTAGAAGTGGTTGAGGTAAAGCTTAATCAATTTGGAGAAATTTAAAATCAAAAAAGCCAGGTCTCTCGACTTGGCTTTCAATTTGTTTAACCCAAAGGTCACCACAACTAGGGCTAAACTTATTTTTTGTGCTTCTTTTGTAGGCTTTTAAGCAGTATTGAAATCATAAAACTGACAATTGCTCCAACGGAAGCTAAAATAATTGTTTTTACAATATCTTCAGAATTTATATTCGGTATCATACTTAAAAATGTGCCTCCAGCCGTCCCCATTAGAGTATGGTTATTCGCTGTCATCAGTTGTAGTAAGCTGACTAGTTGCTGTCAAAACTCCTCCAGCAATAGCCATATATCCTCCAATAGTTGTAACTAGTACTGGTAAAGCAATTGGAGCAGCTAAAATCGTTCCACCAACAGCAGCCAAAGCTAAACCAACATTTCGAAGCACTTTAAAAAACTTTGGTGTAGGAGATGTAACTCTATTTACAATTTTTTTCATAATTTATATTTTTTATTTCCATGTAGATGAAAATCTCTCCATCATAAACGGAATCTATTCAACAATCAATTCAACACTTTCTTTATCATTTAAAGTTTGATAAACTAATGTTTTTAGCTTCTCAAATGCTTTTCGTGACATCAATCCTAAACCTGGACCAGAAAGTTTAGTTACCGGAGCAATACAACCATTCAATTCTTGCAAAGCATTATTAGCCGGATGAAACAAAATATAACTTCTGTTCTTAACATCAACAACCTCCAAATGCCACTTAAACTTCTGACTATATCGCTTTCTAATAAAATATCTCCCCTCAGGAATACAGGACACTCTCTTTTCATTTCTCTTCCAAGGTAATCCTATGGTATGGCAAACCAATTTACCTTCACACATCAGTGTTCCATTCGTTCCTTCAGGGAAATAAGTTCTTGTTAAAAATAGTATCATACTTCTAAATTCTGATTTCCAAATTCTAACTTCAGATTAAACTCCACCATCAACTTTAGCAAGCGATAAAGGATTATATGCACCATTTTTCAACGGATACATTTGCCCATTTATTTGCTGATAAAATTCAACACCAACAGCCAAAAATAATGGTTTTGTACTTGCTGGAGTAACTGCGTTTATTTGGTTTATAGGAGCTGTAGGTGTACTATCCCAAGGTAAAATCGCACTTTCAGAACTAGAAACTACAAAAGTTTCCGTTTCAAAATCCACTTCAGCACCTCCAGAAATGATTTTAAAGTGAGTTGTTCCGCTAGGAGCTGCAATCATATTCGCAGGTATAAAAGAAACTAAATCCACTTTAATTTCTCCAGCTACACGGTCAATTGTGGCAACATAAGGAGCAAACAACGATGTTCCAAGCTTCCCACGAATATTGAATTCAAATCCAAATAACAATTCAGCTTCTCCATCAATTACGTTTCTCAAACCTCTCTCACTAATCAAATCCGCTTGAATAACTTTCACCATTCTTTGCGTCAAACGACTCACCATTCTACCATCAGCAGAGTTCAATAGTAATGGTCTCAAAGCCGTTCTTAAAAGCTTTCCAGCTTTTCCAGCTCTACCAAATTCAGCCCCATTCTCACGCGTTCTCTGAAATGCAGGATCACTAGCAATTCTACTAGCTTCAATACCACCTTTCTCACGAGCCAAATGTCCATCTTGGGTTTTATAAAAAGTAATATCTCCAATAGTACCCTTTAATTTAATTATGCCTTTCTGTCTAGCCATAACTTCAAATTTTAATTAAACAATCATTTAAAATCTCCTTCACTCTATCAACAGGTTGCAACCACTTTCCGAATGATTAATACAAAGTTTATATAACATTTAGCTAAAAAAAAAATCAAGACTGTACCATATGTCCAAAAATGACATAACTGTCCAAAACAAACATAAAAACACATTAAAAAAGTCTAATAAAAAATGATTAAATTGCAGTAGATTTTCTGCACATCAGAAGTAAGTTAAAGCCCAACCAAAGGTATAGTTAAAGTATGAAATTGAATAGTCAGAGGGTTTGCATCTATCCGAAGGACATACAACGAATAACAGGCAAGAGTTATCGTCAAAGTACTAGATTGATGCAAAAGATAAAAAAAGACCTCAACAAGCTCGAAAACGAGTTCCTAACAATTGAAGAGTTCTGCACATATAGTGGCATAAAATATGAACAAGTAACTCATCTTATATTCGGTTAGATTAAGGAAGATTAATGTAACCACCTTTAACTATAATTAATTCTTACCAGTTCATATTTTAAACATCTAATAGTAAAAGATTTAACTCTACACACTTCTTAATTTTGATTCTATATTTTCAATTGAAAGCTTATTTTTCAGAATTTTCATGTCATCACTAACTTTTCTATCTAATACTTTTGCATAGTGCTGTGTGGTATGTAGATTTTTGTGTCCTAACATTTTGCTGACGGTTTCAATAGGTACTCCATTAGTCAAAGTTACTGTGGTGGCAAACGTATGTCTCGCCATATGGAAAGTTATTTCTTTTGGAATTTCGCATAAATCACCAATTTCTTTTAAATAGGCATTCATCTTTTGGTTAGTGAGTATTGGTAAAATAGTATTATCATTTAAGCATTTGGGGTGATTACAGTATTTTTCAATAATTTCTTCAACTATTGGGAGTACTGGAATTTTAGATTTTGTTTCTGTTTTTTGACGGTTTTTGAAAATCCATTTTTCGCGATCAATACCAATACCAATATGGTCTTTTTTCAATCCTTTCACATCAATATAAGCCAAGCCTGTGTAGCAAGAAAAAATGAAAATATCTCTAACTAATTGAAGTCTTTCAGATGAAATTTTCTTGCTATAGATTTTCAATAATTCCTCTTCAGTTAGAAAATCTCTTTCCACTTCTTTCATTTTACCTTCATATCGAGTAGTTGGGTCTTTATCCAACCAATCATTATCAAGGCATATTTTGATTATTTTTCTGAAGTTTCTAACATATTTAACAGCTGTATTGTTATTACACTTTTTAACACTCCTTAAATAAAACTCAAACTCCGTTACAAAGGCATAGTCTATTTTATGGATGCTTATATCATTTACGTTGTATTTCCAAAGGATAAACTCTTGAAGATGTTTTAATGAAATTTTGAAACGTTCTAGTGTTCCATAAGCATAACCATTTCCAATCAAATCTTTAATTTTATCATTATGGCTTTGATATATTGGAATAATCATTCGCTCACGTTCATGTGTTCCTGTAAGTCTTGATTTAAAATTTTCTATTGATACTTCTTCGTTCTTGTGAAGTAATACCATGTGAATATCAAAAACCTTTGATTTGATTAAATCCAGATAGTTATTTAATGACCTGGCTTCTTCTGAGTTGCCTTTCATTTTTGATTGTTCCGAGGACCATTTTGATCTATCTATGAATTTCTTGGTGCTGAATTCAAAACGTTCTCCATTTACAGTTAGCCTGAAATAAATTGGCAATTGACCGTTTTTGTTAGCTTTTGAAGTTTTTGCATAAATATGCACAGTGATTTTTGCTTTCATGGTGGTGACCTTTTAATTACTATTCAATTTAATTTTTAAACTTTTAGTAAACAAGATGTACACTTTTTGAACCAGTATTAAACTGGTTGTTAGTACAGTGTTTACAGAGCTTGAGAGAATTTAGCGAGACCTAAAATTGTAGAAATTTTTAGGGTCTCGATTTTGTCCCTTTCGCATTAAGATTGAATGAATAATTTGGTATATGTCCCAAAGTAAAAAGCCGATAAATCTTAAGATTTATCGGCTTTTGTGACCATTTGTTTTTAAATGTGTGGGCGATGAGGGGTTCGAACCCCCGACCCCCTCGGTGTAAACGAGGTGCTCTGAACCAGCTGAGCTAATCGCCCTATTTTATTTTGCCATACTTGTTCCGTATTGCGAGTGCAAATATACGTTAGAATTTGCTATTTGCAAGTGTTTTTTAATAAAATTTATTCTTTTTGAATATCTTTTAAAACTACTTTATCATTATAATTCACCATCTCAATTATAATATCTTGATTTGCAACAGTTTTTCCTTCAATAATATATAATTTACCTTTTTCAAAAGGTTTGTTGCTTTTTGAAAAATCTATATCACCATGTTCTAAACTCATTTTTATATCTTCTAAAGTAACCCATTTTTCTTCAAATTTCTTATTTGCTTCATCACCTATTTTAAGAGGCTTTGAACGAATATCTTTTAAAACTCTACAATTTGGCAAATAACAAAAAGTTACTCCACTTGCTTCCGCTTTTTTAGTCATAAAAAAATACACAAATATAATTCCGACCATTAATCCAAATAGATAAAAAGCCATTCTATAACGTAAACTCATTCTTTATTTTTTTTGCAAAAATACATTTAAAAAAACAAAAGCCCTAAAAAATTAGGGCTTTTGATATAGTAAGAAAAGAAAAATTATTTTTTCTCTTTTTTCTCCATTGCAGCTTTTAAATCAGCTAATGCATCGATATCTCCTAAAGTAGATTTTTCAGCATTGTTGTTTGAAGAATTTGTTTCAACAGCCGCTTTTACATTCTTTTCTTCTTCCTCACGGAAAATTGCAGTATGTGAAGCCACTACTCTTTTAAATTCTTTATTGAATTCGATAACTTTGAAATCAGCAGTTTCCCCTTTTTTCAATTTTTTACCGTCTTCTTTTTCTAAGTGTCTTGTTGGAATAAAAGCAACGATATCATCACCAAATTCTACAGTTGCACCTTTGTCAACGATTTCAGCAATTTCACCATTGTGGATAGTTCCTACAGCGAATGCATCTTCATATTTATCCCAAGGATTAGCAGTAGTTTGTTTGTGACCTAAAGATAATTTACGTCCGTCAACATCTAATTCTAATACTATAACTTCTAAGTTATCACCAACATTTACAAATTCTGATGGATGTTTGATTTTCTTAGTCCAAGATAAATCAGAGATATAAACTAAACCGTCAATTCCTTCTTCTAATTCAACAAATACACCAAAGTTTGTAAAGTTTCTTACGATACCTGTGTGAGTTGAACCTACTGGGAATTTAGATGTAATATCTGTCCAAGGATCTTGAGTCATTTGTTTGATACCTAATGACATTTTACGGTCATCTCTATCTAATGTTAAAACAACTGCTTCTACTTCATCACCGATTTTCATGAAATCTTGTGCTGAACGTAAATGTGTTGACCAAGACATTTCAGAAACGTGAATAAGTCCTTCAACTCCTTCAGCTACTTCTACGAATGCACCATAGTCAGCAATAACAACTACTTTACCTTTTACTTTATCTCCAACAGCTAAGTCAGCACCTAAAGCATCCCAAGGATGAGCGTTTAATTGTTTTAAACCTAATTGAATTCTTGTTTTCTCATCATCGAAATCAAGGATTACAACGTTTAATTTTTGATCTAATTCTAATACTTCACTTGGGTGATTGATTCTAGACCAAGATAAGTCAGTAATGTGAATTAAACCATCAACTCCACCTAAGTCAATGAACACACCATAAGAAGTAATGTTTTTAACAACACCTTCTAATACTTGTCCTTTTTCTAATTGAC
>NZ_CAWUIC010000030.1:0-9844 GCF_963922255.1 uncultured Flavobacterium sp. | reverse complement strand
CGCAAAGATTTTAAAGATTTCTAAAAATTTATATAATCTGTGTTCCTTAAAAAAACATTGTGTAACGTTGTGTTAAACCTTGCGGAACTTTGTGCTACAACTTAGTCCTTAGGAAAAACCTATATCGAAGTATCAATTTTATATGAAACTGTCAAGGTTAAGGTATATTGAATTCCAACTTCTGTTTGATTGGCATTAATCACCTTATCAAAACCCGCACTTGACACTCCATCATAGTAAAAGCTTTTGTTTTTTCTAGCTAACTTTTTTAGATAATTGGTATTTCTGTTGTTGTTGTGCGTTTGTATTTCAGAACTTTCGTAGGCTTGATAGGTTTTATATTGGTTTTTGGGAACATACACCTCAAAAGCTTCATTCGCATCTGGAGTTCCTACAATCTTCTTGCGAAATGATTTTAAATACCTGTCCTTTTTAACTTCAGCCATGGCTAGTGCTTGTTCGAATAACTGCGTATGAATAGAATCCGTATCATCATTGAAATATTCCACTTTAATGATGTCATGTATTTCAAATTCCGAAGCCAAAGTGATTATTTTTTCCAAATCGGTAATGTTTTCCGTAGTAATGATAATGTTTTTCTTAATTTCAAATCCTTTTTCAATTTGTTGAGCCGTTGAACCATCCACAGTAAAATCATACACTTTTGTTTGGGAAATGAAATCAATATAACTTTCATCTTTTTTGATGCCTAAGGTTTTTACTTTAGCTAAAAAACCTTCAATGCGTGTGTTGATTTTGGTGTTGCAAAGTTTGACTGTTTCAGCTTCTTCATTCAGACCTAACGTCATTACAAATCCATCAGCTTTGGCATTCATTAAAATAGATACACTAACGGAAAGCACGTTATTATTGATTACAGTAGTTTTATTAGTGTGCGATGCGTTATCATTGGAACCTGAATTGCCATACACCTGATTACCGCTAATTTGGGCCTTAGCAATAGAATAGGTTAGAAGTAAAAAGAAAAGTGTTGTACATTTCGTTGAAATTGTTTTCATATTTTTAAGTTTTTAATTATTTAATGATGCAATAGTACAATCCCATTCAAAAATTAATTTGGTAAAACAACTTTCAGTTGACTGTAAAGATTTTTCCCTACTTTTACAGTAGATTTACAGTACAAATAGAAGCTGTTTTTTTACATTTGACTTCAAATTATAAATGAATCCATTAGTTACCTTTCAAAACCTTAAAAAAGATGTGCTTTTAGTGTATAAAGAGCATCATCCTTATTTTGTAGGAGATTGGAAAACATTTAGTTCACAAGATATTCAGAATTTGATTGAGGTGATTGAATCTCAAGTAAAACAAACGGTTAGTGAAAAGTGGATTTACACCCATTTAAAACCTGAAACCAACGAAAAGTTACCTCGTAAAGATATGTTGGATATTTTATCGCAATATGTTGGCTATTCAGGTTGGGATGAGTATTTGTATAAGCACAAAGCTTTGGTTGAAGCAACTCAGCAGCATAAAAAGAAAAGCTATAAAAGCTTATTGATTTGGTTATTGTTATTGTTGCTTATTACAGGAATAAGTGCTTTTATTTTTTACGATTTTATCTTTGAAAAAGATAACATCCATTCCTTAGAAGTTAAAGATTCTTATACCAATGATAAAATAAATACTGATGAAATTAAAGCAGTTATTGTAAACGATAGTACTGAAATACCTGTAGCGATTATCAATTCAGAATTACAAATAAAGACTAAGGATAGTGCTAAAGTTGTGATTAAAAGTCCGTTTTATGAAGATAAGACAGTTGTGGTTACAAACACACATCCACATCCCAATATTGTCCTAGAGCCTGATGATTATGCCATGATGCTAAAAGCTTTTATGAAATCTGATATTAAAGATTGGCAAACCCGAAAAGAACAATTGCAAAAGATATTTTCAGATGATTTGGAAGTGATTGTAATGCTCAAAAATAATTTAGGAGCAGAATATTTCAACAAAGAAGAATTTTCAGAAAAACTAATTATTCCAAGTGCATCTCTAAAGAAAATGAAGGTTTTAGAAATTAAAAGCACAGCCAATAAACAAATAAATTTTATCCGAATCCTACAACAATAACATGAAAAGTAAGGTATTAACATGCTTGGTATTAATTTTTACACTGACAGCTTTTAGTCAGAGTAACAATAGTAATGCTTATACAAAAGGAACTATTAAATCCAACTTTAGTTTTCAAGCCCTTAAAGCCTATCAGGAAAGTGCGGTGTTTAAGGTTAAGGATTACTATGGGTATTTAGAATTGTATGCCCATGAAAATACTACTGAAGCTTTGCAAAATCAACTAAAATCAACTATTCAAAATCTGTTTGACAATAGTAACCCGTTAGTGGTTGATTTTACTACTGCAGAAAATAATGCTATACCTTTACACCAATTGCTTACCAAAATTAAAAGAAAGAATTACACTTTTGCTCTTTCTGAAATAGAGAATTCTATTGTTGGTGCTGACTTTTGGACAACCAAATACAATTTAGAAATCAATGAAGGTAATCAACGTTGTAGTATTGAGGTGTTTAGTAAAGTCATTTTCAAACCTGTAGAAAAACAGTTTGGTACAGTTTCTAAAGAAGTCTGGACGCTTTTTTTAGGTAATATGGAATGAGGTTTAGTTAGAAGATTGTAGATTTGAGTTTATATTTATAAGGGGTAAGAAATAAGGGATAAGGAACTATTTTCATAACAACGGTTCTCGATTAGCTTCGCACAATTCGGCATAGCCTCGGGTCAATTTTGTTCCATTGCATTCCACAAAATCACTCGAACTGACGGTAGTGGATAAAGTTTGTCTTTAAAAGCGCAATCATCTTCATTTTCGTCACTTCGAGTGTCCCGATTCATCGGGAAGTATCGAGAAGTCGTGAACTGAAAACCAAACTATGTTATCCTATCCCAAGCAAAGCGACTCAACACCCACAAACAAAATCTATGTTCCTATGTGGTTAAAAAAAACTACCCACAAACTACTTCTACTATAAAATTCATTTCCAGTACAACGGTTCTCGATTAGCTTCGCACAATTCGGCATAGCCTCGGGTCAATTTTGTTCCATTGCATTCCACAAAATCACTCGAACTGACGCTAGTGGATAACGTTTATCTTTAAAAGCACAATCATCTTCATCTCCGTCACTTCGAGTGATTTTTAAGAGTGAAAACATCAGTTTTTATTCTTAAAAATAGTATCGAGAAGTCGTGCACTGAAAAAATAATTATATTTATATTTTGAAACAATTATGCAACAATCTTATGTTTACATACTAAAATGTAATGACAACTCTTATTACACAGGTGTTACAAGTAATTTGGAGCAAAGGATTTTCCAACATGAAAGTGGTTTTTATCCTGAATGTTATACATTTAAAAGACGTCCTTTAGAATTAGTTTTCTATGCAGAGTTTACGGATATTAATTTTGCTATCGAGAAAGAAAAGCAAATTAAGAAGTGGTCTCGTTTAAAGAAAGAAGCACTTATTAACGGAGATTATGATAGCTTGCCTAATTTAGCAAGGAAATCATTTTCATAACAACGGTTCTCGATACAATTTTGTTCCATTGCATTCCACAAAATCACTCGAACTGACGTTAAGAGTTGAAATCTTCCTTATTATAACAAATCATCTTCCATTTTCATAAAAACGGTTCTCGATTAGCTTCGCACAATTCGGCATAGCCTCGGGTCAATTTTGTTCCATTGCATTCCACAAAATCACTCGAACTGACGTTAAGAATTGCAATCTTCCTTATTATTACAAATCATCTTCATTTCCGTCACTTCCAGTGATTTTTGAAGATGAAAACGTTAGTTTTTATTTTCAAAAATAGTATCGAGAAGTCGTGATGTAGAAACAGTTTCCATAACAACGGTACTCGAGACATTTAGATAAATCAGAATCACTCGATCTGACAATTGATGTTTTAGTCTATGTTCTATTCTCTTTTATCTATTTTCTTTCTCTAAACCGTTCTCCCCAACACAAACATACTCTCTTGATTACTATCAATAATAATCTGGCTGATTTTATTTTCCACAGCAATTTCTAAAACCTCTTTTGCAGGTAGTGTAACAAAAGGTTTGGTTTCAGAAGCCCAACTCATCAAAGTAGCTTGTGAGGTAAAAACACCCATAACCAATTTACCTTCCACTTCAAAAACAGAAGTAAACGACAATTGTGCTCCTTTTTCTAAGGTAGTCCAACCTTTTTCTGGGTTTTCTCCTGTAACAGGACTAGAAGTAGGCACCAATAAAAATGCATTATCTCCTTGCAATTCATCTAAAACAGCCATAAAAGTCTCTTGATTCTGATTGGCTTGAAAGCTTTTTATTTTAGCTAATAAATTGGTGTTGTTAGGTTGAAAGGTAGTATTTTCTTGCTTTGACATCTCTTACGTTTAAGACAGCAAAGATAGCTAATTTATCCTTTTTTTATCCCTATAACAGGTAAAACTCTTATCCTAAAAGGGTGTTTTTCCTTAGTGAATTATTGTTGTATTAAGGACATTTGTTAGTGAATCAATACTTAAGAGTCATGAAAAAAATACTACTTATCCTAAGCTTGTTGCTAACTTTTATAAGTTGTAAAAAAGAGATTGTTTCAAATAAGTATACACAAGCTGTTTCAGACAATTTTTACACAAGTCAGTATAGTTGGTTGAATGAAAACATACTAATTATGCCACCCAACTATCCTCATTTTGAAAATAATAACTCGGAAGAAAGAAACAAGAATATAAATAAACCGCATCAAAGT
Source organism: uncultured Flavobacterium sp. (assembly GCF_963922255.1). Classification (GTDB taxonomy): domain Bacteria; phylum Bacteroidota; class Bacteroidia; order Flavobacteriales; family Flavobacteriaceae; genus Flavobacterium. Next base: position 5,058 of record NZ_CAWUIC010000030.1, on the reverse strand, counting down.
CCTTTTTAACTATTCCTTATGAAAGAATTAATTAGTTCTCCTGCTATCATTATTAAGTTCATTGTATTACTTACGTTTTTGCATGCCCTTTTCCGTTTAAAAACAAAAAAACGAATCAACCAATACTTGTTTTACATTTTAGGCATAAGCACTCTTATAGAAATCATAAATACCTATTTACAAGTAAAAGGCCTATCTTATGCTTTATTTTCAACGTTTCGAGTAATAGTAATCACCATCTTTTGGTTTCGTATCTTGCAGCTGATTATAACAACCAAAAGACTTATCATTGCTACTACAGTTGTTTTTTGCTTATTTGCCCTGTTCAACTTTTTGTTTATGGAAGGACCATTGCAATTCAATTATTACACCTTGTTAGTAGGAGCATTCTTGTATAGTGTATTTTTTATTTTTGAAAGTTTTTTCCAATTGAAACGAGAGAACTTTTACTTTTTTCAATCCAACAAATATATTCTTCTTTTTTCACCCATTATTTTCTTTCTAGGCTTGAGTATTCTTTTTTTATTTAAAAGTAATGCTCTAATTACAGCTAATTTTTTTAATAATATCAAATCCTACACTTACATCCACAGTCTAGTAAATGTAGTTTTCTACTTGTCTTTGAATTATTATATTTTGAAAGAGAAGAGATGAGTGCTCAGCTGGCAGTATGAAACCGTAAACGTATGACTTTTATCCACAACTTGTCATCCCAACAAAGAAGTAACTCACAAAAAATTCCACAAACTAAAGAACTGTTGACTGTTAACTGCAAACTGTTAACTGCAAACTGTTAACTGCAAACTTAAAACTTAAAACTCACCCTACAAATCATAATCTTGAAACCATTACTAATAATTTTATAACGCTAAAAATCAGCCATATACTTAACTTGCATAGCCCTTTAAAAGTATCAAATAAAACTCTTATTTGATATGTTTTCCACCATTTTAACTTTTGTTAAAAGGAGTCAAGCTTAAATTTAAGGAACTCTTAAGAAATAAATTACAATGAATGTTTAACTTAAACGTTTATAGAACGAAATACACACCTATGCATAAATCTTATATAGCACTTATACTTTTTATATTTACCTCATTTAATTGTGAAGCACAACAAAGCACAACTATTGAAAAAGGAGGAGATCTTTTACTCTATGCGTTACCCATGTCAGCTATTGCAACAACGATTATAAAAAAAGACCCCAAAGGATCCAAACAATTTGCCCTAGGTTTTTTAGTCAATGGAGTAACCACGGAAGGATTAAAATACCTTGTTAAAAAAGAAAGACCTAACGGAACCAATTTCAAATCATTCCCATCAGGGCATACTTCAATTACCTTTCAAAGTGCAGCATTTTTACAAAAACGTTATGGATGGAAATTTGGAATACCCGCTTATGTGTTAGCAAGTTATACAGGCTTTTCTAGAATTGAATCTAAGAATCATTACTTCATTGATGTCTTAGCCGGTGCTGCCATTGGAATTGGAAGTTCCTACATATTTACCACAAAATACACCCAAGACATCCAAGTCAGCATCCAAAGAGATGATTTAGGAACGACTATTGGATTGAAGTTGGAGTTTTAGAAATGGGTGATGGGTAATAGGTATAAAATTATTCCACTATGTATGCTATCCAAAGCAAAGCGACTCAACACCCACAAACAAAACCTATATTCCTATGTGGTTAAAAAAAGTACCCACAATCTAAGTCATTTCCAGTACAACGGTTCTCGATTAGCTTCGCACAATTCGGCATAGCCTCGGGTCAATTTTGTTCCATTTCATTCCACAAAATCACTCGAACTGACGGTAGTCATAACGTTTATCTTTAAAAGCACAATCACCTTCTTCTCCGTCACTTCGAGTGATTTTTAAGAATGAAAACGCTAGTTTTTATTCTTAAAAATAGTATCGAGAAGTCGTGAACTGAAAATCAAACTATGTTATCCTATCTAGAGCAGAGCGAGTTATTAAACACAAACAAAATCTATGTTGCTATGTGGTAAAATAACTACACACAAACCACTTCCACAATCAAAATCATTTCCAGTACAACGGTTCTCGATACAATTTTGTTCCATTTCATTCCACAAAATCACTCGAACTGACGGTAGTCATAACGTTTATCTTTAAAAGCACAATCATCTTTTCTTCCGTCACTTCGAGTGATTTTGAAGATGAAAACACTAGTTTTTATTTTTAAAAATAGTATCGAGAAGTCGTGATTTAAAAACAGTTTTCATAACAACGGTTCTCGATACAATTTTGTTCCATTGCATTCCACAAAACCACTCGAACTGACGGTTTGAGGTTGCAATTGTTCATATATTAACGAATCACCTTCCTTTTCGTCACTTCGAGTGATTTTTAAGCATGAAAACGTTAGTTTTTATTCTTAAAAATAGTATCGAGAAGTCGTGAACTGAAAACCAAACTATTAAACCTATTCAGAGCCAAGCGACTCAATAATCACAAACAAAATCTATGTTCCTATGTGGTAAAATAACTACACACAAACCACTTCCACAATCAAAATCATTTCCATAACAACGGTTCTCGATTAGCTTCGCACAATTCGGCATAGCCTCGGGTCAATTTTGTTCCATTTCATTCCACAAAATCACTCGAACTGACGGTAGTCATAACGTTTATCTTTAAAAGCACAATCATCTTTTCTTCCGTCACTTCGAGTGATTTTGAAGATGAAAACACTAGTTTTTATTTTTAAAAATAGTATCGAGAAGTCGTGATTTAAAAACAGTTTTCATAACAACGGTTCTCGATACAATTTTGTTCCATTGCATTCCACAAAACCACTCGAACTGACGGTTTGAGGTTGCAATTGTTCATATATTAACGAATTACCTTCCTTTTCGTCACTTCGAGTGATTTTTAAGAATGAAAACGCTAGTTTTTATTCTTAAAAATAGTATCGAGAAGTCGTGAACTGAAATCAAACTATGTTATCCTATCTTGAGCAAAGCGACTAAACACCCACAAACAAAACCTATGTTCCTATGTGGTTAAAAAACTACTCACAACCTTGTCATCCCGACAAAGGAGGGAACTCACAAGAAACTCCACAAATTAAGCAACTGTAAAATGTAAACTTATAACTTAAAACTTAAAATTATATAACCTTTAAAAATTATTCTATAACAACAAACAATACAAGTAGTTGCATTTTTGCAATACATAAGTTATTAATCTAAAAAGCGAATAATCATGGAAAATTCAAAAACACAAGACACACAAAATGCAGTAGTAAAACTGACATTAACTTTAGAAGAATTCAGAGACAAATACACAAAACCAGAAGTAGTGCTAGTGTAGTGAGAGGTGAGGAGTGAAGAGTAAAAGCAACTGTAAACCGTAAACTTATAACTTACAACTTCTTCCTACTATTCACATACACAGTAAGCATGTAGTAGAAAACACAAGCTACAACAAGCCTAAGAAGAATTACTAAAACAGTGTTTTCCATATCTGGATCTACTAAACTGAACACCATATTAGACAAAACAAAACCTAATATGATTCGAATTCCGATATATTGTAAAATACGCATGGTTTATTTTTATAAGTTGGGACTGTAAATTTAGAACTCTTTTGCTCTAGTACAAGTATCTAAGCCAAATCTTATGGAAAATAATCATTTTGACTGTAGCACACAAACTACTTCTCACAATCCTTTCAATTTCCTTTTATACGAGTAATGATATGTTGCAATAACATCTTTCCATCCCTTTTCTTTTTTGGAACCTCATTAGCTCTTAGAGTACCATCAGCATTAGCCACAAATTGATAACTAAAAGCAAATTGCAACTGTTTCGAGTCAGCATTTAATAGTCCAAATCGCAAATCGTTAAAATACAAGTTATCCTTTTCTTCCGTTACCAAATACCAACCTTCACTAATTTGTTTCAACTTTTGAAAATCCGCTACATATTCTAATTTATTCTCTAAATCCCTATTCTTAGCATAAAACGTAAACGAAATAGGCTGACTGTCCAAAAAAGAATAATCGGCTAAATAATAACCCGTAGGAGTAGCCACATTAGCATTCCAAAGAACCGTATTGAAAGCTGTTGGTTTTACCATAAGTTCTTGAAAAGGTATGTTTTGTGACATTAAAGCTTTTTCAAATTTATGCACCGCTATTAACTTTAAAACACAAGTTAAGCACAGATACCCTGTACTAAAAAACAAACCTCTTTTTAAGTATTTCATTCTAAGAAAAGAGTCTTTGTTTCTCCAAACATACACTAATGAAATCAGTAGAGGAACCGTATACAAAGGATCAATTACAAAAATAGTTTTTAATGCAAATCGATGCTCCAAGGGCCATAAGATTTGTGTACCCCAGGAAGTGAACAAATCCAATGCAATGTGCGTTACCAAACACCAAAATGCCAACCACGAAGCTTTTTTAAAGTCAAGAAGCCCTTTTTCTAGTTTTGTAATCACGAGACCTAAGAGCGGTGCTAAAAACACAAAGAAGAGTAGGGAATGACTCAAACCCCTATGTATAGCAACCCCATCCACATCCGACATGAATTGCCCAACAAGCACATCCAAATCAGGAATGGTTCCTAAAATAGCACCGTATAAAAACGTTTTATTTTGGAGTTTTTTTCCAGCTATTAGTTCTGCTGTTGCAATTCCTAAAACAATTTGGGTTAATGAATCCATAGCTTATTATTTTGGAACGCTAATTTAGTGTTTTTCTTGCTGTTTTAAGTTCTATTTTAAAGAAGGGAAAACAAACCATTTCCATAACAACGGTTCTCGATACAATTCCGATTAGCATCGGAACCACTCGAACTGACGGTGTGAGATTGCAATTGTCCATATATTAACTAATCACCTTCCTTTTCGTCACTTCGAGTGATTTTTAAGCATGAAAACGTTAGTTTTTATTCTTAAAAATAGTATCGAGAAGTCGTGAACTGAAAACCAAACTATTAAACCTATTCAGAGCCAAGCGACTCAATAATCACAAACAAAATCTATGTTCCTATGTGGTAAAAAAATACACACAAACCACTTCCA
>NZ_CAWUIC010000029.1:0-10403 GCF_963922255.1 uncultured Flavobacterium sp. | reverse complement strand
TTTACGCAGATTTTTTTATTTGTTTTGTATAAAACTTACTGAATAAAGTTCCACAGGTTTTTATTTTATTTCACGCAGATCTCACGGATTTACGCAGATTTTTTTATTTGTTTTGTATGAAACTTACTGAATAAAGTTCCACAGGTTTTCTATTTTTTTTCACGCAGATCTCACGGATTTACGCAGATTTTTTTATTTTTTTTTGAAACTAATTGAACAGAGTTCCACAGATTTTCTTATTTTTATGGCACGCAGATCTTGCAGATTTACGCAGATAGTTACTGTTTTAATTAGATTCGTCAAATTGATTAATATCAAAACGATATTCGTCTTTAATTTCTCCTAAATTGTAATCAGACATAGCCATTAATTTTGAATCCTCTTGTAACGCTTGTATGCTTGTAACAAATCCTTTTGGCACATGCAACACATCTCCATTATCTGCATTAATTTGATAAATTTTGGCATTTAAATTATTCGATGGCTTATCCCAATTATCAATTTTAATCACTTTAATTTCAAATGTTCCTTTTACACTCATAAACCATCTCTGCTCTATTTGATGTCCTTGCCAACCTCTTATAAAATCTAATGAATGATTGGTTATAAAATAAATTCGTTTAATGGCAGCTGCATTAAAGTCATTGTTGAAAGTGATTTTTCCTCTTTCGTCTAAAAAACTATTCCCTTTTATGATGTTAGGCTCACTACTCATAACTTAAATAGGCATTTGCAATACTTCTTCACCAAAAACTTCTTTTCGAATTAAGGGTAATTTTGAAATTAACTGTTTCAATCCCTCTACACCTTCTTGTTTGGTATTGTGTGAATGATAATCTTCAATTTTAGACACATCTTGTTCGCCTTCTGAAAAATACTTGGCATAATTTAAGTCTCTATTATCAGCAGGGATTCTATAGAAATCACCCATATCTTCTGCTTTTAGCATTTCCTCTCGAGTACAAAGTGTTTCGTATAATTTTTCTCCGTGACGGGTACCTATTATTTTTACAGGGACTTCTTTCTGAGTCAAATCCATTAAAGCTTTTGCTAAATCACCAATAGATCCTGCGGGTGCTTTATTAACAAATAAGTCTCCAGAGTTTCCATGTTCAAAAGCAAAAAGGACCAAATCCACCGCATCATCTAACGACATAAAGAATCGAGACATATTAGGGTCTGTAATCGTGATAGGTTCATTTTTTTGAATTTGATTTAAAAACAAGGGAATTACCGAGCCTCTTGATGCCATTACATTACCATAACGTGTCAAACAAACGGTTGTATCTGTTAAATTTCTTGATTCCGCTACGGCTACTTTTTCCATCATAGCTTTTGAAATCCCCATGGCATTTATCGGATAGGCTGCTTTATCCGTTGACAGGCAAATTACTTTTTTAACCTTATTTTGTGCGCAAGCACGTATTACATTTTGAGTTCCTTCTACATTGGTTTTTACCGCTTGCATGGGGAAAAATTCACAAGAAGGCACTTGCTTTAAAGCTGCTGCATGAAAAACATAATCCACACCTCTTGTGGCTGGCTCAACACTTGCAAAATCTCGTACATCTCCAATATAATATTTGATTTTATTGTTTTTATAGAGATTTCGCATATCGTCTTGTTTTTTTTCATCACGTGAAAAAATTCGGATTTCACTGAAATGATCTGTGTTCAAAAAACGATGTAAAACTGCGGTTCCAAAGGAGCCTGTTCCACCTGTGATAAGTAATGTTTTATTTTTAAGCATGATTATTTTTATATGTATTTGCAGTATTTTTTATAAATTGAAATGTTGAATTTGAACAATTATTCCAAGTGTAATCTTTAGTTTTTTGATAAGCTATATCTGAAATTTGCTCTCTTATAGTCTTATTATCTAATAATTCTTTCAAACAAATATAAATACTTTCAACGTTTAAAGCATCAAAATATAAGCCTCCTTTTTCTAAAACTTCCGGCATTGGTTGTTTTTGACTGGAAGCAATTGGCAAACCTGCAGTCATAGCCTCTATTAAAATTATTGGCATATTCTCGCATGTTGAAGCAAACACAAAAGCATCTGCTTCTTTATAATACTCAGAAATTTTATCATGTGAAACACTTCCTAAATAACTAATATAATCTTCATTTCCTTTTATAACTTCATTTAATTTATAAAAGCTTTCTGGTGTACTTGGGCCAATTAAATCTAAATGAATAGGATATCCTTCGTTTCGTAGTTTAAGAACTGCTTCTGCTACATTCCATTGATGCTTGTATACCGTGACTATTGACACATATAATAGTTTAAAAGGCTTATCTAAAGTATAGCCAGTAATATCTTTTTGAGGTTTTGGAAAATTTAAAAAATCAGTACTTATTCCATGTGGGATTATTGCAACATTAAGGTTTGATAAATTAATTTTTTGGGTTATAAAATTTTTCGCATAATTTGTTAAAAAGATTAATCCATTTGCTTGTCGAAAAGTATATGATTGCAATTTGTATAAAATTTTAAATCTCAATTTATCTTTAAAATTTGGAAACCTAGAAGCTTCATTTATTTCAAAAGGCAACATGTTTTGAGATAAAGTAACAAAAGGTCTAAATCCACTTAAAAAAGTACTACCAGGTGCAAAAACAACATCACAATTTTCTTTTTTTGCTTTTTTAGATAATATGAAAATTTGAAACATAAATGACCAAATAAATCCTTTGTTTAAATAACTATGAGTTGATTTAATTAACCATTTATCATTAGGTAACTTACTTAATGTTTCATTGTTTGACCAAACAATTATTTTTTCAAATCCAGAATTTGCAATATCAGCACTTAATAATAAGTGTTTTAGATGGGTTAAACCTCCACCAGCTCTGATATTTGAAGCATCAATTCCTAAAATCATATTATTGTTTGTTTACTGATAAAAAATAATTCATGTGGTATTTATTCCAAAAAGGCTCTATGTGTCTTCTGTTAATTACTTTATTATTCCTTGAAAAATAATTTTTATAATCGGTTCCACTAAAAATATAATCATGATACTTTAAGGTAGCAATCAATGCCCTTTCAGGAAAATGTTGCATTTGTCCATAAGTCCACGCAAAGTAATCGCAAGTATAATTTAATTTATTTTCAAGTATTTTTTTATTATGTTTTAATTGAAAATCTAAATCTTCATCATCTAATTCAGACATGTTTGTGTGATCCAGATTATGTGAGCCAATTAAATGACCTCTATGATGTAAATCAATTACTTGAGCCCAACTCATTGGCTTTTTTGTATAAGTTTGGGTTCTTTCATTAAATTTCTCTTGATAGTTGATGTCAGATTCAATATAGTTAGCATTTATAAAAAAAGCACCAGTGGAACCATATTTTTCTATTAATGGTGCTATGGTTGAATAACATTCCTCAAAACCATCATCAAATGTTAGTGTAACATATACATCATTAATATTTTCTTTCCCTTTCTCAATTAATTGCAATGCCTCTTTTAAAGAGATTAATTTAGCTTTTTTTGTTATATTTTTTAAAAAATTTTCAAAAATTTCTATGTCAATTTCTGCACTATTCTCTGGAGTTACATAATGAGCGTTAATAATATGCACACCTTTTTTAGGCTTCATAAAAAAACCCATTATGCTTAAAAAAATATTTCTTAATAGACTTCTCATAATTTAAAATGTATCAATATCTAAAAAACTCAATCCCCATTTTTTATTTAATAAAAAATCTCGTGTTTTATTATTTAATGTCTTAAGCCCAAAATTAAGATTATAATTAAAAGGGTTTGGCAAAAAGAAATGCCTGTAATAATATTTAAAATATGGATGCGTATTAAAGGAATAAGTAAAAGTTATTGTTGGCTCTTCATACTTCATTAATAAATTTATATTTTTTCTAAATGTTTTATAATTTTTCTTTAACATGAAAAAATCTCCAATTATTAATTGTTTACTACTTTTAACCTGTTTTATTTTATAAACTATAACACAATCATCTCCTCTAAATATTTTGTAATTTTCATTAGGATTATTTAGTCGCCATTCAATAAATTTTTCAGAATAGTTCGTATGTAACCTATTTTTAAACTGTTCAGTTCTACTAATTAAAAACTCTTCTGGAATTTTATCTATAAAATTGAATTTATTACTGCTTGAAAAATGTTTTTTTTGTTTTTGAACAACTTGACTTTGCTCCTTTAAAAAGGAACTTTTAAAAAAAGAATAAGGTTTGTTTATGTAAGTCAATCTTCTGAACCCTTTTAAATATACCCAACCTAATTTTTCATAGCCTGCTCTAGAACTATCAACCGAAACATTAAAAATTAAATCAAATTTTTCTTCTTGGGCTTCTTTTAAAAATTGTTTATTAATAGACGTAAATATTCCTTTTCTTCTAAAGTTTGGATGAACACAAGTTCCGTGAAATTGAAATGTGTTTAAATGTTTTTCATTATAACACAATGGCCATTCAAAAGCACCTCTCGCTGCAATCAATTCTGCATTTGATTCAAACAGTACAACTTTTGAAGAATCATTAAAGAAGGCCCAATTTGTTTTTGCTACAATATCATCATACTCTTGTCCTTCCCAAACTATATTAAATAAGCTAGAAATTTCACTTACTGATGAATTTTTAAATGGTTTAATTTTTATTTCCAAAACTATTTTTTTTATTAATTACAACTTCACTAAAAATCACTCTTTTAAATAAGTAAAAGAAAAATAAAATACCTAAAAATGTCATGGTTGCAGTTATTGGAGACCTTACGAAAAAGAAAACATATGGGAACAACATTGCTCCAATAATTACATTGTAATTCTTAGACGCTAGTGATTTAGCTCTGAAATTTTCAGCGTTTCTTAAAAGTCTTCCAATTAGAAATATTAAAATTATTGAGAAATATCCAAAATCTGCAAATAAGTCTCCAGTAAAGCCGAATGAAGAACTATGACCACTCACAAATCCAGATCTATATTCCCTAACAAACCAATGTCCTAACATGGTTGGCTTGTCGTTCCATAATTCTCTTGGAACCCAAAAATATAGTAAAAAACTTGATGATTTTCCGTATAAATGTTCATGTGACTCAAAATGTCTCATCATTAATGAAGTCATATCAATAACCCCTTCATTACTTAAGTATTGTGAAACATAGGTTGGAAAGTCTTTATAATTTGAATCTGATTCTATATAATTATTATTTAATTTAATTCCCGATCTAAATTCCTTCATAGCTAGTGATGCACTTAAAAGTATTATCACTGCAGAACTCATTAAAAAAATTTTCTTTACAGAAATTTTGGCTGTATTTAAATTTTGATAAGTTATGAAAAATCCCAAGAAGGAAAATAATAAAGGAAATCTTGATCCGCTCATAAAGAGTATTAGAAAAACAGGAGTGGAAAATAAAAATGGTATTAATAAAGATTTCTTCTTAATATGATAAAAATAAAAAAGAGTTACAGAAGGTAATAAAAAACCCATAGCATTTACTACAGAACCAATCACAAAACTTTCTCCATCGGTATCAACTTCTCTTCCCATAGCAAAAGATCTAATAGCTTCTTGCCAAGTCATTGCAACATAAAATAATATAGACGCAATCAATAAAAAGGCTCCTCCTTTTTTAGCGTTATAAGTAAATTTTTTTGTTTTTATGATGTTATTCTTAATATTTGTATTCGAATAATATCCTATTAATAAGAAATTGTTTGCAATAATTAAATATTTAAGTGCGTTGAGAGCATAAAGATTTGAGGTTTCTCCAAAGATTAAAAACACTTCAGAAAGAATAATATATATAAAACCTAGACACCATATATGAATTAGTATTATTTTTTTCTGTTTAATAACGTCAAAAATTAAAAAACCTAATAAAGAATAAAAATAGAATGTACCTATCATGTAAAAATCGTCCAACATAACGATTATTAATGAAAACAAAATTAATAGTACTATTTTTATAAGTTTATTCATTATTGAGAAAAAAGCATTTTAATTTGTTTAGCATACTCGTGTATACATTTTTCTGTATTAAACCTATTATCATATCTTTTGTACGATTCCTGTCCTAAATTTTGAAGTTCTTTTCTTTCCATTTTTGAGATGTACTTCACTAACTCTTTTCCTTTTTTTATTTCATCAATTGGATCATAATACCATCCATTAGTATTCTCTTCCAATACATCTTCTAAATTACCTATTCTTGACGAAACTAAAATTGGTAATCCAGCTGCACTAGCCTCAATTGGAGATAATGGTGATGGATCTTTTAAGCTAGGCAGTACAAATAAATCTGCTGCTGCATAATATTCAAGAACTTTTTCCTGTTGTACAAATCCTACTTTTATAACTGGAAGATTTTTTTCTAAGATAATAGTATCTATTTCTTTTGATTGTTCCCCATCTCCTAGCAAAAATAGCTTTACATTTTCTATTCCTTCTAAAAGATTTATAAATGGTATAATTCCTTTAATTTCTATTAGTCTTGCAGGTAACACCCACATTTGAGTTTCACTATTTACATTAAATTTTTGCCTTAAATCTTCTTTATAATCCTTTAATTTTTTGATTTGATGTACAAAAACGTCCTCGTCTATTAAATTAGGCATATAAATAAACGTTTTACTTGATGCTTGTGGATTAAAGAATTTTATATATTCAATCTGAGGATTACCTGTTACTTGATAAGCAGTTGCTTTTTTTAGTAATTTTTTTTTAATCCATGCTCCAATTCCTTTTGTCCTTTCAACAGAATGCAAATTAGACTCAACAGACATAATTTGCTTTTTGTTTCCATTTATAAAAAATGGAGCTAGCCAATGGGTTGGACTGGCCATACCACCCACAACTGCTATATTATAATCTTTTTTCAATAATCTTAATAATAAACCAGGATTGAAATGGGCATAAAAATTGCCAATAGTTGGATGAATTCCTTTGTAAAAAGTATGAGCGTATTTATATGAATCAGAAGGTATTATCCATTTTCTGTCTGGTTCAATTTTTGCCATATAAAGCACTTCAAAATCTATTCCATACTCTGGAAAAATTCTTGCCATAGTATTAAATCTTTTTTGCCTGTATAAAGCGGGGATATTTGTTATATATAATAATTTTACTTTCATTTTCTTATTTGTTTATATAATGATAATAATGGATTGTATTTTAATATAAAAATTGTAGAAATTATATACAATATTAAAAATACAATTGACTTGGCTAGTAAAACAGAAATTGGATTAATTCCAAATTTAATAAAATTTACAACAACTAATCCTAAAACCATTATAATTATATAGGGAACTACTGTCTCCAAAATTTCTTTAATTGAATATTCATACTTTTGATTTACTAAATAAACAGAATAAAGAAACATTAATAATTGTGAAAAAGAAAAGAAAATAACAAGGCTTAAAAAACCAAATATTGAAGAAAACAAAATTAATATAATTGAAAATATCCTACTAATGAGTATAGCTTTTGAATAAGTTGAAGAATCTCCAGTAATTTTAAAAACATCTAAGCACAGGAAAAAAGGAGTGTAGAATATCATTCCAAAAATTAAAATTTTTAGAATTAACACTGATTCAATCCATTTTTCTCCCATTACACTAACAATTATATATTCTGCATTTATAAAAAGTAGTGCTACCATAAAAATCAGTATATAATTGACTAATTTTAATATATCAATCAAAAATTTATTTGTTTCTTTTATGTCATTACCATACCTCGAAGCAATTGGTAAAAACAATCGCCTACTAGATGTTGAAATTAAATTAACAGGTCCATCAATTAACCTTTTTGATTGAAAAAAAATTCCAGCACTATAACCTGTAAACAATTTTGTTATTAATATAGGAAATCCATTATTATATATAGCTTCTACACTACTTGAAAATAATAAATTCTTTCCGAATTTTAAATGAGGTTGTAAATCTAAGTATTTAAATCTCTCTAATTTGAATCTAGGAGTAATAAAAAAATAAATTAAATTTCTTATCAAAGAAGATGATATTCCAAATATAACAACAGAGAAAATACCATAATCAAGATAAAGCATAATCCAACATATTAATCCGGATAAAAATATTGAAAATACATTTGCAAAAGTCACTTTTTTAAATTCCATGTTTTGTTCAAGCTTAGCATACCTGACAAATGAAAAAGAATTAAATAGTAAAATTAATGAAGAAAGGTTTAAGTAATATGCTAAATTTTTGACATTCAGAAAACTTTCAATTAATGATGATGATAAAAGTGTAATTATAACAAAAAGAATGCTTACAGATAAATTAAAAATGAAAATTGAAGAAATTTCTTTATTAGTGATTTTATTATTTCTTATAATCGAAATTGTTAAACCACTATCAACAAATATATTCAACAAGTATACATATCCATTGATTATTGCAATCGCCCCTAGCTCTTTTGGACCTAAATAGATAGCAATTATAATGGCTAAAATAAAATTTAATGCCTGATATACAACCTTATCAAATGAACTCCAAAATGCTGCCTTAAACATATTATTTAAGTTATGCTAAATACATTATTTATATTGTCCCTCATAATACTTCTGATACTCACCAGAAGTTACATTTTTCAACCATGCCTCATTGGCCAAGTACCAATCTATGGTTTTGGCTAAACCTTGTTCAAACGTTACAGAAGGTTTCCATCCTAATTCTTTGTTGATTTTTGAGGCATCTATAGCATAACGCAAATCATGTCCTGGTCGGTCTTTTACGTAAGTGATTAATTGTTCAGACTCCCCAACTTCTCGTCCTAATTTGGCATCCATTTGTTTACACAACAGTTTTACCAAATCTATATTTTGCCATTCGTTAAAACCTCCTATGTTGTAGGTTTCGTGATTTTTTCCTTCATGAAATACTAAATCAATCGCTACGGCATGGTCTTCCACAAACAACCAGTCACGGGTATATTTTCCATCCCCATAAACGGGTAATGGTTTTTGCTCTATGATATTATTAATAAATAAAGGTATTAATTTTTCTGGAAAGTGGTTAGGTCCATAATTGTTGGAACAATTGGTAATCACATAAGGCAAGCCATAGGTTTCGCCATAAGCTCTTACAAAATGATCAGAAGCTGCTTTAGAAGCTGAATAAGGAGAATTAGGGTCGTAAGCAGTAGTTTCCGTAAACAAACCTGTTTCGCCCAGTGTGCCATAAACCTCATCCGTTGAAATATGGTAAAAGCGTTTGCCTTCAAAATTACCGTTCCAATGTTTTTTTGCTACGTTCAATAAATTCATCGTACCTATAACATTCGTTTTCACAAAGGCTAACGGGTCTGTAATAGAACGATCCACATGCGATTCTGCAGCTAAATGGATAACGCCATCAAATTGATATTTGGCAAATAAGCCTTCCAAAAAAGCTTCATCCAAAATATCGCCTTTAACAAAAGTATAATTGGGTTGATTTTCAATATCTTTAATATTTTCAAGATTCCCTGCATAGGTTAAGGCATCTAAATTAAAAATATGATAATTAGGGTATTGATTTACAAATCTTCTAACTACATGTGAGCCAATAAAACCTGCTCCTCCTGTGATAAGTATGTGCTTCATTTTATGAAAGTAACAATTTGAATTACGTTAATTTGCAAAAATAAACTTTATTTTTATTAATTGAGGTTATTTTTAGATTAAGTGTCAATCGTCGATGATTTAAAGTTCATAAAATTATGAGTGTGAGCCAGGAAATTGGAGTTAGGAGATTAGAGTTAGGAGTTGTTAGTTTTAAATTAAAAAGATTAAATAAAGATTTCTCTAATCTGTATACCTAAAAAAAACTTCGAGAAACATTGTGCTAAAACTTAACCGCAAAGAACGCTAAGTTTTTCGCAAAGATTATAAAGATTACAAAAAATTTCTCAAATCTGTGTTCCTAAAAAAATCCGTGAAAATCCGTTTAATCCGTGGTCCAAAAAAACTTTGTGCTATAACTTAACCGCAAGGAACGCAAAGTTTTACGCAAAGGTCGCAAAGTATTTTTAGAATCTGTGATCCTAAAAAATTTGTAAATCATTTTCATAACAACGGTTCTCGATACAATTTTTAGCAACGAAAACTAGCGTTTTCATTCCTAAAAACCACTCGAACTGACGGTAAATAGAACTTATAGATTTTAAAGATTATAATAGATTTCTAAAATCCGTGTTCCAAAAAACTTAGTGATACTTTGTGCTAACCTTTGTGCTACTTTGTGTTACAATTTAACCGCAAGGAACGCAAAGTTTTCCGCAAAGGTCGCAAAGTATTTTTAGAATCTGTGATCCTAAAAAATTTGAAAATCATTTTCATAACAACGGTTCTCGATACAATTTTTAGCAACGAAAACTAGCGTTTTCATTCCTAAAAACCACTCGAACTGACGGT
>NZ_CAWUIC010000028.1:0-10880 GCF_963922255.1 uncultured Flavobacterium sp. | reverse complement strand
ATTATGTAAAATAAGAAGTACTGTAAATAATGTTCATATTATAAATATTATACTCTTTCCCTTTTGTTAATAATAAATAAACAGTTTAAATTGCATGAGTAATCATGCAATTTATGAAAATACTTAAAATAAAAATAAATAAAGAAGAATGTTATCCTTTAGTTTATAATAATAATATACCGGATTATATATTTCTTAAAATCACAATATTGTTTTTTAAAAGAAAATCTTTTAAAACTAAATACTCATATGCGACAACATATATTTATTTCCAGAAATACTTAAATGAAAACTACAACCAAGAATTAGATAAAATCATTTACAATAAACAAATTGATTTAATAATTAAAGATATAATTAATTTTTCGTCATGGCTAATAGTACATATAAATTCACAAAGTTCAATTAATTTACATTTAAGTAATATTAAAATAATTTTATTACGATTATCAGATTTATATTCAAATGATATTAATACAGATTATATTAAAATTCAAAGGATTTTTAATCTTCAGATCACTGAAATAAAAAATAAATCAAATTCATATAATTCTATTCCCCAAAAAATTATTGAAGAACTATTTTCAATAATTAATTATAAATCAAAATCTAATTTTTTTAAAAACAATTTAAAAACAAGAAATAATTTGATATTTCTATTACTATTTGAAACTGGAATAAGAATTGGTGAATTGTTAAGATTAAGAATTAAAGATGTTTATAGACATGAAAATAAGTTTTACTTGCAGATAAAATATCACCAAAATAATAATGAAGATAAAAGATGGGATATTCCATCATTAAAAAACTTCAATAGTCAGCGTTTTATTTCAATTAGTAAAAACACTTATTTAATCTACGAATTGTTTATAAAATATTATCGAAATAAGACTAAAAAACATACTTTCTTATTTACTAATATCAATGGTAACCCAATTTCAAAAAGTATGATTCAAAAAATTTTCAATGAAGTTTCTATTAAAATTAATTATAAAATTACACCCCATATGGCTAGACATAACTTTGCAGAAAATATGATTATGTATTTAATCGAATTTAGAGGTTTAGAAACAGAAAGAGCAAAAGATGAGTTGAGATTATTATGTGGTTGGACTAATAATTCATCAATGCCAATTTTATACACAAAAAAATATTTTCAAAAAATAGCTAATGCACATAATTTAAAAAGGTTAAATGATGATTAATTTACCAATAATTTTCAATATTAATGATAAAATAAAAGATGAACAGACAATAACTACCTCTAATCAAATATGGATTTGGTTTGCAGGTGGTAAAAAATTCATTATTAACTGGAATTCTTTACAATTTAGTCCAGATTCAACTAAAATATTAAAGCTTTTTATCATTTATCGATTCACCAAACTTTCAATTTATTCAATTGGATATGGTGAAATAAGGTTTTTAAAATTTTTATCAAAATATAAATTTTCTGAACTACATAAAACGAATAAAATCATTTTAATATTAAATTCAATAATGGTTAGAAGTATTTTGTATTCATTAAGAAAATTTTATGAGTTCTGTCTTATTAATGAATTTGAAGGTTTTACAGAAGATATATTTTTAATGATTAATGAATATAAAATTAAACCCAATGTCCCCTATGAAAAAGTCTTTTTAAATCAAGTATATTTTGAAGAAACAGATAAAAAAAAGCTTATTGATAAATTATATCAAAGTAAAAAAATAACTGACTATAGCCTTTTAATAAACAATATAATTTTGCATTTAGCTTATGAACTAGCTCCTCGCCCATCTCAATTTTATCTATTGAATATAGAGGATTTTAAATTTATGAAGAATTTAGAAACAGTATACGCTTCTTTAAATCTCCCTATGTCAAAAAAAAGAAATACTAAATCCATAGAAAGAAGACAAAGGGCAATAAGTAAAGAATTAGCAAATAAAATAAAACTAATGCTAACTTTAAGAAAGGATATTTTTAAAGAAGATTCTCCCCTATTCTCTTTTGATGATGATAAAAGATTGTCCACTGCAATGTTTACAGATATAATCATTAAAGAACTTCAAAAATTAGGTATTAAAAAGAAATCTGCAACAGATTTAAGACATAATTTAGCTCAATCACTTGCTGATCAAGGTGCATCTGCTGAAATTATAGCAGAAATACTTGGGCATAATTCTACTTATCCGGCAAGAGCTTATATTGCAGCTACTCCTAAAATAGCTGAAATTAAGTCAATAGCATTAGCAAAAAATGAGAATTATTCATCTTTAATAAAAATGATGAATACAGGTAAAATTATTTATAAAAATGAATCTCCAACCTCTACTCATGTTAAAGGAATGATAAACAATCAATATATTGGTGGCATTGGTTCTTGTGGTTTGGATATCAAAACAAATTGTCCCAAAAATCCTGTTTATTCTTGTTATACATGTATTAAATTTCATCCATTTAAGGACGGAAATCATATTGAAGTTATTGAAAATTTAGAGAAGCAAGCACAATATTTCATTGACATTTCAGAAAAAAGCAATGATATAGAATTTAATAGACCTATAACCCAATTAAATCAGACAATATTATCTGTAAAAGCTGTATTAAATAAAATAAAAGATTTAAATGATTAAAGAAAATTTACGAAAATTTATAGATCAAGAAAAAGAAATTTTCAAGTCTTTACAAATACCAAATTCATGGGAAGATTCTACATGGAATGTAAATGATTGGTTACCAAACAGAAGTCATGAAAAAGTTTTTAGATTTATAAATTTTAGTATAAGAACAAAGAAAATACCTAGTGATGTTGAATTACCGCCAAAAGGAAACTTACCTTCAGAATACTCTGATTTTGTTAAAGCATTAGTTATATATTTAGTTAGAACTAAAGGTTGTGGCTATATTGCAGCTAGAAATTATATTATTGAATGTAGAAGATTGTTTATAGTAATGTTTCAAAGAAAAGAAAATAATGTTATGCAACTTACAAGGTGGCATTTTGAAGAAACCATAACCTTTTTAAAAATAATTCAATATAAGAATATATTTGATGCTGCAACAAATTTGCAAATAATTGCAGATGTTATTGATAAGAAAAACTTATCATCCAAAAAGATTTTATTTAAACATGGTTTTAAGTCTGGAAATATATATTATAAATATAACTCAAAAAAAAATATAGATTTTAATGAACCCGAAGGGAATGAAAAGCTTCCTTCATTTGAGAGTTTAGCTGCATATGCAGAATGTTCAAATAATCCTATTGATGATAATGAAGAAATATTATTAAGAACTATTGATCTATTAATTGTCACTGGTCAAAGAGTTAATGAGATAACTCATATCCCATACGATTGTTGGGTAGAAAAAGCCGTGGTTGATTCTATAGGTAGAAAAGAAAAAGATGCAAATGGAGATTACATAATTAACTATGGAATAAGATATTATGCTGAAAAAAAATTCAAAACTAGAGTCCATTGGTTAGCAAATCAAGATATTCCAATGGCAAAAAGAGCTATTGAAAGATTAAAGAAGTTAACAATAGAAGTTCGTGAAGTAGCAAAATGGCAAGAAAATAATATTGGAGAAGTTTTAAATTATAAAAATGAGAAAAATGAAATTTCAGAAATAGATTTAATTAAATATTTGAGTTTTAACTATATTTTCTATTTAAGAGGATATTTAAAAAATAAAGGACTATTACCTATCAGAAAAGATATTGAAAACAGAACTAGGATCAGTTCAAATAGAATGGGATATCCACAGATATATAAATTAGATGATATTAAGAATACGCTTTTAAAAGAGCTTCCTAGCCATAATATTTTACAAGAGAATAGAAATAATTCTATAAAAACAATTCTTAAAACAAGTGAGATTTTATCAATTCGATTTGAAGGGGCTTTCAGGTTTAGAAGAAAATCGAATATTCTCAAAATATATCCAGGAATTGTCAAATTTAAAGAAATTAATGAAGCATTAGGTAATATTAGAGGAATTGAATCTATTTTCGAAAGAAGAAAATTAACTGAAGCTGATGGTTCTAAAATAAAATTCACTAGTCATCAGCCAAGACATTGGAGAAATACTATTTATGAGCTTTCTGGAATGAGCAATGTTCAACAAGCATTAGCTTTAGGTAGACAGAATTTAACCCAAAACAAAGCATATCAGCATACTAGTATTAAAGAAAAACTTTCATTACATCAGGATTTTTTAAGTTTTAATTCTTTAAATGATAAAGTTCTTTTTCTTAAAAAAGGAATTCGTGAGCAAACAATATTTGGAGAAATAACAGATACTTATCATTTAATTAAACAAGAAGAGGGTCTTGAAAGTGCTGAGGATTTTTTAGGAACTCATGGGCTAGCTATACATTTAACTCCATTTGGTGGATGTACTCATGATTTTAGTCAATCACCTTGTCAAAAACACCTTCAATGTTGGAATGGCTGTTCACATTTACATAGAACAAATACACCAGGTGAAACTGAACGAATAAAAGAACAACTAGATAGTAGTAAAAAAGTGTTGAAAAAAATATTGCATGAATCTGAAAATGATGAAGATAAATCAATTTGGGAAAGTGATTTAAAATTAAAAATAAGTAATCTTGAAAAAGCATTGATTACTATCCCCTCTTCTACTCCTATTCAATTATTTCCTGAAGGTGCAGAAGTGACAGAATCAATAAATAAAAGAAGAAATAAATCAGTTTAATAATGAAAAATTTGAGAGGAGAAAAACTTGATATTCAACTAAGAAAAGAACTTGAAGATATGATTGAATTAGGATATAAGCTTGCTCCGATTTCAAGATCTACTTTACAAAGAAGACTTAAATTAGCAAGTAGAGGTACATTGTCTATACCTTCAAGAGCGTTATTAATTGAAGAAGCCAGAAAGATTCAATTAGATAAAGAGGGATTAGATTTGAACAAAAAAAAGAAAAGAAATACTGTTATTGACCAAAACAAAATATTAAAAGACAAAATAAATGAGCTTGAATCTCAAAGAGATAATTTAATAGAAAAAATCGCAATGATTATTAATGGAGCTCAAGCAAAAGGTTATGATATAGATGAACTGATGAAGCCAATTAGAAATATTTAATTAATTGAGTCTTATTATTGGGATACATTTTTAATTTTATGTATTTGTTTGTATTTAAATACTTTAAACGATTTTTATGCACACTTTTTATTATCCCTAAAATAAGGGATAAATGATTTTAAATGAAAAGTTTTATACTAAATATTATTTTATATATCCTTTTTTTGTCTCTTGTTTATTAGTTTATTTCTTATTAATTCAATTTTATTTATTTCTTCATTAGATAAATTTAAACTAGAATTAAGTATCTGATGATTATAATGACTTAATAATTCACTAATATTTTTTTTACTTTTAAATATTTTTTTATAATTGTTAAAATTATCAATTGAATTATATGGTAATGGCAAAACTCTAAATTCATTAGGAGTTAACTCTAATACTCCGCCTCCATAATATCTTCCTTCTAGTTCCGAAAAAGTTAATGTTAAAGAATTATAAAAAGAAAATATAAAGTCATCAATTCTATAATTATCTTTTATTTCAATATTATATGCACTATCTGTTACAAAAACATTAGCTTCATTTTTTAATAATTTTGGATATTCATGAGCTCTTTTGAAAAAAAAAGCTTTTGATTGAGTAGCTATATTTGGAACTTTATACCAATGAATTCTTTGTTTACATTTAAATCTTTCTTGAAGCCCTTCTTCTTCACCTTTAATTAAATATTCTTTTACATTATTTGGAATTTTTGAAGCATCTATTTTATTAAAATCTAAAAGGAAAGCTGGCTTTTTATCATATATTAATTTATCATAATCATCTTTATTAAAACTTACTGATCCATTTACAAAAACGCCTTTTTGAACAATTGGTTTTGAGAATGAGTTCAATGAAAATTTTTCTAAAGTTTCTTCATTAACAATAAAATAATTATTAGCTGCAGTAACAATACCCGCTTTGTTATTAACATATTCTGATATAGGTTTTAAATCCTTTTTTAATTTTTCTAAAAAAACATATTCATCAGAAGAGATAAAATGATGTGTCCATTTTTTATTTGACTCTGAAACACTTTTATTTCTATAAAGTATAAATTCATTATTTAATAACTCTTCCATAGATTTAATTGTAGTATAAAAAGTTCCTGAAACTTTATGCTTTTTATACCCAATTAACAAAACAGTATCTTGACCTTTACATTCTAAAAATTGTAATTCATTAAACATAAAAATTTCTAACCTTTCAAAAGATTTTTTTAAAAGTTCTCTTAATTCCTCAGTAAATTTAACTTGTAGTAGCTCTAATGGGAGTATAAATGCTAAAATACCGTCTTGCTCTAATTTTATTATTGAGCTAACCAAAAAAGCAGTCCAAATATTATTGGTTTTTTTATTAGACAAATTTAATTCATTATGAATTCTTTTTATTAAGTCTTTCTGTTCATCTTTTAGTAAATTACTTTTTACATAAGGTGGGTTTCCAATTATTAAATTAAACTTTTTCTTGTTATTAAAATGAAAATTTAAATAATCATCATTAATTGACTTTAATACTATATTTTTATTAATATTCTTTTTTTTTGCTTTTATAAGTTCTTCATTTTCTTTTTCAACTATTGTTAGATTAATCTTTTTTATTACATTATTATTGTAATAATTATTAATTGATTCTACAAAATTTCCGTCACCAACACTTGGTTCTAATATAGAAAATTCTTTCTTATTAATTTGATTGGCACAATAGTTAGTTACAAATTTTGCTAAATTTTGTGGAGTATAATATGAACCTAATATTTTTTTATTCATTTTCGTATTTCTGATAATTTATATGGTCTAATCTCACTCCTTTTCTTTAAATGATCTAAAGATTTATTTACTAATGTATAAGCACTCCTTAAAGTATCATTATCATCAATTTTAGATAATAACTCCTCTATTTCGTTTCTTAAGTTAGTATGCTTTTCTTGAAGTAGGGTTTCTCTTCTTTCATAAATAAGTTGAGGCCTATTTAAATATAATCTTTCAACTATATATTTTGAACTTAAGTATAAACCTTCAATTTTAAATGTATTTATGTTTAATTTAAAAATGTTATTATAATCATGTATAGTTGGATTTGGGTAGCATATAATATTTAAATCATGTTCGTCATTTGGCCAATCATTACTTTTAAATCTATTACAGATTGGACAAGAATAAAATAAATTTGTAATATCATTTTCTAGATTTTTAAATCTCTCTATTGATTTTGGTTTATAATGTTCAATATGATAATGATCAATTCCGCCAAATTGTGCTTCGTGAATAGAGCAATATATACATTGAAAATAACATTCCTCAGCTATCTGTTCTTTCCAATCTGGATATGAACCCGTTTGAGGTTGATTTTTCTTGTCTTTAATAATTATTTTCCAATTCAATTTTTCTTCAATTTTTCTTCTAAATTATTTTTAAAAGCTAATAACTCATTAATATTTTCTTCATACTGATTAAGCCAATCTTTTCTATCTCCAAGATTTATATCAACAGGCAGATTCAATTTAACTCTTAGCGCATTAAATTTAATTTGATCGTCTTCAGAACAATTTCCAATTGCTATAGATTCAGCTAGTTTTTGATATTCTTCTAACTCTAAAATATTTTCATCAAGATATCTTTGAGTTGCTCGAATGAATCTATCAACATATTTTTCTCCCTCATTTGTAAATTGTTGCCTATCTATGATGTCTTCAAATTGACTGAATTTAATTTGTAGGTCTTCATCTTCTTTGTGAGAAGTAATTACATAAATTGGAATATCCTTATACCTATTACGAACATGAACAACTAATTCATTACCTCTATAACCTACAGGTCCTTTTTCATTTTCAGAATCATTATGCATTCTTTCGTCAAAAATCAAACAAACAATTTTATTTTCATCTATCCAAGAAAAATACTCACTAAAGTCATCTGTTTCAAAAGGATAAATATCGATCACTCCTAGAGAAGAATCCCTTTGTTCTAAATAAACACCAAGAGCTAATCTTAAAGTTTCTCTTTGATCTTTATTATCGTCAATTATTCCAATATTATGCATAATTTAATTTTTTTCTAATGGTAACCAAACTTTAAAACGAGCACCTTTCAAAACAGGATCAATATCAAAGGTAACTTCCCCTTTTAAATCCTTAACAATTGAATTTACAACTGTTAGTCCTAGACCAGTGCCAATACTTTTACTTCCTTGTAGAGGGTTTATTTTAGTTGAAAACAAAGGTTCAAAAACTCTATGACTAAATTCAGAAGAAACACCATGACCTGAATCAGAAACCGTTATTAAATAACCGTTTTTTGTTATTTTTTTTGTTATTTTTCTATCATTTAAAGCAAGTGTTATTATTATTTTTCTATGACCAGATTTTTGTGTGGCTGCAGTATATGAATTTGTTAAAAGGTTTATTAGTATTGTTTCAATATCCATTTGATAGGTATGAGAGTACATATTCTCTGCTATAAAATCTATTTTTATAGAGGCAGCACTATATACAGGCTCAAGTTCATTAATGACCGTTTCAATTGTGTTTCTTAAGTTAATATGCTTCTTATTTCTTTTTTCTCTTTGTACTCTAGTTAATGCATATGCACCCCATGCTGCTACCCTATTTGAATATTTTGTTGCTTTATCTAATTCATTAATCGCATCAGATAAACTTGGTTCTTTCTTTTTTAATAAAAGTTTAGCTGTAGTAACTGAACTTTTGAATTGAGAAATTGAGCCTTCTGTTTCATGACCAAAAACTGCTGATGAAATTCCAATTGTAGCAAGTCCACTGAGTGTTCTGTTCCAATTTAATAAATCATTAATTGTCTTTTCAATTTTAGTTGTTGTCTTGCTAAGATTTGTAATATTCTTTTGAACCTTTTCTTTTGTGTTGGAGTCAATATCAGTGCTACTTTGAATTTCTTCGTTAATATCATCTAAATCCTGTTCAATTTTTGATAATTCCTTAATTAATCTATCGGTCTTGTTTTCAGAAGACTTTGTTTCACTTTTTGATTTTTTTATTTGTGGTATTAGTTTAGTTCTATATGATTCAAGCATATTTATAGACCCTAAAGTTAAACTTCGTAAGTCATAAAAAGCTTCAGACTCAACTAAACCTTCTCTAGCAGCACTGTCAGATAATTCAACATTAGAATCTCTTGTGATAAATACTCCACCTACTAATTGATTTGGAGTTACTCTATAATTTTCAGTTCTACTTATTCCAGCAGGATCTTGAGCTTTCCTATCAGCAAGCTCTAGCCAATCATAACCAAATTGAGAAGTTGGAAATCCATAGGGTTTTACAACAATTCTGTCTCTATATATTTTTATTCCAGCATTATTATCTAAAAATTCTCTTAATGATGTTAGATTAAAGTCAAAATCTTTTACTGATGCACCTTCTCTAAGAAAGAAATACAATTTTAAAGTCACAGGACCGCATCTAAGTTTACTTGAAATATTATTACTGTTATTTAAATTAGTTTTTAAAATTAAATTTTGCCAATTTATTTTTTCTATGGATTCTTTTTTTCTGTATTTATCCCAATATGTGTATACAATTTCTGATCCCTTACCATCGTAATAAGCTTCAATTTCTATTTCAGCTGCTTTTAAAAAATCTGTATTTATTTCTTCAGATATAGTTGGTTGAATATCATTCACTAATGAGATTTTAAAATCTTCAACGTTATCAAAAGGAGGAGTTAATGCCGCTAGTTCTTGATATAAATTCTCAATATTATTTTTACTCCAAGGCTGCCTTTGTTTTGAAATTAAAATTTCAGTTCCTGTTTTAGATTTTTCTCCATTTAATTTTGGTAATTCGATTGAATCCGGTTCAAATATTTGAACTTTAATATCAGAAACGCTTTTTCCTTCTACATCAAAATCATCCCAATTTAACTTTAAACCAATTAATTTATCATCTTTAGATTTAGTTTTAATAATTAAATAAGAACCTAATCTATCTGTGGATATTCTACCTATTCCTTTCTCTCCTGTTTTCCTTCTACCTAAAACGCTTTTTTTTGAAACTCTTTTTTCAGAAAATCCAACTCTTAACCAATTATTTTTAAGTTCGTTTTCAGTCATTCCAAAACCATTATCTGCTATACGAATCAAATCAGAATCAATAGAATGTATTTCAATCTCTACATTTTTTGCATCAGCATCGTAACTATTTTTAACTAACTCTAATAAAGCTGTCGAATGGTCTTTTATGCTATCTCTTCCTAAATGAATTAAAGTTTTAGCATCAACAAAAAATCTTTGATAATTTGGATCAAGCTTAACCAATTCATTAGATAACACTAATATCCTATCAAAATCTGGTGGCGATTTTGATAATAATTTTAATAATTCCTCTTTAATGACAGTTAAATCATTCATCATAATTATTCTTTTTACTAGACAATTAATATATTATAAAACAAAAATACTTTAAACATATTAATAATATTAATATAAGTATGTTTTTTTTATTATAAAGTGTTATAAAATATAATTACATAAGTAAGCGGTAGAAGTTAATTCATAATAGTTTTTGTTTATTATTTTTTCGATAACTCAGAACATCTTTGACTTAAATGCCGAATAGAGTAAGTTTATTTTCCATTTTCTGTAACTAAACTCTAATTTATTATTAACAAAAAATT
Organism: uncultured Flavobacterium sp.; assembly: GCF_963922255.1. GTDB lineage: Bacteria > Bacteroidota > Bacteroidia > Flavobacteriales > Flavobacteriaceae > Flavobacterium. The sequence continues at coordinate 150 of NZ_CAWUIC010000028.1, read as the reverse complement.
AATTTTCACTTACATTTTTTCTAATTATTTGCTGCATAATTTATAATGAACACATTATATGAACATTATTTTTTAAATAAAATTTCAACTAATTATATTTCAATACTATAGTAAAAATATGAACAAAACGCAGTGAATATAAGTAAAATA
>NZ_CAWUIC010000027.1:0-11293 GCF_963922255.1 uncultured Flavobacterium sp. | reverse complement strand
CTCCAACTCAACAAGCTGAACCTGCTCAAAATGCAGCTGGAGTTTGGCATTATACCTGCGGTAAAGGCTGTGCTGGTGGATCAGGAACTGCAGAACCATGCAAATCGTGTGGAACACTGTTAGCTCACAATCAAGCTTATCATCAATAAAATATAGTCTCGCAAAGACAAATTTTTTAAATTAAAAAAACCTCGTTATTATAACGAGGTTTTCTATTTTCTATTTTCTATATTCTTTACTCTATTTCCTTTCAGGAATATTCTCTAAAACTTCCAACACAAATTTCCAATATTTTTGAACGGAAGAAATACTAGCTCTTTCATCTGGACTATGAGCTCCTTTGATGGTTGGGCCAAATGAAATCATATCCATATCAGGATAATTGGTTCCTAAAATTCCACATTCTAATCCAGCGTGACAAGCTACTACGTCTGCTTTCTTACCATTTTGTTTTTCATAAATTGAACTCAAAACATCTAATATTTCAGAATTAGCGTTTGGTGTCCAACCAGGATAACTTCCAGAAAATTCCACTTCACAACCCATTAATTCAAAGGCTGAACGTAATGAATTCGCTAAATCAAACTTAGCTGTTTCTACAGAAGAACGTGTTAAACATTGTACGCTTAATTTTCCATCACCAACTGTAACTTTAGCAATATTATTTGAAGTTTCAACTAAATCAGCAAAATCAGCACTCATTCTATACACTCCATTGTGAGCTGTGTATAAAGCACGAACTAAAAAATACTGAGCCATTGGAGGCATAACTTTAGCTGGTGTAGTTTCTGATTTCTCAATAACAACTTCTAAATTAGGTTCTGTTGTTTTTAATTCCGTTTTAATTTCGTTGATGATGTCTTGCATGTCAAATACAAAAGCTTCATCATAAACATTAGCAATTATAACTTGGGCAACACTTTCACGTGGAATAGCATTACGCAAACTTCCTCCTTTTATAGTTGCAATTTGCAATCCAAAATCGTCAAAACCATTAAACAAAAGACGGTTCATAATTTTGTTGGCATTTCCTAATCCTTTATGAATATCCATTCCGGAATGTCCACCTTTTAAACCTTTTACCGTGATTGTATATCCAACAGCGTTTTCTGGAGTTTCTTCTTCGTCATATTCAGCCGTTGCAGTAACATCTACTCCACCAGCACAACCTATGTCAATTTCGTCATCTTCTTCAGTGTCTAAGTTTAAAAGAATTTCTCCTTCTAACATGCCACCTTGTAAACCCATTGCACCAGTCATACCTGTTTCTTCATCAATAGTAAACAAAGCTTCAATTGCTGGATGTTTGATAGTTTTACTTTCTAATACTGCCATAATTGTGGCAACTCCTAACCCATTATCAGCTCCAAGTGTTGTTCCGTTTGCACGAACCCAATCTCCATCCACATACATTTCAATTCCTTGTGTGTCGAAATCAAAAACCGTATCATTATTTTTTTGATGCACCATATCCAAATGCGATTGCATTACGATGGTTTTTCTATTTTCCATTCCTGCAGAAGCTGGTTTTTTGATGATTACATTTCCCACTTCATCTTTTATAGTATCAAATCCTAGTTTCTTACCAAAATCCATCATAAATGCAATGACTCTTTTTTCTTTTTTTGAAGGTCTAGGCACTGCATTTAAGTCTGCAAATTTGTTCCAAAGTTCTTTAGGTTCAAGGTTTCTTACTTCTTGGCTCATTATATTTATGTTTTTGTAAGTTTCGAAATGCAAAGTTACAAAGTTTAATTTCTTTAGGAATTGATTTGTAGTTATATTTACATTTTAAATTAAAACTGTGCAAAAAAAATACATTTTACCTTTATTGTTGATTGTCCAAATTATTGTTGTCAAGATATTAGCTTTCTTTCCTGAAATTATTGAAGCCTATTACAGTAAAGGTTTTTATCCAATTCTTTCAAAAGGATTGAGAAGTTTGTTTGGTGGACTTTCATTTTCTTTTGGAGATGTAATGTACAGTGTTTTGATTTTCTTTTTCATTAAATGGATATTTATAAATAGAAAAGGATTTTTTAGAAATTGGAAAGTTAACGGTTTGAAATTCTTAAGTATTCTATCAATATTTTATTTCTTTTTTCATTTTTTATGGGGAATGAATTACTATCGAATTCCTTTACACGAAAAATTAAACATCAACAAAGAGTATGAATTAGCTGATTTGGAAGCTTTAACTGAAAAAATGATTGCCAAATCCAATGAATTACAAATCAGAATAACCGCAAATGATTCTGTTGCAGTTATAAATCCATATTCTGAAAAAGAGATTTTTGAAATGGCTCAAAATGGTTATCATAAGCTGCCAAAAGATGTAAAAGAATTTGATTATCATACCAAAAGTATAAAACAATCCTTATTTAGTATGCCTTTAAGTTACATGGGTTTTGGTGGTTATTTGAATCCATTTACCAATGAAGCACAAGTTAATTATTTGAAACCCAAATACGCTACACCTTTTACAACCTGTCACGAAATGGCTCATCAAACTGGAATTGGTTCAGAAAGTGAATGTAATTTTATTGGATATTTAGCTTCCATAAATAATTCTGATGATTATTTTCAATATGCTGCTTACACAACAGCTGTAAGATATTGTTTCAGAAATTTAGAAGAAATTGAGGAAGGAAAAAGTAAACTTTATATGGAAAAATTAAACAAAGGTGTGCTAAAAAACTTCGATGAAAATGAAATATTTTGGAAGAAATACGAAACTCCAATCAATACTTTTTTTGAATATTTCTATGATAATTTCTTAAAAGCAAACCAACAAAAAGATGGTTTAGAAAGTTATAGTAAGTTTATAGGATTGTTGATTGGGTATGAGAAAGTTGACAGTATTCAGTAATTAGTTAGCAGTTATACTAAAGACTCAAAATTGAATACTACCAACTTTCTTATATCTCATCACTAGTAAAACTAACGGCTTGTTTCTTTTTATACGGACGAATAATCAAACGAGCTTCTCTATCAAAACGAATGTAGTTATAAACCCAATTTAAAAACACAACCGCTTTATTTTTAAAGCCAATTAACGATAATAAATGCACAAACATCCAAACAAACCAGGCAAAAACACCGCTGAATTTATAATGTGGTAAATCTACAACAGCTTTGTTTCTTCCAATTGTTGCCATTGATCCTTTATCTTTATATACAAATGGTTTTAAAGGTTTATTAGCAACTAAACTAATAAGATTTTCAGACAAGTGTCTTCCTTGTTGCATTGCTGGTTGAGCCATCATAGGATGTCCTTGTGGAAAATCTTCTGAAACCATACAAGCTATATCACCAATGGCAAAAATATTATCATAACCTACAACTTGATTGAATTCATTAACTTTAATTCTATCTGCTCTTTCCACTAAACTTTCAGCAGACAAACCGTTTACTAAAGCTCCTTGAACTCCAGCAGTCCAAATTACCGTTGCACTATCAAAAGTTAAATCAGAATTAGTAGTAATAATTCTTCCGTCATAACCCATTACTCTAACATTTTTCCATACACTAACACCCAGATCTATTAAAAACTTCTCTGCTTTTTTAGAAGCATTCTCACTCATGGTATTCAAAATTCTGTCACCACTTTGTATCAGATTGATTTCCATTTTTCGAACATCTAAATCAGGATAATCTTTGGGTAAAACAGCTTTTTTCATTTCAGCCAAAGCTCCAGCCAATTCAACACCTGTTGGTCCTCCACCAACTAAAACAAAATTCATTAAACTATGACGTTCTTCAATATCATTCGTCAGTAAAGCTTGTTCAAAATTTTCGAGAATTAAACTTCGAATGTTTAGCGATTGAGGAATGGTTTTCATGGCCATACAATTGCCTTCCATTTCTTTGTTTCCAAAAAAATTGGTTTTAGAACCTGTAGCTAATACTAAATAATCATATTTAAGTTCTCCAATATCCGCAATAACTTTGTTATTTTTAGAATCAATCTCTTTTACGTCAGATAATCGAAAATAAAAATCGTTGCTTTCTTGCAAGACTTTTCGAATAGGATAAGCAATAGAATCGGGTTCCAATCCACCAGTTGCAACTTGATACATTAATGGTTGAAAATTGTGATAATTGTGTTTATCTAAAAGTACAACTTGTACACTTTTATTTCGAAGTTTTTTGGCTAAAGCAATTCCTGCAAAACCACCACCTATAATAACAATTCTTGGAAAACTAGAACGAGGTATGTTCATTTGTGAAATATGAATTTTAGAATACAAATATAAGAAAATGATTTTTAGATTTTTGGATTATTAGATACTTCTAAATAATAAATAAACAACTCAACGATTAAACAATTAAACGATTAAACAAAATATTCACTATACTTGTAACAACATTCACTTTTAGTATACTTATCAGGTATGAATCAAGAATCGGAAGACATTTTTGTAAAACAATTACAAGAAAATCAGAATATAATCCACAAAATTTGTAGGTTATATACTTCTGATGATGATTCGCACAAGGATTTATTTCAGGAAATTACCATTCAGTTGTGGAAAGCTTTTCCAAAGTTTAGAGGTGATTCTAAATTTACAACTTGGGCTTATCGAGTAGGCTTAAACACTGCCATTACACTTTATAGAAAAAAGAAACGAACCATTAGCACCATTGAGTTTGACAATACTTTTCATAAAGTTAAGCAAGAAGACTATAATTTTGAGGAAGAAGAACAGTTGAAACTTTTATATAGTGCTGTTGGCGAATTAAATGACATTGAAAAAGCATTGGTTTTTTTGTATTTAGAAGATAAGAATTATGCTGAAATATCTGAAACATTAGGAATTAGTGAAGTAAATGCAAGGGTGAAAATGAACAGGGTAAAAGGAAAATTAAAAAAAATATTAAATCCGTAACTATGGATGAATTAGAGATATTAAAAAAAGATTGGAAGAAGAAAGAAAATTCTTTTAATCAAATAACCGAAAAAGAAATTTATGGCATGCTTCATAAACGATCTTCTTCTATTGTGAAGTGGATTTTTTTGATAAGTATTGGCGAATTTTTGTTGTGGATTTTAGCAGCACTCATGTTGAGAAATAATGAGCAAATTAATAAGTTTAACGGTTATGATACTTATCATATAATGATGATTTTAGAAGTAATTAGTTATTGTATTTTAGGGTATTTTATAGTGCTTTTTTACTTAAATTATAAAAAAATAAACACTACACAATCTATTAAAAGCCTGATTAAAAACATATTAAACACTCGAAAAACGGTTCAGAATTATATTAAGATTGTAATTATTTATACAATATTTACTGCTTTAGTTATGTTTTTTGTACAGTTTAACTTTGATCCAGAATTAGTAAAAATTTATAATGAAGTCGAAAGAAAAGGTAAGGCAACTATTTTTATTGTAATTTCATTGCTAATTACATTAATTTTTATTGGAGTTTTTGCATTCTTTATTTGGCTTTTTTATAAGCTTATTTATGGAATTTTATTAAAACGCTTGAATAATAATTACGAAGAATTAAAAAAATTAGAAATATAAATTTATGGTACGAATTATTTTTGCTATAGCTACTATTTTATTTGGTTTTGTAGTCAATGCACAAGATTTAGAAAAAAGTTTACTTTGGAAGATTTCTGGAAATGGATTAGAAAAACCTTCTTATCTTTTTGGAACTATGCACGCAGTTTGTGAAATTAATTTTGATGATAATCTCAAAAAAGCATTAGATGAAACTTCGCAGTTATATCTTGAAATTGATATGGACGATCCAACTTTGCAAACATCCATGATGAAAGATATGATGATGAAAGATGGAGTTACATTGTCGTCATTAATGACTGAAGAAGAAGTGAAATTAGTAGATGATTTTTTAAAAGCAAATGTTAATGTTTCTATTAAAATGGTTGATAAATTCAAGCCTTTCATGATTAGTTCTATGTTTATACCTAAACTTTTAGAATGTCCTATGCAATCTATTGAAATGGAATTAGTAAAAAATTCTAAAGAACAAAATGAAGAAGTATATGGTTTGGAAGAAATTTCAGATCAATTAGCCGTTTTTGATAAAATTCCGTATAAAACTCAAGTGGAGGAATTGATTAAAACAGCAAAAGATAATATGGTTGAAGGTAAAGCAGAATTTAAAAAGTTAATGGCTATTTATGACGATCAAAATATTGAAGGTATGCTAGATGTAATGAAAGAATCGGATAATAAAATTTCGTCAGATTTTAGTGATGTTTTGTTAAATGATAGAAATGCAAATTGGATTCCAATTATTGAAAGAGTTTCTAAAGAACAACCTACTTTTTATGGTGTTGGAGCTGGACATTTAGCTGGTGAAAAAGGAGTGATTAAACTTCTACGAAAAAAAGGCTATACCGTTGAAGCTGTAAAATAAAAAAATCCCATCAAAAATTTGATGGGATTTTTTTTAATATCTCCAAAGTCGCTCTTTATTTAATTTGGCTTCTTCTTCTAAAACTTCTGCTGGAATTACTTTCAAAAAAGAAGGATGTTGTTCAATTGCATATTCAATTTTTTCTACAACTTGTTCTACAGTATCATTTTCATAATCAATTTTCAAAGGTTCTTTGATAACCATTGATTGTAAAATTCCTTTCTTTTTAATACGAAGTCCTTTTCTGTCAAAAGATCTTCTAAAACCATCAATCACAACAGGAACAACTATAGGTTTATGTTGCAAAATAATATGGGCTGTTCCTTTTCTCACAGGTTTAAATGAACGTGTTGTACCTTGAGGAAACGTAATTACCCAACCATCTTGCAAAGCAACCTTAATGTTTTCTGTATCATTTGGATTCACTTCCCTTTTAACATCTTTACCTTCAGCTCTCCAAGTTCTTTCAACAGTAATTGCTCCTGCATAAGCTAATATTTTTGGTAATAAACCAGCTTCCATAGTTTCTTTTGCAGCTACATAATAGATATTCATTTTTGGATTCCAAAGATATCCTACATTTTTGATATTATCTTCTCTTCCTTTTAAACTTGCATTAAAAACATGAAACATAGCAACAACATCAGCAAAATAGGTTTGATGATTTGAGATAAACAAAACATTAGTGTCTGGTAAATTTTTAATAATTTCAGAGCCCTCAATTTGCATTTCATTGAAACCTCTATATCTTCTATGAGTCAATGCACCGAAGAATCTAATCAACCATTTTTTTAAAAATAATATATGTCCAAAAGGATTTCTTTTAAATAAACCCATAATTTTTTAAATTTTTTTCAAGGCTACAAATGTAATAAAACCTTTTAAATTATAGCATTTTTGATATTTTCCTTTAACTCGCTCATCATCATGGCAGTTGCTCCCCAAACCACATATTTTTCTACCATAAACGCAGGAACTTCAATATCAGTCGCATAAGAAGTGGTCATTTTAACATTTGAAATAGTTGTGTCATCTAAAAACAATGATAATGGAAATTCCAAAACACGTTTAACTTCATCTAAATCAGGAATAAATTCCAATTCTTCGTGAGAAATCCCCATAAAAGGATACACTAAAAAATTACTAGGTGGAATATAAATCTCACTAAATGGTTTAATTATAGTTACTTTTTCAGGATGAACTCCAACTTCCTCATGCGTTTCGCGCAAAGCTGTATGCCTCAAATCTAAATCTTCTAATTCAACCTTTCCACCAGGAAAACCAATTTGTGAAGAATGTACACCCGGATAAGTATTTCTTACAATTAAAGCTAAATGTGTTATTTCATTTTTTGGATAAAACAACATTAAAACAGCAGCTTTTTTTGGCTTTTTATCAAGGTAGTTGATTTCCTTTAAAAAAGAAATTCGTTCCAAAGGTGCCATTTTTGCATGAGCATCTGTGGAAAGAAGTTTTTCTTTCTCTATTTTTGGAACATATTTGATAAATTCACTGAAAAGCATACATTTATTTTAATTGTAAGTTTAAAGATAATCGAAATTTTAATTTTCAACACAAATTTCTTATAAAAAATGTTTAGTAAAGAAGAAGTACAACGTATTAAAAGAGAGTTTTGGGTAAAATTTGCCGAAGAACATCCAAGAAAATGGATATTATACAATACCAAAATAAAAGATGTTGCGTTTAAATTCTATATAGATAATAAAAAAGCACAAGTTTTATTAGAAATAGAACCAAAAGACGAAAAAAATCGTATAATATATTATGAGAAGATTGAGTCGTTAAAAAATATTTTATTAGACGAATATTTACCTGATGCCATTTTTGAACGTAATTTGTATTTAGAAAATGGAAAAGCCGTAAGTCGAATTTGGGTAGAAAAATTGAATGTAAGCAGTAATAATAAAAATACATGGCCTGAAATTTTTGATTTTTTTAATGAAAAAATGGATGCTTTTGAACGATTTTTTTATGAATATGAAGACTATATTAAAGATTTAGAGATAAACACTTAACTAGATTGATGTCATTAATCTAACATCAATTTAATTTTATAAAAAGTAAATTTGAAAAAAATTAAGCTATGAAAAAGTTAATTGCATTAATAGTATTAGTAACATTACAATCGTGTTACTCACAAAAAAAAGAAGAAACAAAACCAACTGTTATTAAAACCGAAGCAGAATGGAAGAAAAAATTAACAGCTGAACAATATAACGTTCTTCGTGAAAAAGGGACTGAAAGAGCATTTACTGGTGAATATTGGGATCATTTCGAAAAAGGAAATTACGTTTGTGCGGCTTGTAACAATGTTTTGTTTTCTTCGGAAATGAAATTTGAATCAGACTGTGGTTGGCCATCATTTGATAAAGCTGTTGAAGGTTCAGTTAAATATAACGAAGATTATAGTTTTGGTATGACAAGAACAGAAGTTGTGTGTGCCAATTGTGATGGACATTTAGGTCATGTATTTGATGATGGACCTAAAGAAACAACCGGCAAACGTTTTTGTACCAATTCAGTTTCAATCAAATTTATTCCTGAAGGTAAATCAGTTAATTAAAAAAAACATTAATTTTAGAAAATCAAAATTAATTATATGCTTATATCTTCTATAAAAGACAATTTCAGTGAAATAATTAGTCTTTTAACTAATTTAGACACTTCCTCTTATACATTTTGTCATTCTGAATTAAGTAATGCTACTATTGGTGAACACACAAGACACATTATTGAAATGTATCAATCATTGATTAATAATTATGAAATTGGTATAATTAATTATGACAAAAGAGAAAGAAATTTATCAATTCAAACAGATGTTGAATATGCTATAAATTGCATAAAAACAATAGTAAACAACCTCGAAAAACCTAATAAAGAATTAATTCTTCAACAAGGTATTGACAAATTAGTTTATAGCATTTCAACAAATTATGAAAGAGAATTACTTTACAATTTAGAACATAGTATTCATCATCAAGCATTAATAAAAGTAGCTGTTTTAAAAAATCCATCTATACAGTTAAGTGAAAATTTTGGTGTTGCAAAATCTACAATCGAATATAGAAACCAATGTGTACAGTAAGTTTTTTTCCTCTAAAAGATAGTTATTGCATAACATCCAACAGAGACGAAAGTATTTTAAGAGAAAGAGCAATTCCTCCAACTAAATATCTAATCAATAATCAAGAAATTTATTTTCCAAAAGACCCAAAAGCTGGAGGAACATGGTTTGCTCATAATAATAAAAGTTCAATTGTTTTACTAAATGGAGCAAGAGAAAAACACATTCATAAATCAAATTACAGAAAAAGTAGAGGTCTAATCGTTTTAGACTTAATTTCTTCTATAAATCCAATCCAAGAATGGGACACAATTGAATTAGACAATATTGAACCTTTTACAATTGTATTATTTTCTGAAGAGAAATTATATCAATTACAATGGGATGAGATAACAAAAAATAGCATAGAGTTAAATCCAAATGAAAATCATATTTGGTCATCATCAACTTTATATGAAAAAGAAATAAGAGAAGAAAGAGCTGCTTGGTTTCAAGATTTCATTAAGTCTGAAAATGAATTGAATAGCCAAAAACTATTAAATTTCCATCAGTTTACTGAAAGTGAAAATAAAAATTTCGGACTTCAAATTAATAGAAACAATATTTTAAAAACTATTAGCATTACCCAATGTGTTATTTCTAAAAATGATATTACATTTAATTATATTGATTTATTAGACTAATGAAAAGCACCAAATTATTTTTACATAAACTAACAAATTGGGAATATTGGCCTTATCAAGTACTTTATACACCAGTCTATTTTCAATATTTATACTACGTTTTTAGAACCAGGTCATTCTTCTTCTTCAATGCCTCAAATCCTACCATTAAAAACGGAGGCTTTTTTATGGAATCTAAAAAAGAAATCTATGATCTAATTCCTCAAGAATATTATCCAAAAACGCTTTTATTTAAAGCTAAAGAAGATATAGAAATAGTTATTAAGCTTTTGACAGAAAAAGGAATAAATTTTCCTTTAATAGCAAAACCAGACATAGGTTTAAGAGGAACAGCCGTAAAGAAAATTGATACAATTCAAGATTTAGAAAAATACATAAATCAAGCAAATTTTGATTTTCTAATTCAAGATTTAATTCCTTATGAAAACGAAATTGGTTTATTCTACGTAAAATTACCAAATTCAGAAAAAGGAATGTTAACTGGAATAGTTTCAAAAGAATTTCTAATCCTAAAAGGAAACGGAGAAGAAACAATAAGACAACTTCTAGAAAAAGATCCAAGATTTGAACTTCAAATCCCTGTTTTAGAAAAAGAATTTTCAGAAATTATAGACACAGTGCTAGATGAAAATAAAACGATTAACCTAGTTCCATATGGAAATCATTGCAGGGGAACAAAATTCGTAGATGCAAGTCATCATATAACTCCAAAAATGACTGAATCGTTCAACGAAATATGCTCAAAAATAGAAGGTTTCCATTTTGGAAGAATGGATATTATGTATAACAATTACTCCGATTTAGAACAAGGAAAAAACTTTCAAATAGTAGAAATAAACGGAGCTATAAGCGAACCAACACACATGTACGACCCAAAACACTCCTTATTATATGGTTGGAAGGAACTAACCAGACATTTTCACTACATGTATTTAATAAGTAAAGAAAACCGCAAAAAAGGAGCAAAATATCTAACTTTCAAAGAAGGTGTTACAGAATTTAAAAACCACCATAAACATTACGACAGAATTCTAGAATTTTAAAAAACCAAATCCAATTCATTAAAGTTGGATTTTTTTTATGGCGTGTCCTTTCAGGTCGGGCTATCCGCACTCGCTTTTTTTGTT
>NZ_CAWUIC010000026.1:0-14466 GCF_963922255.1 uncultured Flavobacterium sp. | reverse complement strand
AACAACGGTTCTCGATACAATTCCGATTAGCATCGGAACCACTCGAACTGACGGTAGATGATAACGTTTGGTTTTTTAAATGAACATATAACAACCTTTCCACAAACAGAATAACTTACAACTTACAACTTACAACCACCAACTACCTTCTAACACCCTTCCCAACCAACTTAACTCCTTTTACAACCAAAAAGACCAAAACAGCACCCACAGCCCCAGCAATAAATTCTCCAACAATAGCTGGCAATCCTTCCACTATATGATGCACAAATTCAATATTATGCACAAAAATGCCACCCGCTACTAAAATTAAAGCAATAGTACCTATAAAAGCAAGCCCTTTAATAATCAATGGTAGCGTTTTAATCAACAAATTACCAATAAATTGAGAAACACTACTTTTTCTTTTAGTCAGCACAAAACCCAAATCATCCATACGCACTATTAAGGCTACCACACCATAAACACCTACAGTGGCAAGAAAAGCAATAAAAGTAACTACTAGTATTTGGGTCGTGATTGTTTTTTCCAAAACCGTACCCAAGGCTATAATGATTATCTCTACCGATAAGATAAAATCCGTTACGATAGCGTCTTTTATTTTGGTTTTTTCTTGTGCTACCAATTCCTCTGGAGATAAGTCAACTCCTTCTGTCAGACTAACAGTTTTAGGATGAGGAACAAAGTATTCATATATTTTTTCTGCCGCTTCATACGCTAGATAAACAGCACCCAAGATAAGCACTGCCGTAATTACCCATGGCACATAATAACTCAACAAAAAAGCAAGCGGTAAAATAATAAGTTTATTAAGAAATGACCCTTTTGTAATTGCCCACAAAACAGGTATCTCTCTAGAAGATACAAAGCCTGATGCCTTTTCAGCATTGACTGCTAAATCATCCCCTAAGATTCCAGCTGTTTTTTTTGTTGCCACTTTACTCATTACAACCACATCATCCATTAATGCTGCGATATCATCTAATAATGCAAATATTCCTGAAGCCATTTTTTATATCAATTTTTATTATTTATTATTTTTTCTAATACAATCTTGTGATGCTTTATTCGATTCTGCCTCTTTTTCACCACAGATTCGCAGATTTTAATCGCAAAGATAGTAAAGGTTTACGCAAAGATAGCGAAGTGGCTTCACCACAATCTTGTCATCCCGACGTAGGAGGGAACCCACTCGGAACTCCACAAACCAACTTTACCCACAATCTTTTCATGCTGAACTCGATTCAGCATCTCAACACATACTTGTAATGAAGTAAGAATCTCTTTTGCCACAGATTACACAGATTAGCACAGATTTTCTTTTCCACAATCTTGTCACGCTGATCGCAGTCGAAGGGCACAAATCACTTCTACTATAAAATTCATTTCCAGTACAACGGTTCTCGATTAGCTTCGCACAATTCGGCATAGCCTCGGGTCAATTATGTTCCATTGCATTCCACAAAACCACTCGAACTGACGCTATTGGATAACGTTTATCTTTAAAAGCGCAATCCTCTTCATCTCCGTCACTTCGAGTGTCCCGATTCATCGGGAAGTATCGAGAAGTCGTGAACTAAAAACGAAGCTATGTTATCCTATCTAGAGCAAAGCGACTAAACACCCACAAACTAAATCTATGTTTCTATGTGGTAAAATAACTACACACAAACCACTTCCACAATCAAAATCATTTCCATAACAACGGTTCTCGATACAATTTTGTTCCATTGCATTCCACAAAACCACTCGAACTGACGGTGTGAGATTGCAATTGTCCATATATTAACTAATCACCTTCCTTTTCGTCACTTCGAGTGATTTTTAAGCATGAAAACGTTAGTTTTTATTCTTAAAAATAGTATCGAGAAGTCGTGAACTGAAAATAAAACTATGTTATCCTATCCTATCCAAAGCAAAGCAACTAAATAACCACAAACAAAATCTATGTTCCTATGTGGTTAAAAAAACTACCCACAAACCACTTCCACCATCTTGTCATCCCGACGTAGGAGGGAACCCACTAGCAACTCCACAAACCACTTCCACAATCATAATCATTTCCATATCAACGGTTCTCGATACAATTTTGTTCCATTGCATTCCACAAAACCACTCGAACTGACGTTAAGAATTACAATCTTACTTATAACAACGAATCATCTTACTTTACGTCACTATGAGTGTCCCGATTCATCGTGAACTAAAAACGAAGCTATGTTATCCTATCTAGAGCAAAGCGACTCAACACCCACAAACAAAATCTATGTTCCTATGTGGTTAAAAAACTATCCATAAGCAACTCCCCAAACCATTTTCACAAACTGAGCAACCATCAACTCTTTACCCACAATTAATCATCCTCCCCATCAAAATCAAAATCATCCCAATTTATAGGATCATCATAAGCATCAGGGTCTGGAGCAATTGCCCCTGGTGGATTAAACAATTCCCATTCGTCCCATATGTAGTTACTTCGGTCAAAATTAGCTACCCATTCTATAAAAAGAAGCCTAAATTCATCTATTTCCTTACGAATTAAAGTGACATATTCTTTATCTTTAAACGAATCTTCAAAACGTAAACTGCCCACTTGCACATATAAATGCATAGCATAATCCCTAATGATAGCAGCGTTTTGCATTCTAATACTGTACAAGTCTCCACCTTCTGCACCCGCAATTTTCGCACATATGATGCTAATATCATCTCGCATCATATATTTCGTGGCATTCAAATAGTCATTTTCTTCGTCAATAGTTTCTAACAAACTAGTAACTAATTTAAAAATTTGTTCCGCTTTTTGATAAATAGGTAAATTTTTTAATTTGTCAGGCATAGATTATCATTTTGTTAAGAAAACAAATTTATATAATTTTAAAAGAATATATGATTTAATTTTTACTAGCGAAAGAAGTAACCTCAAACTCAACAATTAACTCTCAATTTTTAACTTCCACAAACTAAGCAACCATCAACTTATAACGAACCTATGTTATCCTATCCCAAGCAAAGCAACTAAATAACCACTAACAAAATCTATGTTCCTATGTGGTTAAAAAAACTACCCACAAACCAACTTTATCCACAATCTTGTCATGCTGAACTCGATTCAGCATCTCAACACGTAGTTGTAATTAAGTAAGAATCTCTTTTGCCACAGATTACACAGATTAGCACAGATTTTCTTTTCCACAACCTTGTCACCCTGAGCCTGTCGAAGGGCAAAAACCACAACAACATAATAAACTTAGTGCAACTTAGTGCAACTTAGTGCCAAACTTAGCCAAACATTGTGCAACTAACTCCTCCAACTCCCTCAAATCCATATTCACACTACTAGGAATAAAATCCTTGTCATTAGCAGCAATAATCAACCTACCTAACTTTTCCTCTTCAAAACCTATTTGCTCTATTTCAAACACTAATTCCTCATAAGTAATCTCTTGCTGATTGCCTTTAAAATAATGATAATCCACATAATAACTTACGGTAGTTTCCCCAATAGTGATAACCTCTTTCCCATACGTATTCCAAAGAAACAACCGCACAAAATAAAAACCAACCAAAGAACAAAGACCCAACCCAATAAGAAACCCAAAATGAAAAGCCCCACCATCCAAGAAATTAAAAACCATACCCATTATGGGCAAAGCCACCATAGCAAAAGCCAAGAACAACAAAAAACCACGACCTATAGGTGGTGATTTTTTGACATACAATTCTAGTGTATTGTTGTGTAGGGTGTGTCTTTGTGTTGGTTTCAATTATTTATTATTTAATCATTACTACCTAAAAAGTAAATAGGATGAAGAGGTAATAAATTTTTCTGTTCATCATCCATCTTAGGATAATATTCTTGCCATAAAGTAGTAAATCGATTAAAATCTATTAATTCGATATGCTCTCTTGATTCTCTAGCTTCTTTGACAGCAGGTTTAGAAAAACTGCCTGATGTAACAAAGATTCCTACATCAGTATTTCGTTTTAGAGTACCTGCTAATTTTTGTACTTCATCAGAAGAAACTGAATCGTTTGGTCTGTGTTTAACTTGAACAATAATTCTTGGTTGTCTAGTTCCTAATGGGTCAGTATAAGCAATAATGTCAATACCTCCATCTGGTCCACGTTGTGCCACATCAGAAATATGGTACCCCATTGCCTTTAATAAACCGGCAACTAAATCTTGAAATTCATATGGATTTTTACTAACTATAAATTTTCTTATGCCATTAAATGCTTCATCTTCATATTGATTTAACAAAGATTGTTGTACCTGATCACTATCATCTTCTGTAAAATTCTCTATATCTCCTTCAATGGTTTCCTTTTTTCGTTTACCATCCCATTCTCTATATAATTTTGTTGCTGTTGTTAGTAATTTTTCGGCTCCGAGTTTTATAGCCTTTTCTCCTTCATCCGTTAAAATCCATATACCTTTATTTTTTCTCAAAAAGCCAGCTTTCATACAGTCGATTGTATAAAAATGCATTATAGATTCCCAACGAATATAGCCTGTTCGTTCAAAACGATGACTTTCATATTCATCAAATGTTACAGTAGCTCTTATTTTGTCAACTACATCTCTTCCTCTCATTTCTCCACCTGCTTCTTTTAATATCTTAAAAGCCGCAAAAATCGTTTTTTCTGCTATTTGTTGTGATTTTGATTTTGACATTTTAAACTTAGTATTTAATATTTAGTTTCAATTAAGTGTTGCTTTACGGAATATTTTTGCATTTGAATTTTAATTCGTTTAACTATTTAATCTTTGTTTAATTTCTCCCCATTCGAACATTATTTTTCCATTATCATTCTTTTCTCCTAATATTTCTAATGGTTTTTTGTAAAAATTAGCTAAAGGAAGCGGACAGCTTTTTATAACACAATATTTTTTAAGGTAATTTGGTGTGTCTAGCCAAGGTTTTCCTAAAACCGATACTGAATTATAAAACAATAGTAATTGCTCATGAGCTGAGAGTTGTGAACGGATAGAAGCAATATAGTTATATTTACTTTCATAATCGAAAATATCCTTATCAGCATCATCAACAAACTTTACCATTTGAAAAAGGTGTCTTACATAATGGCTTAATTTTGACATTTGTCCGTTACAAGGCATATATCTAATATCCAGTGTATAGTTTGAATTTAAATCAATTATAACATCAATTGGCCTACCAATTCTACTTTGATTTCTCCATAAAAGTTGGTAAAGTTTAACATATTCCTCTACAGAATTAAAAAAACCTTCATATTGGTCGCCTAATAAATCTTTAACAATCAGAGATGAATTTTTTCCTACTCCAAAGAAAAAAATAAAGTAAGAAACATTATATATTACTTCATCATCAATATTTTCTTGAAGGTTCAATGTTTTATAAAAATTTTCGTAATAACTATTTACTAAATGATATGTAAATTTTAACTCATTAAACATAGAGATGAATGATTTCCTCCCAACCAAAGAACTTCCAATAGTAACTTCATTAACATTATCTCTATGTATCTGTAGCATCTCATAAAATTTATTTTCAAATCGTTCAATCTTCAAATCTGTTTTTTGTTGTTCATTTGCTTTAAATTGAACCCAAAAAGCTAAAAATGTCAAAATTGTGGCAGGTATGGCAATTATAGGATTTAATAAGCCTCCTACTAAATCACCCAAAGAACCTAAATATTGTAAATTTTCGTTTTCGTCATAATAAGGATTTTCAATATAATAATTCAGAACATATAACCCGTAACAAGTTATAACAGCAAAAAAATAATGGTAATAAGTATTTTCCAATCATATATTTTTCTTTTCATTTTAAAAAGATAATTATCTACTATATAATTTATAAGTTTAAAGAATGTATAAATTGATGATACAATACAAACTAATATTAAAAAATTTATCATATTATATAATTTTCAATAATTTTTAAATTATGTAGATGTTATAAAGGTTCAGCACTTCCCCAATTTCTATTAGGAAAAACATCTTTATTAGTAGTAAAAGATATTGTTTCTTTATTTTTATGTGTACTATAAATTTTACAATAAGGTAAATTCTTTTTTATGCAGCTTATTACAGCTTTTCTTGGATGCTTTTTATTACCTTCAGCAGAAATTAAAAACATTTCTGGATTAAACTTACCAATCCAATTTGTACTAATATTTCTTCTACTTCCGTGATGAGGTAATTGAACAAAATATAGATTTTCCGTATTAAATCCATTTTTTTCCATTTCATCAAAAGACTCTACTCCAGCATCACTCGTTAATAAGTATCTATTATTCTTACTATCTACTAATTCAATAACTGTCGCAGATAGATTTTCAGGTGATGCGTCATTTTTTTCATCAACAGTTTTACAAGGAATTAAAGATTCTGATATTTCATCAATATCTGTTGATGACATGGAAAAATCAACTTTTTTAAGAAAATCAATATTAGTAAACTGTTGAACTTTATTAGTGTAAAAATCCCTTGTCGGAGAAACAATTTTAATTTCGTTATAGTTAAAAACATCAGATAAAGCTTCGCGTTTTTCAATATTGTATTTAATACATAAATCATTTAATTCTTGTACTTTTTGAAAAGATTTATAAAGATGATCTATATCTGTGTCTTCATTTTTTAATGCCGATTTTTTAATATTTTCTTTTAACTCTTCAGAAATAAATTTTACAGGATCATTATAAATACCCCAAGCCATTTCGTTTCCAATCTGTTTTACTATCTCTATTAAACCATTAATATGATCTGCATGTGGATGACTATTAATAAAAGCAATTGTTTTTTTATTGTACAAATATGGTTTTATCCATTTTTTATAATGCTCAACTATTTTAATTCCAAATTCTTTATTTCCACCATCTAGAAAGAAAACAAAATCTTCTTCGTGTGGATTTCTTCCCCAAATAACAATTCCATCCCCATCACCCACATATACAAAATCAATTACAAAATCCATATGTTAATTATTAGCGTCAATTCGTTTAGTTATATAATTCGTTTGTTTTCGGTATGCAAATAAATATATTAATGCAACAACTATAAGTAATAAATATTGTTGAATGCTTTCAGATAAGCCAAAACAATTTAAGTTTAGGTAGTAAAATATTTTAGAAAAGATTATCAATAAAATAGTAGTAAATAATACTCTAAACTTATTATTTGTTTCCACCAATAAATCAAGTTTATTATCTTTTTGGCTTGCCTTTAGAAAAAATTTATAATCTCGAAATGAAACGAATTTAATTTTTTTCAAAAATGGTTCTACTGTTATTGAAGATATTCTGCTAATTGTCAATCCTATAAAATAAAATAAAAAAATATTTAATAATATATTGTCATGTGAAATCTTATATTTAGTAAAATGGTTTAATAATACAACGAATAATATTCCAGGCAAAAGATTGTTAAAAAGGTTGTAAGACGATAGTTTATTTAAAAAATCACTCATATTTATTTTAATTTAATTTTTTTTTATTACTTAATTATCAATTAAAATTTCAGTTCCTAAATCCCCTCAACAATTTTTAATTCCTCCTCGCTCAACCCATACAAAGCATTTACCATAATACATACCTTGTGCGGCAAAAAACTAGTATTTACTTCTTGGTTAGCTTTTTTTTAAGAGATAAATTTTTGTCAATTAATTTTTCTCTTTCTGTATTTTATCTCTTTTAAGTTGATGTTTTATAAATAATTGACTTAAAGAATCATTGATAGACTTTTTTAATTCCTCATCTTTTATTTTATCAATTTCATTTATGTAAAAATTATAACATTCCGTTATTTCTTCTTTGTTTAATTCTATAAGTTGAATTGTTTTATCATTCGTATGTTCTAATTTTGATAGATTATTAACTAAATATTCTGCATCATTTGAAAGTTTTTCTGATCTTTCTAATAAATTATTTACAGTTTTACTTTTATTATCATAAGCTAGTTTAATGTTATCTTCTTTAAGTTTAACATATTTTTCAATTTCATCTATTTTAATAATTGTAAATATTCTGTCGTAATAATTTAATAAATTATTTTGTTTTTTTATTTGAAAGTGTTGAATAATAAAAACTATTAACACTATTAAAATATATGCTATGTTTATCCAGTCAGTAATTTCCATATTATTTTTATTATATTAATATTTTTTTAACTCCCCTCAACAATCTCAATCTCCTCCTCACTCAACCCATACAACGCATAAACCATAACATCTATCTCACGCTCCAAAACACTAGTATCTGCCTCTGGATTTTCTTTTTTGAGGGCTAAGATTTGGTCGACATTGTTTGAAATTATTATTTTATCCTTATTTTCAATATGTTCAGGAATAGGAAAAGGTTCTAAATATGCAGTTTTAAAATAAAAATATCCACCACTATATTCTGAACTTGTATTCTTTATAAAAAACCACATTAATTTTGAATTTAACAAACCTAATAATAAAGTAAAACTGTATCCTTTTAAACCTTTTATCATATATCCACCTGCATCTGCATAAAATGATTCAGTATTTAAACAAAAACTAGGTTTGTTTTGTAATTGAGGAGTAATAATATAATCTGATTCAAATAGTGATATTTCTCTGGAACGATGTAAAGAATACCAAAAAACAGAATTCATTTTATACTTTATTTTTTTATTTATTAATTCATCTTTAAATTGAAATAAATAATTATAAATTAAAGGATATTTTGATTTTAACTCATCCTCATCAATATTATTAGTTTTATCATTTACTTCTTTATGTGGATAAATAATATAGGCATCACTTTTCAATGGTTGATATCTTTGAATATTTTTACCCTTTAAGATAGGCTTTAATAAATCTATTTCTAATTTTACTTCTTTCTTTAATCTTTGTGAAAATCCATAGATATAATCATTCTCTACTCTAACATTTAATAAAATAAAAATATCATCACCATTAGAAATTAATCCTTGATAGATTCCTTCGGTTATATCTTTTAAATACTTTCCAGTATCTATTTTATTTAAAAGATCTAATGTACTTTCTTTTTTTAAATTCCAATTTTCTATACTTAACTTAGATAATTCAATATTTTCAAAAGTCAAATCATTATTAACACTATGTGGTTTTATTTGATTGTATTTTAAATATGTATTCTTTTGTTTAGTAATTGTAAAAATACAAGTATATGTTGAAGCGTCTTCAAAAACAATTTCTGAACCAAAATGTATTAATGTATTTAATGAATTATTATTTAGTAAATATTCTCTAACACCATAACCAAAATCAGCAATTAAAAACTTATGAGGTAGAATATAACTACTAATTCCATTTTTTTTCAATAATTCAAATGACTTTTCAATGAACAAAACATAAATATCATATTTTCCAGTTGCAGTTTTATATCTTGTATTATAAAAATCAGAATATGAACTTATACCCTGTAATCGTATATAAGGAGGATTCCCAATCACCACATCAAATCCCGCAAAATCTCCTTTGTCATCTAACACTTCAGGAAACTCAAAACGCCACTCAAAAGCATTTTCATATATTTTGTTGCTTTTTATTTCTTCTATTTGTGTTTCTAGGTTTTTTACTTCGTCTGCTAATTTGTTTACTCGTTTGTTAAACTCGGCTTTTTCTTTTTTGCCTAATTCAAACAAACCTACTTGTTGGGTATAATTAAATAATTCTCCTTTTTTCTTTTCTAAACTTATTTTTTTAGGATCATTGGTTGCAATTTCACTTCTAAAGTTTCCTTTTATATCGTCAATTAAACGCTCCATTTCACGTTTCTGCTCTTTATTTTCGGCATTTCTATAGGTAGCAACAGCTAATTTGTAGCTGCTTATGTTCCATTTGCTTTGCTTCAAAGCTTTCTTTATATCTGTATCTAAATCAAAACGAGAAATTAAGGAGTTTCCACATTTAATGTTAATGTCGATGTTTGGTAAAGTTTCTAACTCATTATTTTCTTTATAAAAAGCATTTTTTAGCAACTCAATCCATAAACGCAAACGACAAATCTTTACAGAGTTAGGGTTGATATCTACCCCAAATAAACAGTTTTCAATAAGGGTTTCTTTTTCTCTAAAAAGCGTTTCTTGTATACGTTGGCTTTCTTTGTTGCTTGGGTTATAGGTAAACGGTATGTTATCATCATCAGTAATCATTAATTCATCATTAACAATTTCTATGTTGTAATTCTTTAATCGCTTTCCTTCAAAATCAAGTAAAATGTCTAAATCATGCTTAATTACAATCAATTCATTAAGAGCAGAAACCAAAAAGTGTCCAGAACCAACGGCTGGGTCACAAATTTTAAGACTGTTTACAATGCTATTGGCTTCTTTTTTATCGTCAATTTTATTGTATAAATCGGTAAAGTTTTCGCAATTCCAATTATTAACTTCGTTGAACTTTTGTACTACAGCTCTTCTAATGGTTTCTTTACACATATACATGGTAATGAAACCTGGTGTAAAGAACGAACCATCTTTGTAACCGTTTATTTTTTCAAAAATCAATCCTAAAACCGAAGCGTTAATCAAGGTTTTGTTATCTTCTTGTATATCCTCACTACCTTCACTTGCAAAATCATAAGCATCTAAAAACGAGAAGAAATAGTCTAAAGCATTTTTTTGACCCGTAACTTTTTTGCCTTGTTTGTCTTTAATAACGGTTGAAGACAATAAAGGCAATGCAATTTCATCTTCTAAATTAGAAATGAAAAGCGTATCGTGTTCCAAATCGGTTGGCTCAAACAACGAACTGTTTAAATACGGAACTTTTTCGTAGTCTTTTTTGACACGTTCTATTCTTTCCTCAGGTTTTTTAGCCAAAACTTGAAAAAAAAGTGCATTTAAATTATCATAATCATGTAAGAGTTGATTGTTTAAAAACGAATACGTTTTATCTCCTTTGTGATAAGAAATTAATTGTGCTTCTAGTAACTTTAAGAATAGAATTCTATTTACCCAAGTAATGGAAAGTTCTAAGGCAACATTAAACAAACGTTCTTCTTTAGTATCACCATAAATTTTGGGATTGGGCAATCTAGCAATTTTATCTAAAGAATCTAATTGCGTAATGGCATTTTCTAAAAGTGAACCAGCATTTCTGTTTTCTTTTTTGGGTCTTTGAATTAGCTTTTTGCCTCCTTCTTTAGTTTCAGTTAATCCAATAATGTGCAATAACTCGCTGTAAAAGTTTTTATCTAAACTGTTACTGTCATTAGCAAAAGAAAGTTTTAGTAAATGTTCTGGAGAAAGTAATTTGAATAAAGCCACTAACGATTTATCGTCTTCTTTATCATCATTACGCAAAGGTTTATCGTATTTTCTAAAATCGAAATACGTAAACTCAATACTATCTTTTATAGTTTCAATAAAAGGTTTAGCAATATCTTTATAAAAGAAATCAGTTTTAATACCAGATAACTGTTTAGCTTCAAATTCTTCAAATTGTTTTACAAAAGCTTTGTTTTGAGCAAAAAGTTTATCAAATACTTGACCATCAAAAACAAACCATTCATAAATATTAGTAACGACTACATGTTTAATTTCAAGGTTTTTATGGGTAATTCGCTCTCGCAAAAAATACAAGACTAATTCTTGCAAAGCTTTTCCGTTAAGGTTGTCTACCGAAATCATTTC
This sequence comes from uncultured Flavobacterium sp., assembly GCF_963922255.1. Lineage (GTDB taxonomy): Bacteria > Bacteroidota > Bacteroidia > Flavobacteriales > Flavobacteriaceae > Flavobacterium. The sequence continues at coordinate 2,837 of NZ_CAWUIC010000026.1, read as the reverse complement.
CGATTTATTGGTCGGACTTTTAGCTTCAATAATAACACCAACAGTAGATTTAGCCTCTTTTCCGTTGTGAATTACCAAATCGTTTCTCCCTTTAGTATTCACAAAATGATTAGGAGAATAATAAGTATTCTTAAGAAAATCAGAAACTAAATTTTTATGAAACTCTTCCGATTCCTTATCATTACAACTGTCTAAAACCTGAATAAGATTTCTCTTGAAAGATTCAATTTGAGTTCGGTTGGGTTTTATTTTAAGAAAGGCTTTGTTTAATGCTTTTCTGGGTTGTAAATATGGTTTACTCATTTCTAAAATTTATTGTATTCAAACCTACCATTTTTTCTCCAAAATACCAATAGGAAAAACACTGATTTTTGTAGGAAATCAATTAGTATTCAAAAAGTAAAAGTAAACAAAGGGGTTGGGAGTTTTTTACGGTTTCCCGTAATGGAGTTGTAATTTATAAGTTTACAGTTATAAGTTTGTTGGTTTGTGAGTACTGTATTGTGGAGTTTCTGGTGGGTTCCCTCATAGTCGGGATGACAAGATTGTGTTTAGGTGGTTTTGGAGTTTGGAGTTTGGAATTTTGAGTTTCTAGTGAGTTCCTTCCGTTGTCGGGATGACAATATTATGGGGGTATTGGTTTGTGGTTTTGGAAATCCTGAAACATAAAAATCCCAAGTCTATTAAAAACTTGGGATATTTTTTTTCAAACTATTACTATTATCTTAACTCACTTAACCTTAAGTCAAGACAACAGTGCCTAAATACTGGCTAGTACCTGCCATGGCATCATCTGCGGTTACAAACGTAGCCCAAACATGTACCGTTAAACCTGCTGTGTAAGCGGGTAAATCCAATACAGCTGCTGTAGCACTTCGAGGAGCTAAATTGAGGCTATACCACGTATTATTAGAGGTTTCTTCATAGACTACTACTACCATTTTATCGGTAGGAGCTGCATTGCCTTCTGTACTGTTGTTTGTCCAGTTTAAATCAATGCTTTGTCCCGTTCCAGCAGCAAGAGTCGCTCCCTCTAAGGCCTGTAATTCCCCTCGAGCAATTAAAATCTTGCTGTAGTCCCAGACCCAATCGGGATCATTGAAAACCAAAGCTTCCTTCATTAAGTACGACATGGCCAAATTTCTTCGGGTTTTGATTCCCGAATTGGTTCCAAAATACATTTTAACGACCGGATTAATAGGCGTTAAAAAAGAAGTTGCCATGGCAAACTTATCACGTTGTTCCAACTGACTAGCCGTTGGGATGCGATTGGTTTTTTTTGGTAAACTACGCATTACGTCTTTGCCTCTCCAAGAAGCTCCTACTACTGGGCCAACTTTGCCCGAAAATGCACCTAAAATGCCTTTATTATATGTACCCATTTTTTCTATTTTTTTAATGGATTAAACAATATGTGTTTTGTTCTTCAGATGCGCATCATCATTAACAAGACAAATGTATAGTAGAAACCATACAAAAACAAGTTAACATATTGATATGAAGTAAATTACACAATTTTGATGCCTATTGATATCAATTACTAAGTTTTGCTAAAATTTGGGTTTTAATAAGTGTAGATGACTTTAAAAGAGCGTAAAGTACTCAGCTTGACAACCAACAACTAACAATGAAGAACTTTTACTTGTTTTGACGTGTTTTGACGGGTATTGACTGGTAAAGATGGCAATAGAACAGTAATGGTTGCTATTGGCTACCAATGACTTGGAAAGCTGTATTTTGAGGGGTTTGCTCTACTTTTATGGGGGTTTGGTTCGTAATTGGTTCGTAGTTGGTTCGTATGCGTTTGCTTAAAATAGGAGTGTTTGCGAATGAAGTACGAATGAGTTACGAATGAAAGGTGAATGATGGGTAATGGGTAATGGGTAATAGGTGATAGGTAATAGGTGATGGGTGATGGAGATAATGGGGGACTTGGAAAAGGGAAAGAGGGACTTGATTGAGTAATGCTATGCAGTTGTGTTGCAAAACTAAGATATTGTTATGCAAAGAAGATTCAAGCTTAAGTAGGAGTATAAAAGCTTATAACAGGTGACTGTTTATGATTTTTTTGGAAAGAGATTTGGTAAAAAAGCTTTCGGGGTAGAGGTATTTTTTACCTAATTTGGTATAGGGAATGAGTTCGTTCTTTCGGTAACGAGCTAAGGTACTATCACTGATATTAAATTTGGTTTTAACATCATAGCTATCCAACCATTTTTCAGATTGCACGGCTTGTTGAAGATTTTGAACGGTTTGTTCTAATTCATTAATCTTGGCTTGTAAAAATTCTTTTTTTGCTTTCATTACTTCTTCCTTTTTTTCTTTTTCTGAAATACTCTCTATTTTTCATAATTTTAGATTTAATTGATTAAATATATTTATTGGTACTACAAATTTGGAAAAAGTAAATGAAAAATAAAAGTGAAAGTTATTAACAAAAAAAACAGGTTTTAAACAACTATTTTTTTGTTAAAATGTGAATAATTTAAAAATTTAACAAATCCTTGTATAATAAGGGTTTAAGAGTAGTAAAATACATTTTTAATAAGAAAAAATTTAAAGCTTTTTTTTTATCAACAAAATAGTGGTTAATAACTTCTTTTTCAGGTATTTGTTTTTTAAAGTTGTTTTCAAGTTGCTGACTTGAAGTTGTTGTTTTAATGAAGTTTCTAATTGGCGCTTTCTGTTGTCTGTTATCTGTTGGCTGTTATCTGTTGTCTGTTTCTTTGTTTGTGGAGTACCATTTTCTATTGACGACTTCTCGATACTATTTTTAAAAAGTAAAACTGTCGTTTTGCTTTCTAAAAATCACTCGAAGTGACGTAAAAGAAGGAGTT
>NZ_CAWUIC010000025.1:0-15194 GCF_963922255.1 uncultured Flavobacterium sp. | reverse complement strand
GAAGTGTGAGTTTAGAAAACAATCATATAAATGTTGAAAATTTAAGTAGTGGTATTTATGTGTTGCAGTTGGATGATAAAAAAGGTAAGTTGAGTAGTTATAAATTAATTAAAGAATAGTGTCAAAAAATCCCAAAAAATAATTTGTCAAATTAATTGATTTATTAAATTAATTGAATCTTAAAAAATAAACATTAAGGCCTTTTACTAGGATTTCGCTTATTATGAAAACAAGAAAGCACTTCCACAGTTTTTTCTTTTTCATTAATAGTAAAATATAAAGAATAGGGAAACCTTCTAAGTTTAATACTTCTCACATTTTTATAACAAATTATAAAAAATGGATTAACAGTAAGTGCAGCATAACTTTTCTCAAGTTGTGAAACAAAATGGCTTGGAGCATCTTCACTTCGTTCTAAATAATAATTGATGGCTTTTATAATTTCTTTTTGTGCTCTTGGCGAAACTATAATTTTATAAGCCATACTTATCTTTGAGTTCGTTTATAGATTGTTTAGCACTAATATAATCGCTTTTATCTTCTGCTAAACGTTCATTAAGGATCTCTTTCATTTCATAAGACAATTCAAAATTTTCTTCTTCTTCAACAGTAATTACAATAGCTTTTGATTTAAAATTTGCTTTTATAGCATCTAAAATATCTGTTGTAATATCTTCAGCGGATGATAAATGATAAGTGGTGTACATATTATTTGTTTAAAATTGTCAAAACAAATTTAATGAAAATTACTCAAAATCCAATATCCGAAAATCCAATATCTGAAAATCCGAAAATCTATTAAAAAACATTTGTTCAATCCATAACTTTGTTATAACTTTAGGTATCTAATGCAGACCTATGATAGAAATTGATATTGAAGCTGAAAACAAAGCGATTGCCAAAGAATACAAAGAACTTTTACGCATTAGTTATCAAACGCTAACTCCAGAAGATAAGAAGTTAATTCGGAAAGCATTTGATGTTGCTGTTGATGCCCACAAAGACCAAAGACGAAAATCGGGAGAAGCTTATATCTTCCACCCTATTGCTGTGGCAAAAATTGTCGCTTCAGAAATTGGTCTTGGAGCTACGTCAATTGCTGCTGCTTTGATGCACGATGTCGTTGAAGATACAGAGATATCGGTGAAAGACATCGAACAAATGTTTAATCCAAAAATCGCACAATTAGTCGAAGGATTAACAAAAATAGCTCAAGTTAAAACCGAACAAGGAGCTTCCATGCAAGCCGAAAATTTTCGAAAAATGTTACTTACGTTAAACGAAGATGTTCGGGTAATTTTAATCAAAATTGCTGATAGATTGCACAATATGCAAACTATGGATAGCATGGTCGATTACAAACAAGCCAAAATTGCCTCTGAAACCCTTTATATTTATGCTCCTCTTGCTCATCGTTTAGGTTTGTATAATATCAAAACGCAGTTAGAAGATTTAGGGTTAAAATATACGGAACCAGATGTTTTTAATGATATTGTTAGCAAAATAAAAGAAACTAAGGAAGAACAAGATGCTTATATAAAATCAATTTCAGATGTTTTAACCGAATCATTGAATAAAGAAGGAATTGAATTTTCTTTAAAAGGAAGACCGAAATCTATTTATTCGATTCGAAGAAAAATGAAAGCTCAAGGGGTAACCTTTGATGAAGTATATGACAAGTTTGCTCTTCGCATTATTTATAAATCAGATTTACATGACGAGAAGTTTTTAGCTTGGAAAATATATTCTATTGTAACTGATCACTATCGTCCAAGTCCAAGTCGTTTACGTGATTGGATTTCTTCTCCAAAATCTACAGGTTATGAAGCTTTACACATTACTGTAATGGGACCAAAAGGTCGCTGGGTTGAAATTCAAGTGCGAAGTGAACGAATGGATGAAATTGCAGAAAAAGGCTATGCAGCACATCACAAATACAAAGGTGTAGGAACAGAAGAACATGGTTTAGAAATTTGGTTAAACCAATTAAAAGAAGCTATTGAAAACCAAACAACAAGTAATGCTGTTGACTTTGTAGAAGAGTTTAAACTGAATTTATATGCCAAAGAAATTTATGTTTTTACTCCAAAAGGTGATATAAAATCCTTACCAAAAGGAGCAACATCACTTGATTTTGCTTTCAGTATTCACTCAGAAATTGGTTGTAAAACTAGAGGAACAAGAGTTAACGGAAAATTAGTTCCTTTAAATTATGTCCTAAACAGTGGTGATCAAGTGGAGATTATAACCTCTGAAAATCAAAAGCCAACTTCACAATGGTTGGATTATGTAACCACTTCGCGTGCAAAAAATAAGATTAAGAATGTTTTAAATGAGAGCACTAAAAGAATCGCTGATGATGGAAAAGAAATTCTTACCCGAAAACTTCGTCATCTTAAAATTACACTTAATGAAACAACAGTTAATGAATTAGTTAACTTTTTTAAACTGCAAACTAGTTTAGATTTGTTTTATAAAGTTGGTTCAGGTTCCATTGAAAATCAAAAACTGAAAGAATATGCTGCTCAGAAAAGCAATACGTTAGTTAATTTCTTCAAGAAAACAATTACAAGAGCTCCAAGTGCAAAACCTGAGCAAATTAAAAAAGATGAGCTGAACAAAAAATACGACATGCTTGTTTTTGGAGCAGCTCAAGACAAGTTAGAATACAAACTTTCTACTTGTTGCAACCCAATTCCTGGAGATGATGTTTTTGGGTTTGTAACTATTAATGACGGCATTAAAGTACATCGAAAAGATTGTCCAAATGCAATCAGTATGCAGTCTAATTACGCTTATCGAATTTTGCAAGCCAAATGGATTGATTCAAGTCAGGAAGAATTTAGAGCCACATTAAACATAACGGGAATGGACACTTTAGGATTGACAAATGAGTTGACTAAAGTAATCTCAAACCAAATGCACGTAAACATTCAAAACATATCTTTGAGTAGTGATGCTGGAATTTTCAATGGAAAAATTACGGTAGTAGTTGCCAATAATACTATCTTAAAAAAGTTGATAGAAAACATCAAAAAAGTAGATGGTATTGATAAAATCACAAGGATTTATAAAAATTAATAGAGGGCTATTACATTTTAATTTGTTAATAATTTTGGAAAACCTATTTCACACAGAAATAAAAATCAAAAAAATAAAAGTATCTTTGCCATCATCTGATGGTTAACCCTATGGAAAACAACACAAATCAAGAAGTAGTAAAAAACGTTTTTACAAAGTATTTAGAAGAAAAAGCTCATCGCAAAACTCCTGAACGCTACGCTATACTTCAAGAAATCTACGATTCAACAGAACACTTTGATATTGAATCTTTATACATCAAAATGAAAAACAAAAACTATCGTGTGAGTAGAGCAACCCTTTACAACACCATAGAATTATTGTTAGAATGTGGATTGGTTCGTCGTCATCAATTTGGCCAAAATCAAGCCCATTACGAAAAATCATATTTTGATAAACAGCATGACCATATTATCATGACAGATTCTGGTGAAGTTATCGAGTTTTGTGACCCGAGGATTCAACAAATAAAACAAACCATGGAAGAAATTTTTGGTATTGAAATCAATACACATTCCCTTTACTTCTATGCTACTAAAAAAGAAAATTAACTACAATACGCAAACAACTTACAACAAATATTTACAAAATGACCGTAGATTTATTACTAGGATTACAATGGGGTGACGAAGGAAAAGGAAAAATCGTTGATGTTCTTACTTCAAAATACGATATAATTGCCCGTTTTCAAGGTGGACCAAATGCCGGACACACTCTAGAATTTGATGGAATTAAACATGTATTAAGAACTATACCTTCTGGAATTTTTCATCAAAACGCAAAAAACATTATCGGAAATGGTGTTGTAATTGATCCCGTAGTTTTTCATAAAGAAATTGAGGGTTTAGCTAAATTCGATATGGATGTAACTACTAAATTATTCATTTCAAGAAAAGCTCATCTTATTTTACCAACGCATAGATTGCTTGATGCTGCTTCTGAAGCCTCAAAAGGTAAAGCAAAAATTGGTTCTACTTTAAAAGGAATTGGACCAACTTATATGGACAAAACAGGTAGAAACGGACTTCGTGTGGGTGATATTGAATTAGAAGATTTCAAGTTACGTTATAGAGCTTTAGCTGACAAACATGAGTCAATGATTGCTTTTTATGATGTAGACTTACAATACAACCTTAAAGAAATGGAAGACGAATTTTTCGCTTCTGTTGAAGAATTAAAAAAGTTAACATTTATTGATTCTGAAGAATATTTAAACAAATCATTAAAAGAAGGTAAATCAATTTTAGCTGAAGGTGCTCAAGGTTCATTATTAGATGTTGATTTTGGAACGTATCCATTTGTAACATCTTCTAATACAACTGCTGCTGGTGCTTGTACTGGTTTAGGAATTGCTCCAAATAAAGTAAAAGAAGTTTTCGGAATTTTCAAAGCATACACAACTCGTGTAGGAAGTGGTCCATTTCCAACAGAATTATTTGACGAAGTTGGTGCTTCAATGGCCAAAATTGGTAACGAATTTGGTTCTGTAACAGGAAGAGCCAGAAGATGTGGTTGGTTGGATTTAGTTGCTTTAAAATATGCTGTTCAAGTGAACGGTGTAACGGAACTTTACATGATGAAAGGTGATGTTTTATCTGGATTTGATACCTTGAAAGTTTGTACTGCTTACACGTACAAAGGAAAAGAAATTAGTCATTTACCGTACAACATCGAACCTGAAAATGTTGAACCAGTTTACACTGAAATGAAAGGTTGGCAAGCTGATTTAACAAAAATGACAACTTACGAAGAACTACCAAAAGAATTAAAAGAGTACATCGAATTCATTGAAAAAGAAGTTGAAGTGCCTATAAAAGTTATTTCTGTTGGACCAGACAGAAAACAAACTATTACAAAGTAAGAAGAAATACAAATAAATCTAAACCGTAGTTTTCAGTAAAAAAGCTGATTCTACGGTTTTTTTTATCCATATAGTTATAAAACTTTCTTAATTGAAATCAGCTTTTATAGTTTTTAATTAAATTTGACGCAAAATAATTAGCATTGAAAAATTTAAAATACCTAGTTTTTATCATAATTCTTTCTAGTTTTTCTCTTTTTGCACAAGATAAAAATAAGAAATCTAGTAAAATCATTATTGAACATTCGGATTTCATTGATAAAAATCAAAATGAAATTCCAGGAGCAATTATTTTTACTGGAAATGTCCGTGTTCTTCATAATGGTGTAAAAATAAGTTGCAACAAAGCTTATCATTTTACAGACGAAAACTATGTAAAAGCTTTTGGAAATGTGCAATTAGTGCAAGGTGATACTATTTTTATGAATAGTCGATATGCTGAATATAATGGAGACAAGGAATTTGCATATGCAACTGGAAATGTCAATATGCGTTCTCCTGATTCAAATTTAGTGACTGATACTATTTTCTTCGATAGAAAAGCACAACAAGCTTTTTATAACAGTTTTGGAACAATCACAAACAAAGACAATACATTAAAAAGTAAATCTGGAAGATATTATTTAAATGAAAAAAAATATTCTTTCAAAACTGCTGTGACAGTTGTAAATCCGAGAAGTACAATTAAGACAAATCATTTGGATTATTATGATAATTCAGGTCATGCTTATGTTTTTGGACCTTCAACAATTACTAGTAAAACCGATTATATTTATACAGAAAACGGTTTTTATGACACAACAAACGACATTGGAAAACTAAAGAAAAACTCACACATTCTCTATAACAGTAGACGAATCGAAGGTGATGATATTTTTTACGATCGAAAGAAAAATTTCTCCAAATTAGTAAACAATGTAAAAATTACGGATACCATAAATAACTTGGTAGCCAAAGGCCATTATGCAGAAGTGTACAGAAATACATTGACTAAAAATGATTCAATGTTCATTACCAAAAAAGCATTAGTAATTACAAAAACTGAAAATGATTCCATGTACATGCACGGAAAAAAAATCATGGTTACTGGTCCACCAGAAGATAGAATTATCAGAGCTTATAACAATGTTAGATTCTATAATTTAGATATGAGTGGAAAATGTGATTCTTTACATTCAAGCAATAAAAATGCTTTAAGTAAGTTGATTGGAAGACCCATTTTATGGAGCAACAAAAGTCAAATGACTGGTGATATTATGCATATCATTGGAAATAACAAAACAGAAAAAGTAGATTCTTTGAAAGTGCTAAACAATGCTTTCTTGATTCAAAAAGATACTTTAAGCGAAAATGGATATAATCAAGTCAAAGGCCAAAACCTCTATGGTAAATTTAGAGAAAATAAACTTTACGAAGTGGATATTGTCAAAAACTGTGAAGCTATCTCATATTTATATAATGAAGATGATGAATTAGTTGGAATTAATAAAAGTGTTTGTAGTAACATCAATTTAGAATTATTTGAAAATAAAATTGAAACTATAACTTTCTTCAACAATACAGATGGATATATCTATCCAGAAGAAGAATTTCCTGAAAATGCTAGAAAATTGAGAGGTTTTCTTTGGCGTGGAGATGAAGAAATAAAATCAAAAGACGATATTTTTCCTCGAGAAGAACTCGATTTAGATGAGAAAATTCAAACCGAAACCAAAGCCAAAGAATTACTTGATGATGTTCCAATGGAAGTTTTAAAAGAAACTTTGGAATACGATAAAAACAATCCTAAAAAGAAAGAGTAATTCAGTATTAAGTTTGATAGTATTTAGTAAGCAGATTGCAGAAATTTACAATAAAAGTTAGCCTATTTATGTTTAAAAAAATCTGACAATAAACTGCAAACTAATACCTGCAAACTCTTTTAACCTCATAACCCTTTAAACTTTTAACCATAAAATTAAAATGTTATCCGATTTTTTCAAATACCAAGCACAAACCACTCCTCACCCATTAGCCATGGAAATTTCGCATGCTAAAGGTTCTTATATTTATGATACAAAAGGAAATAAATTTTTAGATTTTGTAGCTGGAGTTTCAGCTTGTACATTAGGTCATCAAAACAAAAGAGTGAATGATGCTATAAAAAATCAATTGAACAAATATTCACACGTGATGGTTTATGGTGAATATGCACAATCACCTGCATCAGATTTGTGTAAACTTTTAGCCGAAAATCTTCCTTTTCCTTTAACCAAAACCTATTTAGTAAATTCTGGAACAGAAGCGATTGAAGGTGCATTAAAATTAGCTCGAAGAGTTACTGGAAGAAGTCAATTAATTTCGTGTCATAATGCATATCATGGAAATACTATGGGAAGCATGAGTGTTATGGGGTTTGAAGAACGCAAACAAATATTCAGACCTTTGATTCCTGATGTAGATTTCATTACCTTCAATAATGAAGCAGATTTAGAAAAAATCACCACAAAAACAGCTGGAATTTTATTAGAAACCATTCAAGGTGGTGCTGGTTTTATCCAACCTGAAAACAATTTTCTAAAAAAAGTTCGTCAACGTTGTGATGAAGTTGGTGCTGTTATGATTTTAGACGAAATCCAACCAGGTTTTGGTCGAACTGGAAAATTATTTGGATTCCAAAACTATGATGTAATTCCAGATGTGGTAGTCATGGGAAAAGGAATGGGAAGTGGAATGCCTGTAGGTGCTTTCACTGCATCCGAAAAAATGATGGATTTATTAAGCGATAATCCAAAACTTGGTCATATTACAACTTTTGGAGGTCATCCAGTTATTGCTGCTGCTTGTTTAGCGACTTTACAAGAATTAACAGAATCTGATTTAATGCAACAAGCTTTAGAAAAAGAACAGTTATTCCGAAAATTATTAGTTCATCCACTAATTACTGAAGTTCGAGGAAAAGGATTAATGTTAGCAGCCATGACAAAAAGTCCTGAAATCACTAATGAAGTAATACTTCGCTGTCAAGACAAAGGATTAATTTTATTTTGGTTATTGTTTGAAGGCTGTGCCATTCGCATTACTCCACCACTTACCATTTCAAATGAAGAAATAAAAGAAGGTTGTGGCATTATTCTTGAAGTTCTAGCTGAAATTGACGCTGAATAAAAGAGAATTATTGGAAATCTGAAAATATCAAATCCTTTATCTCCTAATTTTTAGCGGTTTATCTATTCAAATTGTTAATTAAATTGTTTAAAACAATACAAGCTTCAAATTAGATTAGCTTATAATTTAGTTAATTTTAGATAGGATAAATTTTCAAAACCAAAAGCTATGAATTTGAGTCACGAAGAAGAAAACAACCAAGGCTTATCCTTATCCAAATTTGAGTCAATGCTTAAAACTAACAAAGTTTTATTTTTTGATTCTGAAGAGTTTGAAGACATCATACTTCATTACATGGATACAGGAAGGTTAAATCTTGCCAAAAAAGCATTAAAACTTGCTTTAGAACAACATCCAAAATCTACCGGTTTAAAATTAGTTCAAGTGGAACTTCTTATTTTTGATGATAAAATTGATTTAGCAGATAAACTGTTGAATGAATTATATGCTATTGAACCTACTAACGAAGAAATTTATATCCAAAAAGCGAATATTTTTTCTAAAAAAGACGAGCACGAAAAAGCGATTGAATCATTAAAAACAGCACTTCAATACACTGATGATTTTGCAGATGTTTATTCCATGATTGGAATGGAATATCTTTTTATGGATAATTTAGAATTAGCCAAAGAAAATTTCATCAAATGTTTAAATGAAGATACCGAAGATTATTCTTCACTTTATAATGTAGTTTACTGTTTTGACTTTTTAGATCAAAATGCTGAAGCAGTTGTATATTTAGATAGTTTTATCAATAAAAATCCATACAGTGAAGTAGCTTGGCACCAATTAGGTCGTCAATATTATGCCTTAAAAAACTATGAAAAAGCTGTCTGGGCATTTGATTATGCTACACTAATTGACGAAACTTTCTTAGGTGCTTATCTTGAAAAAGCTAAAGCATTAGAAAAATTAAGAAAATACCAAGAAGCCATTGACTGTTATTCCATTACAATGGAATTAGACGATGTTACTTCGTTTGTTTTATTGCGTGTAGCTAAATGTTATGAAAAGTTAGGCAACAACAAAGAAGCCTTAAAATATTACTCAAAAACTGTTCATGAAGATCCACTATTGGATAAAGCATGGATAGCTATTACTGATTTTTATATAAGACAATTAGACTTCAAAAAAGCATTGTACTATGTAAATAAAGCCATCGGAATTGAAGGTGATAATAAATTATACTGGAAACGTTTTGCTTCAATCAACAGAGCTTTAAAACTATTTGAAGAAGCTGAATATGGCTACAGAAGAGCCTTTGAATTAGGTGATACTGATTTAGACACTTACATCTATTGGGCTGATGCTTTACAATATGTTGGTGATTATGAAATTGCAGTTGAAGCATTGTTACAAGGTGTAGAAAATCATCCTGACAATTATGAAATTGAGTATCGTTTGGCTGGTTTATATTACATTTTAAATCAAACAAAAAAAGGTAAATTCCATTTGGTTAATGCCTTACAACATAATTATAAAAATCATAGTATTTTAGAAAATTATTTTCCAACAATTTGGGATAAAAAATCAATTCAAAATCAAATAATTAAATTCAGAAGCTAGCTTAAATTTTTGATTTTAGCTTTCTTCAAGTATTCCATTTCATGAGAAAAATTTTTCCAGATTACTTATTAATCACCTTAAAAGGAATTGCTATGGGTGCCGCTGATGTTGTACCTGGAGTTTCTGGTGGTACAATTGCATTTATTTCTGGTATTTATCAAGAACTAATTGATAGCATCAATAATATAGATTTATCACTATTAAAAACTTTAAAAAAAGAAGGACTTAAAGCTGCATGGAAACAAGCAAATGCTTCTTTTTTACTTTCATTGCTTATAGGAATTGCAATAAGTGTACTAACTTTTTCTAAGATAATAACTCATTTATTAGCTACAAAACCTATTTTAGTTTGGTCTTTTTTCTTCGGATTAATTATTGCTAGTATTTTATTAATTTGGAAACAAATCACCAATTGGAAAGCTATTTCTATAGGAGCATTAATTATTGGAGTAATTTTAACGTATTACATTACAATAGCGAGACCAGTAAGTAGTCCTGACAGTTATCCTTATATTTTTCTTTCGGGTTTTATTGCTATAATTGCGATGATTTTACCAGGAATTTCCGGTGCTTTCATATTGTTATTAATGGGTTCCTATGAAACTGTAATTGGAACAATTAACCAATTTAGAGAAGGAATAACCCAAATGAATATGGAAATACTTTCCACGGCATTAATGAAATTAGGAGTTTTTGCCCTTGGAGCAATAATTGGTTTAAAAGCGTTTTCAAAAATATTACATTGGATGTTTGATCATCATAAAAACACTACTCTAGCTTTGTTAGTTGGATTTATGATTGGTTCATTAAATAAAGTTTGGCCTTGGAAAGAAGTTTTAGAAACTCGTATCAACAGTCATGGTGAAACAGTTCCTTTTATCGAAAAAAGTATTTTACCACAAGACTTTATAGGTGATGCACAAGTAATTACTGCAATAATTTTAGCTATATTTGGTTTTCTTGTAATCTACGGAATGGAAAAAATAGCAACTCGTTTAGGTAAAAATTAATGTTTTAGTGATGAAAAAGAAAGTAAAAAAACAAAAAAAATATGGTTTAGTCGGTAAAGACATAAGCTATTCTTTTTCTAAAAAACACTTCACAGAAAAATTCAAATCGTATCATTTTGACAATTGCGAGTATTTGAATTTTGATATTCCTACTATTAAAGATTTTCCAAAAATATTCTCCGAAATCAAAGGTTTAAAAGGCTTAAACGTTACTATTCCTTACAAAGAAGAAATAATTCCTTATTTAGATTCTTTGTCCAAAAATGCCAAAAAAATTGGTTCCGTAAATACAATTGTTGTTTCTAAAAAGAAGAAATTAAAAGGTTACAACACAGATTTTTATGGTTTTAAAAAATCTCTTAAACCTTTATTAAAATCAAATCATATAAAAGCTTTAATTTTAGGAACTGGTGGTGCTAGTAAAGGTGTTGCTTTTGCCTTAAAAAAATTAAATATTGAATATGATTTTGTATCCAGAAATCCGGATGAATTCCAAATTTCATATGAAGAAATTGACGCAACTCTTTTTGAAGAATACACCATAATCATAAACACCACTCCAGTTGGAACTTTTCCAGAGGTTGATGCTTGTCCAAATCTTGACTATAGCTTATTTACAAAAAAACACATTGCCTATGATTTGGTTTATAATCCAGAAGAATCTATGTTTCTAAAGAAAGCCAAAGAACAAGGAGCTAAGATTAAAAATGGCTATGAAATGTTACTTTTTCAAGCTGAAAAATCATGGGAAATTTGGAATAAGAAATAATTTTAATTCATTTTCTTAATTATAAATTTAAAAATCGTTACTGCTTAATCTTCAATCTTTAGCATTTTCTTTTGAAATTTCCCAATGAGTTAGTATCTTCGACGCATAATAGTAACTTATACATGAATCATGTTAGAAGAAAAGAATGATAACCTGCAAGAAGCAGACGGACAAAACGCATCAGAAACAACAAACGAAATTGTTGAAAATCAAACCATTACTACAGAAGAAACTTCAGAAGTTGCGAAACCAACTGAACCTGAAGCAGCTTCTTCAAACCACGTAATGGATGAAATTGACAATTCAAATGCAGAAGAAAGCGAAGATGACTCCATCAAAGACAGACATGAAATTCCATTATTGGATTATGATGCTATGTCTATGGAAGCACTTACTGAAGAATTAGAAAAATTAGTTTCTAATGAAAAGGTAATGGCAATTAAAGACCATGTTGAGGAAATCAGAAAAGCGTTTATGTCACATTTTCATGATGTTTTAGAAGAAAAACGTGAAGAATATAGTGAAAACAACGAAGGAAGTACTGATGGTTTTGAATTCCATTCTCCAATAAAAAATAAATTTGATGCTATTTTTGATGACTATCGCTCCAAAAAAGCAAAACACTACAACCAATTACAAAGTAACTTAAAAAATAATTTTGAAGTTAGAAATAACATCATCGAAGATCTAAAAAACCTTATAGATTCTAACGATGAAAGTATTGGTGATATGTTCAAAAAAATGAACGAAATCAGAGAACGTTGGAACAATGCTGGTTCAATTCCAAGAGATAAATACAATATCCTTTGGAACAACTATCATTTTCATGTAGAACGTTTTTATGATTTAATTCATTTAGACAAAGAAGCAAGAGATCAAGATTTCAAAAATAATTTAGAACAAAAACAACAACTGATTGTTCGTGCCAAAGATTTATTAGCTGAACCAGACGTAATGAAAGCTTTTAGAGAATTGCAATTATTACACCGAGTTTGGAAAGAAGAAGTTGGACCAGTTGATAGAGAACACAGAGAAGCGGTTTGGAATGAATTTAGTGAAATCACTAAACAAATGCACGATAAACGTGAAGCCTTAAATGCAAATGCTAGAGAACGCGAAATGCAGAATTTTGAAGCAAAAAATAAAATCATTGCTCAAATTAATGCTTTAGGTGCTGAAGATGTTTCTGGTCACAAAGGTTGGCAAAACCAAATGAAAAAAATGGAAGCTTTACGCGAAACTTTTTTCAAAGCCGGAAAAGTACCTGCAGAATTAAATGAAGAAACTTGGGCAAAATTTAAAATAGCTGTTCGTGATTTCAATAAAAACAAAAATGCTTTTTATAAAGAAATTAAACATGACCAACAAGATAATTTAAATAAAAAAATGGCTTTGGTTGAAAAAGCAAAATCACTGAAAGACAGTGAAGATTTTAAAGCTACAACACCAATCATGAAGCAAATTCAAGAAGAATGGAAAAAAATTGGTCATGTACCAAGAAAACATTCTGATTCAATTTGGAAAGAATTTAAATCTGCTTGCAACGAATATTTTGACAGATTACACAAAGTTCAAAACGAAGAAAACAAAGAAGAAATTGAAGCTTATGAAAATAAGAAAAATTTCTTAGAGGAAATAAAGTCATTTGAATTAGCTGGAGATCATAAACAAGATTTAGATGCAATTAAAGCAAATATTGAAAAATGGAAATCTTTTGGAAGGGTTCCTTACAATAAAAGACATATTGAAGGAAAATTCAATAAAATTTTAGATGCTCTTTTTGAAAAATTAAGCTTGTCTAAAAAAGATACTGAATTAATGAAATTTGACAATCGTTTAGAGCATTTAGCTGAGAACAATGATGACAGAGCTTTAGAAAAAGAAGCTTTCTTCTTGCGGAAGAAAATTGATGAAGTTCAAGGTGAAATTTTCCAATTAGAAAACAACATTCAATTTATTACTTCAAGTTCAAAAGGTGAAAATCCATTTATAAAAGAAGTACACAAAAGTATTGATCGTCACAAAGAAGATTTAAAACTTTGGAAAGAAAAATTATCTAGACTTAGAGATATGTAAAAATTAAATCCCGATTCGTTCGGGATTTTTTATTTTTTAAAACTATATTCTCTTTCTACCAGACAAATACGAGTAGTATACGAATTGTACCAATCACTTCTACCCTTTTGTTGAGCCACCAGATGCTCTATATTTTGTTTCCATTTATTAATAGATTCCAAATCTTTCCAATAGGAAACCGTAATTCCTATCTCACTTCTTGCTGATTCAACTCCCAAAAAACCTTCTTGCTTTTTAGCTAATTCTTCCATCAAAACAGCCATCTCAGCATAACCTTCTTCTATTGCCGTTCGTTCTGAAGTAAAAATTACTGCGTAATACATTATTGTTAAATTGTTTATTTGTTGAACTGTTAAACTGCAACTTCCTTTAACCAACTTATCCCTTTTCCCTTATAACTAAAATCTGCCTTCAGCCATCTAAATACTAAAGTCTCTTCGCTTCTTCCCAAAAAACATCCATTTCAGCTAAGGACATATCTGATAAGTTCTTACCCAATTCACCTGCTTTACTTTCCAAATACATAAAACGTTTCATGAATTTTTTATTCGTTCGTTCTAAAGCATCTTCAGGGTTAATTTTTAAGAAACGAGCATAGTTTATCATCGAGAAAAAAACATCACCAAATTCAGCTTCCATTTTGTCTTGGTTGCCAATTTTGACTTCTTCTTGCAATTCATTTAGTTCTTCTTGGACTTTATCCCAAACTTGATGGCTTTCTTCCCAATCAAATCCAACACCTTTTACCTTATCTTGAATGCGACTGGCTTTTACCAAAGCTGGTAAACTTTTTGGTACACCCTCTAAAACGGATTTTCTACCTTCTTTTAGTTTCAATTTTTCCCAATTACGCTTTACTTCTTCTTCATCTTCCACTACTACATCACCATAAATATGTGGATGTCTTTCTATCAACTTATCGCAGATGGAATTGGCTACATCAGAAATATCAAAATCATTAGTTTCACTTCCTATTTTAGCGTAGAAAACAATATGCAACAACAAATCACCCAACTCTTTTTTAATTTCTTGCATGTCATTATCCAAAATAGCATCTCCTAATTCATAGGTCTCTTCTATGGTCAAATGACGAAGACTTTCCAAAGTTTGCTTTTTATCCCAAGGACATTTCTCTCGCAAATCATCCATAATGTCTAATAATCGACCGAAAGCTTGTAGTTGGTGTTCTCTGTTGTTCATTTTCTTGTTGGTTTTGCTCTTGAAATTGTTCTTGCGCTTGATATTGTAAAATTATGGAAATATTTTAACAAGCAACTTATAATTATTTTTTTATACTGACCTACTATTTGATTTGCCAATAAAGATATATAAAACTAAAGTCATTTTTTTCTATCTTCTTTACTCTATTCAAAATAGGTTAATTTTTTCCAAAAAACCTAAAGTCGTTTTGTACTTGCAATCATTTACCTTAAATTTACCCTTTCACAAATGTTTTACACTTTAAAATTAAGTCTTAAAACATACAATTAAATACCATTATGAAACACTTTAAAATTGTTTTCCTTTTATTATGTTCATTTACATTATTATACTCTTGTAAAGAAGAAGCTAAAGCTCCAGAAGAGAATACCAATACCGTAAATGAAGGAGCAAATTCAACAGATTTTTTAAATGCAATAGCACCTTCAAATGGTGCAGCTCCAACTCAACAAGCTGAACCTGC
>NZ_CAWUIC010000024.1:0-16896 GCF_963922255.1 uncultured Flavobacterium sp. | reverse complement strand
TATCAACTTACTGATAGTAACAATGTAGACTATTACAGTAATGGGGGTAATAGTGATTTTTTCATCACCAAATTTGCCACACAAGCCTGCACACCGCTAGCCAATGAAACTTTTGAATCACAAAACATTAATCTATACCCAAACCCAACAAATTATGCAGTAGAACTCCAAAACATAAACCAAGAATACAACTATGCTTTATATGCAATAACTGGTGTTTGTGTTCAAAAAGGAAGTGTGAGTTTAGAAAACAATCATATAAATGTTGAAAATTTAAGTAGTGGTATCTATGTGTTGCAACTGGATGATAAAAACGGTAAGTTGAGTAGTTATAAATTAATTAAGGACTAGTATTTTTTTTAAACACCCAACATGAAATCAAAACTACCCATAACCCATTACCTATTATCCATTACCTTTTTCCTACTACCCATCACCCTATTTTCCCAAAGCTTCAAATGGTTGCAATCGGGAGGAGGAACTAATACCACAAATGGCAATCAATATTTTGACGATGAACAAGTAATTGATATGGCAACGGATAGTCAGCGAAATGTCTATGTATTATCGGTTGTCACTAAAGATGGTGTGCAAGTAAATAATAATGCTCCAATTACTGTAACAACTTATGAAGCCAATCCAAATCGTGAAGATTTTATGCTTATAAGCTATACTTGTAACGGTACTTATCGTTGGCACAAAGTCTTTGGAGGAGGTGGATTAGATTATCCTTCTGGTGTAGTAATTGATACCCAAGATAATGTGTATGTATCAGGTAGAACGACTCAATGCAGCGAAAATAATGGCAGTGATCCTTATTATTCTATACCTCGTATTGGAGATAACATTTCTATAGATTTTACCTCTACTAACACCAGTACTTCTTGCCAGCAAGTGTTTTTAACTAAATTCAATACGAATGGTGTTTTTCAACGGATTCATTTTGTCCATAATCCTATTAGCAGTTCGTTGGCAAATAATATTCGAATTGTACGCAATTTTTATATTGTGAATGATGTTATCCATTGGATAGTTCAATTACCTCAAGGTAGCTACGAAAACGGTGCTTTTAGCAATAACAACACAAGTCTACCTTTTTTATATTATGTACTTAAATATGATACTAGTGGTTCTTTTATAAGTGCAACAGTTTTTGATTTAGAGGTGTCGTCTAGCATTAGTAGTGAAGTAAGATGGTATCGCAATCCTTATAATGGATATTTTTATGCCATTCATGCCTATAATAGTAATAGTAATAACACTATTACAGCCGGAGGCAATACACTTTCAAATGCCTTTTCTAAAATTATTTGTTTTAACACCTTAGGACAATACCAATGGCATAGAGAAACTACCGGAACTTCAATGAATATTACCAGTATAGATTTTGATGCTCAAAATAACGTATACTTAACTGGAGAAGGAAACAGTTTTTTTGGAGGTAGTTTCATTGGTTGGAGTGTTGCAGCTAATACTGGAGCTACTGCTTTTATTATGAAATGCAACTCTGATTTAACAAGTTATAGTTGGGCAAATTATTACACATCAAACAATGGTATAGTAGGTGCAGCTCAAGGTTTAGTTCCGCAAATTCTTTATAATTCATACATTGATAAAGTTCTTTTTAGTGGTAGTATAAGAAGTGGTATTATGAATTGGGACACTCAAACTATTAATGGTCCTGGCCCTAACAATGGTGGAGATCCATTATTAGCTACCTTTGACCCTGTTACAGGTAATTGTACTTCTTTAAATCGTTTATTAGGTAATAACGGTTTTGATGACGGCTTTACTAAAATGACACTAGATAACAATGGGGATCTTTTGTTAGGTGGCTATATCGGTTATCAACTTACTGATAGTAACAATGTAGACTATTACAGTAATGGGGGTAATAGTGATTTTTTCATCACCAAATTTGCCACACAAGCCTGCACACCGCTAGCCAATGAAACTTTTGAATCACAAAACATTAATCTATACCCAAACCCAACAAATTATGCAGTAGAACTCCAAAACATAAACCAAGAATACAACTATGCTTTATATGCAATAACTGGAGTTTGCGTACAAAAAGGAGTTGTTGGAGTAGAAAACAATCGCATAACTATGGATAATTTAAGTAGTGGTATTTATGTGTTGCAGTTGGATGATAAAAAAGGTAAGTTGAATAGTTATAAATTAAGTAAGAATTAATCTTTCGTTTTTTTAAACATTAAGAAACTGAAAGTCAAAAATCATGGTTTTCAGTTTCTTTCTTATTATTTTGTGTTTTAACAACGATAATAATACAACTATAAAATAGCACCCTTTAACTAGCTCCATTTTCCCACACAAAGTGCATCGCCATAAACTTGTCATCCCAACAAGCTAGCTAACCCACATAAAACTCCATTCACTCTTCCCTCCTCACGCTTCTCACCTCACGCTTCACTTATCCCTTTTCCCTTATTCCATTTACCCACAATCTTGTCATCCCAACAACGGAAGGAACACACTAGAACTCCACAAACCACTTCCACAAACTTGTCATGCTGAACTTGATTCAGTATCCCACTCAAACCAATCACCCATCACCAATCACCAATTACCCCTCTCCTAAAAAAAAAGGCCACCATAAGGCAGCCTTTTCTTAAAATAATTCGCAATTTTCACTCCTCCCTCCTCACTTATCCCTTATCCCTCCTCACTAATACCTTTCTCCCTTTCTCCCACTCCCCTAATCCCTTTTCCCTCTCCTCCCTCCTCACTTCTCACTTCTCCCTCCTCACTCCTCACTTCTCACTACTCCCCATTCTCAACAATTCCACAAAGCAAAGACTTTAAAACAGCAGCTTCAATACCTTCAGAAGCACCATCAACACTTCCAATAATATTACCAATCATCAAATCCCATTCTGGATCAGTATTCTTTTTAGGTCGTTTCTTGCGTTCATAAGTGGAATAACGAATTATAGATGTAGTAATCAAAATAACTTGCTTATCGGATGCAGGTATGTTTTTAGATCCTAAAACTGTATTCTCATAGGAAGTTATGAAAGAATAAATGATATTGTAGTCATCCTCTTCATCACACAGAGGAACAAGGGTTGAAATAAAACTTTGCAAACTAAGTGCAGCTTCATCAGTAGCTAAAGAGTTTTCGATTACCTCAACAGAACAGCAACTTATCTTACCTATTAAACTCGATAGGGTTGTACTATCTATCGAATAGGAACTTGTTGATAAAGACACAAAGGTTTCATTCTGAGCAGAAACAACTAGTACACGATCTAAAATAGCTGATAATTCAACAGCTAAACTATCCTCTTCATAATAAGCAGTATACAATTCAGTATGCAATTGACCAGCAATATCATATGGATTTAATGGATTTGCTGGACTAGTTTCACCAAGCTTACTAGTAAACAAATAATCATTTGGATTTGCTGTACCTGAAACAGTACTAAGATCTGAAACATCAGTACAAGATATACAAAAAGGAAAAACGACTAAACATAAAATAAAAAATTTCATAAATTAATTTTTAAAATGGAACTGATTTTTTTGTCAGTTCATTTCACTCGAGCTAATCTGAACAATACATGCTTACATGTAGCAATAGATCTTGAATTCGAGACAAAACTATACGCAGATCCTAGACCTCACAACTCATCTAGTGTGCAATTCCCGAATTAGAGGTATTCAATTCCCGAATTAAATACACAAATTTTTGAAGGTTATGCTAATCTATTGCAACGCATTATTTAGCAGCTAGTAGCAAACTTAAATTAACGTTTGTCTAATCTTAAATTAATTTTAGCTAATTTTATTCTTACAAAAAAAGTCTAATAATCATTCCTTAAAATGTTTTATATAAGCCCCATTTATATGAAGAATTTAAAAAAAATGATGTGGTTTACGATGATTATATCAATTGTAACGCATCAAACAAAAGCTCAAACAAATAAATTTATCATACCAGATAGTCTGAAAAACAAAAGTTTGAATGATCTAGAATTGAAAACCATTAATAATCAGGAAAAAGAAAAAAGTATTGCTTATGCTAAAACTTGGTTATTAAAATCGAAGTCAGAACAAAACTGGAGTCAAATAGACAAAGCTTACAGAACAATAATGTACCTAGAAAACAAGGAACATTTACTTCACTATGCGGATAGCTTATTATTTTTTGCCAAAAAATCAAAAGACAATAAGTTAATAGGAACAGCATACCTAACAAAAGGAATAATGTACTACGATAAAAAAGAGGTGACCAAAGCATTAGATTATTACATTTTAGCTGAAAAATATATTTCCATAACTAAAGATGAATACACTATTTATAAAGTAAAGTATTCTATTGCGCATACTAAGTATTATTTAGGCTTTTATGATGAGGCTATCGCTTTATTTAGAGATTGTCTTACTTATTTTGAAGAAGAAAATGATCGTGGTTATCTTAACACCTTACATTCATTAGCTCTTTGTTACAATAAGCTGGGGAATTACAATCAAAGTACATATTATAATGAATTAGGTTTATTAGAAAGTAAAGAGCTTGAAAATTCAGAAATGGAAATGTACTTCAAACATGCTGAAGCTGTAAATCAATATTTTAAAAAAGAATATAAAAAAGCAATTAATAATTTAAAACTACTGCTTCCTAGCATACAAGAAAAAAAGGACATTGCAAATGAAACAGTAGCCTATTTTTATATAGGAAAAAGCTTTTGGGCATTAAAGCAAGAAGAAAAAGCCATACCCTATTTACTAAAAGTAGATAACGCATTTAAAGAACATAAGTACACTAAACCAGAATTAAGAGAAAACTATGAACTCTTAATTAAGTGGTATGCAAAACAAGACAATTTAAAAGCCCAATTAAAGTATATCAACAAGTTAATTGAAGTAGATAAATTGATGGATAAAAACTATAAGTATTTAGCTCAAAAAATATTTAAAGAATATGATACGAAAAAATTAATAGGAGAAAAATTAGAAATTGAGAATGCAATGAAAACAAAAAGTAAAGTGTATTATACAATCTTTACAACATTAGCAATAATTATAGTTTTTATAACAGCTAAACACTACAATGACAAAAAGAAATTTAAAGCCAAATTTGATGAATTAATGAAAACAAATCCTTCAAAAAGAAACGTTTCAAACTATACAAATGAGGAACTTGAAATTAAGCACGAAATTGTCGAACAAGTATTAAAAAACCTAGATAAATTTGAAAAAAATCAAAAATATTTAGAAAAAGAGATGAACTTAAGTAAACTGGCAACTATACTAAATACTAACACAAAATATGCAAGCAAGATTATAGCAAAACATAGAGGTAAAGGATCAATCGACTATATAACCGACTTAAAAATAGATTACATAGTAGAAAAACTAAAAAACGAAAACAAATTCAGAAACTATACCAACAAAGCATTAGGAGAAGAAGCAGGCTTCCGCTCCACACAAAACTTCACAAGAGCCTTCAAAAACAAAACCAAAATCTCCCCAACTTACTTCATCGCACAACTAAAACAACAAGAAATATCATAAAAAAATAGCACTCCTTCTATGTTCTATATTCTATTCTCTATTTTCTCCCTTTTCTCCCTTTTCTCCCTTTTCCCTCTTTCCCTCTTTCCCCCTATCTCCCCCTATCTCCCACTCCCCAAATCCCTCCTCACCCTTCACTCCTCACTAAAAAAAATCCATCACAACTTCTGAAACACTTGTGATACAAATCAAACCAAAACAAACAAATTTGCACCATAACAAACTAAAACATAGGTATGACTGTAAATTTAATTACCCAAGAAGATCTGGTAGAATTTAGAAAACAACTACTTAATGATGTAAATGAAATCATTACAAACAACACACAACAACAAAAAAAGTGGCTCAAGTCTGCTGAAGTTCGCAAACTCCTAAACATTTCACCTGGCACTTTACAAAACCTTCGCATTAACGGCACACTAAAATACACCAAAATTGGAAGTATAATGTATTACGACAATACAGACATCAACAAACTCCTAAACGGTAATAAAGTAGATGCAGTTCCAACCCTATTCAAGTAATGTCATTGCAAGGAACGAAGCAATCTGTTAATACTTAATACTTAATACTATTTGCTAATCACTAGTTACTAGTTACTAATCACTATTTGCTAATCACTAATCACTAGTCACTCTTCACTAATCACTAATCACTAAAAAAAATGAACTACATAAAACACCTAACAGGCTTTTTCGAAAAAGTCGTTCAAGACAAAACTTTAAATCCAACACATATAAGTCTTTACATAGCACTTTTCCAATGTTGGAACTGCAACAGATTTAAAAACCCAATTAGTATATCTCGGGATGAAGTAATGAGAATAAGTAAAATTAGTTCGAAAGCAACATACCACAAATGCCTGAAGAACTTACACAGTTTAGGATATATCAAGTACGAACCATCCTATAATCCATTCAGAGGAAGTCACGTTTATTTATTTAATTTTTCAGACGATTTAAAACCTCAACCAAAATCAGAAAGAAAACCAAAAAATGAACCTCTTATTGAACCTGCTTCTAAACAAGCTTCAAACAAGTCTTGTACTAGCAGTGAGACAAGTACTGAACAAGCAGTAGTACCTTCTATAAACTATATAAACAATACAAACAATTTAAACATTGAAAACGTTTCAAACTTGAACCAGCAAGCAAAAAAATTTCAAGAAATAAATAATTTTCAATTAAAAAATCAAAATTCAGAAATGCAATCAGCATTCGCTGACACCAATAAAAAACAAACTCAAGATGGTCAGCAAAAAGAAAAAAGTTCCGCGAAAAAAGAAAAAGAAGAAATACAGAATGAAAATTCTGCATTCGCCAACTCCAATGAAAATCAAATAAAAAATAGTTGGCAAAAAAATTCCGCTAAAAAAGAAGAAAAAGAAATGCCGGAAAAAATAGTTAATGAAAAAGCAAAATCGTCTTATCCGGCATTCGCTGACTATAATGCGGAGCACACTGTAACCAGTCAGCAAAAAAGTTCCGCAAAAAAAGAAAGAGATGAATTTACCGTCACTTCGAGCGTAGTCGAGAAGCCAAAATTAGAAAAAGTCAAATCCTACTTCCAAAAAAATAACTTCCCAGAAATCGAAGCTCAAAAATTTTTCAATTACTTCTCCAGTGTAGGTTGGCTAGTCGGAGGCAAAACACCCATGATCGATTGGCAAGCAGCAGCACAAAATTGGATGATTAACGCACCAAAATTTATTTCAAATCCAGAACTACACAACAGAGCAAAACAACTTAACACAACCACCGACAAAGATTATTCAGAGCCATTATAGTCTTTTTGTAATACTGAACTTGTTTCAGTATCTCATCCGTTGCGAAACTTGCGTAATCCTTTGCAGTCTTCGCGGTTAAAACTAAAAAATCCGTGAAAATCCGTGAAATCTGTGTCATCCGTGTTCCAAAACCTTCGCTTCAGCGAA
Source organism: uncultured Flavobacterium sp. (assembly GCF_963922255.1). Classification (GTDB taxonomy): domain Bacteria; phylum Bacteroidota; class Bacteroidia; order Flavobacteriales; family Flavobacteriaceae; genus Flavobacterium. The sequence goes on along the minus strand of NZ_CAWUIC010000024.1, from coordinate 9,422 downwards.
CAAAAAACAACCCAATGAATGAAAATATAAAATCCCACTACACCTACACCGAAGTAATCAATTGGCTCGAAAACAAAGGAGTTGAACTTTATGGCAATCATTTCAAAATAATAGAAACAGATTATCAAATAGTGTACAAATTAATTGCTTACTTCCTCAAAGACGAGCCAAGCTGCTTTCAGTACAACATCAACCTCAACAAAGGACTATTATTATCCGGACCAATAGGCTGTGGAAAAACCTCACTAATGAACCTAATGAAATACCTAGCACCTACAGAAAACAAATATTCAGTAAAACCATGCCGAGACATTAGCTTTGAATTCATACAAGACGGTTACGAAATAATACATCGGTATTCAAAAGGAAAACTATACCAAGCAGAACCAAGAACCTATTGCTTTGACGATTTAGGAACAGAAAACAACCTAAAATATTACGGAAACGAATGCAATGTAATGGCAGAAATTCTATTAAGCAGATATGATCTATTTATTTCAAAAAAACTCCAAACCCACATAACCACTAACCTATCAGCATCAGAAATTGAAAAACAATATGGCAACCGAGTTCGTTCTAGATTAAGACAAATGGTAAACTTAATAGCTTATGACAAATCAACACCAGACAAACGCTAACGTCAGTTCGAGTGTTTCAATAAAATTGCGACCAGCTATTTTATTAGAATGACCCGAGGCTATAGCCGAACTGAGCGTAGCTAATCGAGAACCTTTAAAAAATAAAATCCGTGTAAATCCGCGTTGTGAATCATCCGTTTCATCCGCGTTCCAACAACCTGAAACTTGAAACCATTAAAACAACATGAATCAAATAACAACTTTCTGGAACTACTTCCAACAAAACAATTTCGTCTTCCTTCTTCTAACAGAAGTACCACAAGATGAACTAAAAAATCAATTCGATAAACTATTATATCATTTACACCACTACAATAAAGACTTAGGAATAATTATAAAAAACAAAAAAACTAATGCAGAATTAATAATTACCGCAAATGGAAATCCATATCTTTTCAAAGAAGTAGAGTTATTGGTCCACCACGCACCAAAAATAAACCGTTGGAAAACAACCGCATTCCTCCAACCCGAGATGAATATAGAAAAATACGAAAATGGAACTGACAAACCATTAAACTATTGCGGCATCAGTATACGAATAAGCGAAATGTATTTCATCCCATTAGAAAACCCAAACAAACTAACCGATTTGGGAATAAGAGTATTACTCAAAAATTACATCATCCACAAAGAAAACTCAAGACTTCGAGAAGCAGTTTATACACTTATTGAACACCTAATCGGTGAAAAATCATTTGCAAATGACCTATCTTTTATCGAAATAGACCAGCTAAAAAACGAAGATTTAGAAGACGATTGCGTACTTGAATTATACAATTTAAAGTTTTTTATTGACACTTTTGAATACGATTAAGTTTTGGCAATAAACAGCGTTTACTGACAAAACTTAACTGATAAATTATATTTTATATCAGTCTAGTGAGTTTAACCCTCACCTTTGAACTACATATCATAAAAAATCAGAAAACAATCGCATTACAAAATTTTGTCCCAATTATTGACCAAATTTGGGACAAAATAAAGAAAGTGGGTAGAAAAGGTGGGTAGATAATTAACCTAAAATTGCTTTATGTCATATTGCTAAACTATTGATTTATTGAATAATAAAAATAATCATTTTCAATTCAAGAGAAATTAACATCTAAAAGTGGGTGAATAAGTGGGTGAAAAAAATTGAAAAAGTAAACACCTAAGAAACAAAACAATAAACCTGTTTTTACACAATAAACCACATTAGTTTACTATCATTATTTTGGTTTATTGTTTGCAATACAATGTATATCACAATAAGCAACAAAAGAAATTTGCTACATGATTTTGGCAAAAAGTTGGTTTTTTTTGCCAAAGTTATATCATAACTAAAAACATTTATGTTTGTTATTTCAGACATAAATAGTATATTTGTACAGAATAACAAACATTTGACATGGCAACTACCAGTAAAAAGCAATCTGTTTTTCCAAAATATGAGAAAGTATTAGAGCAGATGGGAGAAAATGTAAAGATGGCTCGTAAAAGGCGAAAACTTACGATGATTCAAGTAGCGGAAAGAGCTGATATTGCGAGGTCAACCTTACACTTAATTGAGCAGGGAAGCCCAAGTGTGGCTATGGGTGCCTATTTCAATGTACTACGAGTATTAGGTCTACAAGATGATTTTCTAAAACTAGCCGCAGACGACGAACTGGGAAGAAAACTACAAGACCTCGAACTTTTAAAATAACTATAAAATATAAATGAAACGTCAGTTCGAGTGATTTTCACGCAATGCAATGGAGTGAAAATTGTATCGAGAACCTTTTAAATTAAAAAATAAAACAGTCTAAAATGTCCACAAAAACCGATATATACGTTTATGCTCACTGGAACGGCATGCAAGAACCAAAAATAATTGGTGCTTTGTCAGCACAACAAGCCAAAGGCAAGAAAGCATTTAGCTTCGAGTACGATAAAGACTGGCTAAAATCAGGACAAAAATTCTTACTCGACCCCGACATACAATTGTATGGTGGGCCACAATATCCAAATCAAAAAGAGAACTTCGGCATTTTTCTCGACAGTATGCCCGATACTTGGGGACGCACACTAATGAAACGTAGAGAAGCACAAAAGGCAAAAGAGAAAAAAGAAAAACCTAAAACACTCTACGACATTGATTATTTGTTAGGAGTTTACGATGAAAGTCGTATGGGAGCATTGCGTTTTAAAACAGATCCAGATGGAGACTTCTTAGACAATAATAAAACTGCTCCCACACCACCTTGGTCGTCCATTAGAGAGTTGCAGAACGCAGCACATATCTTTGAAAATGATGTGCATAATGAAGAAGTAAACAGATGGTTAACGGTATTGATGGCTCCAGGTTCTTCACTAGGTGGAGCACGACCTAAAGCCAATATTTTAGACACAGATAAAAGTCTTTGGATTGCCAAATTTCCATCCAAGACAGATACCATTGACAAAGCAGCTTGGGAATTTTTATCTTATCAATTGGCAACTAAGGCTGGAATTGAAATGGCACCTTGTCGTATGGAAAGAATTTTAGGAAAACACCACACCTTTTTCACAAAACGCTTCGATCGAGAAAACGGAGAACGAATCCACTTTGCATCCGCAATGACAATGACTGGAAATAACGAAGACACCATTCGAGACGACCAAGCAAGCTATCTTGACATTGCAGAATTTATCAGCAATCACGGAGTAAACATTGAAGCTAACCTACACCAACTATGGCGAAGAATCATTTTCAATATTGCTATTTCCAATACTGATGACCACTTAAGAAACCACGGATTTATACTAACCAAAGAAGGTTGGATTTTATCACCAGCATACGACCTCAATCCATCGATTGATAAGGACGGATTGGCTCTCAACATCAATACAGATAATAATGCTTTAGACTTTGAACTCGCTAAAGAAGTAGGCGAATATTTTAGGCTAAACAAAGATCAAATGGAAATAATAATAAAAGAAGTCCTTACGGTTACAAACAATTGGAAAAACATTGCGAATCAAATTGGTATTTCTAGAAGCGAACAAGAATTGATGGAAAAAGCATTTCATAATTTAGAATAAAAAAGCCCCGAAGATAGTCGAGGCACTAAATGTTTTCACAACGGAATAATCCTTATTGTGAATTGCTTTCTAATTGTAATGCAATAATACAAAAAAGTTTTAATGTTCTAATGAGGATAACCATAATAATACTAATTATTTTTTTTCTACTTTTATTGATTCAATAGATATTACAAGAATATTCACTATAAATATAGTTCAATATGAAAAAAATTTTAGGATTAGATTTGGGAACAAATAGTATTGGGTGGGCGTTGATTGAAGTTAATGAAAATAACATACCAATTCGCATTATTGCAATGGGTTCTCGAATAATTCCACTATCATCAAATGACAAGGAAGAATTTCAAAGAGGCTTATCAATCACAAAGAATCAAAGCAGAACAGTTAGTCGTACTCAGCGAAAAGGATATGACCGAAAACAATTGAGAAAAAGCGACTTAAAGAAGATTCTAAAGAAATACAATATTTTCCCTTCAGAAGAATTATTGAAACTTCCAATGCTTGATTTATGGAAATTAAGAAGTGATGCTGCTAATCCTAATGAAAATATATCTGCTGAACAATTAGGGCGTATTTTTTATATGCTTAACCAAAAAAGAGGATATAAATCTGCAAGAAGTGAAGCTAATGCGGATAAAAAAGATACGGATTATGTTCAGGCGGTGAAAGGACGATATGCCCAGTTGAAAGATAGAAATCAAACTATTGGACAATTTTTCTCTGAAGGTTTACAAAACGCTAATGACAACAACTCTTATTTCAGAATCAAAGAAGAAGTTTATCCAAGAGAAGCTTATATTGAAGAGTTTGACTCTATAATCACTATTCAAAAAGATAAACACGATTTTCTAACAGATGAAGTTGTTCAACAATTAAGGAATGAAATTATTTATTTTCAAAGAAAACTAAAATCTCAAAAAGGCTTAGTGAGTATTTGCGAATTTGAAGGCTTTGAGAAAACTATTCTTGACAAGGAAAAAAATAAAAACAAAGTGGTGTTTGTTGGACCAAAAGTTGCTCCAAAAACTTCTCCCCTTTTTCAACTGTGTCGTATTTGGGAAGTTGTAAATACAATTACTTTAAAAGTAAAAAATCCAGAAGGAAGCAAATATAAATGGGGAGAGAAAATTCCAGATTTAAAAGAGAAAGAGATTTTAGCAGAATATTTATTTAAAAATGACAACTTAAGTTTCACAAAAATTCTTGAAATTTTAAAACTAAACAAAAATGATGTTTATGCAAATAAACAAATTTTGAAAGGAATTAAAGGAAACGAAACTTATGCTACACTTCATTCCATTTTAGGAGATAATGAACTTCTAAACTTTGATGTGTCAATTATTCCATCAGATAATACTTCAATGTTAGTGGATAAAAAGACAGGAGAAATTTTGGAAGAAAGAGCTGGATTAGAACTAGCCGCTTCATTGGAGAAAGAACCATTATACCAACTGTGGCACACCATCTACTCTATTAAAGATTTAGATGAATGTAAAAATGCTTTAATCAAAAGGTTTGGTTTTGATAATGAGACCGCTGAAAAATTATCTCGTATTGATTTTAACAAACAGGCATTCGGAAATAAATCGAACAAATCGATGAGAAAAATTCTTCCTTTTTTGATGGAAGGTTATGATTATTCACAAGCTTGCAGCTTGGCAGGATACAACCATTCAAATTCTTTGACAAAAGATGAAAGAGAACAGCAAGTTACTTTTGACAGATTGGAGCTACTTTCTAAAAATAGTTTGAGACAGCCTATTGTAGAGAAAATCCTAAATCAAATGATTAATGTAGTCAATGCAATTATTGAACAATACGGAAAACCTTTTGAAATTAGAGTGGAACTTGCACGAGAGCTGAAACAAAGTAAAGATGAACGAAATGACGCAGATTTACAAAATTCAAGAAACAAAAAACTTAATGAGGAAATTGGAAAACGATTAAGGGAAATGGGTTTGCCTGAAACCAGGAGATATATCCAAAAATATAAATTCATTTTTCCTTCACTCAGCAAAAACCTGAAAGACGCTCAGGTCAATAATCAATGTATCTATTGTGGAGAAACATTTAATTTAACTGAAGCCTTAAGTGGTAATGACTTCGATGTTGACCATATTGTACCAAAAGCTCTACTATTTGACGATTCTCAAACTAACAAAGTTTTGGTTCACAGAAAATGTAATTCCACAAAAACCAATCAAACCGCTTACGATTACATTGCTACAAAAGGCGACGAGCAAATTAGGATATATTCAGAGCGTGTGGATGACTGGTTCAAACGAGGAATTATTTCTTACAGTAAAATGCAAAGATTGAAAGTTTCCCACAAAGAATATTTAGAAAGAAAAAAGCTTGGAAAAGAAACGGAAACCGATAAAAAACTTTGGGAAAACTTCATTGATAGACAATTAAGAGATACGCAATATATTTCTCGAAAGGCAAGAGAAATTTTGCAGAAAGTATGCAATAATGTAACTACAACAGAAGGTGGTGTTACAGCAAAACTTCGTAATCTTTGGGGATGGGATGACGTTTTAATGAATCTACAAATGCCTAAATACAAAGAGTTAGGACAAACTGTCATCAAAGAGTGGACAAGCGAACACGGAAAAAGGAAACATCAAAAAGAAGAAATTGAAAACTGGACAAAAAGAGATGACCATCGCCATCACGCCATTGATGCTTTAGTAGTTGCTTCTACCAAACAAGGCTTTATTCAGCGAATAAATACTTTGAATTCTAGCGATACTAAAGATTTGATGCAACAGGAAATCAAAGAAGCAAAAAAACTGTTAGGAGAAAATTATGACGAGAAAGAATTTGAAAATAGTAATGAACTAGTAAAAAATCACAAAGAAAGATTATCACAGTTAGACGATTATTTGCGTTTACAGAAGCCTATTAAATTCGACACAAAATATGTAGAACAAGAAGCTGACAAAATATTAATTTCATTCAAAGCAGGAAAAAAAGTTGCCACTATAACCAAGTATAAAGCAACAGGAAAGAATAAAGATACAGGTGTCATTGTTCCTAGGGGAGCACTGCATAAAGAGTACGTTTATGGAAAAATAAAAATAATTGAAAAAGATAAACTTCCTAAATATCTATTCGAAAACACTCACTCAATAGTTAATCCTAAAATTAGAAATTTAGTTTCTGATAGATTAAAAGAATTTAATGATGATAACAAATTAGCTCTATCTTCTTTGAAAAAAAATCCAATTTATTTAGATATAAATAAAGAACAAATTCTTGAAAAAGCAGATTGCTATGTTGAAGTAACTGTAAAGAAATATGATTTAAATACGCTTAATCTAAAACAAATTGATGACATAGTTGATGAAAGAATTAAACAAATTGTAAAAGAAAAAGTCAAGGAATGTAATAATAATCTAAAGGAAGCTTTTAAAGAAACAATTTGGTTTAATGAAAAAAAACAGATTCCTATTTTGACAGTTAGATTATTTGCACGACCAAATGCAAATTCGATTGTTCCAATTAAAAAAGATTCAAATGGTAAAGAAATCGGTTTTGTTGATACTCAGAACAATCATCACATTGCAATTTATGAAGATAATGACAACAAACCTGTTCAGCACAGTTGTACCTTTTGGCACGCAGTAGAAAGAAAAAAATATAAGATTCCACCTGTTATCAAAAATTCATCTGAGGTCTGGAATCAGTTAATAGACAAAGAACTTCCAGAATCATTTTTAAATAATTTACCTGCTGATAATCTTAATTTAGTGTTAAGTATGCAACAAAATGAAATGTTCATTTTGGGGTTATCACAAGAAGAATTTGATGAAGCAATAGAAAATAACGACAAATCTTTTTTGAGTAAACATTTGTATTTGGTTTGGAGTATATCAAATAACGATTACTGGTTTAGACATCATTTGGAAACGAAAAACTCAGAATTGAAAAAAATTTCTACTGCAAAAGAATCGAAAAGATACTTTAGATTTAAAAGTGTTGGAGCATTGGTAGGAACTTACCCTATAAAAGTAAGATTAAACCATTTAGGAGAAATTACTAAAAAAGGAGAATATTAAAATATGATAAAACGCACCCTTTTCTTTGGTAATCCTGTTTATTTAAGTACCAAAAACAAACAATTGGTGGTGTCTTATCCTGACAAGGAACAAGACACCAAGACAGTAGCAATCGAAGATATAGGTATTGTTGTTTTAGAAAATCAACAAATTACTGTTACTAATGGAGTATTAGACAAACTGACACAAAACAATGTGGCTTTAATTAGTTGTGATGGACAACATATGCCTTCAGGACTTTTATTGCCTTTACAAGGGCATAGTGAGCAAACTGAACGCTATAAACATCAAATAAATGCTTCTGTACCTTTGCAAAAGAATTTGTGGCAACAAACAATTAGTGCTAAAATTTTAAATCAGGCAAGTCTATTAAAAGAAAGAGGTATACCCATGCGAAAGATGGAGTTATGGGCAAGGGAAGTAACATCAGGTGATGCATTAAACCATGAATCGAGAGCAGCTGTTTATTATTGGGAGAAACTCATTCCTATTCCTCATTTTACTAGAGGACAAAAAGGAATAGCTCCTAATAATTCATTGAATTATGGCTATGCAATTCTAAGGGCAATTACGGCACGTGCTCTAGTGAGTTCGGGTATGTTGCCTAGTTTAGGTATTTTTCATAGAAACAAGTACAATGCATATTGCCTTGCTGATGATATTATGGAACCCTACAGACCTTATGTGGATTTAATAGTATGTCATATAATGGATACTGAAGATACTTATGATGAATTAACAGTTGAAATAAAAAAGCATTTACTAAGCATTGCGAGTATGGATGTGGTAATTGATGGTAAACGGAGTCCTTTGTTAGTGGCTATGAGTCGCACAACAAACTCTTTGTACGAATGTTTTGAAGGAAAAGCTAGAAAGATTTTATATCCAGTTTACGGAGTATAATAATCCAGACAATTCGTAGCTTTTTTATATATGCTGTAAAATAATAATTACAATAAGATAAAATAAGTTTAACTATTGTAAAAAGGTAGTATTTCTTGATAAAAGTCATTTCATGTACTAATCATATCGGGAAATTTTGTAACTCATCGTTACAAAAAAAAATGAAAGTGAAATTATAAATAATAACTATGTATAATGATCATTATACACGATTAAACCAATATAGAAGTTTGTGGATATTAGTCTTTTTTGATTTACCAACCGAAACTCAAAAGGAACGAAAGATTGCTGCTGGCTTTCGAAAGAAATTGCTAGACGATGGTTTTACAATGTTTCAGTTTTCTATTTATATGCGTTTTTGTGCTAGTAGAGAGAATGCAGAAGTGCATACCAAACGTATTAAAAACAGTTTACCCGAACATGGTAAAATAGGAGTTATGCAAATTACAGACAAACAATTTGGAATGATGGAACTATTTTATGGTAAAAAGCCTGTGGAAACCGAAAAGCCTTCTCAGCAATTAGAACTTTTTTAGAAAACTAGCATTTAAAAAATGGACTATATAACTTGAAATAAAAGACTTATAGTATTATTTTTTATTTCGTAATCATTACTATAATTCACAACATATCAGCTTTTTAGGGCTTGATACGTTGAGAATCATGAGTAAAAATACAATTTTGAAAGCAATTCACAACCACCGTCTAAATACTGTAATGGTATTTTAAGTTGAGAATCATGAGTAAAAATACAATTTTGAAAGCAATTCACAAC
>NZ_CAWUIC010000023.1:0-19867 GCF_963922255.1 uncultured Flavobacterium sp. | reverse complement strand
TCAGTGGCTTGTGATTCAAGACTGACCACAACAAATATAGACAAAATTTCGATTCTTAGAGGTTTTTCCGAAGGGAAAACCAAGCCCAAGCCATTGTGCAAAACAGCTATTAGAGGCAGTATTTATTCTATAATAATTGGTATAGCTCTCATTCTGTCAGAACTGACAACTCTCATAATTCCTTTAAATCTAATTGGTGTAACTGTGTTTTTTTTTACAATAAATTTAATTGGAAAATGAGGAACTGTAGGATCAGCTAGTCTAAAATAAATGCCATTGCACTTATAATCATCTGAAACATCTACGTTTGTCACAAATTGTTGTCTTTGCATATGCATTTGATCAACCGTATTGATAGAAATTTCATTTTCAGAATTCTCAAATAATAAAGTATATTTTGACATAGGCTCAACATACATTTCTGCACGTATATGAATATGAATTTCTGATTCTGTTGAACTTCTCAAGATATAACCTCTTACATTTTCATATGTTTGAACACCTCCATTAAATGTATTATTATTTTTAATTATGTCGACAATTTGTCTTAAGCCAAATTCCATGCCTTTTCCGTAAATGTCAATATATAATGTTTGGATTAATATATCAGGCATTAAACAGTCGTCAAGTTTTATAGGAATTAATTTAATTTTATTTTGAGTGGCTTTGTATAGAGCATTTTGCCATTCTAACTTGACCATATTACTTGCTAAACTATTTTTAGACACAAAAAAGAAGAAAAACTTTGATTGAGTAAGGCCATCATTCATTTTGTCAATAATACCTTCTCCAGGCTGCATCGACCAACTATCATAAAATACTTTATTCATTCCAAAAATTGTTGCTAATTTTATGGCTATAGGCTCTACAATTGGTTTGTCTTTAAAATTATGACTTAGAAATATCATTTATTATATTTAATTGTTGAATTCTCCCACGTTACGGTAATATTGCCTCTAACGTTTCGCAGCTACAAGAAGTTGCGTACTTCATTCACTGTCAATTACAAATATAACCAAAACTTTGATTCAACAATTACCAATTTTGATAAATCCCAAGCCTAGCAATTTCTTGTAACTGCTGTTGGCGGTTCGGTTTTTTATTTATTATTCTTTCGACGTTTTTTCACTTCTTTTTTTATTGATATTTTTTTTCCCCATTCCGCTAATTCAGAATTTGGGTCAATAAATTGTTCGTTAAGTTCAATCTTTGTTAAACCTTTAAAATTCTTACTTGTTATGTGTATGCTTTTCGACATTAGGTTTTTATTTAATTAAGTTTTTCGTTTCTCTTTTCATTTCCCACAAACCATAAAACATAATCCAAAAAGGAACAATTAAAAAGCCAATATTTTTAATACCATATTTGTTTTCACCGAGAAACAAAATCATATAAATCAACAAGAAGCCAAATAGTATTGAAATAATTCCAGCAAATTGTCTTGCGAAAAGCAATGGTTTCTTCTTAAAGATTTCAACTATTAATAAATACAACATACACAAGATGTAGAGTGCTAAAAATGCACCAACAAGTAATTTACTTTTCGAGTGCAATTCAAATTGGTTTACAACCGCAAATGAAAAAACAATGATTAGAAATATTCTTGAAACAAACCAAAAGTAATAAGTTTTAGAAAGAAAAGTTTTTAAAATCGTCATTTTGTAAATCTCTAATTAGTTAAAGTTTTTTCTTTTAAATTTCTTTTTTCGTTCCGTTCGGCTAAACTGACCGCCAACGTGATTGTGTATGATTAGTGGCGTATTTAAGCACCTAATTTAGCAAATAAAAACCAAATAGAAAATCCGCGAGGATTTTCGTAAGTAGGCGAGAACTAGCCATTAATTATACACGGTGTTAGCACAAGTTATTATCCGTCAATTGTCATATGTTCAGGTTTCATTCCAATAAAGTCAATTGAAACATAATGTCTCATTGGTTTTGAATCATATGTTATAGACCATTCAGTTTTCTCATTTTTTATTTTTCCGATTGAGATTCCGTCAAAATCAAATTCCGAATCAAAATTTTCGAGTCCAGAATCTTCTATATTATCTTCCAATTCTTTTCTTAAAAACGGAAGAATTATGTTTTCCTTAATTTCAGAATATTCATTATCCAACTTTTTAAAAAACTCTTTTTGCTCAATCGTTGGACCGTTTTCGTCCGCATCTATATTAATTCCAATTTCTTTTCCTTGGAATTTTACTTCTCCATCATAAAAGTTTTTTGAAGAATCTTTAAAGGTTGTATATCCTAATTCTCCAAATAAGTCATCTACAAACTTTGGTTTTTTCTTAAAGATGTCAAATATTCCCATAGTTGATTTTCTAATTTGTGCTAACGGACAAGTATAAGCGTAGTGCGGGATTTTGAAGCGATTAACTGTCCGTCTGTACCAAATTTAATTAAATGCCAAAATACTCAATTTTCGCGGTTCAGCCCGCATTATCGCTTATACAATGTTAGTGGCTGTGTTTTTTTATTGTATTAAAAGAACTATTTTCCTATAAGAAACTGTATTTGTATTGTCTATTGTTTTCAAAAAATAGATTCCGTCAATGTGATTTCTAATGTCTAATAAATATTCGTTACTCTTGATGTTTTCCTTTTCGAAAACTATTTGTCCTAACTCATTAATCACTTCAACTTTTTCAATATAATTATTTTTTAAAATTACAGTAAAAATGTTCTTCGATGGATTTGGAAAAACAGTTAATACGTTTTCATTATTATTGAATTGCTCAACCTCAAGTATAGGTGAACAAACTGCATTAGAAAATAAGCTATCGAAAGAACCGTCAGTTATATCATTGTTCCAAATTTCCCAATAACAAAGGCTGTTTGAAATGGCAAGATTAAGAGCATCCGGAAGACCACCACTACCAAAAGCCGTTGGGTTTGAAATCCCGCTTGCTACCATTTGTAGACCTGTAAATAAATTTGTATTTGCTGAATTTTGTAAGATTGTGTATTGTGATGGATAAACAGAAGTATTGTTTTGTGACCACCACCAAGCACTTGCTCCATATCTACTACCAACATTTACTTTCGCATAATGGTATATAGAGTCTCCGACCATATCACTGGAATTAACAGGATGAAAATCGTTGGTCAAATAATGATTTGGGAATGAGCTATTAAAGGCATCAATCACTTGCTCCCATGATTCTATCATCTTTTGGTCAGTATACGATATAGAAGCATATGATGGGGTTGGATTGTATGGTATCTGCATCTCAAAACCATTTTGCGATGAGTTCGTTATATAAACCAACTGAATGGTAGTGTCATTTTGATATCTGTTTCCTAGTTCTGTAATAAATTCCGTCCATTTGTCCAAGAAGATGGTATCCCAAGGTACAGGTATTGTACCATTAAAAGGCAAAGAATAGTTTAATGTTTGCACACCCAAAGAATATAGCCAATTAGGTGAATTTGGGCCACCACCAACCGCTATAGATATTTTTTTTCCATAAGATTGAGCTGCACTTATTTGATTGTCAATTAATGCCCAATTATACGTATTATCATTGGGTTCAATATCTTTCCACACAACTCGAACTAAAATCCCATTCACATAAGGTTTAGAAGCCACAACAGGGTCTACAGAACCATTTCCAATACCAGTAGTTGGTGGACAGCTACACCAAATTCCAGTTGGCGCGGGATAATTTGGTTGTGCGTATGTTAAATTTACAAAAGCGAAAAGTAAAATTCCTGCTAATATTTTTGCTAACATTTGTATCATATTTTTTTCGTATTTTGATATTACTTGCTTTTAATTTGTTTTTTTGACGTTACCATTAATAGTTTGGATATTTGAAAAACGTAGGTCACAATTTAGTGTAAATATTCAATGAAATATTGATAACTAATTAGTTATACTAGTACTACCATGGAAAACACTACGTTGGCGACTAGCATTTTATTGTCATTTCAAAAATTTATCTCTATACCTTATTAAATCTTTTCTTGAAACAGGATTTCCGTGTCCAAGATAAAATTTTTCTGTACTTAAGGAAAGTATATTATTAATACTATTTTTCACTTGCTCTAAATTGTCATGAAAAGGTGGATGCTTCATTCTTGAATTAAAAGCAATTCCACCAAGGAGTATTCCTGATGAGGCTAAATCCATTATTATAGCATCTCCATTTTCAAGTATAACCGATAAAGAACCTGGAGTATGTCCTGGAGTATGCATTACTTTTCCATTTATTCCATATATTGACAAATCATATTCTTCGTTTTCTTTCAATACTAAGTCAGGGTTACAAAATGTTGCTCTATCTTTTGTTAATTTTGGTTTAAGAATGAAATCCCATATTTTATTATTAGGCTTTAATGTATTAAACAAACTTTTTCCAGTTTGAAGTGCTTTTTTATCTAAGTCATGCATAAGTATAGGAACATTTAAAATGTCTTTCAGTTCTTTTGCACTACCAAAGTGGTCAATATGACCATGAGTTATAATTATTAAGGCAATATCTTCTATTTTGATATTGTGTTGTTTTAGTTGTTTGATAATTTTTGCTTCGCTGTTGGGAACACCTGTGTCAACCAGAATGTGTTTCTTCTCTCCTTCTATAAGGAAACAATTTATCATACCCAATGGAAAAATTGATAACTGAATTATTTTATACATCTTTTAATTTTTTGAATGTTGATGCAAAGTTCAGTTCATAAAAATGAATACCACTTGATAAATGTTAGAAAATTATTTTTTTTCTGATTCTGCTCAAAGATTCTGGCTTAATTCCAATGTATGAAGCAATATATTGGATTGGTACATTTTGAATAATTTCTGGTTGCTCTTTCATTAATTTCAAGTATCGCTTTTCTGCAGATAATGTGATGAAATCAGTTGTTCTTTGCTGATTTTGACTAATAATTATTTCATAAATCTGTTTGCAGAAAGTACTCCAAAAAACACTTTCTTCAGATAAAATCTGGTAATCTGATTTGGTAATACAAAGTACTTCACAATTCGAAAGGCATTGAATATTTTCTTTTGAAATACTTCCAGAAGTAAAACTATTAAAGCTTGTTATAAATCTATTCTCTCCTATAATTTGAGTAGTAGTTTCTATGCCGTCTGAGTAAAAAAATGACCTAACGAAACCATTTGTAACAAAATATAGGTTTTGAGCCACAACGTCTTCCTCTTCAATGATTGTTCCTTTAGAGAAATTTGTAGGTTTAAAAAAATGTGACAACAGTTTTGTGTCACTGTCAGAAATGTCAACGAGATTTGAAACATATTTAATTAACGGGGTAATTGTCATTTTAGGAGGCATCTGTATATCTGTATGATTGTCATAACATTTGTTTTATATTTCTTTCTTGTTTAGATGTTCTTCGCCTATGTCTCGGTTTTTTCGACATTGCCACTAACGTTTGGCAGCTAAAAACAGTGGCGTATAACTGTCACTAGCTTACACAAATATAGACAAATTTTGTAAAATTCGACAGGATTTTCCAAAAATTGACCAAACCTAGCCATTGTTTTTTAGGTGCTGTTGTAACTAGTAGCTGTTTTAATTCGGATTGCGTCATTTCGGAACGAATATGATGTAAGCAGAATTCAAACGTTATGCGCAAAAATTTTCAAGTTTCTATTCGACAAAGTTCGGTTTTCAGCTTTTTCAGATTCCAACGTAATATTTTTCACGTTTCTATTTGACAAAGTTCGGCTTTCAGTTCTTTAGATTTCCACGTAACATTTTCAAGTTTCTCTTCACCAAAGTTCGGCTTTCAGTTCTTCAGATTTTAACGTAACTTTTTCAAGTTTCTATTCGACAAAGTTCGGCTTTCAGTTCTTCAAATTTCAACGTAACATTTTCAATTAAATGTCTGAGTAAATTCGGATATTTCTATTTTCTGCGATTTTTTTGGCTATTAGTTACAACGGTCTCGGCTATGAGTAGTTGCGTGGGTTAGCACTTAACTTTGCAAGTACACACTGAACTGAAAATTCCGCAGGAATTTTCAAAGTAAGCGAGAACAAGCAATTACTTATAGCCATTGTTGTGTGTAGTGTTTTTATTTTTTATTATATAATTCTTTTACCTTTTTCAAATCGGTCGTTTTATCAATCTTATAAAAATAGTTCAGTTGCCATTTTTGCGTTTTTTCGGCTTGTTTATTCAGTGTTTTATCCCAAACCGGATAAACTCTAAAGCCTCTTTTTCCACCCTTTTTCTCGGTGGTTATGAAACCTTTGTTGATTAATTCGGATTTCGGAAATACAAACTGTCCAAATCCGTTTCCAGATTTTGCGTTAATTACATAAAAATCAAATTGGTCATTTTCGGAATAAGGTTCTGTTTCCCCGTTTTGATTTCGCTTCCAAAAAGTCACAAATTGTCCAACTTTTTTAGGAGTTATTTTTGAACTTCTAGAAATAATTTTCATTCCATTTAGCTCAAATTGGCAAGCGTCATATTCAGTTCCTTCAAGTTCATTATTCATTTTGGAAATCTCAAGAGATAGTTGGTCGTAAATTTTAGACTTAACCTCAATAAGATTTTTATTCAGCATTTCAATTTCAATCATTTGTAATTATTCTATCTTATGTTCAAGGATTTTTACGGTTGCTTTTTTACATTACACACAACGGTCTCGTATAAACGCAGTAGCGGATTATGAAGCCGAACTTTTCAGTTTATAACTGACGTTAAATTTACAAAATTACTTTCGATTAAACACTTTAGCCGCTATTGCGTTTATACATTGTTGTGTGCCGTTTTTTATTCGTTTTCAAGTTCGTTCCGTGTCTTTTTCGGTAGTCCCAAAACTACCAAGTCGTATGAATCCTTAATCCATTCTTCCATTTGTCCGTTGGTTATTTTTCCGTTGGTCAAAATGCTGTTCCAATGTTTTTTGTTCATATAATAGCCTGGGATTACTTCTTCGTGCTTTTCTCGAAGCAACAAAGCCTTTTCGGGTTCGCACTTCACGTTGATAAGCTCAAAGGTCTCAATATTTGTCGAAGAAAACATTTTGCCTTTAACGGAAAACACCAAAGTCGTTTTGTCGAATGGCATTTTTTCTTCTGCACCTTTTAGGGAAAGGCAGTAGTTTCGGTAGGTTTCTATGTCCATTACTCGCTTTTTTCTGCAAATCCAAGTATGTAGCCGTTATTGTCCTTTAAGTAAAATTCACGCATTCCGTACCAAGCCGTTTTCAGTTCGGTCGGGTTCAAGCCTTTGTCCTTAATTTGCTCGTAAAAGCTGTCAATTCCGTCAATTTCCATATAGAACGAAACACTCGCTCCCATTGAAAGTTCTTTGGCAAGACTAACATCTTCTTTGAAACTGTCGGTTCTTTGGAACATCATTTCTACGCTGTCTTTGCTTACCAAGGCGTAAACGTATTCCTTTCTGTCCGTTAATGATTGTTCAATTCCGTCCTGTGTTTCGGGAACTGCCATTACCAATGAAAAACCTAAAGCGGTTTGATAAAATTCTACAGTTTTTCTAATGTCTTTTACCTCAAAATTGGGCGTTAATTTGTTTGCTTTCATTTCTCTGTTTTTTTAATTGAAAGCACAAATTTACGTTTCCTGAATGGTGGTCAATTGTAAAAATCGGTCGTTTTTATTCAGGTGCAGATTTGTTGGTGTAGAACCTGTAATCTGTTTTACTTGCTTTATAAAATGGGCTTGGTCGTAATAATCATTTTCCGGGAAAAGTTTACCGTTCACAATGTGTTTTAGCGAAGAATGGCATTTTAGGATATTACAGAAAGTTTTGAGCGAAAATCCGAAACGATTGTTGAAATACCTGTTGATTTGCCGACTGCTCCAAAAAATCCGTTCTGAAAGTTCTTGAACAGAAATTTCGCCTTTTCGTTCGTAAAGAATCTTGAAAAGTTCAAATTTTCTGTTGTCGATTTCTTTTAGGTTTTTGAGTCCGTATTGCAGTTTCTCGGTTACCGAATCGGTAAATTTATCAAAACTGTAAAACTCAAAATTTTCGAAGCCAAAGAAAGTCAATGGTAGTTCCGTTTTTGTGTTTTTGATTTCTTTGATTGACTGTTTGAAAACATACTCGGCAGAAATCAGTTTGAAGCGAACGCCAATCAACTTGGTGTTTTTTGGTATGGAAATTCGGATTTGTTTTGTCCAAACTCCTGTCAGCGAAACTTTAGTAATTTGCCCATTTTTGATTTCAAGAATCAAGTCGAAAAATCCGTCTGGAAGTATTTCGTAGTTGCATTCCTTTTCGCAAGATTCAAACTCCCAAAAACTTTTTATGAAGTTGGAAATAAATCCTTTGGTATGTTTTTCTTGGTAGTTCACGCGTTTTTTTCAAATGGCACACAACGTTTTGCAGCTACAAGAAGTTGCGTACTTCGTTCACTAACAATTACAAATATAAACAAAACATTGATTCAACAATTACCTTTTCCGATAAAAAACCATACCTAGCAATTTCTTGTAACTGCTGTTGTAGGCAGTACTTCTTGTGAAGAATACTTTTCAATACCAACGATTTAGGCAGTTTCTTTCGGCAGTTCGGTAGTTTTCTAAAAAAGTATGACATATATTTAAAAATGTATGACATAATTCTTCTGATGTATGACATAAATCTAAAAATGTATGACATAATTCTTTTGATGTATGCTATATATCTAAAAATGTTTTGCATAATTCTCTTGATGTATGAGAGTTTTCTAAATTAGTACGCTATATTTCTTTTGATGTATTGCGTATATCTAAATGAGGTTGCAAGAAATCTAAATAGGTTAGGGAACTATCTAAATAAAAATAACAAAAGACTTATTGCGTGAGCAATAAGTCTTTTTGTTTTTTCTTTCTTTTCTCTTTAGGTTATATTATAATCTCGGTTTGTTGAATTTTATACCACTTACTTGGTCATATTGCGGACTGCTTGCTCCAAAAACTGACTTAACATACTTTTTAACTTCGCCCGCTGTTTCATAAATTCCGTTCTCGCTTGTGTAAAGTGTTTCGTTTCTTGCAATTCTTGAATTACTGATATTAGTATAAGCAGTTGCAACGGCAGTATTTTTTGTATTAAGGTCTGCAATTTTTGTTGTTAATGTTGCAACTTGTAATTCGGTTTCGTTTGGTGTGTAACTTGGCTCTGCTTCTAAAACAGATTTAAGACCTGAAAAGTGTTGAATTAATTGGTCGTAAGATTGTTGGCTTGTGGAAATTGTTGTTGGTGCTGGTGCGTTTGGGTCGCTTGGTGTTTGCGTAGAAGACGCTTTTTTGCCCTGCATTTTGCGATTAAAACCTTTTGCATCGTTAATTGTTTCATCAGAAGCATCGGTTGATTGTAATGCGTTTACTAAACGAGTAGACAATGACTTTAAATTGCCGAAGGCAATCATACGTTCATTTACTTTATTATTGTAAACGGTATTGTTAGAAATTACATCTGCTAGTTTTGTTTCTGCCGTTGCTTTTAATGCGACAAGTTGTGGCAGTTTAAGACTGTTTTTTGATGGATTGTAAGTTGCTCCATACCCAGTAACAAACTCAATTAAATCTTGAAAGTTTGCTACATTCTTTGCGTGACCGACTTCTGATGTTGATGCCATAATAAAAATGTTAAAGAGTTAATGATAATTCAAAATTAATTAAATTTTCTTTACAAATATTAAATATAGGAATAGTATTTTTTTATATTTTTTTCCTTGATTTTAAATGATATTTGTTGATAAAGTACTTAATGCTAACTTTAGTATGTTGTTAAGTGTTTTTAATACATATAGTTTTGCATACTTTAATTAGCAATGAAAGAAAAATCTAAAATATTAATAAAGTTCGGTGAACGTGTTAGAGAAGTCAGAATTGAAAAAGGACTTTCTCAAGAACAACTTGCACATATTGCAGATGTGCACAGAACATATATTGGTATGATTGAAAGAGCTGAAAAAAATATTACTCTTATTAATATTGAAAAAATTGCTAAAGCATTAGATATTAATATAACTGAATTACTTAAATGATACCGAATCTAGATTTAATAAAAATAAACGATAATTTACCTTTAATTAAACAATTTTTAGAAGATTTAATTATAAAGCCAAGAGTTGATATAAGAAAATGGTCTGAAATTACAAAGCAAACACCAACATTAAAAATTGGTTATATTGGTCAGCATTTAACATCATTAATTCTTGGAATGGAAGGTGGAAGAACTGGAGCAAGAGGACATGACATAATAGATGGAACTGAAGTAAAATCATGTACTAAAGTTGACCAATCAGACAAGTGTAAAGATTGTGGTGAAAGATTAATGCGTTCTGAAGTTATTTGTTTTAATTGTGAAAGTGAAAATATAAAAAGAAATGATGATAGTAAATGGTTATTTTCAATTAGAAGTTTAGAAGAATTAAATCAATATAAAGAATTAGATAGGGTATTTTTATTGATTTCAGATTATCCAAATTTTAAAGATAATGATTTTACATCTGTTAGATTTGAAGCATTTGAAATATATCCAAGAAATCCAAGAATGCCAAATTTTAATTTTTTAATAGATAATCATTACAATAATATATACTTACCTAAAATAAATAATAATCAAAAAACTAATCCGATGAATTTTCATCCTTATAGTTTTCAATTTTATTTATGTAATCCAATAAAAATATTTTCGTGTATTATAGATAATATTGATACAAACGCAACAATTAATATTACTAAATATATTAACCCAAATGTGGATAGAACTAATTTAGTTTCTGAGGAAATGCCAATTGAATTACTAAGTTATAATGAGTTAATTAATTTTGTAACCAATAATGATTTTGATTCAATAATTAAACCTAATCTAACAAACCAGAATCAGAGTAGACAACAATTGTTAAGTTCTATATCTAGAAATAAAAATACTTGGAAAGCCAGTATGCCTTTTTTGAATGAAATTGCTAGAAACACTATACCTTTAAGAGAAATTGTAAGTTTAACACAGACTAATAGTTATAGAAGAAATTAGTTTTTAGATTGATATATTTAGAGGATTTAATGTTCTTTCAACTCTGTTTAATACTTCATTATAATAATTCTCGTCTGTATCTATAGTAATAAACTTTCTGTTTAATTGAATAGCAGATATTGCAGTTGAACCACTACCAGCAAAAGGGTCAACAACTAAATCACCTTCATTACTACTTGCTAATATTAGCCTTTTTATTAAAGTTAATGGTTTTTGTGTGGGATGAACCCTTTTCTCTTTATAAAAATCTATATCCCTCCAAACATCAGTAATACCCATTTGAGGATTAAACGTTTGTGCAACATCAGAGTATTTTAAATCAAATTTTAAAATATTTTGAAGTTTATCCCAAAGTTCATTTGTTGGAAATTGCTCACAAATGTTTTTACCTGTGTAAATACTCCACATACCACCACCATTACTTTTAACACCCAAAGCTTCGTTAATTTGTTTTGAAGTTAAACCTTGTTTTAACTGATGTTCTTTTAAAAATGGTTTAACAAATTTTTTATTGTCTTTTGTAATAAAAAGACAACTTTCTGTAACATTAGGAAATATTCGATAGTTTTTTGTAGCTCTTCCAGAAACAGAACGCATACCTTTATCTATAATTATTTGTTGTCTTAATTCAAGACCTAATTCATCAAAATAAGGCACAAGATGAGCAAGAGTTCTAAAATAACCAAATAAATAAAATGTTCCTCCATATCTTAGAGTTCTTGCAACCTCCTTTATCCAAGTAATAGACCATTCAATATATTCTTGTTCAGTTTTCCATTGGTAATCCCACTTTTCATTGATTACTTTCCAATATGGTGGGTCAGAAACAACTAAATCTACGCTGAAATCTTTAATCTTTGATAATTCTTCTACACAATCTCCTAATATAACTTTATTCATTTTATTTGCTAATTATAGTATGCAAACATACATAATTATTTTTAAAGTAACAAATAATAAAATATTGATTTTAAACGATTTTTTCTGCGTTTCGTGTAGCTCGAGTATTGCCTACAACGGTTTGTATAAGAACAGTAGCGGATTTTATTACTCTAAATTTTCATTTCAAAATTGAATGTAAATATAAAAAGCGACTTCGATTAATTACCGAAACCGCTATTGTTTTTATACATTGTTGTATGGCGTTTTTTCCTATTCAGGTTATTCAAAGAATTAATTTGTTAGTAAATCTATCATTTTAAGTGCAACATTTGATGCTGATGCAGGATTCTGTCCTGTTACTAAATTTTCATCATTTACAACATAAGATTTAAAAGGTTCAGTATGCAAAAATATTGCGCCTTGTTTTATTAGCTCTTCATCAAGCATAAATGGAATTATGTCCCCAATTGTGTGTTTATCCTTTTCTTCCTCTGCTTTGGTAAACGAGTTGATTTTCTTTCCTTTTAACAAATTACTTCCATTGGTTAATTTAACATTAAGTAAGGCAGCAGGTCCATGACAAACAGCTCCAATAATTTTTCCGCTTTCATATGTATTTTTAATAATTTCTTTAACTAATGGGTTTTCTACCATATCTGTCATTAACCCTAAACCTCCAGGGAAGAAAATCGCATCATATGCGGTTGCATCTACATCACTTAACTTATGACTAAAGTTGAGTCTTTTAAATCCATTACTTTCTTTGAACTTCTTACTGATTTTTTGGGATGAATTGTAGCCTACAAATGGAGGTGTTCCTCCCAAAATACTAGCAAAATCTACTGTGTATCCTTTACTGATAAATTCATAATATGGATCTGCAATTTCTGAAAATTCGTAACCAGCTTTATGCTGACCGGTACCAGTTTTATCGGTACTTGTTACAATAAATAATACATGTCTCATCTTTTTTGTTTTTAATGACGACAAGAACTTAAATGCGGATTTAAAGTTCTTGTCGTATGTTGAAATAACTAGTAATTGTAATGTGGTGACTTCATGCCTTTACTTGCTTCTTCCGTAATATCACCATCAAAAATTTTGGTCATGAAACTTACACCAAAGTTCTTTGCTTCTTGAGGAAAGATATTCCAAGCAAAGTTTTGAGCTTTTTCTAAAGAATTAAATTCATAGAACCCACCTACGGAATTAGAACCTACACCGCTAAGCCATGTCTTTCTTACCAATCCGTCAATTGAAAGTAAATTGGGGTTCATTTCTTTCCAAGGAACATTCTCAAATGGAATTGAAAATTGTAATTCTGTGTAGACAAATACTTTTTTAATTGTTTTACTCATAATGTTTATTTTTTAATTGTTTCGCTGAATTGCTAAACAACATGGCAAAGATCATGAGCAGGGGGAAATTAAAAGTTGTTCTATGACAACGTTTTCAAGGATTTTGAAGTAGCACTTTGGCTTATAAGCAAACCAACAGCAATACATATCCCTCCAATAAAATGATAGTAATATAAATTTTCATTGAAAAAAAAGGCCAGTAAGGCCGATGAAAGAGGTATAATATTCATATAAATGCCTGCTTTATCAGGCCCCATCATCTGTACTCCTTTTTGCCATAAAAAATACGCTAAAGCTGTGCCTAAACATCCTATGCCGCACACCGCTAGCCAAAAGTTGGTTGTGTGTGATGTGATTCTATCTACACCATTGGCAGACAATAAAATAGAGAATCCTACTAGGCAGCAAAGATTGGTTAAAAGAGTAAAGTTTAAATTCGAAATTGTGTGATTATATTTTTTTACCCAAACGTGATGTAATGCAAAAAACACATTGGCTATTAATATGAGAATGTCTCCATGATTTAAGCGGATATTATTGAGGTTGGTAACGTTACCTTTTAAGACTAAATATGTTGCCCCGAAGAAGGCAATGACCATACCTACTACTTGAATTTTGCTTATAGAAGTCTTTAGTATTTTATGTGATAAAATAATCGTTAGTGTGGGATTTAAAGCTACAATAAGTGCCGCGTTTACGGCTGACGTATGCAACAATCCTAGAAAGAAAAATATGTTAAATCCGAAAAGACCAATAAACCCGGTTAAAGAAATACCCTTAAGGTTTGTTAGAATTAATTTAAATGACGGTAAGTTTTTAATCCCTAAGATTACTAATGTTAAAATGCCTAATAAGAAACGCCAAAATCCTGCTTCTACAAAATTGACTTCTTTCAACATTATTTTGGTTAAATGAAAATTTAAGCCTAAAAAGAATGTAGCAATGATAAGGTAAATTGTAGCCCTCATAAACGACAAGCTATAATTTTGCTCGTAGCTTACTCAGTGTAGAGTTGGTCATTCCTAAGTATGAAGCAACAGCTTTACTAGATATACGAGAGAGTAATTTAGGCTCATGTTCTATAACCCACTTAAGTTTATCCATGCCATCCATTCCTAAAAAACTATATATCCGCATTTGTGAATGAATAAAAGCAAACTCTATGAATTTGTGATAAACAGTAGCAAACTGAGGGATTGTATCAACTAGTTTGAAAAAATCATCTCGATGTATTTTTAATAGCTCCGAAGGTTCTAAAGAAACTAAACAATCTCTTGACGGTTTTTGAAGGATAAAGCTAGTATTTGCAGAGATAATAGAGTCTTCCAACGCAAAGAATCCTGTGATTTCATTGCCTTTATTATCTATCTCATAGAGCTTTAAACATCCTTTTTTAATAAAATAGAAATGCTTGCATACTTGCCCAATGTTGCATAGCATTTCATTTCGGGTTGTTTTCATAGGCTGGAAAGCTTTAATTATTTGCTGTAATTCTTTCTCTCCTATTTCTCCATGACTTTTTATATGCTGTTCTAATTCTTTATACACGTTGTGTTGTTATTTATTCAGAGTCTAAAGATAAGAAGTGTTAATTGTCTGGATATTGTCTTATAACAATCTTTTTATCTTCATTTTTTGAATTTGGGAAGTTTTTGTCAAATGACATACAACGTTCTCGGCTATGATTTCGTTGCGGAAAAATCCGCAGGATTCTTTCCGCCGTAACCGAAAGATAGCAAATTTACGTTGAATTCCGATGAGGAATTCAACCGCAATGAATTATAGCCATTGTTGGCAATAGTATTTTTTCATTCAGTCAGATTTTCGTTCATAGATTTCAGAGTTCCAATTTTCGGCATTTCTGTAATGTCTGATTCTCCATCTATTGAATAAAATTCTAATTCAGTCGGCATTTTGTCAGTTACGAATACAGATATTCCAATTAACTCTCCGTTTTCCCTTTTCCAGCGTAGTCGATTATTAAATTCCCTTTTTGAATTTCCGAGTCAAAAGTTTCCCCAAATATTACAGTCGGACATTTTCCGCAACCACATCACGCAATAACTTTGAGGTTTCCGATTAAATTAGTCCACTCCGATTTTTCTTTTCTAAACAGATAGGTCAGAAATGCTATTTCAGATTTTGTCAATTCTCTTTTATCTGGAATACTGTATTTCATTTAGAAAGCAGTTTTTTCCCTTTGGTAATCCATATTATTGGACCAATAATCCCAATCAATGAAATCAAAATCCAAGTTGTTTTGTCTCCTTTAAATTCTTTTGTCAAAATCAGATAAATAGCTCTAAAGGATGTTATTATTGACCAAAATGCTATCACAAGAAATATTAGTATTAAAAATGGTTTCATTCGGGGTTTATATTATTGCCAACGGTCTAGTATAAGAATAGTAGCGGATTTACACGCACTAAATTTTCGGTTAAACACAGACCTTTATTAGACTTACTTACTTTCGTTTTAGCAATATAACCGCTATTATTTTTATACATTGTTGGCAACTGGCTTTTGTTCATTCGTGTTTAATTTCTCAAATTCCTAACGTAATTAATTCCTTTACGTTGTGATAAGTCAAGGAAGCTTTTATACACGATTTCAATTCCATTTCTGGAACTTTTTGGTTCAATTTAAAAACAATTGCTCGTTTCCCCTCGTATTGAAATTTGTGATTAAAAACCAATTTAAACGTATTTACTAATCTGCTTGTACATTGAAAATACATAGCGTATTGGTCTGGCGATTTTTCTTTCCAATCCATTCGCAATGTACTACCGTTTTTAGTTACAAAACTTGGTTCTCCCCATTTTAGAGTTTCTTCCAATTTGGTAACTCCTTCGGTTTCTTCTGCTGTTTCAATTACCAATTCACGCAGAAATTGCATTTTATCCCGAACAAAGTCGGGATAATTTGCAAAAACCTCATTTACTCTTGGGTCTGTTTTTATTTCAAACTTTTTTATTCGCATATTTTTGTTAGCCTTTTATGCCTACATAAAACTCGACTTCTGCATCTGCTGGATTTTGAACCTTTTCCCCAAAAATTTCAAAGTCGGCATCATAGGTTCTGTCAAGTTCCATTTCAAATATTTTCGACCATTGGTTCACTACCAAACCTTGCATTAAATCTCCTTTTGCTGTGGTTTTGGAATATGTTCCTCCATCAAATGATTTTCCAACCATTCCATTTGGTACATTATCCAAATTTTCAACTTTACAACCAAGTATTGTTGTGTATGGTTTTGTATGGTCGCTCTCGTATTCCGTGTATAATGAATAAACGGCATTGTCTATTTTGTTCGGAATTTTAGAAATTACGTTTTCGGACATAAACCGTTGCCACAATTCGGCAATTTCTTGAGAAGCTTGTCCGTTTTCATTCGTTGTTCTTATCGAAATTCCGATAATTTTAAAAGGTTCAATTTTTACTGTTTGCATCTTTTTATATTTTTTGATTTAATGCAAATTTAGATTGACCTTGTGACAAAGGTGTGTCAAGGGTGTTTTTATATTTTGAGCTACAATTTTCAAGATATTGTTGTAAAGTCATTTTATGAGGTTCAAAATTCTTCTCCAAGATTTGTAATTTTTGAATACAATCAAGTCTAAAAGCTCTAAATTCATTTTTTAGTTTGCAAAATGCGATAAGCACCCAATTATCTTGTGTTGTGTAAAGTGCAAATGGTTCTATTTCTCTTTGGCTTTTATTATTTTCCAATGACAGATAATCCATTTTTACCATTTGATAATTTGAAATGGTGGATTGAAGTTTAATGAGATAATTACTCGTTTTTTCGTTTTCACGATTGTTGCGAACTTGAATTCTGTTTGTTAATAATTCCGTTTTTTCTTTTTGGCTGTATTTTAAAACAGATTTGATTTTGCTAATTGCACTTTCGTATTGTTCGGTCAAAGATTGGTCTTTGTTTTTGCTAATCAGTTGTTCAGCAGTTATGAGAGCATTCGCCTCATCTTGGGTAAACATAACAGGCGGAATTTTATAACCTTCCATTATCGAATAGCCTTTTCCTTCTTCCGTTACGATTGGAATTCCTGATTTTTCAAGTGTTCGGATGTCTCGATAAACCGTTCTGGTACTTACATTATGTTTTTCGGCAATATCTTTTGCAGTTACAATTCGTTTCGATTGTAATTGCGTTAAGATTGCTGTCAATCTCGCAAGTCTCGGTTTTTCTTTGTCCATTCGGATTGGTTTTTTTAGCTTGTTGCCAACGTTTCGCAGCTACAAGAAGTTGCGTACTTCATTCACTGTCAATTACAAATATAGACAAAACTTTGATTCGCCAAAATGTTTTCTGATAAATACCATGCCTAGCAATTTCTTGTAACTGCTGTTAGTGGCTGTTTTTATTTTTTCTATCTTCTTGTATTTTATTCAGTTTTGATTTTAATTTCGTACAAACGATAAATTAATTTACCAATTAAACCACCAACTAATATAGTAAATATAAGATTGAAAATATTCTGTTCTGGATGACCACCAGATGCAGAAGTTGCAGTATAGAAAAGTTTTAAGATTGGGTTCATTTCGTTTGTGTGATAATAACAAGGATCGGGAATAATTAGTTTGTCAATTACTGTAAAATTTAAAAATAATAATAGAATTGCACATATTATAATTATTAGCCATTTCATTTGAGAACTCATAATTTCTTTATTATTAGTATTATCCTTGATGTACACTTAGATTTTTTACAATTCCTTTTTCGTTTAAAAAAATTACTAAAGTTCCTGTATTTATTCCAAATCCTGTGTAACCTAAAGAATATGACATCTCGTTTCTAATTTCATTTTCAGGTTTCCCTAATAAGCTAATAATTTCGGATTTTGTTTTTCCTTTCAACTCATAATTATTCCGCAAACTATTCATCATATTCCATCTTAAATTCCAATTTTCTTCAGAGCTTAAATTTGAATATTTCCATTTCTCGCTATCGAATTTTTGTCCTGATATTTTACCTTTCAAGAATAAACTTAAAGATATAATGACAAAAAAGGCAATTAGTATTTTATGTATTTTCTTCATTTCTGCGTCTTTTCAGGCAAATAGCCACTAACGTTTGACGGCTTGTGACAGTTGCGTAAATTTAGCACTTAATTTCACAAGTACAAAACTACTTTAGAATTTTCGGAGAAAATTCAAACAAAGACCAAGCCGAGCAATTGTTACAAACCGTTGTTACAAGCAGTTTATCTTAAAAATTATAACCAACCGATAATCTAAATAAAGTATTTGTTAAACTATGTTTGTCATTATAAATGTCTTCATATTCAAATATTTTCGAAAAACCTTTGAATGTGCTTAATTCTATAAAATAATTATTAAATTCGAAACCACCGCCAACATTTAAGCCTATATCTATATTAGAATCTACTTCACCTAAATCATTACTTAATTTTTCAGTATTAATTAAATAACCAACTTGCGGGCCAGTTATTAAATATATTTTATTCCAAAATTTAAATTCTAAAGGAACATTTATATAAGAAAGTTTGTAATCAAATTGTGTAAGATTAAAAGGTATTGTTTGTTCTGTTTTTACTCTATCTCCCTGTTGCGAGAAAACTAATTTTGGTCTAAAACTAATTTTTTCATTTAATCGAAAATTATAAGCAACTCCTAAATGAAGAGAAACTGAATTTTCACTCAATAAGCCTTCATAATGACCTTCAGTTAAGAAATTATAATTTACACCAGTAAAAACAGAAAATTTTTCTTGAGAATATGCATTAAACTGCAAACAAAAAACAATAATGATTAGGACATTTTTTTTCATAATAAATTTTAAAGTTGTTTTTAATTAATTTTTTTTATAATCGAAGATTTTTTGAAGAATATTAGGTTTAAATTGCTTGTAACGTTTATGTATATGGAAAGTTGCGTGTTTGCGTGCGAGGATTTTCCGAAGGAAAATCAGACGTAGCAAACGTGCAACGACCATAAAATTAAGCACAAAACAGCAATTTTTTATATACTGTGTTGTGCACTGTTTTTATTTTTTCAGATACTGTTTAGCATCTCTTATATTCAGTTCCGTTTCGTCAACTCCTTGTCCAGTTCGGTTTTCGTTAAAGACAGGTTCGTCAAGTCGGTCAAGTCCGATTAATATTTGAAAAACTGCAATTCCATTTTCGTTTTCCAATTCCGTTCGCAACCACTTTTTATATTCCGCTATCAAATTCCGATTTCCGATTTTTGATAAGCTCCAATATCCACTAACTCGTTCGTCCTCGTTTTTATAAATTCCAGAGTTCAGTCCGTCGACTATTATTTTTTCCAATTCAGTCGGTTTGTATTCGGTCAGTTTAGATTCCGAAATTATTCCTTTTTCAAATTCCGAGTGAGAATTTCCGTTCTCTTTTTCGAAAATAAAAGCAACTTCTGTAAACTGTTCATTTGTTAATTTCATCACTGTTTTCAATTCGGTGTAACGGTTTTCTCAAATAGTGCACAACGTTTGACGGCTTGTAGCAGTTGCGTAAATTTAGCACTTAATTTCACAAGTACAAAACTCCTAATGAATTTTCGGAGAAAATTCAAACAAAGACCAAGCCGAGCAATTGCTACAAGCATCTATGTAAAAGCATAACTTTGAGTTTCCAAAAACGAAGATTATGCAAT
>NZ_CAWUIC010000022.1:0-20277 GCF_963922255.1 uncultured Flavobacterium sp. | reverse complement strand
AATCATAGAACCATAATAAGTTGTTCCATCAAGTAATACTTCTGTTGAAGCTAATCCTGTTCCTCCTGTTGGAGTTGTATACCAACTAACATTTGATTCATTTACTTGAATGTCTGCAACTGTTGGGTTAGTACTCAAGCAAAATGTTTGTGTCGTTGAATTTGTGGTTGGAGTAGTTCCATTATTAATAGAAACCATAACTTCTAATCTTATTGAACTTTCACATCCTGAACCATCAATCATAGAACCATAATAAGTTGTTCCATCAAGTAATACTTCTGTTGAAGCTAATCCTGTTCCTCCTGTTGGAGTTGTATACCAACTAACATTTGATTCATTTACTTGAATATCTGCAACTGTTGGGTTTGCACTTAAACAAAATGTTTGTGCTGCTGAATTTGTAGTTGGGGTTTGTCCATTAGTTAAAGAGATTATCACTACTAATCGCACACTACTTTCACATCCAAAAGTGTCAATCATAGATCCATAATAAATAGCTCCATCTACTAATAATTCTGTTAAAAGTAAAGCTGTTCCTCCAGTTGGCGTTGTAAACCAACTAACATTAGATTCATTTACTTGAATATCTGCAACAGTTGGATTGGCACTCGAACAAAATGTTTGTGTAACTGAATTTGTTGTTGGTGTTGTTCCATTACTAATGGAAACTGTCACTTCTAAACGTATTAAACTTTCACATCCAAAACCACTTTCAATTGAACCATAATACATTGTTCCGTCTACCAATAGTTCTGTAGATGCTAATGCTGTTCCTCCTGTTTGAGTTGTGTACCAAACTACATTTGATTCATTTACTTGAATATCTGCAACTGTTGGGTTTACACTTGAACAAAATGTTTGTGAAGCTGAATTTGTCGTAGGTGTTGGTGTATTTCCATTTGTTACTGTTATTGTAACTGGTTTAAAATTACCTGATTCATTTAAACAAGTTGTATCTGAAATTAATCCAACATAATAAGTATAAGGACTATTTGGGACAGTTAAACCAGAAACAGTTAATGTTCCGTCAGCTAGAATTGTAAATGTTAATCCTCCAACTATACTTCCATCTATAATTGGTTGTGAATTATCATTGGTAAAAAACCAAGAGAATTGAGGGTTCTGTAAAGTCGATGATGGTGAAATTGTAGCTTCATTAACTGAACAAACTGTCACGTCATCGGCTACAATATCATTTGATTGAGAGAAAGAACGAATGGTAAATGTTATTGCTGTTCTATCTCCTTCTAAAGTCTGACAATATTCATCTGAACTAATACCCACATAATAAGTATATGTTCCTGCTGAAAGGTTTGATAAAACTAATGAAGATTGATTTTGATTTGCAATTAGTGTTTGAGTTGTTCCATCAAAACTATACCAATAAAAAATTGGATTTGTTATTGTTAAACTAGAATTTAATTGAGTACTTAGAGTAACATTTCCTGAATCAGAACATATATCTGTATTAGTTGAACCATTTATATTTACTAGATTAATTGCATTTTGAGGAGCTTTATTTATAATTACTGTAACTTTTCCTCTATCATAAGTTTCACAGCCATAACGAACCGGTTGAATATAAAATTCATGAGTTCCACTTACTAGATCTGAAGGAATTGTAAAAGTGGTTCCTGTTGAAACTACATTTCCTCCAACCGTTGCATCATACCATAAAAATGACACGCAGTTTTGAGGAGCTACTTCCAATTCTAAAATATCTCCAGCACAACCTTGAATTGCATTTATGGTATCTGCACCTATAACATTCGTATTATATATTCTGTTTACTTTGTGAACTCTTAATTCATCTAAAACACCTGCAACGCCACCAAATCTAATTTTAATTCTATCAAAATGTATCATTTGCGGTTCTATGGTCAACAACGCTTCTGCACCACCACTTAACAATTCTAAATTTAACAAAGTAGAAGTATTATCTAGTACTGAACCTATTGGAACATCTCCCATATACATTTGTAGAGTAAAACCAGTAAGTAAATTTAAACTTAAAAGTGTGCTCGGTTTAGATAATAATATTTGAATTGATTCATTCTCTAACGTTGGTGTATTAAATGAAACGGTCAAATCGGCTGCTGCTAAAACCCCAACACCACTAAACATAGTTGCATAAGTTGTTTCACTGTTGTCAACGGCATTATAAGGATTGCTAACACCAACTGTAGTTGTTAAAGCTCCAACTCCTAAATCTACTACTCCACTAAACACATCTTCTACATCACCAAGCGAACAATCAACTTGCGTTACTGGTAAATGATAATATGCTTCATATACTTTAAGATTTTGAGCAACACTTACTAAAGAATTAACAATAATTCTTACTCCATCATAATCTTTTGGACCTGTGTTATCAGTTGGTGTAAATGTGAATTCAAAAGAATTCTCTCCTGACAATAAATTTAATAATGAACTTGAAACTATTTGAGGTGTACCTATATCTATTGGTACTCCAGAAGAATTCTTTTTAGTTCCAACAATGGAATATCCTCCTAATAGAACTACTGCATTATTCCCAGAACCTAATTTTACGGTTACAGGAGTACCTGCCTGAATTACATTATCCCATTCTAGAATTTGCCAAGTAGTACCTATTCCTAAAAGCCCAATTCCGGTTGTAATAGTTGAAAATGTTTGAGGATTTTGATCAATTGCATTTGCAGTATTTGAAACAGAACCCGTTAAAACTGAACCCCAACTTTGTGAATCAGCATAAACTCTTTCATCTAAGCCAGGACAAGGAGAATTATCTAAAACTGTTACAGTAATAGTACCTGTTACAGAACAAAAAGTATTATTTGCTATAACTGTATAAGTATAAACACCAGTATTTACAAAAGGGCCTACAACATTAGATGTTAAAAGTGTTCCTGTTGAATCATAATAGGTTAATGTTCCATTCGAAGTTGCATCTAATGTAACTGTATCTCCAACGTTTGCTATTACATTAGTATCAGGAACTACTAATGTTGGTTCAGGATTCACTGTAACATTTACCTGTTGTACTAAAGAAACACAAGTTCCAAGCAAACTTATAGCTTGAACTGAATAAACTCCACTTGTTACAATATTAGTTGCAACATCTAAAGTAATTGCATTATTAAGTGCATCAAAAAAAGTATACTGAGTATCTCCTGATAAATCTAAATTTAAAATAGAGTCAAGTAAATTTACACTTCCACAACCTACTATGGTTGAAGCAAGATTTAATGTTAAACCCGTTGAATAATTGACTACAACTTCTTTAAGTGTATTCACTTCATTTTCACATCCATTTATTGATAATGAAACATAATAAACGAATGGTGAGTTAACTGCCGTTAAACCCGTTATACTTAATTGACCTGTAGTGCTATTGAAAACATAAGTAACTCCTACATCACCAGAATATCCTGTTGTAATTTCCTGCGCTTTTAATTGATCTTTATAATATCTAAAAGTTGCTCCTCCTATTGATGTAGAAGGTGTTAGTACGATAGATCCATTACAAGCATCCAATGGTGAAGTTATTGAAATATCTACAGCTGTTGGTATATTGACTACTTCCACATCAATTTTAACTCTTGTCGATTCATCTGGACAGTTTAAATCAACTGCCGCAACATAAAAAGATGTATCTTGTGTTAAAATATTTGTTACAAATGAGTCTCCAGAATTGGTAGATGCTAAAACGGCACCTCCAATAGGTTGGGAATACCAATTAATAGTTGTTCCTGCAATAGTTTCTGCTATTAATGTCGCAGTTGATCCTGAACAAACAGTTGGATCTAATGTGAATGCATCAGTAATAGTAGGTGGTGGTGGCACTCTTTTTATATCGTACAAATCTAAACTTTGAGTCAATTGTACATTCAAAAGTGAATTGTAACTAACAGTAATTCTATTTACTACACCATTTGGAACAAAAGGAATCGTTGCAACCTGATTTCCTTGAAGTAATGTTAGTAAATCTAAGTTCAAAAGTGAATTCAAGTTTGAGGTTTGAACAACAGTAGAATTATTATAACCTATGATTTGAATATTATTTGCAACACCTAAAGCTAATAGAGATGGATCAACCTTTAATCTTATTAGAAATTGGTCTGAAGGTTCTGATAATCCATCAAAATAAACAGTTTGATTTATAGAGGCTGCAACACTTAATATACCTAAACTCAGTTTAGAAAAATTATTTGGGTCTGAATCAATAACATGATGAGGATTTGTTACTCCAGCTCCTCCCACATTTAATAAATCAAAATTTAATCCAGAACCACTATAAGATGTATAAGAAGCAGAACCACAATTATCTTGTGTTTGAATATAAAAAGCACCATAAACTCCTAGTTTCTTAGTGTTTCCTAAACCTACTAAAGAGCCTACTCTATTTCTGATTCTAATTCTATTATAAGCTTGTGTTGGAGTTAAAGCTATAAAGTATTCATTTTGAGCATTTACAACAATCCGCAAATTATTTGAGGCAAAGTTATTAGCAATTTGACTATTACCTTCAAGAACCACAGTACTTCCATTCTTAGCCTGAACTGTAAATTCCTGATTGCCTATCAGAACTGACCCTAAAACATTTGAAAGCAAACCTCCTAAACTTCCACCCAATAAAGCCGGAAGTAAATTATCGTCTGTATCAATCTTAACATATGAAGTTGTGTTGGCTGGTAATGTTGTAGGAAATTCGAGCTCTAAAAAACCTGAATATGCTCCTATTCCAAGTAATAATCCAGAGCTTGCCCTAATTTCTGCCTTTGTAGATAAATTTCCATCAATAGAATTTGAAGAAAAATCCACTTCATTTTGATTTGAAATTAAAACAGCATTTATAGGAACAGACTGTTCAAGAATAGTATTCTGAAAGAGAATAATAAATTAAAGACAATAAACAAAACGATGAAATCCTGTCTTTTTAAGTTGTGTAATTCTAAATTCCATAAGCATAATATTTAAATTAATAAATCAAAAAAAATCTCAAATAATGAGGAATAATAAATTGGGTAGATTTATTTAAATAAATGTTTTGGAATTATAAGTGATGGATTTCTGTTTTAAATCACAGTTAGATACTTTACAAATATATTTTATCTCAATTTCAACAAAACATATTTATCCTTTTCAAAAAAATAAAAACTACACCAAGTGAGTTTGTTTTTATTTTACGTGTCTAAAATAAAAAAAACGTAATTTACTACAAATTAAAAATTGCAATATATTAAGCTTATTTAGTGCTAATTTAGCAAAATAAAATTAATTATTAAAGAAAAAAAACAATAATATAACCATTATTTAATACATAATACAATTGAAATGCTCAACATACTAATAAACAATATTTTAGTAGATTATCGAATCGTTAAATAACGAAAACAAAAAAAGCCTTCCGATTTGGAAGGCTTTTTTTAAAATATTTTAAAATTAAGCTTTTTCAGCGATAATTTCATAAGGTAGTTCAACTACTACATTTCTGTGTAATCTTACGTTTGCAGTATATTTTCCTGTACGCTTAACAATTCCACTAGTAATGAATTTTTTATCAAT
Organism: uncultured Flavobacterium sp.; assembly: GCF_963922255.1. Classification (GTDB taxonomy): domain Bacteria; phylum Bacteroidota; class Bacteroidia; order Flavobacteriales; family Flavobacteriaceae; genus Flavobacterium. The sequence goes on along the minus strand of NZ_CAWUIC010000022.1, from coordinate 14,730 downwards.
TGAATGACCATTTGATTCTAAAGCTTCTGCAATATTAGCATTCGTGATAGATCCAAATAATTTTTCTCCACCTGCTTTTGCCGAAATCTTAATTTCAAGAGCGTTCAATGCTTCAGCAACTTTGTTTGCATCATCCACTAATTTTTGCTCTTTGTGTGCTTTTTGTTTTAAATTTTCAGCTAAAACTTTTTTTGCTGAAGGAGTTGCTAAAGTTGCAAATCCTTGAGGAATTAAATAATTACGACCGTAACCGTTTTTAACAGTTACTACATCGTCTTTAAATCCTAAATTTTGAACATCTTGTTTTAAAATAAGTTCCATGTTGTTGTCCTTTATTAGTAGAAGTTAGCTCCGAAAAATAATCGGAGCAACAACTATATTTTTAAATATTATTTTAATAAATCTGCTACGTAAGGCATAATAGCAATATGTCTTGCTCTTTTTACCGCTACAGAAACTTTTCTTTGGTATTTTAAAGAAGTTCCTGTTAATCTACGTGGTAAAATTTTACCTTGCTCGTTAACAAATTTCAATAAGAAATCCGCATCTTTATAATCGATATATTTAATACCCGATTTTTTAAAACGACAATATTTCTTTTGTTTGTTTGTATCTATATTTAAAGGAGTAAGATATCTAATATCTCCCTCTTTTTTACCTTTTGCTGATTGCTCTAAAGATGCCATAATTAGTTTGATTTAGCTTTTAATTTTTCTCTTCTTCTTTCTGCCCAAGATACTGCATGCTTGTCTAATGATACAGTTAAAAAACGCATAACTCTTTCATCACGTCTAAATTCTGTTTCATAAGCAGCAATAATATCTGCATTTGCTTCAAATTGAAATAAGTGATAAAAACCACTTTTTTTGTGCTGGATTTCGTACGCTAATTTTTTTAAGCCCCAATCCTCTTTGGCTACCATCTTTGCTCCTTTAGAAGTAAGAAAATCTTCAAACTTGCTAACTGTTTCCTTTATCTGTTGTTCAGATAAAACGGGATTCAAGATGAAAACAGTTTCATAATGATTCATACTATAAAATTTATTTTGTTATAAAATTGGGTGCAAAAGTAAGTCTTTTATAAATAAATAACAAATCTTTCTAAAAAAAAATTATGGTAATTAAAAACTCAATTTTTATCGATAAACTTGTGTATTATTATGATTAACAATATATTTACACCATAATAACACATGATTTTAATAGATGAAATTAAATTGTATTGTTGTAGACGATAGTGCTTTGCAGCGCATAACTGTAACCAAACTAATCAATGAAAACCAACTCTTACATCTTGTCGGAGAGTTTTCTAATGCAACTGATGCGAAAAACTGCATCTCCACAAAAAATATTGATTTAGTTTTTTTAGACATTGAAATGCCTGTAATTAATGGATTTGATTTCTTAGATGGTCTAAAAGTAAAACCTCAAATTATTTTTATTACTGTAAAAACAGAATATGCTCTTAAAGCTTTTGACTATAATGCTACTGATTATCTTCACAAACCTTTAACAAAGGAACGCTTTAACCTTGCAGTAAATAAAGCCTACAATTTATTCAATCTTAAAAAAGAAATTAATGAAGATGATCAGGAATTTATATTTATTAAAAGTAATTTAAAGAAATTAAAAATATATACATCAAAAATCAGATGGATTGAAGCTTTTGGTGATTATGTAAAAGTAATTACGGAAGATGATAATCATTTGGTATTATCTACCATGAAAGCTTTTGAAAAAGATTTACCTGCTGATAGATTTATAAGAGTACATAAATCGTATATTATTAATGTAAACAAGGTAGAAACTTTTAATAGTAAATATGCTGAAATTGATACGTTTAAAATTCCTTTAAGCAGAAACAAAAAAGACAACTTGATGGAAGCTTTGAAAAAATCTTCTTAATAATTATCTACATTTATAGTTACTTTTATAGCTCTATAAAAGGCAACCGCTTCAAAACTATTCATTATTTTATGGATAGTTTTTTTGGTTAAAGACAAATTCTTCTCTTTTGGAATTTTAATTAATATAGTTCTGATGTATTCATTTCTAATACGACTTATAGCTGGTTCTTCTGGTCCAAGAATTGGCATTGGTAAATTTTGAGATAAAACATTGTACAACCACATAGAACCTTCTTTCAACTTATCGTAATCTCTATGTTTTAAAGTCAGTTTGATTAATTTATAGAAAGGTGGATATTTAAAGTTCTGACGTTCATAAATCTGCTCTTTAAACATCGAAGCATAATCATTACTCAAAACTTGCTGAATCGTATTGTGAAATACATTATAGGTCTGAATCATCACTAAACCTTTCTTTTCAGAACGACCAGAACGACCAGCGACTTGTGTCATCATTTGAAAAGCTCTTTCGTAAGCTCTAAAATCGGGTTGATTTAATAAGTTGTCTGCATTTAGAATTCCGACTAAAGTTACATTATCAAAATGCAAACCTTTGGCTAACATTTGTGTTCCAACCAAAATATCTACTTCCCTATTCTTGAAGGAATCGATGATTTTTTCGTAGCCAAATTTTCCTCTAGTTGTATCTTGATCCATTCGACCAATATTTTTATCTGGAAAAATGGCTTTTAACTCCAACTCTATTTGTTCTGTTCCAAAACCTTTTGTAGTCAGTTCAACCGATTGACAAGCGTGACAATGAGTTGGATTCGCAATTGAATACCCACAATAATGACAACGCAATTGATTTTTGTGTTTGTAATAAGTCAGACTCACATCACAACTTGGACAATTAGGCACGTGACCACAAGTTATGCATTCCACATAAGGTGAAAATCCTCTTCTGTTTTGAAATAAAATAACTTGTTCTCCTGATTCTAAAGCGTTTGAAATTGCTTCTATCAATTCATCCGAAAAATGACCGTTCATTCTTTTTCTGAAATATTTATCTTTTAAATCGATGAGTTTAATTTCAGGTAAAACTACGTTTCCGAAACGTTCGGTTAATTCAACTAACTTGTATTTATTGGTTTTTACATTATAATAGGTTTCCAAACTTGGAGTTGCACTTCCTAATAAAATTTTGGCTTGATGTTGTTTTGCTAAAACTACTGCACAATCACGAGCATGATACCTTGGAGCTGGTGCTTCTTGTTTATAGGTTTGCTCGTGTTCTTCATCAACGACAATTAAACCTAAATTTGAAAAAGGTAAAAATAAAGCACTTCTAACACCAATTACAACTTTAGCTTTTTCTGAATTTTCCAAAACCTGATTCCAAACCTCAATTCGCTCATTATTTGAATATTTAGAATGAAAAACAGCTACTTGATTGCCAAAATAAGCTACTAATCGTTGAACCAATTGGGTTGTTAGTGCAATTTCAGGTAATAAAAACAATACTTGCTTATCCTTATTAATTTGTTCTTCTATAAGTTTGATGTAAATTTCGGTTTTACCTGAAGCTGTTACACCATGTAATAATGTAATATCATTTTCAATAAAACTTTCTTCAATTTGATTAAATGCTTTTTGTTGGGGTTCACTTAACGTGAAATGACTGTCGTTTTCCTTTTCAAAAACAACTCTATCCTGATTGATGAAATATTCTACAAAAACTTCTTTTTCTAATAATGATTTTATAGTTGCAGAAGTACTTCCAGAAAATTCAACTAATTGTTTAACCGAAATAGGTTTCTTTTTTTTGGCTTGTAACTGAAAAAAAGACAAAACTAGTTCGCGTTGTTTTTTAGCTCTTGATAAATTCTCAAGCAATAAACCTAAATTATCTTGATTGTTAAATTCATCATGTAATTTTACATAACGAACCTGTTTAGGTTTGTATTGTTCTGAAATTTCTTCTTGCAATTGCAAAGCTCCTTTTTCAAGCAATCGATTTAAAACTGGAAAAATGGTTTTCTTTCCTAAAATTTTCACGACTTCATTAACAGTAATGGATGATTGCAATTTTAAAGCTTCAAAAATTAAATATTCATCGTCTTTTAATTCGTTTTCATCAACCTCAACCTCTTTTTTGGCTGTAATTATGGTTTCACTTTCCAACATATAGCCAGAAGGCAAAGCACTTTTAAACACCTCTCCTAAAGAACACATATAATAATTCGCTATCCAATTCCAATGTCCCAATTGAATTTCGTTTACAATGGGTTTTTCGTCAATTATTTGATGAATTTCTTTGGCTGAATATAATTGAGGTGGATTGTTGTGCTTGGCAATAACTAAAGAAGTGAACACTTTACTTTTTCCAAAAGGAACTGCTACTCGCATTCCTATCGAAACATAAGAAAATTCGGCTTCAGAAACCTTGTAAGTAAAGGTTTTGTTTACGGCTAAAGGTAAAATTACTTCAATGAAAAACTGCATGTAGCAAATGTAAAAAAAAGTGTTCAGTGTTCAGTGAATAGTTGGTAGATTTATCAAACAAAAAAAACACCTCCAAATTGGAAGTGTTTATATTGAATTTTAAGATAAATTATTTACCTAACATACCATCTTTTAAATCGTCATCAGCTGGTTTTTTACCTAACCAAATTCCGAATAAGGCTTTTTTGAAATCGTATCCATCAATAGAACCTTTTTTTGCTCCATTTTTATAAACGATAGTTTCCTTACCATCAAACATGATGATAAATGAATCTCCTTTGTTAATTTTTTCTTTGAAGAATCCTTTGAATTTATCGATTTTTGCTTTTAAAGGAGCTGTGTTTTTGTTGGTTGCATTTTCAAACCCTTCATTAACGGCATCAATCATTTTGTCTGAAGTAATCATTCCAGAAACAATGTTTAGCTTAATAGCAGCAGCATCTTTGCTATCTACAATATCTTGAGCATTTGTAGATTTTTTGGTTACATACAATGATCCTACATATAAATCAATCCACATTTTTTCTCTTAAACCTGCACCATTTAAAGTAAGGTCTTTTCCTTCAAGAGAAAGTTTATCATCAATCTTTACTCCAGATACTGTTTTTTGAGCATTCATTGAAATGGTTGTGAATGCAATTAAAAATAATGCTAAAATCTGCTTTTTCATAATTTATTGTTTATTGTTATTAATTTTTGTTAAATATATAAATTTTTTCGTTTTAATTTATTGATAGCTGCATTTAATTCGAAACCTAATAATAGAACCATACAATTTATCCATATGTAGAACATTAAAACAAGAAGTGTGCCAATTGATCCATATAGTTCATTATATCTTGCAAATTTCTCCACATATATTCCAAAAATATATGAAGAAAGTATTATTAAAACAGTGGTGAATATGGCTCCAGAACTAATAAATTTAATCTTTGCCGTTTCTTTGGTTCCGTACTTATATAATATTGAGGTTGTAATTAATATCATCAAAACCACAAAAGCATATCTACCCCATTCAATCAATGAAATATCATCTGAAAAATAATCTTGTATTTTTATTTTTTGAATAAATACTTCAAAAACAATGATGGCTGCTACTGTAATTATTAATAGTAAAGAAAGTATTAATGATAAAGCCAATGAAATTAAATACTGTCTAAAATAACCACGAGTCAGCGTAATATGTTCACTCATTTCAAATCCACCCAAAATAGCATTAACCCCATTTGTCATTAAGAAAATAGATAAAATAAAACCTGTAGACAACAAGCCTTGATAACTGTTGTTTAAAATATCCATTATGATTTTATCAATAGCTTCAAAAGTATTAGGAGGCACATTTTGAGCAATAAAATTTATAAAATCTACTTGGAAATCTTCTATGGGAATATAAGGAATTAAGTTTAAAATAAATAACGCAAAGGGAAACAATGCCATGAAAAAACTAAAGGCAATTGCACTTGCTCTATATGAAAATGCTCCTTTAAAAATACCTAAAACGTATAATTCCAAAACATCATAAAGTGACATTCCTTCAATCAAAGACTTGAACTTTACGTTTTTTGTAAAACGAGCCAATTGTCTAATTACTGGTATTTTATCGAGCTTCTTTTCAATTAATTCTGACATTCTTGCTGAATTTATTACTACATTATAAAGCTTTTAAACTCAAATCCATATTATAAACCGAATGCGTTAAAGCACCACAAGAAATATAATCAACTCCACATAATGCATACTCACGAATGGTTTTTTCATTGATGTTTCCAGAAGATTCAGTTAAACATTTATCTCCAATGAAAGCAACTGCCTTCTTGGTTGTTTCAAAGTCAAAATTATCCAATAAAATACGATAAACTCCACCAGCTTTGATAATTTGTTCAACTTCATTCATATCTCTTGCTTCTACAATGATTTTTAAATCTTTGTTATTGTCTTTTAGATATTGTTTTGTTTTTTCAATCGCTTGCGGAATTCCACCTGCAAAATCAATGTGGTTGTCTTTTAGCATAATCATATCATACAAAGCAAAACGATGATTTTCTCCACCACCTATTTTGACAGCCCACTTTTCAATAGCACGAATTCCTGGTGTTGTTTTTCTGGTGTCCAAAATTTTTGCTTTTGCATCTCCAATTAAATCAACAAATTCTTTAGTTTTTGTTGCAATAGCACTCATTCGTTGCATGGAATTTAACACCAAACGTTCTGCTTTTAAAATAGATTGAGATCTTCCTGTAACATGAAAAACGATATCTCCATATTTTACTTTTTCACCATCATTGATAAAAGTTACTACTTCCATTTCCAAATCGACGTAGTTGAAAATCATTTTGGCAAATTCGACACCAGCAATAATTCCTTCATCTTTTACTAAAAGTTTGGCTTTTCCTTGAGCATCTTTTGGAATACATGCTAAAGAACTATGATCACCATCTCCAACATCTTCTCTTATGGCATTTGAAATTATTATATCTAATTCGGCTTTAAATTGAGTTTCTGAAATCATTCTTGTATTTTTAATAGTGCTAAAATAAGCAAAAGTTTGACTATTAAAATAAAAAACCACGCAAAAAGCATGGTTCTTTATTCAATTTTTTAAGTTATCTAAATTTAAGCTTTGATAGAACAACCAATAGCTTTTGTTGTTTTAACTTCCACTTCTATTCCTTTTAAAAGTGAGTTAACAGCATCTTCTACATATTTTACTTTAACAGCTTTTTCATCTTCATAATTATCATCAATTGCACCAATGTATTTTACTATATTACCTTTAGCGGTTTTCTCTAAAATGTAAACATGAGGTGTTTTTGTAGCTCCATATTGAGGATAAATTTTTTGACCTTCATCAAATAAGTATGGAAAAGTAAAACCTTTTTCTTTGGCTCTAACAATCATTAACTCAAAACTATCCTCTTTGTTTTTTTCTGGATTATTTGGATTAATAGCAATCACAGGATATCCTAATTTCTTGTATTTTTTATCTAAAGCAACGATTCTTTCTTCATAAGCTTTTGCATATGGACAATGGTTACAAGTAAAAATCACAATAAATCCTTTGGCATCTTTATAATCTTTTAAAGAAACCATTTTGTTATCAATGTTTTTCAGAGAAAAATCTGTAGCAACATCACCAATATCATAACCTGCTGCTGTATCTTTTGTCGTGAAAGCAAAAATAAATACACCAATTAATCCTAAAAGAGCAATTCTAAATTTTTTCATTTTTTTTTTAATTTAATTTATAAACGATTTAACTTCTTCTTCTAATTCTTCATATTCAAACGATTGTTCATAAAACTTTCGCTTGTTTTTGTTAATTATCAATGTTGCAGGAATAGCACCTGACCAGTCTTTATCTATCTTTTCAATCCAACTATTTGCATCTGGATCGTTTAATAAAACTACTTCAACATTCATTTTCTTCTTTTCTAAAAAAGGCATCAAACTTTTTTCAACAGACTTTGGAAAATCTAAACTTACTAAAATCAGTTTAAAAGGTTTGTTTTGGTATGTTTCTTGTAATTTTAAAAAACTAGGCAATTCTTTAACACAAGGTGCACACCAAGTTGCCCAAAAATTATAAACATAAGTGGTGTCGTTATCCATATCCATGTAAGCCTCTAGACCGTCATAATCAAACGATTTTACTTCATAATTGGCACTTTTGTAAATTTTCAAAGGTTTAGGTGCTTTATTTTCTTGAGCTACAGCTGTAAACCCAAAAATCATAAAAAACAGTGACGACACAATTGAAAATTTAAACTTCATATTTGATTATTTAAGTCCAAATTTAATCAAATCAATTCCTAAAATTTGTTATTTTAACATAACTTTATTGTTACTTCTTGCTTCTATTTTCCTTATTTTTACCAAAATTATTAAAATGAGCGATTACGTTATTGGAGAAAAATTTGAAGGTAAAACTTTTGAAGAAACTGATATAAAATACAAGGAATTTGAAGATTGTCAATTCATAAATTGTGATTTTACGCAATGTACATTTCAAAATGAAACTTTTGTAGATTGTACTTTTACTGAATGTAATTTCAAAAGTACTAAAATCAATTACGTTTCATTACGAGATGTTTTATTCGTAAAATGTAATTTCACTAGTGTCAATTTTGCCATGACTGACCAAGTATTATATCATTTTAATTTTCAAGATTGTATTTTAGATTATGCTCAATTTTACAAACTGAAACTCAAAAAAATGCGTTTTGACAATTGCAGTATGGTTGCAGTTGATTTCATGGAAACTGATTTAACTGAAAGTGTTTTTAATAATTGTGATCTGCGTAGAGCTGTTTTTATTAACACTATAGCTAATAAAGCTGATTTTTACACCAGCTTTAATTATGCAATTGACCCAGAAGTTAACAAGTTAAAAAAAGCCCAATTTTCTGTGAATGGATTAAAAGGTTTATTAGAAAAATACGATTTAATAATAAGAGATTAACACAAAATTTGTTTTTTACAAAATAGTTTCTATATCTTTGCATAAGAAATAAATAAAATGAACACATTTTTAAACAATACTTGGTGGTGGAACAACTTACGTCAAACGTCGTGAGCAATTCCTGCTATAGTATAATTTAATTCAAATACATAGAAAAGGCTTGTCAATCACGACAAGCCTTTTTTTATTGCCAAATTTTAAAAATTCAATTAATGAAAACCTATAAATTAAATACAAACTTTAAACAAATTCTAGCAGATACAATGACTCCTGTTAGTGTTTATTTGAAAATACGCGATAAATTCCCCAACAGTATTTTATTAGAAAGCTCTGATTATCATGGCAATGAAAATAGTTTCTCTTACATCTGTTTCAATCCAATTGCTTCCATAAAAGTGGAAAATCAAAAAATTGAAACTAATTTTCCTGATGGATTTTCTGAAATTATTCCAATAGACAATCATGTGAATGTAACTAATGAAATTGAGCAATTTTCTAAACAATTCATTACAGATGAAAGCCAATTTAAATTCATCACACAAGGGCTTTTTGGATATATTGCCTATGATGCCGTTCAACATTTTGAAAAAATAGAAATTGCTCAAAAATCTACAGAAAATAAAATTCCTGAAATTTATTATGCTGTTTATCAAAACATAATTGCCATAAACCATTTCAAAAATGAAGCTTTTATTTTTTGTCATTCGTATGAAAACCGAAACAACATAGCTGAAATCCAACAATTATTACAAGCGAAAAACTTTGCTTCTTTCAACTTTACGAAAAAGGGTGAAGTAGTTTCAAATTTAACAGATGCTGATTTTAAAAATTATGTGACTTTAGCCAAAAAACACTGCCAACGTGGAGATGTTTTCCAATTGGTTTTATCTAGACGTTTTTCGCAAGATTTTAAAGGTGATGAATTCAATGTATATCGTGCTTTAAGAAGTATCAATCCTTCTCCTTACCTGTTCTATTTTGATTATGGAAATTTTAAAATATTTGGGTCTTCGCCCGAAGCACAATTAGTTATTAAAGATAATCATGCCGAAATTCACCCAATCGCTGGAACTTTTAAACGAACAGGAAATGATGAAGATGATGCTATTTTAGCAAAGAAATTAAACGAAGACAAAAAAGAAAACAGCGAACACGTTATGTTGGTCGATTTAGCCCGAAACGATTTAAGCAGAAGTTGTAACGAAGTGAAAGTTGAAAAATATAAAGAAGTCCAGTTTTTCTCTCACGTGATTCATTTAGTTTCTAAAGTATCCGGGAAATTAAAACCCAATCATCCATTTATGGAATTGGTTGCCAAAACGTTTCCAGCCGGAACTTTATCTGGTGCTCCAAAAAACAAAGCCATGCAATTAATCGAATCAATCGAAAAAACAAATCGTAGTTATTATGGTGGAGCGATTGGATTTATGGATTTTCAAGGTAATTTTAATCACGCCATTATGATCCGAAGTTTTTTAAGTAAAAATCATACCTTACACTTTCAAGCTGGAGCAGGAATTGTAGCTGATTCATCAGAAGAAAATGAAACACAAGAAGTGTATAATAAATTAGGAGCTTTACAAAAAGCCCTTGATATTGCGGAAACGATTTAACACATTATACAATATACAATATACAACATATAATATTACAATATTAATAAGAACATGAAAATAGTAGTCATAGATAATTACGATAGTTTTACTTATAATTTAGTCCATTATTTAGAAGATTTGAATGCCGAAGTTACCGTTTTCCGTAACGATGAATTTGAATTAGATGAACTAGAAAAATTCGATAAAATCTTACTTTCTCCTGGACCAGGAATTCCAGATGAAGCTGGCTTTTTGAAAGATGTTATTAAAAAGTTCGCATCTACAAAAAGCATCTTTGGTGTTTGTTTAGGTTTACAAGCCATTGGAGAAGTTTTTGGAGCCAAATTGACGAATTTAGAAAAAGTCTATCATGGTGTGGCCACAAAAGTTACACAAACAGAAGAAGATTTTATTTTCAATGATTTACCTAAAGAAACTGAAGTAGGTCGTTATCATTCTTGGGTTGTTTCAACAGAAAACCTTCCAAAAGATTTAATCGTAACTAGTGTAGATGAAAACGGACAAATCATGTCGATGAAACATGCAACTTATGATGTTCGCGGTGTGCAATATCATCCAGAAAGTGTCTTGACTCCAAACGGTAAAAAGATTTTAGAAAATTGGCTTTTGAATTAAATTAAAAGCACTAATTACTAATCCCTTTTCCCTAATTACTTATACATGAAAACCATATTAAACAGATTAATCAATCACGAAATACTTTCTAAAGCAGAAGCCAAAGAGGTATTAGTCAACATATCAGCAGGAAATTATAATCCAAGTCAAATATCAGCATTCTTAACCGTTTACATGATGCGAAGCATTACCATCGAAGAACTTTCGGGTTTTCGTGAAGCTTTGTTGGAATTGTGTATTCCTGTAGATTTTTCAGCCTACAATACCATAGATTTATGCGGAACTGGTGGTGATGGAAAAGATACATTTAACATCTCAACTTTAGCTTCATTCATAGTTGCTGGAGCTGGAATTAAAGTTGCAAAACATGGAAATTACGGAGTTTCTTCTATTTCTGGTTCTAGTAATGTGATGGAAAAAATGGGAGTTAAATTCACGAATGACATTGACTTTTTAACCAAATCTATCGAAGAAACGAACATCGCAATTCTTCATGCCCCTTTATTTCACCCAGCTATGAAAAATGTGGGACCAATTCGAAAAGAATTAGGAGTTAAAACCTTTTTTAACATGTTAGGCCCAATGGTAAATCCGTCCTTTCCAAAGAATCAAATGGTTGGTGTTTTTAGCTTAGAGTTGGCTCGAATGTATGCTTATTTATATCAAAATACTACAACAAATTACTCTATTCTTCATGGATTAAGTGGTTTTGACGAAGTTTCGTTAACTGATGATGTAAAGATAATTTCAAATCATTCAGAGCAAATTTTAAAACCCACTGATTTTAATTTTCCAAGCATAAAATTAGAAACCATAAAAGGAGGAACTACAATTGATTATGCTGCCAAAATTTTCCATGATGTAATTTCAGGAAAAGGTTCAGTCGAACAAAATAATGTGGTTTGTGCGAATGCAGCCATTGCTATTCAAACTATAGAAAAATCAAGTTATGAAGATGCATTAGCCAAAGCTCAAGAAAGCTTAGTTTCTGGAAAAGCATTTGAAAAATTGAATCAATTAATTGCTTTAAGTAAATAACATGAATATTTTAGATAAAATCATAACCGACAAAAAAAGAGAAGTTGCTCTAAAGAAAAGCATCATTCCTGTTTCCCAATTGGAAGCTTCTGTTTTATTTAATGGTAGAACAAATTCAATGGCCAAATTGCTAAAAAACAGTTTATCTGGAATTATAACAGAACACAAACGTCGTTCCCCTTCAAAATCAGTAATTAACAACAATCATTCAGTAGAAGATGTCGTCTTAGGCTATCAAAATGCTGGTGCTTGTGGTATTTCTGTTTTAACAGATGGAAAATATTTTGGTGGAAGTTTAGATGATTTGCTATTAGCCAAAGCTTCTGTAAACATTCCCTTATTGCGAAAAGAATTTGTGATTGATGAATATCAAATATTAGAAGCCAAAGCTAATGGTGCTGATGTAATTCTTCTAATTGCAGCTGTTTTAACGCGTGAAGAAATCAAAAAATTATCTGAATTTGCTCAAAGTTTAGCTTTAGAAGTTTTGTTAGAAGTGCATAATCAAGAAGAATTAGAAAAATCCATTATACCAAGTTTAGACATGATTGGTGTCAACAATAGAAACTTAAAAACGTTTGAAGTGAGTTTGGATTATAGTAAAGAATTAGCCAATCAAATTCCAGATGATTTTGTAAAAGTTTCGGAAAGTGGTATTAGTTCAATTGAAGCTGTAAAAGAACTTCAACAATTTGGTTATCAAGGCTTTTTAATGGGAGAACATTTTATGAAAACTGATAATCCAGGTGCAGCAGCAATTGAATTTATTAGAAAAGTATCTTTAAAATGAAAAACATAAGATTAAAAATATGTGGCATGAAATATTCTGAAAACATTCAGGAAATTGCTGCATTAAAACCTGATTATTTAGGTTTCATTTTTTGGGATAAATCAAGTCGAAAGTTCGAATTAAAAGAACTTCCAAAATTAGATTCAAACATTAAAAAAGTAGGTGTTTTTGTAGATCCAAGTTTAGAGGAAATTCAAAATAAAATCAAGACCTTTCAATTAGATGTCATTCAATTGCACGGAAAAGAATCGGTTGATTATTGTGCTAATTTAAAGAATGAAAAAGTCGAAATTATAAAAGCATTTTCAATAAATAATGACTTTGATTTCAATCAATTAAAAGCTTATGAAAATGTTGTGGATTTCTTTCTCTTCGATACAAAAGGAAAATTACCTGGTGGAAATGGAACTACTTTCGATTGGCAAGTTTTAGAAAATTACAACTTACAAAAACCTTTCTTTTTAAGTGGAGGAATTGGTTTAACCGAAATAAACAAAATACAAGAATTCGTAGATTCAGAATTATCAAAATACTGCTATGCAATTGATGTTAACAGTCGTTTTGAAACAGAACCTGGATTAAAAAATAAAATTGATTTAGAAAAATTTAAAAAATTGCTTTATGAAAACAAAATATAACGTTGACGAAAACGGATTTTACGGCAAATTTGGTGGCGCTTTTATCCCAGAAATGCTACATCCAAATGTAGAAGAATTAAAAGAAAATTACTTAAAAATAATGGCTGAACCTTCGTTTCAAGAAGAATGTGATCAGTTATTGCAACAATATGTTGGACGTCCAACTCCTCTCTATTTTGCCAAACGTTTATCCGAAAAATACAATACAAAGATCTATCTAAAACGAGAAGATTTATGTCACACCGGTGCTCATAAAGTAAACAACACTATCGGGCAGATTTTAATGGCAAAACGTCTGGGTAAAACCAGAATCATTGCTGAAACCGGTGCTGGCCAACATGGTGTAGCTACAGCAACCGTTTGTGCTTTAATGGGATTAGAATGTATTGTTTATATGGGTGAAGTTGACATTAAACGTCAAGCTCCAAATGTAGCTCGTATGAAAATGTTAGGTGCTGAAGTTAGACCAGCAACTTCGGGTTCAAAAACCTTGAAAGACGCTACCAATGAGGCGATTCGTGATTGGATAAATAATCCTGTAGATACTTTTTACATTATTGGTTCTGTTGTTGGACCTCATCCATATCCAGATATGGTTGCTAGATTTCAAAGTGTGATTTCTAAAGAGATTAAAGTGCAATTACAAAAACAAGAAGGTAGAGAAAATCCAGATTATGTAATTGCCTGTGTTGGTGGTGGAAGCAATGCAGCTGGAGCTTTCTACGAATTTTTAGAAGATGAATCCGTAAAATTAATCGCAGTTGAAGCTGCAGGTCATGGAGTAGATTCTGGGGAAAGTGCAGCGACTTCTGTTTTAGGAAAAATCGGAATAATTCACGGTAGTAAAACCTTATTAATGCAAACAGAAGACGGACAAATAACCGAACCTTATTCTATTTCTGCAGGTTTAGATTATCCTGGTGTTGGACCTTTACACGCTCATTTACATGATTCTAATCGTGCTGAATTTATAGCAATTACTGATAAAGAAGCCATGCAATCAGGTTTAGAAATTTCAAAAATGGAAGGCATTATTCCAGCTATTGAAACGGCTCATGCTTTTTCTGTTTTGGATAAAAAACAATTCAAACCAACAGATATTGTTGTAATCAATTTATCAGGAAGAGGTGATAAAGATTTGAATACTTATATAGAATATTTTAATTTGAGTGATTAGTGATTAGTGATTAGTGATTAGTGATTAGTGATTAGTGATTAGTGAT
>NZ_CAWUIC010000021.1:0-23527 GCF_963922255.1 uncultured Flavobacterium sp. | reverse complement strand
AACCACAAGAACGCGTACAAATATTTCCTAAAATCATAAATGTTGCAGTTCCTTCACCCCAACATTCACCCATGTTAGGACAACTTCCAGATGCACAAATTGTATTTAGTTTGTATTTATCAACCAAACCACGAAGTTCGGTGTATTTTTTTCCTGTAGGAAGTTTTACACGAAGCCATTTTGGTTTTGGTTCTCTTGGTGGAAGTACATTTTCTATAGCGTTGTTCATCAATATAAAATTTGAAAAGCAAAGATACTATAATGAATTTAGAATTTAGAATTAGAAGTCAGAAATTTTCATTTTTGGAATTTAATAAAACTACTTCTTCTTAATAATCTCAGCCAACAATTTCTTACCTCTTAAAAGTTTAATTTTGATGTTGTTCAATGGTTCTTCTAATTGGTCAGCCATATCTTGGTAACTCATTTCTTGAAAATAACGCATTTGAATTACTTCCTGATAAGCAGGTTTTAATTCTTTAATACAAAGTAGTAGTTGAGCTAAATTTTGTTCCGTAATTAAATCATCTTCTGCAGTTGGAGAATCATCCATAATAGAGTTTGCATAATTTGAATCATCATTGTTATCAACAAAAAGAGAAGATTTCTTTTTGCGAAGCATATCTATATGAACATTTTTGGCAATAGCAATTAACCAAGTATTAAATCCGTATTCGGGATTATAAGTTCCAATTTTATCAAAAGCTTTGGCAAAAGTTTCTATTACAATATCTTCTGTGTCAGTTTCGTCTTCTGTGCGTTTTATCATAAAACCATAAACTTCATTCCAATAGAAATCTAATAAAAAAGTAAAAGCTACTTGGTCACCCATTTGTGCTTTTTCTATGTTAGTTTGTATGATAATTGATGTTACTTCCAATGCACAGGTTTAGAGAAAATATTAGTAATGAATATATTGATATGTGTAAATATAAGAACTAATTCGATAATTGGAAACCAATACATTACATCTTTTTCTTTTAATTTTCCAGCTCCATAACCTAATGAAATCCAGGTGAATATATATCTAAACACTACAATTCCTAAAACAATCATCCATTGAAATTGAAAAGCTAAAAGTATGATAGCTAAAACAAAGAATAAAACTTGTGATAGAAAATATAATCCCAATTGGAATTTATCAAAAGTTTTGTATAATTTGGCAGTTGTTACGTGTCTTCTTTTTTGGTTAAACCAATCTTTAAAACTTGTTCTTGGTGTTGAGTAGGTAAAGCTTTCAGGTGAATATATTACAGTAGTGTTTTCTTTATTAGCAGCTTGGTTAACAAATAAATCATCATCTCCAGAACGAACTCTCATATGATCCATAAATCCACGATTATCAAAGAAAACCGATTTTTTATAAGCTAAGTTTCGACCAACACCCATATAAGGTTTGCCGATATCTGCCCAAGAAAAATATTGAACAGCTGTTAGCATGGTCTCGTATCGGATAATTTTATTTAAAAATGAATTCTTAATTTTATCATAAGCACCATAACCTAAAACGATAGTTTTTTTCATGGTAAATTGTGCCGTAATTTGTTGTAACCAATCTTTTGAATTTGGATAACAGTCTGCATCAATAAAAACTAAATAATCTTTAGTGGCTGCTTTTATTCCTAATGTTAAAGCAAATTTTTTGTTTCCCCAAAAAGCTTCGTTGTTTTCAACTTTAACCAACTTTACATTTGAGTATTGCTTTTCAAATTCCTCAAAAATATCCAAAGTATCATCACTAGAAGCATCATCAATTAAGACAATTTCATAATCTGAATAATTTTGATTGATTAAAAGAGGAAAAAATTTCTTTACGTTTTCAGCTTCGTTTTTTGCACAAACAATTACTGAAACAGGAACTTTTTTTGGCGTAATATCTTGTTTTTTTGCAAATGTAAATTGACCAAAAATTCCGATATAATAAATAAATTGAATGACAACTATTGCTATAAATGAATAAAGCAAAACGAATAAAATCATTTCCATTTAGATAAATTAGTTATGAGTTGTCTCTGTACAATCTTTCATTTGTTCTGGAGTTTTTCCACAAAAACCACAACTTTCTCCATCTTTATTTAAAAACGGACTTTGGCTAGCACAAGTTCCAGAAAATTTACCATCTTTTTTAGCCCATATTTTAATCGCAATTCCAGCAAAAGCAAGAGCTAATAAACCTACGGTAAGTAAAATAAGTTTCATCTTTAATGTGTAATTTTTATTTGGTACAAAGATACGGAGAAATTTAGAATTTAGAATTTAGAATTCAGAATTTTTCTAAATGATATTTACTTCAGCTTCAATATGAATTCCGAATTTCTCAAAAATAGTTTGTTGAATGTCTTTTGAAACGGCTAAAATTTCTTGTCCAGTTGCGTTGCCATAATTCACTAAAACCAAAGCTTGATTTTTATGAATTCCAGCATCACCAAAACGTTTTCCTTTGAAACCAGCTTGTTCTATTAACCAACCAGCAGGAACTTTGACTTCAGTTTCAGAAACTACATAATGAGGCATTTCTGGGTGATTATTTTTAATTTTATCGTAATCAGCTTTTAAAATAATAGGATTTTTGAAGAAACTTCCGCTATTTCCAAGCTCTTTTGGGTTTGGTAATTTACTTTGACGAATCGCAATTACTGCATTACTGACTTGTTTTAAAGTAGGATTTGTGATGTTATCTTTTTCCAATTCGGTATCAATTGCCCCATAAGATGTATTGATTTTATGGTTTTTCTTGGTTAATTTGAAAGTAACATCAGTAATGATGTATTGATTTTTCAATTCATTTTTGAAAATACTTTCTCTATAACCAAAATTACAAGTTGTTTTGTCAAATGATTTTAATTTTTGAGTAGCTATTTCCATAGCTGTACAATTATCGAAAGTATCTTTAATTTCAACACCATAGGCACCAATATTTTGAATTGGAGTAGTGCCAACGTTTCCAGGAATTAGTGATAAATTTTCAATTCCACCGAAGTTATGTTCAATGCAGTACAATACAAATTCATGCCAATTTTCTCCAGCTTGAGCTTTTATCCAAACATGATTTTCATCTTCTTTTACGATTTCAATACCTTTAAAATTGATATGAACGACCAATTTTTCAATATTTTGAGTCAACAACATATTGCTTCCACCACCAAGTACAAAAATATCTTGATTTGATTTAAGAACAGAAGCTAATTCAGTAGTGTTTGTTACTGCAACAAACTCTTTAGCTAAAGCTGAAATACCAAATGTATTGTACTCTTTTAATTGAAAATTTGACTGAAAATTCATAGGTAAAAATTAAAGTGTAAATGTAATCTTTTAATGGTAATAGGCAAAAGGTTAGAGGTGATTGGTTTCTCTTTCTAATAACCTATAATCTAAATACTTTATATGATTGATGTGTTGATTGGATAATTGATTCTGTTCTTTCTTCGTGAGTATCAGTAATAAAAATTTGTCCGAAAACATCATTATTGACCATAGAAACTATTTTTTGAACACGAGTTTCATCTAATTTATCAAAAATATCATCGAATAATAGAATTGGTAAAACACCACTTTTCTCTTTGATGAATTCAAATTGAGCCAATTTTAAAGCAATTAAAAACGATTTTTGTTGGCCTTGTGAACCGAATTTTTTGATTGGAAAACCATCAATTTCAAAAGATAAATCATCTTTATGAATTCCTACAGAGGTATATTGTAAGGCTTTGTCTTTTGCCAAATTATTTTTCAATAAATTTTCTAATGAATTTTCAAACAACTGACTATCGTATCTTAACTGAACTTTTTCGGCAGAATTTGTAATTGTTTGATGGTGTTTTTGGAAAATTGGAATGAAATTTTCTAAAAATTGCTGTCTTTTTGTGAAAATTTTCAAACCAATTTCAGCAATAGGTTCATCGTAGATTGCTAAATTATCTTTGTCAAAAATTTGATTAAGAGCAAAGTATTTTAGTAAAGCATTTCGTTGAGAAACTAATTTTTGATAATGAATCAATTCGTTTAAATAAGAATTATCTAAGATAGAAATTACACTATCAATAAATTTTCTACGCGTTTCGCTTCCTTCAGTAATTAAGTCTGAATCTGATGGAGAGATTATAACTAAAGGAATAAAACCAATATGTTCTGAAAGTTTTTCGTAGACTTTTCCATTGCGTTTTATGGTTTTTTTTTGTCCTTTCTTTAAACTACAAACAACCTTTTCTTCTTTTTTCTCTTTTTCAAAAACTCCATCAATTACAAAAAAATCTTCACCGTGTTTTATGTTTTGACTGGCTAAAGGATTAAAATAACTTTTACCATAAGCCAAGTGATAAATTGCATCAAGTACATTGGTTTTGCCAACACCGTTTTTACCCACAAAACTGTTGATTTTAGTATCAAAATCAAACTGTAAGTCGTTTATATTCTTGTAATTGAGTAAAGAAATGGATTTTAAAAACACTAGTAAAATTTGGGGTTTTAAAGTTGAAAATTTTATAAAGCACAAATTTAAGGGTAATTAATGGAATAATAATAGAGAGAATGTTTTTAATTTTCTTAAATTTTTTATGGCTTATTCAATAAAAGTTATATTTTTGCACCTCATTAAATTAAAAGTAGATGGCAACGTATAACAAAAGAGGATATAAAGCACCTAAACCAAAAGATATTGCAGATGATGCAAGTAATGAAATAGATGAAACTTATGATGGTGAAAGCACCACAGCAGAAGTTTTTGAAACCTTAGACGTTCAAGCTAATAAAGCAGAAGACTGGGTTGTTAAAAATCAAAAATGGATAATGGGTGTTGTTGTAGCAATTGTAGTTTTATTAGTAGCTTATTTTGCTTATATGAGATTTGTTGTTGAACCAAACGAAGAAAAAGCGGTTAACGAAATGTTTCAAGCACAACAATATTTTAAACAAGCGGTTGATGCACAAGCAGCTCCAGATTCTTTATTCACTTTAGCTTTAAAAGGTGGTGAAGGAAAATTAGGTTTTGAAGGAATTATCTCAGAATATTCTGGAACTAAATCAGCTAATTTAGCTCAATACTATGCTGGAATGTCTTATTTGAATTTAAAAGATTACAAAAAAGCAGTGGAGCATTTAGAGAAATTTTCTTCTGATGACGAAATGTTAAAACCAATTGCCTTAGGAGCTATTGGTGATTCATTTTCTGAATTGAAAAAAGTTGATGATGCCCTTTCATATTATTTAAAAGCTGCTGAAGCTTCTGATAATGATTTTACATCTCCAAGATATTTAATGAAGCATGGTTTGCTAGCTATGATGAATGGAAAAAATGAAGCGGCTTTAAAATCATTTCAAACAATTAAAGAAAAATATAGTACTTCTACAGAAGCTACAAATATTGACGGATACATTGCAAGAGTTGAATAAACATGGCAACAGAAAATAAAAATTTATCTAATTACGATAAAAACACAATCCCAAACGTGAAAGATTTTCGGTTTGGGATTGTTGTTTCAGAATGGAATGATGATGTAACTGAAGGACTTTTTAAAGGTGCTTTTGATACATTATTAGATTGTGGTGCTTTGTCAGAAAACATTGTAAGATGGAATGTTCCTGGAAGTTTTGAATTGATTTTTGGTGCTAAGAAAATGCACGAACAAGGAGAAGTTGATGTAGTTATTGTAATTGGTTCACTGATTAAGGGAGAAACCATGCATTTTGAATATGTTTGTGAAGGTGTTACCCAAGGCATAAAAGATTTAAACTTAATGTATGATGTTCCTACAATTTTTTGTCTTTTAACAGATAACAACAAACAACAATCGCTTGATAGAAGTGGTGGAAAACACGGAAATAAAGGAGTTGAAGCTGCAATAGCTGCCATCAAAATGGTAACTTTGGGTTAAATTCACTTAAAAAATAGTTAACCTACTCATTTGAGTAGGTTTTTTTATGGCTTTTAGCTAATAATTCTGTAAATTTGATTATTATTTAAATAACAAAATGCTATGTTTATTAAATCATTGTTAAGACTTCATTCTTATAGAAAGTTTGACTATCAACCTCGCTATTATGATGAACAAAAAGAACAAAGAGAACAAAGACTGGAGAATAGACGACTATTAAGAGATACGGAAAAACGTATTAATTTTAGATCGGGTTGGCATGCTGAAAGTAAAATGCACTCTTCAAGATCTAGTAGTTTTAGAATAGCTATTATTGCAGGAGTTTTAATTTTAGTTTGTTATTTCATCTTACGTTCGCTAAATATCGATTTATATTAATGTCAGCAAAAATAAAATTATTACCTGATCACGTTGCCAATCAAATTGCAGCTGGAGAAGTGGTACAACGTCCTGCTTCAGTAGTTAAAGAATTGATTGAAAATGCAGTAGATGCAAAAGCTACTGAAATTAAACTTATTATAAAAGAAGCTGGCAAAACTCTAATTCAAGTTATTGATAACGGTTCTGGTATGAATGTTATTGATGCTAGAATGTGTTTTGATCGTCATGCAACTTCCAAAATAAAAAATGCAGAAGACTTATTTGATTTGCACACCAAAGGATTTCGTGGAGAAGCTTTAGCCTCAATTGCTGCTATTGCTCATGTGGAATTAAAAACCAAATTAGAAGTTGAAGAATTAGGAACTCATATCATCATTGAAGGTAGTAAATTTACTTCTCAAGATGTTGTTGTTTCTCCTAAAGGAACTTCTTTTTCAGTTAAAAATCTTTTTTATAATATTCCAGCTCGTCGTAATTTCTTAAAATCAGATACCGTTGAATTTAGACATATTGTAGATGAATTTCAACGTGTTGCATTGGCACATCCAAACATACATTTCATCATGTATCACAATGGTGAAGAATATGCCAACTTACCTATTTCAAATTACAGACAACGAATTGTAAATCTTTTTGCTGGGAAAACCAATGAAAAATTAGTTCCAGTAACAGAGAATACTGATATAGTTTCTATTCACGGATTTGTATCAAAACCTGAATTTGCTAAGAAAAATAAAGGAGAACAATTTTTATTTGTTAATGATAGATATATTAAAAGTGGGTATTTGCACCATGCAATTATGAGTGCTTATGAAGGTTTATTAAGAGATGGAACACAACCTTCCTATTTTTTATTTTTTGATGTACCTAAACATACTATAGATATTAATATTCATCCCACAAAAACAGAAATTAAGTTTGATGATGAGCAATCTATTTATGCTATTTTAAGAGCTAGTATAAAACATAGTTTAGGACAATTTAATGTGTCACCTGTTTTAGATTTTGAACGCGATTCTAATTTAGATACTCCTTATGATTATTCAAAAAAAGAAGCAGATATTCCTGTAGTTGAATTTGATGCTACATTTAATCCTTTTAAACAATCAGAAGATAAGCCAGTACGACAAGTTTATCAGAAGAAAGAAACAGCCAACTGGGAAAGTTTATATGTTGGATTAACAGATGAATTTCAATCAAAAAATAATCATTATGAAGCAGATGAAGTAGCCACTTCTTTGTTTGATGATGTAGAAATTGAATCTGTAGTTCAAAAAAACTATCAATTACAGAAAAAATATATAGTCAGTCCTATAAAATCAGGTTTGTTAATCATTGATCAACGAAAAGCTCATCAACGAATTTTATACGAACAGTTTTTAACGAACATGACGATTTTGAAAGGAAATAGCCAACAACTATTGTTTCCTTTATCTATCATAATGTCTTCACAAGAACTTGAATTATTGCAAGAGTTGAAAGTTCAATTAGAACATACAGGATTTGTTTTTGATAAATTTACTAAAGAAACTGTCATTTTTTCTGCAATTCCAGCAAATGTTCAAGAAAGTAAAGTACCAAGTTTATTAGACGATTTAGTATCAGATTTACAGCAAGATTTTCCTCAGAATAGCTTTTCGCAAAATGACAGTATAGCTAAATCTATGGCCAATAGTTTGGCTATAAAAACAGGAACATATTTAACTCAATTGGAGATTGACAATATGGTAAATGCACTATTTGCCTGCAAAGATCCCAATATTTCACCTTTTCATAAACCCACTTTCATCACTTTAACGGTTGATGATTTAGATAAACGATTTTCTTTATGATGAACATCACAGAAACAGTCAAACAGCTGTTGATTATTAATATATTATTTTTCATTGGAAGTCAATTAGTACCAGCTTCTTATGAAATTTTAGCGTTACATTATTTTGAAAATGAAAAATTCAAAATTTGGCAACCACTGACACATATGTTTATGCATGGAGGAATAATGCATATAGCTTTCAATATGTTTGCTTTATATTCTTTTGGAAGTGCTTTAGAGCATCGTTGGGGAGCTAAAAAATTTATATTTTTCTATATTTCTTGTGGTTTAGGTTCAGCACTTTTACATTCTGGTTTTAATTATTATCAATTTCATGAAGGATTGAGTACTTTGACAGCAAATGGAGTTGATAAAACACAAATTATGACTGTATTAAACCAAGGAAAGTTTGATACTTCTTGGCAAGAAATTTTAGATGGAAGTACATTTAATAACATGATTCAAGCTTTCATAGGAACAGCTGTTGGAGCTTCTGGAGCAATATATGGATTATTAGTTGCGTTTGCTTTTTTATACCCAAATGCAGAGTTAGCTCTAATGTTTATTCCAGTGCCAATTAAAGCCAAATATTTTGTACCAGGAATTTTAGTAATTGATTTAATTTTAGGTTTAAAAGGAAATTCTATTTTTGGAGATGGTGGAACAGGAATTGCTCATTTTGCCCATTTAGGTGGAGCTTTGTGTGGTTATTTAATGATGTGGTATTGGAAGAAAAATCAGTTTAACGACAAGCGTTGGAATTAGAATTTAGAATTAAAAAGGAGCATTTATAATTCGTAATTTTTGCACATGAATATTTTCCAAGATTTAAAAAACCAATATTCAAATAATGGTATTGTTCAAAAAGTTATTTTTTGGAACATAGGTGTTTTTGTATTGACAATTATTTTCTTTTATAATTTTAAATCAGGCAATTTTTCTTTTCCAAATTGGCTTGTTCTTTACTCTTCATTGTATGATTTAGCAACCAAACCATGGACATTAATTTCCTATATGTTTGTGCATTCAGGATTTATTCATCTACTGTTTAATATGTTGATGTTGCATTTTGTAAGCCGATTTTTTCTTACCTTTTTCACGGAAAAACAATTTTTAGTTGTTTATTTATTAGGAGGTGTTTTTGGAGGATTAATTTTTGTATTGATTTATTATTTTTTAGGAATTAGAACTCCAGTTGTTGGAGCAAGTGGTTCAGTAATGACTTTATTGGTTGCCGCAACAGCTTATTCACCTTATTATATTTTGCAAATTCCATTAATTGGAAGGATAAAATTATGGCATATAACAGCTTTGATTCTTACCATAGACATTTTACAATTGTTACTAGTTAATACTGGTGGACATATTGTGCATCTTTCAGGAGCGTTTTTCGGTTTCTTATATGTATTTTTGTTGAAAAGAGGGACAGATTTAGCAAAACCATTTGCTAAAATTTCTTTTAAAAGACCAGTTAAGAAGAAAACTCCTTTTTCAAAAGTTCATGTTAATAAAGCTTCATCAAATCTTTCAAAAGTTGCAAAAACAGATGTTGAGCAAAAAAGAGTTGATGATATTTTGGATAAAATTAGTAAGTCAGGCTATGATAGTTTGTCAAAAGAAGAAAAAGAATTTCTTTTTAAATTGGGAAAATAAACAAAAATGAAAAACCAAACTTGGTTAAGTAAAATTATGCGTTTTTTAAATATTGTACTCTTTGTAGTTACAATACTTGCGTATGTTTTACCTTTTTTGGCTCCAAAGTTATTTCCTTTTTTGAGTGTACTTTCTTTGCTTTTGCCTTTACTTTTGATACTTAATTTCTTGTTTTTTGTGTATTGGTTGTTACAGTTAAAAAAATATATGTTCATTTCTGGGATTGTCTTATTGTTAGGAATAACCTTCATTAATAAATTATATAAATTTTCGGAAACCAATCTGTCAAAATCGGAAAATGACTTCACAATAATGAGTTATAATGTGCGATTATTCAATTTGTATGAATGGTTACCTAAAAAAAATGTGCCTCAAGAAATTAGTAAATTTGTTTCAAAAGAAAATCCAGACATACTTTGTATACAAGAATTTTCACCAGTAGATTCTATAAATTTTAAGCAATTTAAATTCAACTATATTAATGTTGAAGGAAAGAAAAACAAATATGGTCAAGCTATTTTTTCCAAATTTAAAATAATAGACAAAGGAGAAATTTCTTTTCCAAATTCATCTAATAAAGTTATTTACGCAGATATTTTACGTCAAAAAGATACCGTTAGAGTGTATAGTATGCATATGCAATCCGTAAAAATAAGTACAGATATCAATGATAATATAGATGAAGAGAAATCAAAATTTATTTTTAAACGCATCAGTTCTGCTTTTAGAGAGCAACAAATACAAGCAGAATTAATTAAGAAAAACGTAGATGATTGTAAATTACCGAAAATTATTTGTGGTGATATGAACAACAGTGCATTTTCATACGTATATCGTTTGATAAAAGGAGATTTAAAAGATGCTTTTGAAGAAGCCGGTTCAGGCTTTGGAAAATCGTATAACTTCAAATATTATCCTGCAAGAATTGATTATTTGTTAGTAGAGAAAGATTTTGAAGTAAAGCAATATCAATCATTTGATACTTTTTTCAACAGTGATCATTTTCCGCTTTCTACAAGGTTAGAATTAAAGAAAACAAAGAAATAAGTTTATAAACTTTGTTGTTTTAAATAGTCAACAGCACGTCTTCCTTCGTTGAATAATAAATCTAGAATACTTAAATTATTGATAAAATTATGTTTGTCATCAAAAACTTGCGTGTAAGGTTCAATTGTAGTAGTATCTTTTTTTCCGTTAGCTAAATAACGATAATCATTTGTATTTTCAATTGTGTGAAAATATTCTTCCGTTTTTGAAAATGGTAAATCAATACCTAAACATTCATTCACAATATCAAATATTTGGAAATTTAAATCCATTAAAAATTTGTGCTTATTTTGGAAAACGGGTAAAATATCATCTTCAAAATATTCAAAAAATGGAGAAGTTCGATAGGAAGCTTCTAAAGATTTGAAATGATTTTTTTGCCAATCAAAAGCATCTTCAATAATAATATCTTTATATTTTTGATGCTTTTCTTTGGAATGTTTAACAGGAATATTCAACATTTGAAGTCCATTTGCACTATAAATGTACATTCTATTTCTGTTGGTTTGCTTTTGAAAATTGTCATCCACTTCAAATACTAATTCATCAGCTTGAACCATTGCAATATAATGACTGATAGAAGGGAAGTAAGTTGGATGAAGTATGGTTTTCATTTTTTATGTTTAATTCGTAGAAAGCTTACTACTTTTTTCACCATAGATTCACAGATTTAAAAAAACTTATCTGTGAATCTGTGGCTATTTTTTGTTACACTTCTTTGTTTTTCTTTTTACTTCTAAAATAATCAAATGCAAAATAAGCCGCTAACAAGAATAAGAAATATTTAAAATACGATTGCGGTTGACCTTCACCACTTACTGTAGTAAATAACCTTTCCCAACGAATTTTATTCATGATTCCTTTTGCATTTGAATCCCAACTCATCCAAATAAAGATTGGTTTTCCAACAACGTGATCCTCTGGTGTGAAACCAAAATATCTTGCATCTAATGAATTTTGCCTATTATCACCCATCATCCAATAGTAATCTTGTTTAAATGTATATGAAGTAGCAATTTGACCGTTAATTCTTATTTCATTACCATTTACTTTTAATTCATTTTTTTCATATTCATTAATTATTCTTTTGTAAAAAGGAAGGGTTTCTCTATTTAACTCGACACTTGCACCTTTCTTTGGGATGTAAATTGGACCAAAGTTATCAATTGTCCAATTTTTATTATAAGGGAATATACTTTTGTCAATATCCTTTTTATAATTTATTATTCTGATTGCAGAATCAACTTCTTTGTTTTTTACAAGTAATTCAGCATTAGCTATAGTAAGATTTACTTCTTTTTCTGTATTATTTACTTCTTGTATAGATATGTTATTAGAATTAATAACTGAAACTGGAATTCCACCAGCTCCAGTTGTCAATAAATAAGAGTTGTCTTCTCTTTGTTCAACATTTCTTAAATAGGGTCTTAGTGCATTAATCTGATTTTGATTATTGAATGCTACAATATAATTTCTTGTAAATTCAGTCGAATTGTATTTCATCATTGTTTCTGAAGAAACACCATTCTTTGAATACACTTTATGAAAATATTGTGGCTTTGCTCTTTCTGGAAGGATTAGTTGTTTTCCATTTATAAAAACAAATCCATTTCTAATTTCTAGTGAATCACCAGCTATACCAACGCATCTTTTTACATAGTTTGTTTTTTTGTCAATTGGTTTGTCATAACGTTTATCAGCTGCTTTATACATATTATATAAAGTATCTGTAGGCCAGTTAAAAACAACAATATCATTATTTTTTATTTTTTCGTAACCAGGTAATCTAAAATAAGGTAATTGTGGCCAAGAAGAATATGATTTTGTGTTTAAAACAGGAATTGTATCATGAACCATTGGTGCAGCAACTGTAGTCATAGGAGTTCGTGCTCCATAATTGTATTTGCTAACGAAAAGAAAATCACCAACCAGCAACGATTTTTCTAAGGAAGAAGTTGGAATAGTAAATGGTTGAATGAAATAAGTGTGAACAAAAGTTGCTACAACAACTGCAAATAAAATAGAACTTATGGTGTCAGCTATTTTATTTGTAGGAACTAAACTTCTGTCAGCAATGTATGTTGGGTTTTGAGTGTAATTTATGTAGTAAATGTAGAATCCTAAAGTAATCAGTACTAAAAGAGTATCTTTAGTAGTATTATAACCAAAACTTCTAATCGTTTCAACCCATACAACGGGAATCATTATTAGATTGATAATAGGAATAAATAGTAAAAAAGTATACCATTTAGGTCTATTAATAATTTGCATTAAAACTATTGCATTATAAACTGGAATAAAGGCTTCCCAAGCTTGTCTTCCTGCTTTTATGTATAATTTCCATGTTCCTAATCCATGAATTACTTGAACTATTAGTAGGAAGAATAACCATTGTAATGCTGTCATTTTTTTATTTTTTAAGAGTAAAGAAAATAGAGAATAGAAAATAGACTTAATTCAGTCCGTTTTGAAATGACATTGTCATTCTCTGAAATTCTTCAATTTTGGTTTCTAATTTATTATATGTTTCTACGTTAATGTATTCTCTATGTTTTGCAACAATTAATTGTGTGATTAACTCAAAAGATGAACCAAGAGAATAATCAATAAATGTACTAAAAGCTTTGTTAGTTCTTGAAGAACCTTCTGCAATATCACTTGGAATAGAAACAGAACACCTGCTTATTTGAGAGCTTAAATCATATCTTTCATGCTTTGGAAAATCAATTAAAATATCAGAAATATAATTAGTGATTTCAATTCCAAGTTGCCATATTTTCAAATTTTTATAATTATGACGCATAAAATCTATTTTCTATTCTCTTTGTTCTATTTTCTTTTCTAAATTCCCAACACATCTTTCATTGTGAAAACACCTTTTTTACCAACTAACCATTCAGCAGCAATTACTGAACCTAGTGCAAAACCTTCTCTGCTATGTGCTGTATGTTTAATTTCTATTTGATCTACTTCTGAATCATAAAAAACACTGTGTGTTCCGGGTACGTTTTCGATTCTTTTGGCTTCTATGTGTATTTCGTTATTTTTTGGTTCTTCTAAAGTCCAATTGGTGAACTCTGAATTTTCTATCACTCCTTTTGCTAATGAAATAGCTGTTCCACTTGGTGCGTCTAACTTTTGTGTGTGATGAATTTCTTCCATTGAAACCTTGTATTGTTTCAAGTTGTGCATCATTTTAGCTAAATATTCGTTCAATTCAAAAAAGATATTAACGCCTAAACTAAAATTGGAACCATAAATAAAACTGCCATCTTTGTTCTTACAAAGTTCAACCATTTTATTATAATCGTCTAACCAACCTGTTGTTCCACAAATTATGGGAACATTATTATTTAGGCATTCAGAAATATGAGCCACCGCTGAATTTGGAACACTAAAATCAATAGCAACATCTGCATTTTCTAAACCTTCAAACGTATCGTTGCTAGATTTTTTTAAAACTATTTTGTGACCTCTTTCTAATGCTATTTTTTCAATAACTTTTCCCATTTTTCCGTAGCCTAAAAGTGCGATTTTCATGAAGTATAAGTGTATGATTTTTTTTATTTGTTACAGTATAAAATCGTTAATTTAAGTTAAAAATTGTAGTTTAAGCTCAAACCAAGATTTTGTCTACTATTCAATTGATTCTGATATAAATCGGGTTTAATAGATAAGTTGTCATTTACATTGAACTGAATTAAATGTGCATCTACATTAGCATCAACAATGTTTAAAATATAGATTCCAACAGTAATTAGCATAGATAAATCTCTGTTTCTTTGGTGGAATTTTTGAGCACTAATTAAACGGTCATTATCTAAATTTCCATAAATAGGATGATTTGGGTCAGATGTTCCGTCCAATCTTCTTTTATATTCATCTCTATATTTATGGTATTCTGTTTGGTTGAAATTATAGGAATAGATTGAAATTCCTAAACCTGCATACACGATAGGAATTTTCCAATATTTTTTATTATAAGCTTGTCCTAGTCCTGGTAAAATAGCCGAATAAAAAGCTGCTTTTGAAGGAGCTAAAGGATTTATTGTGGTTGTTACTACCGTATCTTTATATTTAATAATTTCAGGTTTCTGTGCAAAAAGAGTAGTGCTACAAAAAAGAGAAAGGATTAAATATATGAAAACAGTTTGCTTCACTATTCTTTTATAAGTTTCAAAATACGTTCAAAATCTTCTTCTGAATGAAAAGGGATTGTAATTTTTCCTTTACCATTTCCAGCCGATTTAATGTCAACTTTTGCGCCAAAATAATGGGCAAAAACTTTCTTTTGTTCTTCGTCAATCTGAAATGAATCAGTTTTAGTTTTTTTAGCTTTTGGCAAAAGGCTTTCTTGGTATTTCTTTACTAAAGCTTCAGTATCTCGAACTGATAAATTTTCAGTAACGATTTTATGATAAATATCTCCTTGTACATCACCATCTTCCACATTAATTAAGGCTCTACCGTGACCCATTGAAATAAAACCATCACGAATTCCGGTTTGAATGATTGGATCTAATTTTAATAAACGAAGGTAATTGGCAATAGTTGAACGTTTTTTTCCAACACGCTCGCTCATTTGTTCTTGCGTAAGGTTGATTTCATCAATTAAACGTTGGTAAGATAAAGCAATTTCAATTGGATCTAAATCATGACGTTGAATGTTTTCCACCAAAGCCATTTCAAGCGATTCTTGATCATTAGCAATACGAATGTAAGCTGGAACTGTTTCAAGTCCTACAATTTTTGAAGCTCTTAAACGTCTTTCTCCAGAAATTAACTGGTATTTATTAAAGTCAAGTTTTCGAACAGTTATAGGTTGGATTACTCCTAATTCTCTAATTGAAGTTGCTAATTCGTTTAGAGTTTCTTCATTGAAGTTCGTTCTAGGTTGAAAAGGATTTATTTCAATAGCATTAATATCTAATTCAACAATATTTCCTACAACTTTATCTGCGTTTTTATCTTCTACCGATTTGATATCATTGGTAGGATCTTTTAAAAGAGCTGATAATCCTCTTCCTAATGCTTGCTTTTTTACAGCCTTTGTCATGCTTTATGCTTTATTTTTTCTTATAATTTCTTCTGCCAAATGTAAATAATTTGAAGCACCTTTACTGGTTGCATCATAATTAATAATACTTTCTCCAAAACTTGGAGCTTCACTTAGCTTGATGTTTCTTTGAATAATAGTATTGAAAACCATATCAGAGAAATGTTTCTGCACTTCTTCAACCACTTGATTTGATAGACGCAAACGACTATCATACATGGTTAATAATAAACCTTCAATATCTAATTCTGGATTGTGTATTTTTTGAACACTTTTAATTGTTGTTAACAATTTACCTAAACCTTCTAAGGCAAAATACTCACATTGAATAGGAATAATTACACTGTCAGCAGCTGTTAAGGCATTCAGCGTTAGCAATCCTAAAGAAGGAGCACAATCAATTAAAATATAATCGTATTGATCTTTTACACTTTCTAAAGCTTTTTTAAGCATGTACTCGCGATTTTCTTTATCTACCAATTCAATTTCAATGGCAACCAAGTCAATATGAGCTGGAATTACCCAAACATTTGGTGCAGAACAAGAAATTGTAGCTTCATCTGGTGTATTGCTATGTTCTAAAATTTGATAGGAACCAATTTCAACAGATTCTACATCGATACCTAATCCACTACTAGCATTTGCTTGTGGATCAGCATCAATTAAAAGTACTTTTTTTTCTAAAGCTCCTAAAGAAGCTGCTAAATTTACTGTAGTTGTTGTTTTACCAACACCACCTTTTTGATTTGCAATTGCAATGATTTTACCCATTTGATATATTAAAATTAGGAACGGTAAAAATACAATTAATTATGGTTTTTTCAAGGCTAATTTGTTAACAATAGAATAAAGTTATTAGTGTAAAAGTTAAATTATTCTAAGAAAGTAATTTTAAATATGCTCTAAAAGTAAAAACACGATGGTGAATCGTGTTTTGTTTCATTTAATCTCTTTTGGGATTGTTCTTTTTATCTCTTTTTTCTGCTTTTTTTTCTTTAGCTGTTTTTAGTGGTTCCTTCTTTTCTGTTTTTTTTGCGTCTTGACTCTTTGCCATAATGTGAGGTTTTGAGTAAATGTAGTGAATTTAATTTTACAATTTCATAAATTCATTCATTTTGCTATTATTATCTAGATAAACTGAAATGAGCTCTAAATGTTTTAGGGATGTTGTTTTCTTCAAAATCAATGGTAAACCAATAGTCATCAGCTGGCAATGTATAGCCATTGTATGTTCCATCCCAACCAGTATTTGTTGGTAATTGTTTTATTAGTTTTCCGTATCTGTCAAAAATTCTTACCGATGGATTTTGCAAACTATTTAGACCAGTAATAATCCAATAATCGTTAATTCCATCACCGTTTGGTGTAAAAAAATGAGGATAATTGATAATCACTAAATCTTTGGAAAGTGAAGGAGAACAGCCATTTTGATCCATTACAGTTATTGTATGAGTACCCGAAGAAACATTTGTAAAAACATTATTGGTTTGGAAATTTCCATTGTCTAATTGGTACAAATAATTTCCATTATCAAAGGCTAAAACAGTTATTGTCTGGTTTTCTGTAAAAGCTCCAGTTGTAGTATATTCAATGCTAGTTAGTGTAGGTTCAAAAATAGTTACATTTATGGTTTGTGGTACAGCACATTGATTAGAGTTTGGTGTAAAAGTATAGCTGGCTGAGGCTGTATTGTTAATTGAAGAAGGATTCCATGAACCGCTAATTCCGTTTGGAGAAATATTATTTAGGGTTGGTGGATTTGTTCCTGAACAAAAAGCAATAGTGTCATTGAAATCAGGCATGATTCCGCTTGTGATTGTTATATTAAGTGTAAATGAAGCATAATTAATGCATGTACTTGATTGTGGAATGAATGTGTAAGTAGTAGTTCCTAAAACAGAAGTATCAATGATTGCTGGACTCCAAGTTCCGTTAATTGGAGTACTGTTTGAAGAAACTGTTGGTAATGATTGTGCTGTTGCATTTAAACAATAAGTGGTTTGAATGGCTGGAAAAGTAGGAGTAATGTTTGTTTGAGAATTTACTGTAATAACTACAGTTTCTGACATTCCTTCACAACCATTTTTTACAGGTGTGATTACGTAAGTTACTGTTCCAAAAGTTGTACCAGAATAAGTTAATGTTTGAGCAATTATAGCTCCAGTTCCACTTGAAAAACCTGTGACATTAGTTGAAGTTGCTGTCCAATTTATAGTGTAAGTAGAATCAGAAGGTGTAATGTTTATGGTTGTAGTTTCTCCAGAACAAATAGTTGTTGGACCATTATATGCTAAAGTGGCCATTGGTAGAAGTGATACAGCTACTCGCGTTGCGCTTTTACATCCTACTGAAATATTATAGGCTTCTGCATAATAAGTTCCTACAATATTTGTGCTGTAAGTTGTGCTGCTGGCTTGAATTAGGTTTCCACCTGTTGGAGCATCATACCAATTAACGTTTTCATTTCCATTTACTGTAACTGAAAGTGTTGTGTTTTGATTGGCACATTGGGTTTGGTCTCCATTTGAGACTGGTGTATTTGGTAAGGGTGTGACATTTACAGGAAAAACATCAGAAAGTGTGGAACAAAAATTGTTATTAATATTGGCAATGTCATTAGCAACTTTTACTCTATAATAAGTTGTTGTGGTTACATTTGGAATTAAATAAGTGTTTGTGTTTTGTCCAGTAATGTCAGTAAAAGTTATGTTATCGTTACTTTCTTGCCATTGGTAAATATTTGTACCAGTTCCGGTAGTTGATACTTGTAATATGTTGTTAGTAAGGGTTTCATTTTGACAAATTGTAATTGAATTTGATGGATTTCCAACATTGGTTATCGAACTAAATTCCCCGCAAGCACGAAACATAATATCGTCGATGGCTAAATCATTTCCGTTTCCACCGACTCCATTATTTCTCATTTTTAGGATTAATGAAGTTTGACCTGCTGGCATAGTGAAAACCAACCCAAATTGATTCCAAACTGGAGTAAAAGTATTGGCAATATCTCCTGTGCTTCCCGATTTAAGTAAGATTGTGTCAGTGGCATCCCAAATTTCAAAAGTTACATTTATAGGTAAACCTCCAGGATTTGCATTAAGTATATTTAAAACCCAAGCCGAAAACTCAAAAGTAGTGTTGCTACATAAACCTGTTACGGTTCTGTTGTAAAATTCTCCTGGCACATTACTTGCATTGACAATTAAGCATTTTCCATCGGTTCCATCAGGTTGGTTATCAGGTGTGTGATCTAAGGAATACAACCAGTTTTGTGAATTTGGGATGAGATTAGTTCTATGATACAAAGTATATTGTCCATCTTGAGGAAAACCTGAATTAACATAAGTATAATTAGTTATTCCAGCTGGTAAAGGTGGACCATACGTTAATCCACTTCCAAAGTTTTCAAAAAATATAGGAGCACCACTACTTCCATTGCAGAAACCTAGTTGACTAAAAGCGGCTGTATAATTTAGTAAAAGAAACAATAAAATGTAGTTCTTATTCATTATTGTTAAAATTTATAGGATAAAAAAACCATTTTATAAATATAAAGCGTAAAATTTTATAATTATGCTAAATTGAATTTATACAAACTATACAAATAGAAAAAATGAAAACACTTGTAGATAGCCTATTTAGGCTGTTTTTACTGTGATTTACAAAGGATAAATTATGAATTTGTATAGGTGATGTATAGTTTTATATAATGTTTATTATTTTTTTTTGACCAGTTTAATGTTGATTTATCCTATGTTAACCTATTGTATTATTATCTTCTGATAATTATGCTTTATTAATTATTTATATTGTAACTATACTATATCTATACTATAACTATACTATAAATAGTATTTTTTAATATATTTGGCTTATAATTAATAGGATTTTGATATGGCAAAAGTTAAAGGATTGTTGCAGTTTTATGGCACTATTGATGGTGTAAATTTATACCGTTTAGAAGGAGAAAATGTGGCTCGAAAAGCTAAATCTATTTCTAAGAAAAAATACAAAACGGCTCCTAATTATGCTTCTTTTAGAGATGCTGGTAAGGAGATGGGAAGTGCTGCTAAAATGAGTAGTGCTTTTAGACAGCCTTTGAAAATTTATACTAATGGTATTGCTGAAAACCGTATGTATAGTAGGGTGAATGCCTTAATGCGAAAATTAATTTTATTGGATGGTATTTCTTTACGGGGTGAGCGAACGGCAACCAATGGTATTGCAACTGCTGAAGGGAAGGAATTGATTAAGAATTTTCAATTTAATGTGCATAAAAGTTTAGTACAAACTTTGCAATGTGGTTATATTTTAGATGTTGTCACAGGAACTTTTCAGGTACTCGATTTTAGTCCGAAAAAAGATTTAAAAAGCCCTGTTGGTGCGACACATGTTGGGATGCAATTGTTGTGTTATGATTTTGATTTTACAACAAAAGCACATGCTTTACAAGAAAGTGATGCTTTGGTAGTGCCTATTGATACCCCAACACAAGAAGTAACTTTAGGAATTACTACTCTCCATACACCACAAGGCAGCCGCTTTTTTATGTTGCGCATTCTTTTTTACCAAGAGGTTAATGGTGTGAATTATGCACTGAAAGGGGATGATTGTGGCGTGGTTAGCGTTTTGGGAGTGGTGTAGATTTTTTATTTTAAGAAAATGGTGTCTAAATGATATTCTAGGAATTGCTTCAACCGAAAGTCAAAAAGAAAGCAAAGAAGAAACCCAAGAAAAAAGGGGCGAAGTGATGAAAAAACCAGCTTTAGGGCTGGTTTTGTTTTTAAATAATCTTTTTGTAGACAATACTCCGTTGTTTAGTAGTCTTCATTTTTTAAACTTTGAAGCTATGAATATTAAACAAAAATTTGGACTCAAAGTAAAAGAATTGCGAAAAATAAAAAATTTGTCGCAAGAAAAATTAGCAAATTTAGCTGAAATTGACAGAACATATTTACCAACAATAGAAAAAGGAGAACGAAATGTTTCTATTGAAGTAGTTGAAAGATTAGCCAAAGCTCTTGATGTAAAAATTAAAGATTTATTCGATGAATAGGTCGTACTACTCAAATTCTATTGAAGAATTTATCAAGGAAGATGTTAATTCAATTTACGGAAAAATTTCAGGAAATTATGATTTGAATAAATTGACTATTCAACAGTCAAATGCATGGAAAAAGCAAATTGAAATTTTAAAACAATCTATTTATTCATTTAGTGGAAAGATTTATTTTGAGTTTACAATACCAAGAATGGGAAAAAGAGTTGATAATATTTTAATTATTGACAATTGTGTTTTTGTTTTAGAATTTAAAATTGGTTCTGATATTTATGATAAATCAGCCAAAGTACAAGCTTTTGATTATGGATTAGACTTGAATAATTTTCATGAGGGAAGTCATGACAAAAATTTAATACCAATCTTAATTGCTGATAAAGCTCCTTCAGTTGTAAATACATATTCAAAAAGTTTTGATTGCTTGTATCAGACTATTTGCGCAAATTCTTTTAATCTTAAAGATATAATTAATAATACTCTACAAAATTTGAAATCTTTTGAGAAGATAGATATAAAGTTTTGGGAAGAATCTATTTATAAGCCTACTCCAACAATTATTGAAGCAGCAACAGCTCTATATAAAAAACATAATGTTTTAGAAATTTCGAGAAGTGATTCTGGTGCAGAAAATTTATCTGTAACTTCAAATTGTATTTCAGAAATAATTGATTTTTCAAAAAAGAATAATAAAAAATCGATTTGTTTCATTACTGGTGTTCCAGGAGCAGGAAAAACATTAGCAGGTTTAAATATAGCGAATATTCGTTCAAATTATATTGAAGAAGAGCATGCAGTTTTCCTTTCAGGAAATGGACCTTTGGTTGATGTTTTAAGAGAAGCTTTAACAAGAGATAAAGTAAAGTCTGCTTTTGAAAATGGAGAGAAACTATCAAAAGAAAATGCAAAATCTCAAGTTAAATCATTCATACAAAATATCCATCATTTTAGAGATGCATCTTTAAGAGATGACAAAGCACCAATTGAAAAAGTAACAATATTCGATGAGGCACAAAGGGCTTGGACAAAGGAACAAGCATCGAGTTTTATGAAAAGAAATAAAGGAAATTCTGAATTTAATAAATCTGAACCTGAATTCTTAATTGAAGTTATGGACAGACATAAAGATTGGTGTACAATAGTCTGTTTAATAGGAGGAGGACAAGAAATTAATACAGGAGAAGCAGGTTTAGAAGAATGGATTAGACCTTTTGATCATAAATTTAAAGATTGGGATATTTATTATTCATCAAAAATAATAGAAGATGACAATTATATAAAGGATAATTATGCCTTAGAAATTTTAGAAAATAAAAAAGCTGAAAGAAAAGATGAACTTCATTTGTCAGTTTCCTTGCGTTCATTTAGAAGCGCTCAATTATCAAGTTTTATTCAAGAGATTATAAATAATGATATTGTAAAAGCAAATAGTATTTATAAGGAGTTTATTGTAAAAGATTATCCTATTAGAATAACTCGTGATTTGGAAAAAGCAAAAAAATGGCTAAATATTCAAGCAAAAGGAACAGAAAGAATAGGAATTATTGCATCGTCAGGAGCTATTCGATTAAGGCCTTTTGGATTAAATGTAAAAGCTAAAATTGATGCACCAATATGGTTTTTAAATGAAAAAGAAGATATTCGTTCATCCTACTTCTTGGAAGAGGTTGCAACAGAATTCGATATTCAAGGATTAGAATTGGATTGGACTTGTGTTGCTTGGGATGGTGATTTATTCTATAACAATAATCAATGGAATTATAAAAAGTTTACAGGAACAACATGGAAAAATTGCAGTAATATCGAAAGAATAAAATATTTAATTAATTCTTATAGAGTTTTATTAACAAGAGCAAGACAGGGCATGATTATTTATATTCCGAAAGGGAATAATGAAGATTTGACTAGACCAAATTTTATGTATGATGGTACATTTGAATTTTTTAAATCTATTGGTATAGAGCAAATATAAAATTCATTCAATGAAAATAACCATCCTAACCCCAATGTCCATAGAGCGAGAAAAAGTCTTGTCGGCTTTGTCGCGTATTCCTAATCCTAAACATGTGTATGAAGTTGTGGTTTCGGGCATTGGTCGTGAGGCTACGGCTAAAGCTTTTATGCATTTGCCTGCACATGATGTTTGTGTGTTGATGGGTTTTGCGGCTGTTGTGGGTAAAGAATCACAATTACCAGCTCATTTGGGTTTGGGTAAGCCTATCGAAATTACGAATGCTTCTCTATATGGCTACGAAGGTGGTTTGTTTGAGAATGGGAAACCTATTCATGTTGAGCCTCAATTGCAATTGCCTTGTTTGTCGTCTTTGACTTCGGATAAGTTTGTTAGAACGACTGATTTAGCAGAAGCTACGGGTGTGAATATGGAAGATTATACGTTTATGTACTTAAAGAAGCCTCAAGATTTTATAGGGCGTATTGTTTCGGATTTTTTGCCTCATGACAAGGAGATTGATTTTTTTGAAGAGGTGAAAGGGATTGATTTTTTTGAGGGGGTTTTGGCTGTTGATGGGTTGGGGTTGTAGCACAGAGTTTCACAAAGTTTTGCACGGAGTATCGCGGAGATTTTTTGCTCGCGAAGTCGCGAAGTCGCGAAGGGTATTGGTAGCACTATGTTTCTCTAAGTACTACAC
>NZ_CAWUIC010000020.1:0-24644 GCF_963922255.1 uncultured Flavobacterium sp. | reverse complement strand
AATTGCATAATCTTCGTTTTTGGAAACTCAAAGTTATGCTTTTACATAGATGCTTTAAGAAATGGATAGGCTCGGTGTCTGTACGGAGTTTTTTGTACTTATAAACTTTTGTTATAAAGTACTATGTAATTCTGGAATATCACATTCCAGAATTGTATGTAAAACAGTATTCCTCTACTTAATTTTTATAAATAGTGTAAAGTACGGTAAACCGTAAGGTAAGTTTGTAGATAGGTTTTATCTTTGTTAAATTACGTGTTTATACATATTTGATTATGTTTTGTTTATCCATAATTTAGCATTTAAATCAATTGTTTTTTCTGCTTTCTTCCTGATTTTGTAATTAATTAGGTTGAAATAGCTAACATGAGTAAATCAACAATAAATGGTGTAAAACTATGGCACATAAATGTTTTATAACTTTCAAGACGGAAGATATTTATTATAAAGAGTATATTAGAGATGAAATGGAAGTTGACATGATTGATAAATCATTGAATGAACCTATAGATTCAGACAATGAAGATTATATCATGAGAAAAATCAGAGAGGATTACCTTTCTGAATCAACAGTTACAATATGCTTGATTGGAACAAGAAGTTCTGAAAATTTAGGATGGGAGGAGCAAAGATATAAAAAGCGCGAACTTCAAGCATCGCTGTTTAACGGTGAAAATAATTCTAAAAATGGAATATTGGGTATTGTATTACCTTCTATGTATGACACAATTTACACTGGTTCGGGAATTTGTAGTACTTGTGGTAAATCACACTCTTATGTAAAAATAAATGACTCAACAATAGTTAAGGAATTTAGTTATAATTATTACATACCAAATAATAAGTGTGCTTGGAGCGAAGAAGATAGGTATTGCGTTTTGGTTAAATGGATAGATTTTGAAAAGAATCCAAATGACTATATCAACAAAGCTTTTGAAAAAAGAACAAGTAATATTGCAAGTAAAACTAAAGTTCGACCATAATGGAATATAACGACTTCCCAGGATTATATCAAGCTTCAGACAAAGCATCTCTTTCGGCTCAAAAGAATTATAAAAATATTATTGCATACGACTTAATAACTATGATTATTGCTTCAGGTCTTGCTATTTATAATTTTAGGCAAGTTGATCCTAAACTAATAGTATATGTATTCTCTGGATTTTTTTTATTAATAAGTTTTGCTTTAACGTTAATCATTAGGACTAAAAAATTCGAAGATGTATGGTATCAAGGAAGAGCATTAGCTGAATCTTGTAAGACTTTATCTTGGAGGTTTATTACTTGTTCTGAAAGTTTTGAACATAATTTATCGACGAATCAAGTAGAAGACTATTTTATCTCTCGAATAAAAGAATTAAGTAATGAGTTTAAGGATTTAAATGAGTCACTAAACGCAAAAATTGCCGTTCTTCCTATTATTACAAAGAAAATGTGGGAAATAAGAAACTTAAATACATTAGAAAGAAAACAATACTATATTGAGAATAGAATTAATGATCAAAAAGATTGGTATGCAACCAAAGCTGAATTCAATAAAACAAAATATAATAATTGGTTTCTTGTTATAATTGCATCACAGTTAATTGCTATAATAAGCGTAGCATTCTTAATTAAATATCCAGATTCAAATTGGAATTTGGTGGGGTTATTTACTACAATTTCCGCTTCTGCAATTAGTTGGCTACAATTAAAACAGCATCAAGAACTAAAACAGGCTTATACAACTGCTGCCCAAGAATTAAATTTCATTCAAGCTTCATTTGGTAATGTAAATACTGATCTAGAATTAGCAGAATTTGTATTAGATTCAGAGAATGCAATATCTCGTGAGCATACCTTATGGTTAGCTCAAAAAAGAAAATAATTTAATGGAAAATAAAAATACTAATAATTCTTCTTGGCTACCATTATTAATTTCTATTGGTGGTATTTTACTTCTTGCACACCTAATGTCCAAATTAATCGACCATTTAATTGGTAATGAATTTAAGGAGAATGATTCAGCAGAAAGAATTAGAAGGAAACCGCGAATTTTTGTAAGCCATTCTTGGAAGCATAATAAAGATTATAATAATCTAATTAAAGGATTCGAAAAGCAAGGATTCGATTATTATAATCATAGTATTTCGATAGAAAAGGCAGAGGATTTAAAAAATGAAAGAGAAATTGAAAATAAAATAAAAAATCATTTATTGTACAGTAGATGTTTACTTGTCTTGGGTGGGAGTTATTCAAATCAGTATTGGATAAAAAAAGAGGTTGAAATTGCAAAATCTCTAGGTAAGAAAATCATAGCAGTAAGACCTTGGAACACAAATAATATTCCGAAATATTTAGAGAATTCCGCTGATGAAATCATAGGATTTAACTCTAAAGCTATAATTGAAAAAATAAAATAAACATTGCCAATAAAGCAAATAAGTAATTAATAGGCTTGGCTTATGTTGGGAACTTTACTACGTGAGTTCATTTCACTCGGGTCTCCGGAAATTCTATTAGTAGATTTGTACCTAAAAACATTTGTTATGAAGCACTATGCAATTTTGGAATAGTGCATTGCAAAAGTGTAAGTACGTTAGTTATCTTGTGCTTAATCTTTATAAATACATGACTTACTTGAAAACGTATAGTAAATTTATGGATGGTTTTACCATTGTTAAATTACGTGTTTATACGTATTTCCTAAAGTTTTGTTTATACGTAATTTAGCATATAAATTCTTTGCTTTTTTACCACTTTCTTTCCAAATTATATCTTAAGTAGGAGGAAAGTTGTGAATATAAACTAGTTGAAAAAGATTTTAATGAACCTATCCCTATTTACTAATCAAGAAAATTGAAATTATGGCTTTTAAAAGACCTTGGTGGAGACGTATAACAGAAGTTTTTGTAAAAACACCTGGAAGATGTGTTGCAAAAAGAAATTACAGTGGAGATATAGTCGGATGTCAGCAATCACCTTATTCTTGGTTGTGGGGACATGGAGAATATAAAGACTGTGGTGATGATTGCCTTCCTTAAAATATGAATAGCTCTAATACATCACATAATGTTTATTTTAGCTATTTTCTTATCTCTAACATAATATAATCAAAACCAATTTAATATGAAAAAAGAAATATCCCTTTTTGTAGTAATCTTGTTTTTATTTTCGAGTAGCTCTTTTGGACAAACAGATATGAGAGAAAACAGACATGTCTTTAAATTCGATGTATCTTTAAGTGAATGTAATTTCGACGGAACATTGGTCACTCCAACCAATAGCGTGGTAATGAAGAAAGACTGGAAATTTAGAGTTCGAAATATTCTAAATGATGGCAAAGATTATGTAATTCAAATTTCTGAATTTACAGATGATAACCCTACAGCAAAGGCACAAAATGAGCTTACATATCAAAGATCCGGTGTACAAAATATTTATTTTAAAATGAGTTCTAGTCAATATTTAGCATTCGCTAATGAACTTAAAAGAAGAGGTAGCTTTGTTGTGGGTGCGTCAACAACTCTAATTAAAATTAGACCAGGTAACGGGAAGGAAAAAGACGATGAAAATGTTATTTATTCAGAGTTTGGAAATGATTTTAATATTGGAATAACCGCAGGATGGAGAATAAATAATTATAAAGATAACGTAGCAGTTTCCATAGTGGGTGGACTTGGTTTTTCCTCCATTAAAGTGACACCACAAACCACAAGAGATTTTATAAGTTCTGAATCGTCGCAAAGTGCAATTACGTTCAGTGGTGGTTTAATATTTGAAGTGGAGAAATTTCAAATAAGTACCTTTGTGGGTCTTGATACAATGTCAGGTGAAATAGGAAGAAACTGGATATATAAAGATAGACCTTGGATTGGTTTAGGTTTTGGGTATGAAATATTTAAACCACAAGGGAAAATTGAAAATGATAAACCATAAAAAAAAAGTAAAATAGAAATATCACTTTGGCACTAGGTTATTGTAGTACTAAATTAGATTCTTTAATCGCACAAACTGAAAATAATATAACGGGCGAGGATAATATCGAGAAATTTGATGTTAATATTGTTATAGTTTCTTTGATACAATGCGCAGGTATAATACTAGAAAATTACTATGTCATGCTAACGTATCAAAATCCTTGGTAATAAGTTTCGCTGTCAATTGTTTTAATAAATTCGGTTTATGAGCTTGGTAGAAAGTTTATTTTGTGCTTTTATTTTCAATGCCTTTTTTAATGCTTTTTACATATAAATTGCCAAAAAAAAGAAAAATGAAATTTACGAAACAACTCTTTTGCATATAAGTAGAACGAACATTTAAATATTATTTTTCAACTGTAGTTTGCTTGGAGTTTCCACCCGATAATTTTTTTATCTTAAGATGCCCACAAGTCCTTGTTGGCATTTCTTTTTAATCATTCCATTCTTTATGCTAACGTTCTCGTGTTAAGTAGTTTTTTCTTTCATTTTTTACTTCGTATCTTATAGTAGTATTAACAAAGCATAACCATACAATATAGCCTTCTAAACCTTTTTATTGAACTGGCTTTTGATTATTAACTTTTTTAATCATTAATGTAGTACTGCAAAATGTAAAATCCATTAAGGAGTAGTGTTTTTTCTATTAAATTAGGTATTTATACGTATTTCAGAGGCTTTAATTAATTCCTAATTTTGTTGCCATAGCAAGTGTATAAAAAGGTAAAAGTGAAATTAGATTCAGGATTTAGAAATGGAATAAGAGGCAAAAAAATCAACTTTTACAATACTTGCGGATGTAGGTACCATAGCTATAAAACAAAAGCAGAAAATTGCCTAAGAAAACCAGAACAACCGATGTAAGGATAAATCAAAAGGACTTACTATGATTTGAAATGTAAAATTTATAATAAAGGAGAAAAAAAAGATCTGAACACTCCTCAAAAAGAAGTAGGACAAAATTAAAAATCAAATAAAATGAAAAAATTAATTTATTGTGTTATGGCGCTAGGAATAGGAGTGCTAATTTATTCGTGCTCGAAAGAAAGTGACAGTAGTCAAGTTAATGAACTAAACGGAAACAATGTGAATATTGCTGAAGAATTAAATAATGTTTTTAATAAAGTTAGGGCAAATAATTCTTCTTCAAGACTAATG
Organism: uncultured Flavobacterium sp.; assembly: GCF_963922255.1. Taxonomy (GTDB): domain Bacteria; phylum Bacteroidota; class Bacteroidia; order Flavobacteriales; family Flavobacteriaceae; genus Flavobacterium. The sequence goes on along the minus strand of NZ_CAWUIC010000020.1, from coordinate 19,527 downwards.
GTTCAAGTAGAAAATGAAGAAAATCCTTTTGATAATGTTGGTGCTAGTCATAATGAAATATTAGGACATCTTATGGCCCAAGAATATACCGACTCAACTATTTGTAATGCTATAAGTGAAGTTGAAAGGGAATTTAATACTGAAATTGAATTTAATTGTCAAGAAATGTTATCATTCATTAATGAAGGAAAAAATGAAACATTTGACAGTATAAATAATTACAAGACAGATTTATTTGATGAGCTTTATAATAGCAATAAGATAGGATTGTCCGAATATTCAATTGTTAATACTACTATTGAAAATGTATACAGTAGCATCGATCTTAATGAACAAATCGAATTGCTTAAAGTTGCTGAAGAGTATACCATAAGTTCACAATCTTTAACAGAAGTTGAAAAAGGACGAATTTTAAGAACATTTGCAATTTATCGATATAGTTCATTTTACTGGGAAATTGAAGCATCTGACAAAAAACATCCAATTGTTGCTTTAGCTGATGCTTTAGCAGAATATTGGGCAATGTATGGGGATGATTCTCCTTCAGAGGATGGTTATACTATTAACGCTATTTCCTCTTTGGTCTCTGCAAGTGTTTCTGTAATTGTAACGGTTATTATGCCATAATTATCTAAAAAGTATAGCTGTAATTTTGTAGTTATACTTTTTTTTAAAATATTTACACTATAAAAAATCATAATGTTTAAAAAATATCTATTCACCTTATTTTTAATGACTAGTTCTTACAGTCAAGTAAAACAAAATGTAACACTAAATGGAATAGGTAAAATATATTTATTTGGAGAGAACCATTTTGTCAAGGAAAAATATGATGAAATGAAAACTTTTATTATGGAACGGTTAGAAAGCGTACCCTCTGGTGAGAAAGTTACAATGTTCTTGGAACTACCCACTAGTTTTAATTTTGCGTTGAATAAAATGAAACTAGAAAAGGATACAATTGTTTTTAATGAATGGTTTATGCATCTCTACAAACAAAAAAATGTAGCCCCTTCATTTTTCTGGACGGATTACCAAGAATTCATTCTGTCAATATTACAATTTGCAGAAAAAAAAGAAATTGATTTTCAGTTTAAGGCGATAGATACTGAGTTAGAGTTCAGACGAACTGCATTTGTATTATCTTCATTTGATGATACAACAACTACTCAAATAGATAGTTTACTAAATGTTAATTATATAGAAAAGAATGAGACAAACAGGTCTTTTTTAATAAACTATGTAAACGACTTGGCAAAAAAAACAACCATTCCAAATGAATTAAAAATTTTAGATCGACTAAAAGAAGCTCTCTTGATTGACTGTACAATTTGTCGTAAACGGGATGAATTTATGTATGATAATTTTATCAGATTTTACGACACTAAAGATTATATGGTTTTTGGTACTTTTGGGTTGGATCATGTAGTTAATAGCCAAGACTTCTCAGCTATAAATGATTTTTTTAAATTTAATCACAAAGTAGATACAGTAAATCACAAATCACTCTACAATTTTTTAAAAGAAGATTTTAAGCAGAATATCTACCGTGTGGGTATAATTGCACTAAATCAAAACGCAAGATTTTCTAATCTTAAAAAACCAAGAGACTACAGTTACATGATGAACTCAGAGGAGAGAGAACATATAGAAAACCTGCTAACAAATGAAGAGGTAATTAGGATATACCCTTCTGAAGACGAGGTACTAAAAAACCTTGCTAAAAACCTAGACTATATCATAATATACAATAGTTCTAATTTTAGATATTAATTGGCAAAATATTTTCAACTGAAAGTTTTTATCTTAATAAAAAGAAAGTTTATTTTGGCACTATTTTTTAAATCATTAATTGCCCAATGATTTATCTTTCACTATAAATTGCGATTTTTTCGCTTATTCATTTTTAATAATACCTATGATGCAGATAACTTTTACGCTAAAAAAGATACAGATTGGAGTGCTTGTAAGAGTATGATGAATAGAGTAAGCTGCTGTTTTGCTACAAAAGAATGCATTGGAAATAAAATATACTTTGGGTTCAGAAATAATAATATAAGAAAAGGATTAGATGTTAAAATTGAAATTGTAGCCTTAGTAGACAAAAACAGTACTGTTGACTATAAATATGCCTATTCCATAAATAATGATACAAATGTGGAACTAACATATAGTATAAGTTTAGACAATCAAAATTGGGTAGAAAAAACGCTAAGAAGTGGCTATTTGCAAAATTTTTCATTGGAACAAAAGGAAATCTATTTTAGAATAAGTTCTCCAAATAATAAAATTATAAATTACAAATTAACTCCAAATGAACGATATAAAATTTTTTGGAATGTTAAAAATGAATGTTGGGATTTGAATCGTTATTAATTTATAAAAGTCTGCCTAATATTTTAACCATATAAAATTTTATTTTAAAACCAATTGCTATTCTTTTTGACATTATATTTTTAATCATTAATTTCATAATACTAAACGTCTTTTACTAAATCTTTCATTAATATTTATTCCACAACTTATAAATATGCAATAGTTGCAGTTTTTGAATTAAACTTTAATTAAACTTATATAATACAGATTTTGAATATTTAAAACAGTATCCATTTACTAAAAAGAAGAATAATATGAAGTATGAACATAAACTGTTGGTTGCCTAAAAACTAACCCTTTGTTTTCTTTTGGTTAATTATATTTCAAATAATATTAGACCTTACATTCGAAATGGGAATTTGTTAATTACATGTGTTTATAATTTAATATTGAGTCCACTTTTGTTTCCAAAAAAGTAGTATTTATACGTATTTCAGAGACTATAATTAATGCCTAATTTTGTTTCAATACCAAGTCTACAAAAAATAAAAGTGAAAGTACATCACTAATTTAACAGAGTAAATGAGGCATTATAAGCAATTCTTACAACTCTTAGATACATTAGAATTATATCTAGGAAATGGATACTCAGGTAGAAATTACTCAAGAAAATAAAAACAAACAGTTTATTGGTAAATTAAAAAGGCTTGATCTTGACTAAAATATACAGTACAAAATAAGGAGAAAAAAATGATCTGAACACTCCTCAAAAAGAAGTAGGACAAAATTAAAAATCAAATAAAATGAAAAAACTAATTTATTTCGTCTTTGCAGCAGCTTTAGGCGTACTTATTTATTCTTGTACCAAAGAAAATGACGATAACAACGTAATTTTAAAAGACGGAAAAAGCAATAGTATTGTACAAGACTTAAATACTATTTTTAACAATATTAAAAATAATAATTCGTTATCAAAGCTTAATGTTATAGTTGAAAATGAAGAAAATCCTTTTGATTATGTTGGTGTGGATCATAATGTAGCTTTAGCTCATCTTATGGCACAAAACTATACAGATTCTACTTTTTGTAATTCATTATCTGAAATGGAGAATGAATTTGAAGTCGAAGTTAATTATAATTGTCAAGAGGTCTTATCGCTTATTGAGGATGGTAGGATCAAAACATTTGATAGTTTAGGAAATTACAAAACAGATTTATTGGACGAGTTATTAAATGATGATAAAATAAGTGAGAACGAATACTTGATAGTTAATACAACGGTAGAAAGTGTTTTTGCAAGTACCGATTTAAATGAGAAAATTGAGTTGCTAAAAGTTGCTGAAGAATATACTGTGAGTTCACAATTTTTGACAGAAGCAGAAAAATTTAGAATTTTAAGCACTTTTGCAGTTTATCGTTATAGCTCATATTATTGGGAAGTCGAAAATTTGGAGAGAGTAAATCCACTTGTTGCTGTGGCTGATGCTTTAGCGATGTATTGGGCTTTACATTCAGAACTTTCTGAAGTCAATGATGGTGTAGAAGCTGGAATTATTTCAACTTTAGTTTCTGCAGGAGTAGCTGTACTTGTTGACATAGTCTTTCCATAAAATTATTTGTTTTAAAAAACATAATCACTAAATTGCGGTTATGTTTTTTTCTTTTTTTATTTTAACATTGTAACATAAAAAAATGCCTAAATGCTTCTTTTTCTTTTTAATTTGCTTAACAACTTCGTACAGTCAACATTCAGGCAATGTTACATCTGCAGAACAAGGAAAAATAGTCTTATTTGGTGAGAGCCATTTTGTCAAAGAAAAATATGATGAAATGAAAGTCTTCATCATGGACCGTTTAAAAGATGTGCCAGCAGGGGAAAAAGTTACGTTTTTTTTAGAGCTACCAAGTAGCTTTAATTATGCTTTAGAGAAAATGAAAGTAGATAAGGACACTATGGTGTTCAGAAACTGGTTCAATAATGTCTATGCACAAAAAGACAAAGCACCTTCTTATTTCTGGACAGATTACAGAGATTTTATAGTATCATTACTTGAATTTGCTAAAGAAAAAGAAATCGATTTAAACTTCAAGGCTATAGATGTAGAAACAGAATTCAGAAGGACTGCTTATATATTATCCTCATTTGAAACTAAATTTGGAACAAAAATAGACAGTTTATTGAACTTAAATACCATTCATAAAAATGAAGTCAATAGATCTTTTTTAGTAAACTATGTGCATCAATTGGCACAAACCACAACCACTAAAAATGAACAAGAAATTTTAGAGCGAGTAAAAGAGGGGCTTCTAATTGACTGTACCATTTGCCGCAAACGAGATGAATTCATGTATAACAACTTTATTAAAAACTATGATCCAACAGACTATATAGTATTTGGTACTTTGGGTTTAGACCATGTAGTTAATAAACCCGACTTTTCAGCTACAAGTGATTTTTTTAAATTCAATCATAAAGTAGACACAATAAATCATAAATCATTTTACCAATTTTTAAAAACGGATTTCAAGGACAAAATATACCGTGTGGGTATAATTGCTTTAAAGCAAGGTACTACTGGACATATTAATCTAAAAAAAACAATGGATTACAGTGCTACAATGACTAAAGAGGAACGGGAGCACATAGAAGCCTTGCTTATAAATAAAGAAGTAATTAGAATCTATCCTTATGAAGACGAGGTATTAAAAAATATTTCTTTAAACCTGAATTACTTAATAGTCTACAAAAGTTCTAATTTTAGAAATTAGTAAGAATAGCTAAGATTAGTCTGCTAGCAAAAACTAGTATTTATACGTATTTGAAATACTTATCCTAAGTGTTACGTTTGCATGACATAAAATTACGAATAAGAACGCTTACAGCATTACTCATACATATGACTAATAAGCTATTTATACAATAGCTTATTAATAATTGTAGTTGTTGGTTTTAATTTTACTATAACGCATTAATAAGTTATGTAAATGGATAAGTTCGTACATTTTCATTAGAACAAAGAACATTACACATCTAGCGTGAATTATTAATATGAGACCAAAATTAAAAATAGCATTTTATATCCTTTCTTTTTTATTTCTTTTTTGTCAACTTTTTTTGGTTGAATTACATAATAAAGTAGTGTATATACAAATAGGCTATATTACTTTACTAATTCCTTACTCAATTTACGAAGCAATACAATTGATAAATGAGGATAGGATTAACCAAAGGTCATTCTTCAGCAACAGATTGTATTTGGCGATTGCCTGTTCTGTTACTTTGATACTATTAGTAATTACTGTAAAATATAATGTAGTTTTGTAACTCTATCTTCAAAGCGAAGCTGAAGTATACATAAGAATAATTACACGATAACCTTTTTAAGGTAGTGTAGGATTTAATAAAAGTATCAAAAATGAAAAGAATAGTTGGATTTTTTCTAGTAATAACGCTCTTATTACAATCGTTTAGTACTGTAATTGTTGCTGATAATACGAAAGAGAATTACAATTCTTTAAAAAAATATATTGAAAAGAAAAACATTCCAATAGATTTAGAACAATCGTTATTTCTTAAAAAGAAAAGTGACTTTAATAAAGTAGCTATTTATAAAACAGCTAACTATTATAAAAAAGATTTAAATAAGTTTTCAATTCCTGATGTTTACTTATTTAATAAAAAGGCTATATTAATCGATGAGAACGCTTTCGGAGGTTGTATAATTGACAGATCATTTAATGAAGATAGTGACTATTACAGCGATATTTTAAAAGAAAATAAAGTACTTAAGGTTGAAAATGACAGTAGTGAATGTAGTCTGGAAATGTTGAAAAATAGCCTTTGTGATTACAAAGGTAATGCTGTTTATCCTTTTAAAGAAGATAAAGCTTGCTTAATTTTTTTATGGGCAAAAAACAAAACATCTAGAAATTCTTTAAATCATTACATAGCGTACACTTTAGAAACAATAGATAAAAGTAAAGAAGAAGTTAATATATTTTTCTTAAATGCAGATGAATATTCATATCAGTAAAAGTAAATATTTTACGCTTGATATAATGTTTAAAAAATAAATCTAAAGTAAGAAACGATATAAAAAGATGCTAGTAGGCATCTTTTTAAATTTATAGGGAATACTTCAAAATATTTAAAAAAATTAGATGATATAGTAATAATCATCATATAAATTCATAGTACGCAATTCGGGAATTATACTATTCAATTCGGGAATTGAACAAACAACCTCTTTTCATAATCAACACCAAACCATAGATTTGCTACCTAACTAATTAATGAACAGCTTAGCAAATGAAAAACTTTTCAGAGGGCCTACTAGCCTCACTAGAAAAACAGCTAGAAATAATTTACAAAGTAGATGACAAACCAATTGTACGTGCCAAAAAAGCCATTAAAGCAACCATAAATACATTTGAAGAATTAAAAACCTTTGTATTAAAATATGGTTTCAAAAGCAAAGAGGAAGAAATAGAGTTTTTCAAAAAAATAAAACCAAAAGTAGCCAGCAAACTGATTTACTATAATGAAATCTACAATATAGAAATCAATAAACCATCTGGCTCAAATAAAGCCATTAAAAAGTATTATACAAAAGAACAAACTAAACTTAAAGACTTTTACTACTCCAACAAAGAGTTCTACAAATATTACAGATCCGGTAGTAATAGTTTAGATAAAAAATATTTCCTAAGAAGAAAGCACGATATCCGTTTAACCCTTGACAGCTTCTACTTCCAATCAGATTATTCGTTCGCAACGTCACACGATTACAAAGTAGCTCAAATAGTAGCTCATCAGGCCTTAGAAGAGTACTTAGAATCAAAACTTAAAAAACACCAAATACAGAATTCCACAAAACCAAAACAAGCACACCTCTCCTCTCCTCTACAATGGACAGGATCAAAAGTAGCTCTTGTAGAACTAATGTATGCACTCCACACAGAAGGAGTACTCAACAATGGAAATCTAAGCCTAAACGAAACCGCAAAAAATATGGAAGTAGTATTCAATATAGAAATCGGACAATTCAACAGAATCTTTTCAGAGATAAAAAAACGCAAAACCATAGAACCCACAAGCTTCCTAAACAACCTAAAACAAAACCTAACCAAAAAAATCCAAGAAGCAGACGAAAAATAATAATATAAAAACTCCCCACAAACCTGCCATCCCAACAACGAAGTGAACTCACATAAAACTCCCTTCACTCTTAACTCTTCATTCTTCACTCATCACTCATCACTCTTCACTAATCCCTTTTCCCCACAAACCTGCCACCCCAACAAAGGATACCCTTCAAATAAAAACTTTGTGCAACTCCGTGACAAACTTCGAGATACATCGTGCAACTCCTCAAACAAACCATTTCCACAAGCAGAATTTCACCACAATCATGTCATACTACAAGGACCTCACATAAACCAATCAACTGTCAACCGTCAACTGATAACTGATAACTGATAACTGTCAACTGATAACTGTCAACCGTCAACCGTCAACTGATAACTAGCATTCATAATATTAAATATCAAACACATAGCTTTTAAATCATTTAGAGAACTCAATACTATAATTAATGTTTACAAAAAAATAACATAAATTAATTTATTTGTTAAATTTTTACAAAATAATTACTTTTTTATATCTAAAACATCCACAAAAGGATGAAAAATTACGATTAAACAAAAACCGTAACATTTTAACAAAAAAACCGTAATTAACACTTAATTATTACTATTATTTTTATAAAAATTGTGTTAATGACTAATATTTTGAAATATAGAAACATTACAAATCAATCATATAGCACAAAATCTAATTTGTATCATCCTAAATTATTTATATGAAAGCACTATTTACTTTACTCGCATTGTTTTTTATCCAAATATTTTGGAGTCAACAGCAAAATTATGACAGAGAAAACTCTTCAGGGAGTTTTTTTGAAACGGTTTTTGATCATTATGGAAATGAATATGCCTTAAAGGACATTAAAAGAGAAAGAAGCGATCAAAATAAATATATTGATCCCTCATGTAACGCTGGGATGTTTCGATTAACCTTTACAGCTGGTAGTGGCTTTGAAGACCCTACCAACACTGCTCATAATCAAAGACGAGCGGTCATTTGTCAAGTATTTAGTGATTTATCTGATTTTATCAATAGTCCGCTACACTCAAATGGTAATCAGGTAGAAATATGGGTTAGAGATGTAGGCGGGATGTTAAATGGAGCGTCACCATCAACAACTAACGTTCTAGGATTGGCTTCTAGTTTTTATCTACGGCCAACACCTCCAACCGCACCAAATGTGAATGGTGGTATTATTGATAGTGAAATATGGAAAACAGTACATACAGGAATGGATTCCTATGAGGGTTCCATTTCACCTTTAGTTAGCGAAACGGGTTCTGGCAGTTTTTTTCATGGACTTGTAGCTATCAATTTTTCCAATGCCGGTCATAATTGGAACTTAAACACGGGTATCAATTGTCCTATTGATAAAATAGATTTATACTCAGTGATACTGCACGAAGTAACTCACGCACTAGGTTTTGCAAGTTTAATTAATCATTTAGGACAATCAAGATTAGGAGCTGGTTTTCCGTATTTTAGTCGTTATGACACATTTTTGCAAACTAATGGTGGTGCAAATTTAATATCAAGTACAGGCAGTTGTAACCCTATGTACAACAACACTTTTATTGGAAATGTAAATGACTTACGTCCAGGTTGTAATTTACCTAATGGTTTGGAAACAGGGCCTAGTTTAGATGTTGTTCCGACCTCATGTAATAGTACCATTCGTTATTTCAGTCCAATGCAACCAAATGCTATTCCTGTCTATACTCCAACATGTTACCAGAATGGAAGCAGTTTAAGTCATTTTGAAGACTCATGTTATCCTTCTGGAAGTGCCTACGGAAATAATCAATATTTCGTAATGAGTAATGCCAATGGCAACGGAGTTACGAAAAGACATTTAACCACTGAAGAAAGACAAACGCTTTGCGATATTGGCTATTCACTGCAAAATAGTTACGCAACTGGTTCTTTTAATCAGTTTAATTATGCAGTAAGTGGTTCTTGTGATGGTATCCAAGTAGCAGGTGTTAATGATGGTATAAGTGGTGGAGCTTTTACTTTTATAGGACCGGGTACAGTTGCCAATCCAATAGTGATTCCAATAAATGGTGCTGGTGGTATTTTAACCAATGATTTTAATGGAATAACCAATACTACTAATGATATTAGGATAGAATGCTTGCAAGATGTGTATGATAATTCTGCATTAATAAATGGCTCAACTAACGCATTTAGTAGTACAACTTCAATTAATTCAATTACATTTTCAAGTGCTAATATTGGTACGCACCTTTTACGATATGTACCTATAGTAAATGGTGTTAGAGGGAATATAACGTATGTCTATGTTAATATTCCTTTAACTGCTGCGAACTTTAATTGTAATACTCCCTCAGTTTGTAATATGGTGAACAATGGAGATTTTGAGAATGCACTGCAAAACGGAGGATTCAATAATAATACTTTAAGTTGTTGGCAAAATTTCGCAAACTCTCCAGATCTTTTTGCTTCAAATGATCCTACAAATACTACTACAACAAATAATCCAACTGCAATTACAAATGTTTTCACTTGGGCTTCAATACCAGCTACAGACTCTCATAATGGGATAGCACAAGGTAATTTTAACTTTATTGGAATGCACAATAATAATGGAACTCAATCTGAGGCAGCACAAACAATATTAAATACTCCTTTAGTGCCAGGTGAAAACTATGTATTGTCTTTTTGGGCAAAAGTTAATAATAGAACTGGTTTTGGAAATATAATAACCTCAAATATTTCCTTTTTCTCAGCACCTAATTTTATAGGAACAACATTACCACAAAATGGATTAAATGCAAATAATTTTATAAATGATTACGCTAACTCATTTGATATTGCAAATGTAAATGTACCAAATGATAATCAATGGCATTTATATTCTATTCCTTTTACATTCACTGGAACAATTCCTCAAAACAGCTTAATCATTGCTAAAAGGGATAATAATCCAAATAATTTTAATCAATATATATTTGTCGACGATGTATCAATTATTCCAGTAAGTCAATCAACATCATTAATAATGCCTCCAAATGTATGTGTTGGGCAAACAATATATGATTTAGACAACTATTTAGCTCCCGCTCCCACAGGTGGAACTTTCAGCGGAATTGGGGTTAGCGGCACTAGTTTTACTCCTCCAACTGCTGGTATATATACTATCGAGTATACATATAACAATAATAACGGTTGTGAAGTGGTGATTGCAACTACTTTTGAAGTATTAGATTGTAATAACATAATTAGTCCTATTTTTCCAAATTATGGACCGTATTGTGTTGGGGCAACACCAGCTGTTCTCTCCACAGTTTCAAATAATTGGGTTAATGGCGTTTGGAGTCCAGCCACAATAGATACGTCTGTAGCTGGTACTTTTGACTTTACCTTTACACCAACTATTACCAACCCAAGTCAAAATGCGGAAACTATAACGATTCAGATTACCATAACAGAACCTTCAGTACCCACTTTCGATTTTAACTCCACTGTCGTATGCCAAGGTAGTTCATTTCCATTACCAAATGCATCAACAAACACTCCTCCAATTTTTGGACACTGGGAGTTAGTTTCTAATCCTGGTGTTACGGTTACAAACATAAATACATCTGCAATAGGTGACATAGATTACGTTTTTATTTCAAATCCAGGTTGTAATCTAAACGAAACGTTTACATTTTCTATAGAAAATTGTGAACCAATGATTATAGTTGGTGCAGAAGTGAGCTGTGAAGAAACAACTCCAAATGAGGAGGAACCATATGATCCTGAAAAAGATATTCATTTTCCAGGTGATGACAACATTGTTGATGGACCTTGTTTACGTGTATGTGAAAACAGCACAATTGAATATAGCCTTACAGGAAACACAAGTCTTATTTCATCAACGGTTTGGAATATTACAGGTGGGTCTATCGTTAGTTCTGATAATGTACATTGTGAAATACAGTGGAATGGTGCAGTGGTTTCGCATATTCAAGCTGTGGTGACACTTAATACAATCAATCAAGATGTAATTACTATTGACCGTTGTGTAGAACAAATAACACAACCAAATGCAGAATTTAATATTATTCCTTTTCCAGTGGGTGAAGCTGCTTTTGGATGTATGAATACAGAGGTATACTTTGATAATCTTTCAACAGCTAATGATGGTAATGGAGAATTATATTATTATTGGGAATTTGGAGATGGTGGTACATCAACAGAATTCGAACCAACCCACGTATATACACAAAGTGGTACTTTTACAGTTATTTTAACGGTAACCAATGGCTGTAGTTGTTTAGATACGTTTACAACTGAGATAGTAATTGATAAAGGAATTAATGCTATAGAATGCCCTAGTGTAGTTTGTGAAGGTGAAATAAGTACATACAACGTTGATGCAGATTGTCAAGTAGTTTTTGCAACAAACGAAGGAGATATCATAGGCCAAAACGGAAATGAAGTTACCATACAATGGAATAATGTAAATCAAAGTGGTTTTGGAACACTAATTACAACGGCACCTGGTTGTACAGAATGTGTGATGGCAACTCAAATACCAGTTATTCAAACAAACGGTTTTATTCAAGGTCAAGCAACAATCTGTCAAGGTGAACAGGCCATTTATAACCTACCGCAATGGCCAACAACTGATTTCAATTGGAATATTGATGATTTTGGTACTGGAGCACAATTAATATGGAACAACCAACGCAATGAAATAATTATACAGTCAAACGAACCTGGAACAGTAAGATTATCATGCCAATATTACAATACATTATTAGGCTGTGGTGGATATGCTGAATTAGAAATAACTATTGTTCCAAAAGTACATTTAGGTCCTGTAGAATTTGTATGCCTTGGCAATACCCAAAACTTCGTGTTCTTAAATAACAGCAATAATCCAGTAAATGTAAATTACTCAATTTATGAACCTAATAATCCAACTCCAATACAAAATGGGTCGAATGTCAATAATTTTAATTTAAATCCTTCGATAACAGGTTATTATACGGTGGAAATTACCAACACTAATTTATGTGCCAAGCTACCTATGGAAATTAAGGTGATTGATGGCTTAAATCCTGCTCCAACTATTGATGGCGATCCATTGGTTTGTCCAGGAACTCCATACACCTATGTAGCATCAAGCAGTAATGGTTCAACAGTTTCCAATGCAACTTTAAATTGGACCATAACGGGAGGAACATTTGTAGGGGCATCAACGGGAACAAGTGTGCAAGTTATTTTTGACGCTAATGCAACACCTCCTTATAACGTGTCGGCATATTACGAACTAAATGGATGTACTAGCACCACAACCGTTTTTGAAGTAAACCCATTAGCAGTGGATGTTGCATTTGATAATCCGCTTACAGAAGTTTGTGGAAGTTCTACCCAAAATTATAGCATCGTAAGCTTGCCAACTAGTAATGTGACTTTAACGGAACTCGACTTCATCAGCTGGAGTGTAATTCCTGCCAATGCAGGAAGTATACAAAGTGGTTTAAATGATCCTAATGCCATGATTACATGGAATAACAATGCAACAAGTGCACAGCTTCAAGTAAAAGTTCGTAAATGCGGAGTGGAAGAAATTATCACAGAAACAATTACAATAAACAACACTGTTCCTGTAACTATAGCTGCCAATAATACTGTGGTCTGCGCTGAATCTCCTGTTCAATTTACTCTCTTTGGATTGACATCATATAGCAGTATTGATTGGGATTTTGGAGATGGAAATACTACAACTACATTTGGTAACACACCATATATTTTTACAACAACTAATATTTTTGAAAATGCTGCTAGTACAACAACATACACGGTTACTGCAACTGTGAACGAGCCTAATGGCTGTCCTAACCCAGCAACTGCTACAATTCCAATTACGGTAATTCCGACACCTGTGGTACAGCTAGATAAGACTAAGTTTTTAAATTTATGTGATATCAATACTCCTGCGGACTTTGTTTATACAGTTCCAATACAAGCCGGTTGGTCAGGATCAGAATCAATTGAATGGTTCCACAATGGAGTATCAACTGGAATTACAACGTATTCTATTACTATTCCAGACCCTAATGCTCCTGGTAGTACAGTTACAATTGCTGATGTAATAGGTAATTATCAAGCTTTGGTTACCAATGCAGTAAATGTTAATGGTACGATTTATAATTGTACTGGTTTCTCTGAAAAAATAGTTGTTAAAAATCAGTGTCCAACTGGTTCTACCTGTAGCACAACTAATGATATTATATATTCTAAAACATTTGGATGTAATTCTGCTACATATACTGCAAATCCTGTTGGAAACCCATCATATGTTTTCTTTCGACTTTCTAATGGAGAGATTCAGACAGATAATTCAGTACCTTTTTCGGCAACTTTTTCAGATTTATCTCCTGGTGAACATTTAATTACAATTCAAGCAGGAATGACTCCACCTGATCCAACAATCTGTTGGGGTCTGGAAGAAGAAACATTTATTATACCATACAAAGCCGATTTAAAATATGATGTAGTATGCAACAACGGAGCTTATGATGTTACTCTTTTGGACCATTCGCTTTTTTACTTTTCAACTCCAATAGAAAATTACACATTTAGTATTGATGGCGGAACTCCAGTAAATATTACTAGCCCTGTAGCTTTACCAGCTATTAACCAAGCTACATTTACTGGCATTGCTCCGGGAACTCATAATTTTACAATAACTATTTCTAGTACTGGATATGCACCTTGCACATTTACATTAGAAGATATTGTATTACCAGCAATTATGCCTGTGGCTGGCTTTACGATAACCGACATAAACGGTGCACCGCTGACGGAAATTTGCGAAGGAGAACCCGTATACCTGACTCCAATCGATAGTACTGGAAGTCCAGTAGTTTGTCCTGATTGCTCTTATAATTGGAATTTTCTACTTGACGGTGCCATAAACACTAGCCAAAATATGGTAAAAACTTTTGAATTTTCAAATGGTGATATCCAACCTATTTCACTAACCGTTAGTAACCCATGGGGCTGTTCAGAACCTTTTAGTGCTAATATTCCAATATATGAAATTGGTATAGACGGTTCTCTTAAACCTACTCCTGTTTCTGCATGTTTGGGAGACACGATTACATTAAGTTATGAAGGTGTTTTTGGTTCTAATATTCCTAATAATTTAGAATGGTATTATAATACGCTAAATACTCCACTAGGAATTGGCATGACGATGAATGTAACCGAACCAGGCTATTACTTTGCTTATGGTCTAACGGCTAATGGTTGTAGAGAAATAGTGGATATAGATCCCATAAACGTAAGTTTTATTCCTCTGACTGCACCAACAATTACAGGAAAAAATGCTATTTGTAAGGGTAGCGGAGCGATTGTACTAACGGTGCCTACCGCTTCAAATACAACATACACTTGGCAAGTAAGTTCCAATGGCGGTTCATCGTTTACAACAATTCCTGGCAATACCACTATGACCTACAATCCTCCTATTACTGGTAATTATATATTTAGTGTGGTGGCTAATAGTGGCGGCTGTAGTAGTGCACCAACAACACATACTGTAATGGTTTATCAAACTCCGAATTTTCCGCTCCTTGCAATTACCAATCTACAATGCAACCCATATGAAGTAACAGTTTCGGTTACTAATCCCCAGACCGATGTGGTATATATTTGGAGTAACGGTACTATCGGAACCACTGCTATTTCATACCATGATGGCCCGCTTCAAGTTCGTGCCGAATTGTTAGGGTGTAGTAGAACCAACCAAATCGATTTACCTGTTGATTTAAGCAGTCATAAATGGTTGTTCCCAGATGGTTGCTATAACTTCTGTTTCAGAGATAATTTTAACGGTTATATTATCGGACCAAATGAAGATTTAACAGAATGGATCTGGACTACTCCTAACGGAGAAGAATCAGGCAGTGGATTCATGTCTGAAGTTTATGTAGGAGATGGTCAATATCAACAATATTTAAATAGTGGGAACTGTCATGAAACATTTGGCACGGCATCTTTTTCAATTATAGAATGTGAACACTGCAATATAACGATAGATCAAATTCACGAATTGTATTGTGACCAGATTAACGGGCAGTCTGTATATTATATTAGTATAGATATTAACAATGCAATGGGAAGTACTTTATATACTACTATGACGGCACCAAACGGTGAAGGGTATTTTAGTCCTAGTACAATCACATTAGGTGGAGGCAGCTCAAATTATACGGGTTATTTTATTCCTAATAATGGTTTCAATGGGGGTACAATAGATGTTTTATTTCAAAGTACAGACGGCAATGAGCTAAATTGTACAGCAGTTGATAATCTAACTTTTATGGGATGTGATGTCCCTAGAATGGCAGCTCCTAAAAATAAAGTAGTCATGGCTCCTAATCCGGCAACATACAGCACAACTGTTTATTATGAATTAGTAGCAAAAGGCGCTATTCAAGTAATACTAACAGATGCAATGGGAAGAGAACTGTACACTACTACGTATCCTGAAAACAAAGGAAGTATTGAACTTGATATCAGCCAGTGGTCACCAGGCTATTATACCTTAAAATTAATACAAAATGGTGAAACAATATTTAGTGACAAATTAATCAAAAAATAAGTAAACAATCAGAAACTGAAAGTCGTAATTTTCGACTTTCAGTTTTTTTCTTATTATTTTTTGTATTTTTAAAAACTATTAAAAAAAAACCAACATGAAATCAAAACTACCCAAATCACATTACCTATTACCCATTACCATTACCCTTTTCCTATTACCCATCACCTTGTTGTCCCAAAACTTCCAATGGTTGCAATCCGGTGGAGGAATTAACTCAATCTCTAGCAAAGAAGAAGTGGTAGATATAGTAACCGATAGCCAACGTAATATTTATGTTCTTTCGGCAATTACAATGGATAATGTAAATGTAAATAATGGTGCACCAGTAGCAGTAACAACTTATGAAGCAAACCCTAATCGCTATGATTTTATTTTAATAAGTTATACCTGTAATGGAACGTATCGATGGCATAAAGTTTTTGGGGGGGGAGGACCTGATTTTCCATCTGGTATTGTTATTGATAACCAAGATAATGTATATATATCTGGAAGAGTCACTCAGTGTAGTGAAAATAATGGTAGTAATCCTTTTTATTCCATGCCTCGTATAGGCGATAATAACGGAATAGATTTTACTTTTTCAAATACCAGTACATCATGTTTACATATGTTTATCGCTAAGTTTAACACCAATGGGGTTTTTCAATGGATTCACTTTGCTCATGCACCACTTGACAGTTCTGTGGCTAATGATTCGGGAATTGCTCGCAATTTTTATATTGTGAATGATGTAATCTATTGGTTAGTACAATTAGCTCCTGGCAGCTACGAAAACGGTGCTTTTAATAATACCAACACCGCTGTGCCTTATACTACTTACATTTTGAAATATGATACCAGCGGTACTTTTATAAATGCAATAGCTTTTGACCTACAAGTATCATCCTACATAAGTAGCGAGGTTAGATGGTATCGAAATCCTTATAACGGGAACTTTTATGCCATTCATGCCTACAATAGTAATAATAACAATACAATAACCGCGGGAGGTAACACACTTTCTAATACTTTTTCAAAAATTATTTGCTTTAACGACCAAGGTCAATACCAATGGCATAGAGAGACAACAGGAACGTCAATGAATTTAACAAGTATCGATTTTGATGCGCAAAATAACATCTATCTTTCAGGGTTAACGCTTAATTTTGTTCCAGGTAGTTTTTTAGGATGGACTTTACCAGGTTCTAATACAGGGGCAGCTGCATTTGTTATGAAATGTAATCCAAATGTTACTAGTTACAGTTGGGTTTCACACTACAATCCAGCAAATAATTTTCTGGATGGTAATATTCTTTATACACCTTCTCATATTTATTTATCGGGTAGTTTTAATGGAGTTTCATTAACTTGGGGTACACAATCTGTAGTTGGACCAGGTTCTAATAATGGACGTGACGCGATAATTGTATCTCTTGATCCTACAACTGGTAATTGTACTTCTCTAAATCGTTTAGTAGGGAATAACGGTTTTGATGATGGTTTTACTAAAATGATACTAGATTCTAATGGCGACTTATTATTAGGAGGTTATATGGGCTATCAACTTACCGATAGTAATAATGTAAACTACTACAGCAATGGTGGTAATAGTGATTTTTTCATAACCAAATTTGCCACACAAGCCTGCACACCCTTAGCCAATGAAACCTTTGAATCACAAAACATTAACCTATACCCAAACCCAACAAATTATGCAGTAGAACTCCAAAACATAAACCAAGAATACAACTATGCTTTATATGCAATAACTGGAGTTTGCGTACAAAAAGGAGTTGTGAATATAGAAAACAATTATATAAATGTTGAAAGCTTAAGTAGTGGGATGTATATGTTGCAACTTCATGATAAAAACGGGAACTTGAGTAGTTATAAAGTAATTAAGGAATAAATAAAAAAACCAACAACTGTCAACCGTCAACCGTTAACTGTTAACCGTCAACTATGAAACATTACCTATTATCCATTACCTTTTTCCTACTACCCATCACCCTATTTTCCCAAAGCTTTCAATGGCTTCAAAATGGAGGTGGAAATAATACTGTTTCTAACGACCGTAAAGAAGAAGTGATTGACATGGCAACGGATAGCCAGCGTAATATTTATGTGCTCTCGACAGTCACTATGGATAACGTAAGTGTTAATAGTAGCAATCCCATAGCAGTTACTACTTATGAAGCTTGGTCTGTTACCACAGATTTTATCTTGATTAGCTATACTTGCAATGGTATGTATCGTTGGCATAAAGTTTTTTGGGGGGGGGCATTTGACTTCCCAAAAGGGATTGTTATTGATAATCAAGATAATGTATATGTGTCTGGAAGAGTCACACAATGTAGTGACAACAATGGTAGTAACCCTTATTATTCTATGCCTCGTATAGGGGATAATAACGGAATAGATTATACTTTTTCAAATACTAGTACATCATGTTTACATATGTTCATAACTAAGTTTAACACCAATGGGGTTTTTCAATGGATTCACTTTGCTCATGCACCAGTCGATAGTTCAGTGGCTAATGCTTCGGGAATAGCTCGCAATTTTTATATTGTGAATGATGTAATCTATTGGTTAGTACAATTAGCTCCTGGCAGCTACGAAAACGGTGCTTTTAATAATACCAACACCGCTGTGCCTTATACTACTTACATTTTGAAATATGATACCAGCGGTACTTTTATAAATGCAATAGCTTTTGACCTACAAGTATCATCCTACATAAGTAGCGAGGTTAGATGGTATCGAAATCCTTATAACGGGAACTTTTATGCCATTCATGCCTATAATAGTAATAGTAACAATACAATAACCGCGGGAGGTAACACTCTTTCTAATACGTTTTCAAAAATTATTTGCTTTAACGATCTAGGACAGTACCAATGGCACAGAGAGACAACTGGAACGTCAATGAATTTAACAAGTATCGATTTTGATGCGCAAAATAACGTGTATATTGCTGGCGTAGCAGATAGTAATTTTGGAGGTAGTTTTCTAAGTTGGAGTGTTGTTGCTAATACTGGTTCTACTGCTTTCGTGATGAAATGTAATGCAAATGTAACAACTTACAATTGGGTTAATAATTACACATCAAACAATGGTATTGTTGGTATAAGTCAAGGATTAAGTCCGCAAGTTTTATATAATGCTTATACTAATGAAGTATTATTTGCTGGAAGTATTAGAGGTGAAATGTTTTGGAGTGCTCAAACCAATAATGGACCAGGTCCCAATAATGGAATGGACCCACTATTAGCTAAATTTGACTCCACAACAGGTACTTGTACTTCTCTTAATCGTTTAGTAGGTAATAATGGTTTTGATGATGGTTTCACAAAAATGGCACTAGATAATAACGGAGATCTTTTGTTAGGTGGTTATATGGGCTATCAACTTACTGATAGTAACAATGTAGACTATTACAGTAATGGGGGTAATAGTG
>NZ_CAWUIC010000019.1:0-31890 GCF_963922255.1 uncultured Flavobacterium sp. | reverse complement strand
AACCCAGGACCCCATCATTAAAAGTGATGTGCTCTACCAACTGAGCTACCAAGTCATTTTATTTCTTGAATGCGGGTGCAAATATAAAACCTATTATTTAGAATTCAATGGGAATTTATTATAAATTTGTATTTTTTTTAAAGATTTTATTTAATTGCTTGTTTTATAATATGTTAATGTTTTTATGAAAATTGTATTAGTTGGGTATATGGGTGTAGGAAAGACGTCTTTGGCAAAAAAAATTGCTAAAAAAGTAGGAATTTCTTGTTACGACTTAGATGCGGTTATTGAAAAAAGTGAGAATTCTACTGTTGAATTAATTTTTAAAAATAAAGGTGAAGTTTACTTTAGAAATGTAGAACATCAATTGTTTAAAGATTTTTTAGAAAAAGAAGAAGATTTTATTTTAAGTCTTGGAGGTGGAACACCTTGTTATGCTAATAATCATCTTTTGTTACAAAGAGATGATGTTGTTTCTGTTTATTTAAAAGCAAGTATAACTACTTTAGTAACAAAATTAAAAGACAAAAGAGATAAAAGACCTTTGATAAAAGACCTATCACAAGAGGATTTACATGAATATATTGCAAAACACCTTTTTGATAGAAGTTTTTATTACCAAAATGCAAAATCTACCGTAAATGTAGATGGTAAAAAGAAAAAAGAAATAGTCAAAGAAATTCTTCAATTAATTTAAATAAACAAACATCTCCTCTTTTTCAAATACAACTTGTATATGCTCTTGAAGTGATGTTGAAAGTGAAATACCTTTAAAATCTGCCTTTACAGGATATTTTTTATGATTTCTATCAACTAAAACGGCTGTTTTAAATTTGTTTAAAGGTACTTCCAAAAAATGTTTTACACCGTAAATAAGTGTTGTTCCTGAATTTAATACATCATCTATTAGAACTAAACCTTTATTACTATATTCTTCCTTAGTGATAGATGTTTTAATTTCTTCTTGAGGTTTTGTTTTATTTATAAAAACTTCACACATAGTAATTTTAATGGGAGATATCTTTTGTAATTCTTCCGCGATTTTATGTGCAAAAATATAGCCACTTGAACTAATTCCAGCTAAAACAACTTCTTTTTCATCTACAAATGTTTCATAGATTTGATAAGCAATTCGTTTTGTTTTGTGTTGAATTTCTTCTTTATTTAAAATAATGTTTTGCATGGTTTTTTATTTTTTTTCAAAGATAAAAAAGAGTTCTCTATCTTTTCTAGGTTTAATGGAATTATATGCTCTTTCTAGTATTTTTAAATTGAACTTTTGTGAAAACAATTTTACATATTCTTTTTTTGAACCTCCAAATGGTGGCCCATCTTCAGTGAGTGGAAAATCAAAAAGTAAACCAGCAATTTTCCCGTTTTCATTTAGTAAAGAATGCATTTTTGATACATACTCTATTCTTAATTCAGGATTTAATGCACAAAAAAAAGTTTGTTCAATGATTAAATCATAAGTTTCATTGAATTCAAAAAAATCACCTTCAATAAAATTTTTAGTGTAATTTGGATTTCTTTCCTTTAAATTTTCTAAAGGTCGTTTAGCAATATCTATAACCGTTACATTAGAAAAGCCCTTTTCAATCAAATAGTCAAATTCATAGCCATTTCCTGCACCTGGAATCAGAATATTTAAAGATTTGTCTTCAATTTGATTAATATACTCTTTTAAAGGAGTGCTTATTTCACCTGTATCCCAACCTGTTTCATTGTTAAGATAACGTTCTTCCCAATATTCCTTATTCATCTTTTTGTTCTTTTATGTTATCATCATCCCAAAGGTAATCATCGATGTCTCTTCGGTCTTTTTTAGTTGGTCTTCCTTCTCCTTTTGCTCTATAATGTTCTTTGGAAAGTTTTAATAATTCTAGATGTTCAAATGCTTCTTCAGGAGTTTCATCTTTTCTATACACATCTACTAATTTTGCACCAACACGATTTTGAGGCACGTCTAAAACAGTAATCTTGTAATTGATTTGGTCTTTTCTCAATACAATTTTATCTGTTGGATATACTTCTCTAGAGGGTTTAGCTACTTGATTGTTTACTGTAACGTGACCTTTTTTTATAGCTTCTGAAGCCATATTTCTAGTTTTGTAATATCTAACACACCATAAGTATTTATCTATTCTCATATTTTAACAAAAATCAATGTTAATTATTATACAAAAATAAATCAAAATTGTATCTTGCACCCTATAAAAATTGAAATAAAAAATGAAGAATATATTAAAAGCAATGTGTTTTGTTGTTTTAGCAACTTTATTCGCTGGTTGTCCAAAGGATGATACGATTGCAATTACTCCGGTAAGAACATTCGCTGAACAATATCCTATAGATGAAGCTGCTATTGATGACTTTTTAGCTACCCATTTTGTTACTGTTGATGCGGATTATAATACAACTTTTGAATTAATTCCTGAAGGAGGAACTCAAACTCCCATAAAGGACATGGCAAATCTTGAATTTAAAACAGTAGAAAGAAATGATTTAACATATAAATTATATTATTTAATGTTGAATGAAGGAGATGTTAATGGTATAAATCCTATTAAAGTTGATTCAGCTTTTGTTGCTTATAAAGGTACATTATTGGATGGTACTGTTTTTGATCAACAAACCTCACCTGTTTGGTTTGGTTTGGACGATGTTGTATTGGGTTGGGGAGAGCTTGTGCCATTGTTTAAAACAGGTATAACGACCTTTGATCAGACAACTGGACAAATTTCTTATAGCAATTATGGAGCAGGAGTTATGTTTTTACCTTCTTCATTTGCTTATTATAATTCATCTGTTGGAAGTATCCCTCAATATGCTCCATTAATTTTTAATTTTAAGCTGATAAGTCAAAAATATAGAGATCATGATTTAGATAGAGTATTGACTGTTCATGAATATTATGATTCAAGTGGAAGCATAATGGATACTGACGGTGATGGAGCACCCGATTATTTAGATGTAGATGATGATGGTGATGGTATTTTAACAAAACAGGAGATAAAAAAGCCAACACCAGTATTAGTATCAGATGGACCTAGTTTGTATTATCCTTTTAATGCTTTTACAGTTGTAGATAATCCATTAACTCCAGAAGATGAAAGTCTTGAAAGTGAACCAAAAGGAATTCCAAGTTGTTCAGGTGATTTTACTACTGCAACTAGGTTAAGGAAACATTTAGATCCAAGTTGTCAATAGATTTTTAATTATATAAATAAAAAAAAACCAATTCTTTAGAATTGGTTTTTTTGTGCTGATAAATAAATGAAGTTATTTTCTTGAAATAGCTTTTATAGCAGCTTCAACAATAGCTTCATTATTTAATTTGTATTTTTGCATTAGTTGATCAGGTGTTCCACTTTCTCCAAAACTATCATTAACAGCAACAAATTCTTGAGGAACAGGATTATTTGTAACTAAAGTTCTAGCTACACTTTCTCCTAAACCTCCTAAGAAGTTATGTTCTTCAGCTGTAACGATACATTTAGTTTTTGCAACTGAATTCAAAATCGCTTCTTCGTCTAAAGGTTTAATTGTATGGATATTGATTACTTCAGCAGAAATACCTCTTTCTTCTAATTTTTCAGCTGCAATTAGAGCTTCCCAAACTAAATGTCCAGTAGCAACAATCGTAACGTCTGTACCTTCATTAAGCATAACAGCTTTTCCAATAACAAATTCTCCGTTTTCTGGTGTAAAGTTAGCTACACTTGGACGACCAAAACGCAAATAAACTGGTCCATGATGATCAGCAATTGCAATTGTTGCTGCTTTGGTTTGATTGTAATCACAAGTATTGATTACAGTCATTCCTGGTAGCATTTTCATTAAACCAATATCTTCTAAAATTTGGTGAGTTGCACCATCTTCTCCTAGCGTTAAACCTGCGTGAGAAGCACAGATTTTTACATTTTTATCAGAATAAGCAACTGATTGACGAATTTGGTCATAAACTCTTCCTGTAGAAAAGTTAGCGAAAGTTCCAGTAAAAGGAATTTTTCCACCAATGGTTAATCCAGCTGCAATTCCAATCATGTTGGCTTCTGCAATTCCGATTTGGAAAAAACGTTCTGGGTGATTTTTTTTGAAATCGTCCATTTTTAATGAACCGATTAAGTCTGCACAAAGTGCTACTACATTTTCATTTTTTTGACCTAGTTCTGTTAAACCAGCTCCAAAACCTGAACGTGTATCTTTATTTCCTGTATTTGTATATTTTTTCATTTATTTTAATTGAAAGATTAAAAAATTGAAAGATTAAAAAATTCTAAAATCAGAAATAGATAATCTTCAATCTTAATTTAATAGTCACCTAAAGTTTTAGGGTTTTGAGCTAAAGCATTTGCCAACTGCTCGTCATTTGGAGCCTTTCCATGCCAAGCATGTGTGTGCATCATAAAATCAACACCATTACCCATTTCAGTGTACAAAAGAACACAAACTGGTTTTCCTTTTCCAGTTCTGCTTTTTGCATCTGTCATTCCAGCAATGATTGCTTCGATATTGTTTCCTTCTATGATTTCTAAAACATCCCAATCAAAAGCTTCAAATTTTGCTTTTAAACTTCCCATGGCTAAAACTTCATCGGTAGTTCCGTCAATTTGCTTC
Organism: uncultured Flavobacterium sp.; assembly: GCF_963922255.1. Classification (GTDB taxonomy): domain Bacteria; phylum Bacteroidota; class Bacteroidia; order Flavobacteriales; family Flavobacteriaceae; genus Flavobacterium. The sequence goes on along the minus strand of NZ_CAWUIC010000019.1, from coordinate 27,270 downwards.
CCGTTAAGGTCGATTGTAACAATAATATTATCTACTTTTTTAGCAGATGCATACATAATAGCTTCCCAATTTTGCCCTTCTTGTAATTCACCATCACCATGTAATGTGTAAACTAATTTTGAGTCATTGTTTAATTTTTTAGCTTGAGCAGCACCAAGAGCAACCGATAAACCTTGACCAAGTGAACCAGAAGCTACTCGAACTCCAGGTAATCCTTCGTGTGTAGTTGGATGACCTTGCAATCTAGAATCTAATAATCTAAAAGTAGCTAATTCTGCTATAGGGAAATAACCACTTCTGGCTAAAACACTGTAGAAAACAGGAGAAATGTGACCATTAGAAAGAAAGAAAACATCTTCGTTGATTCCGTCCATGTCAAAGACTTCATTTCTGTCCATTAGGTTTTGATAAAGGCAAACTAAAAATTCTGTACAACCAAGTGAACCACCGGGATGACCTGAATTTACAGCATGTACCATTCTAAGAATGTCTCTTCTAACCTGTGTAGTTAAATCGTGTAGTTGTTGTGTGTTTGGTTTCATTTTTATTTTAAAATTTGAAAGTGCAAATATAAGAAGATTAAAATTATTAACTTCTATTTTAATTGTTTGACTTTTTAAAAGTTATCTACATAAAAAAGCCTCGCAGAAGCAAGGCAATATTTTATATGATTTTACATTTATAACTTTTCAGTTTCTGATATGACTCGAATTAATTTTTTATTGACAAATTCATCAATTCCTAAAGCGGATAATTCGCGACCATAACCTGATCTTTTTGTTCCTCCAAATGGCATATCAGTAGAAGATTTTGTGGGATGATTAATGAAAACCATTCCAGAATCTATTTGGTTAGCAACATTTTTAGCTCTTTCTATATTTTTTGAGAAAACTGAACCACCTAATCCGAAATCAGTTGCATTAGCTAATTTGATAGCTTCTTCTTCATTTTGGACTTTGTAAAAACTAGCTACTGGCCCAAATAATTCTTCTTTATACAAATCCATCTCTGGAGTTATTTGAGATATAATAGTAGCTTCCATAAAGTTTCCTTTTAAATCAGCTTTTTTTCCACCAACTTCAATTTTGGCTCCTTGTTTAATTGCTTTTTCCACTTGTTTTAGAATGGATTTTAAAGCATCTTCACTTGAAAGTGGACCAAGTTGGGTTTCTTTGTCCATTGGATCACCCAATTTTAAAGCACTCATTTTAGCTTTGAATTTCGATAAAAATTCATCAGCAACTTCTTCAACTACAATAAAACGTTTTGAAGCTACACAACTTTGTCCATTATTTACGGTTCTTCCATAAATGGCTAAATCGGTTGCTCTATCTATATCAGCATCTTCTAAAACAATGAAAGGATCACTTCCTCCAAGTTCTAAAACAGATTTTTTAATATTTTTTCCGGTAGCTTCGGCTAAAGAAGCACCTGCTTTTTCACTTCCTGTTAAAGAAGCACCTTGAATTCTTGAATCATCAATTAGTTTTGAAATTTTTGAACCTGATAAGAATAAATTGGTATATAAACCTTCTGGAGCATTTGCCTCTTTAAAAATATCTTCAATTGCTTTGGCACATTGTGGTACATTTGAAGCGTGTTTTAATAAAATGGTATTTCCAATCATGATATTTGGAGCTGCAAAACGAGCCACTTGATAAAATGGAAAATTCCAAGGTTCTACACCTAACAAAACACCTATTGGACTTTTTCGGATAAAAGCTTCACCTGTTTCTACTTTTAATGGCTCATCGGCAAGAAATTTTTTAGCATTTTTGGCATAATATTCAAAAATATTAACAGCATAATCAATTTCATATTCAGCTTGATTAATTAATTTACCCATTTCTGAAGTAATTAATTTTGACAATTCTGTTTTCTTTGATTTTATTATTGAAGCTACTTCATTTAAAACTTTGGCTCTTTCTTTGAAAGAAGTAAATCTCCAAGTTTGATATGTTTCATGTGCTTTTGAAATAGCTTTTTCAATTTCAGATTCAGTCATTTCTTCAAATGACTTTAATTTTTCTAATGTATATGGGTTTATAGATTGTATAGACATGTTTTTTTATTTGGTATCACCTTGACTGTAATAGTTGTTTTCTTCATCTTCACTTCCAATATTTTCTTGTTTGTCGTCTAATTCTGAACCAGGAACATCCAAGCCATTTCCTAATTTTTCATTGGTGTTTGTGGTTTCACTTTTCAAATTATCAGCAGTGTTTAACAGATCATCTGTTGAAATTTTTTCTACATCTGAATTGGTTATAGGTTTGTCGTTTGAATAGATGTCTTCGCTAGGAGGATAATTCATTTTCTTTAAATTATCTTCAATTCCTTTCTCTTTATTCTCCTTTTTATCTTTCATAATTTCTATTTTTTTAAAAACCTACTAATTAAATATATAATTAAGGCAACTACTAAAACAGAAATGAAAATTCCTGCTCCAAAACCTACTTTAAATATTCCTTCTATGACAGAACAACTTGTAACTAAGAATGAAGTGGATAGAAGGGCCAATGGTAGTATAAGTTTATTTTTCATAATAAGTTAATTTATATTGTTTCTACAAATTTCATTATTATAATACCAAATACATTATATGATTTTAAGAATTAATTGTATTATTTACATTAATTGGAATTTAAAATTTATGATATAAAAAAAAACAACCTGAAAATAAAGTAAATTTCAGATTGAAAAAAGTTTAAATTAAAAATTTTTATTTTTTTATAATTTTTTTGAAAATAATTTGTTTCCCATTTTGAAGTATTGAAATAAAATATATTCCACTTGAAAATTCTTGAAAAGGAATATTTGTCGTATTTTTAAATGATTTCGTAGAGAGATTCATTTTTTGACCTAGTGAATTATAAATTACAATTTCTATAATATCGTTTGTGTTGTTTGTGTAAGTAATATTTAGGTTGTTTTCTACAGGATTAGGAAATAATATAAAATTCTCTTGGTTTTGATTATCAATTGAAGTAACAGTTAATGGATTGCTAGTTCCAAAAAACTTAGAGAAAACACCATTAGAAGCGTTATAAGAAATAACTGGAGTGTTATTGTTTCCAAAAATTAGCTTTAAGTCGGTCACCGCACCTGGTGAAACTTCAGGTTGTCCAACAAATTGCCATGAATTATTTTCAAATTTATATATACTTGCTCTGTATCTGAATCCGTCAATTTGATTTGAAAAAGCAACATAAGGGATATTGTTATTGATTTGAAAATCAAAATCGACAACGTTGTTTGAATTCATTATTTCCGAACCTACATATATCCATGAAGAGCCATTGTAAGTTTTAATATGTACTTTATTGTTATTGTCAATAAAACCTAAATACAAAGTGTTGTTTGAGTCAAAAACTATTTTGTGATTTTTTGTATTAGTATAAGGATTTAAGCTAGTACCATCAATTTGAATCCAATCTGTTCCATTAAACTGGCTAACATTTATTTTACTATTAGCATAATAAGTACCATATAAAACATTGTTATTATCAAAATTTATTTCAAAATCATAAGATGAAGTATTTATTCCAGGAATACCAGTCCCTACAAATTCCCAATTAGTTCCATTAAATTTCTGAACAATTCCTGCAGCATAAATCACATAAGGAACACCGTTTTGATCTATTTTTAAGTCAAATTTTGTCTCAGTATAAATTGAAAAATTCAATGGACCAACAGCTTGCCAATTAGTTCCATCAAATTTTTTGACAGAAATTTTGTAATTACTTGTAGATGTAGTACTAACATTACTAATATATCCTACATAAATATTTCCATTTTGATCTGCTTCTATTTTTGAATTTTTGACTTCTAATTCTGAAATATTCTCTGGCCCGACAAACTCCCAAATTGCTCCATTATGTTTTTTAACATTAAGTTTTTTATTTCCGTTAACTGAAATAATATTTTGGTATGAAATATATGGAGAACTATTACTATAAGTAAGGTCATGAAAATTATTACTTGGACTAGATATAGGAGTTTCGGGATAAGATATTGAACTTTTTTCACCTAATAGTTCCCAATTATTACCATTGATTTTAGTTATGTATGGAACATAAGTATTTAAAGTTCCACCCCAAAATAAATATAATGAACCGTTGATGAATTTCATTCGATTATACGACACATTTTCAAAATCTTGAAGAAAAGTTGAAGTTCCATTTAAAACTTTATAAATTTTACCTATAGTCGTTACAGAAGCAAATCCAATATGTGCATATAATTCATTAGAATCATTAAAAGTTATACTTCGTACAATTGCTTGATTTGAAGGACCTGAATAAAAATTATAAACTAGATTCCAGCTATTGTTACTAAGATTAAAAATTCGATTATATGTAAAAACAAATGGAATATTGTTGTTGTCAAAATTTATAGAATACACTGTTCCTTGTATCGATGCGCCAATATTTTGCCAAATTGTTCCATTAAAAGTTTTTACATAACTTTCGTTTAAATTAGCATTGTAATAAGAAATATGAGGAGTGTTATTGTTATCTAATGCAAAGTTAAAATTTGTGCTATTTGAAGGTACGTCACTCGTTGAATTAAGAGTAATCCATGTTGTTCCATTAAACTTTTTTATTACATAATACCAATTGTTTGGGGTATTAAAAAGTAATTCTCTATAAGTAACATATATACTATTGTCTTCTCCTATAATAATTTTATTAGAATCTGATTTGTAATCTGATATAGAAACTCCACCAAAGTCAATCCAGTTAGTTCCATTAAACTTTTTTAAAACAGCTTTGTCAATGGCAGGATCATTATAGAATAGGAAGGGCATCTCTGAGTTATCGACTGCTAAGCTATAATTAGGTGTGCTTGTAAATATTTGTGTTTGAATGTTACTCCATTCAGTGCCATCAAATTTTTTTAATGATATTTTTTGGGTAGTATTTGGATATTCAGCCGTTTCTTTATTTAACACAAAAAAATGATTATTTTTATTTGCAAAAAGTGTACTAGAAATAAGAGTTGTACCGTTAGAAGCTTGATTATTATCAGATGCTCCAAGAGCATTCCATGTGTCTTGACCTTGACTAAAACTTGAAATATGAATTGTAAAAAATAGAAATAGTAAAATTTTTTTCATTTTGTCTTAAATTTAATCAAAAATAAGAATTTTTTTAAATAATTCTTAAAAGGGATATATGAAGTCTTAAATAAATTATCTTTGCCACTATTAAAAAGATTAAATGAAATTCGATTTACTTACTAAAGACGCCAAAAGTCAAGCTAGAGCTGGAAAAATAACAACTGACCATGGTGTGATTGAAACACCAATATTTATGCCTGTTGGAACAGTAGGTTCTGTAAAAGGAGTACACCAACGTGAATTGAAAAATGATATTAATCCGGATATTATATTAGGAAACACTTATCATTTATACCTTCGTCCACAAACCGAAATTTTAGAAAAAGCTGGTGGATTACATAAATTTATGAATTGGGATAGGAATATTTTAACTGATTCTGGTGGTTATCAAGTGTATTCGCTTTCTTCAAACAGAAAAATTAAAGAAGAAGGAGTAAAGTTTAAATCGCATATTGATGGTTCGTATCATTTCTTTTCACCTGAAAATGTAATGGAAATTCAAAGAACTATTGGTGCTGATATCATTATGGCTTTTGATGAATGTACACCTTATCCATGTGATTATCGTTATGCCAAACGTTCTATGCATATGACACATCGTTGGTTGGATAGATGTATTTCTCATTTAGATAATTTGCCTTTTAAATATGGATATGAACAAACATTTTTTCCAATTGTTCAAGGTAGTACTTATAAAGACTTACGTCAACAATCTGCTGAATATATAGCAAATGCTGGAGCACAAGGAAACGCAATTGGTGGATTGTCTGTAGGAGAACCTGCAGAAGAAATGTATGCAATGACTGAAGTGGTAACAGCTATTCTTCCAGAAGATAAACCTAGATATTTAATGGGTGTTGGAACTCCTATTAATATTTTAGAAAATATTGCTTTAGGAATTGATATGTTTGACTGTGTAATGCCAACAAGAAATGCCAGAAATGGTATGTTGTTCACAGCTCATGGTTCAATCAATATTAAAAACAAGAAATGGGAAGCTGATTTTTCACCAATTGATGAAATGGGACATACTTTTGTGGATTTAGAATACTCAAAAGCTTATCTTCGTCACTTATTTGCTGCTAATGAATATTTAGGAAAACAAATTGCTACAATTCACAATTTAGGATTTTATATGTGGTTAGTTCGTGAAGCAAGAAGACAAATAATCGCTGGAACTTTTAGAGAATGGAAAGATAAAATGGTTGTTCAAATGAGTCAACGTTTATAATTTTATGAAATTAATTGATAAATACATATTAAAACGATATTTAGGCACATTTTCAGTGATGTTGTTGATGTTTATTCCCATTGGAATTGTTATTGATGTTTCTGAAAAGGTAAATAAAATGATTGAAAAGAAAATTCCTATAGCAGACATTTTGGTCTATTATGGAGATTTTACAATTTATTTTGCCAATTTATTATTTCCTATTTTCCTTTTTTTATCGGTCATTTGGTTTACTTCAAAATTGGCTAACAATACTGAGATTATTGCAATATTGAGTTCGGGAATTTCCTTTAATCGATTTTTAAAACCCTACATTGTTGGAGCAACCATTGTTTCGCTATTTGCTTTAATAATGGGATTTTTTTTGGTTCCAAATGCTAGTAAAGGATTCAATGATTTTAGATATACTAATCTCAAGAGTAGTAATCAAACTAGAGAGACTAACGATATTTATCGTCAGATTAAAAATGAAGATAATATTAGTGAATACATTTACGTAAGTAATTACGACTACATCAGAAAAATGGGATTCAATTTTACTTTTGAAAAAAGTATTGGAAATCAATTACAATATAAAGTCACAGCCAATAGAATTATATATAATGAGCAAACCAAAGATTATACTTTGTATAATTATAAAAAAAGAACTATTGGTAAATTAAATGATATACTAGAATCTTCTGAAAAGAAAATTCAAAAATATAATTTCGAACCTGATGATTTAACTCCAGTCATCTATGCTGCTGAAACAATGTCAATAGGAGAAATTAATGAATTTATTGATAAAGAGAGACTTAGGGGTAATTCCAATATAAATACGTATTTGGTTGTACTTTACAAAAAATATAGTTTACCTGTTTCAGCTTTTATTTTAACAATTATAGCTGTTGCTGTTTCTGCCATGAAGCGAAGAGGAGGAATGGGTGTGAATTTAGCAATCGGAATTGTAATTGCTTTTACATTTATTTTCTTTGACAAAGTATTTGGAACAATTGCCGAAAAATCAAGTTTTTCTCCTTTACTTGCTGTTTGGATTCCAAATATAGTATTCGGAATTTTAGCTGTTTATTTACTTCGAAATGCTAAACGATAAACTAAAAAATTATCTACATCTTCACGTAATTGTATTTATTTGGGGGTTTACAGCAATTCTTGGGAAACTAATCTCCCTTGAAGCCTTAGATTTAGTTTGGTTTAGAATGTTTTTTGCCTCTCTTTTTATCGTTGGATTTTTGATATATAAAAAAGAAAGTATCAAAGTACCTTTAAATGCTTTAATAGGCTTTATAATTTCAGGAATTATTATAGCAGCTCATTGGTACACTTTCTATCAAGCGATTAAAGTTTCAAATATTTCCATTACATTGGCTTGTTTGTCAACAGGAGCTTTTTTTGCTTCCTTAATAGAACCTGTTTTTTATAAACGCAAAGTAATTTGGTATGAAGTCTTATTTGGATTATTTGCTGTGATAGGAATTTCAATAATTTTTAATGTAGAAACTAAGCATGAATTAGGTATTATCTTGGCAATTATTTCTGCCTTTTTATCAGCTTTGTTTTCAGTAATTAATAGTAAATATGCTAAAATCTACAACCCAAATGTGATCTCATTTTATGAATTATCAAGTGGAGTTTTGTTTTTGAGTTTATATTTATTAGCTACAGAAAAATTCTCAACTGCATTTTTTGAATTAACTTTTGAAGACTTTGCTTGGTTAATTGTTTTAGCATCAATATGTACAGCTTATGCATTCTCAGCTTCCATAAAAGTAATGAAGTTTTTAAGTCCTTTTACTGTAATGCTAACAGTTAATCTTGAACCTGTTTATGGTATTATTTTAGCTTTATTAATTTTTAAGGATTCAGAACATATGAATTCACTTTTTTATCTTGGTGCCGCTATAATTCTACTCACTGTTATAGCAAATGGAATAGTTAAGAACAGAAAAAAGTTAAAAACTAATTAAATTTAAGTTAGATAAAAGTTATAAAAATTTTATATTTGTAATAGAAAATACAAACTAAACGTAAACCAATATATGGAATATTTAGATTTTGAATTACCAATAAAAGAACTTGAAGATCAGTTAGATAAATGTTTGGTAATTGGTGAAGAGTCAAATGTAGATGTTACAACAACCTGCAAACAAATTCAGAAGAAACTAGACGAAACGAAGAAAGATATATACAAAAACCTTACAGCTTGGCAACGTGTTCAGCTTTCTCGTCATCCAGATCGTCCATACACTATGGATCATATTAATGCTTTAACAGAAGGAACTTTCTTAGAACTTTTTGGAGATAGAGGAGTTAAAGATGATAAAGCAATGGTTGGTGGTTTAGGAAAAATTGGAGGTCAATCTTTCATGATTATCGGTCAACAAAAAGGATACAACACTAAAACGCGTCAATATAGAAATTTCGGAATGGCTAATCCAGAAGGATATAGAAAAGCATTGCGATTGATGAAAATGGCCGAGAAATTTGGAATTCCAGTTTTAACTTTAGTAGATACTCCAGGTGCTTATCCAGGTTTAGAAGCTGAAGAAAGAGGGCAAGGTGAAGCTATAGCTCGTAATATTTTTGAAATGTGTCGTCTTCAAGTGCCTATCATTACAGTAATTGTTGGTGAAGGAGCTTCTGGAGGTGCATTAGGAATTGGTGTTGGAAATAAAGTTTTCATGTTAGAAAACACTTGGTATTCTGTTATTTCACCAGAATCATGTTCTTCTATTTTATGGAGAAGTTGGGAATACAAAGAAGTTGCAGCTGAAGCTTTAAAACTGACTTCATACGATATGAAAAAACAAAAGTTAATTGATGATATCATACCTGAACCACTTGGTGGAGCTCATTATGATAGAGTAACAACTTTTGCTACTGTAAAAAATTATGTACTGAAAGCTTTTGATGAATTAAAAGAGTTATCAACAAAAGATTTAGTGGCTCAAAGAATGGACAAATACAGCAATATGGGTGAATTTAAAGATTAATAACCCAAATTCTTACAATTCTAAAAAATCCGTCTTTTTCATTTACTGACGGATTTTTTTTGTGGGTTGTTAACATTAAAATAAATTTACTAACACTAATTTAACATTGAATTTTTAACAATTCAACTTTACTTTTTATTATAAAAGGTATACATTCGCATTATGGAAAATGTCAGAAATATAAACCCAATCAAAGTAGATAAAACAACTATTATCAATCTTGAAAAAGGGAAATTGCCACCTCAAGTTTTAGACTTAGAGGAAGCGGTTCTTGGTGCAATGATGATTGATAAAAAAGGAGTTGATGAGGTTATCGATATTTTGCAAGCAGATGCTTTTTACAAAGAAGCACACAAACATATATTTGAAGCTATCGTTGAATTATTTAACGATACTCAACCAATTGATTTACTAACAGTTTCTGCTCAATTACGTAAAAACGCAAAACTAGATTTAGCCGGTGGTGATTTTTATTTAATTCAGTTAACTCAAAAAGTTTCTTCTTCTGCTCATATCGAATTTCACTCGCGTATTATTCTACAAAAATTTATCCAACGTAGTTTGATAAAAATTTCAAGCGAAATCATTGAAGAATCGTATGATGAAACAACAGATGTATTTGATTTATTGGATAGAGCTGAATCAAAATTATATGAAGTTACACAAGGAAATATCAAACGTAGTTCTGAAACAGCACAAAGTTTAGTAATTCAAGCAAAAAAACGTATTGAAGAAATTGCTGGTAAAGAAGGTTTAAGTGGAATTCCGACAGGTTTTCATGCTTTAGATAAGCTAACTTCGGGATGGCAACCTTCTGATTTAATCATTGTGGCTGCTCGTCCTGGTATGGGTAAAACAGCTTTTACACTTTCAATGGCTCGAAATATGGCCATTGATTATGGAGCACCAGTTGCCTTTTTCTCGTTAGAGATGTCTTCAGTTCAGTTAATTACTCGTTTAATTTCTTCTGAAACAGGTTTGTCTTCTGAAAAATTAAGAACTGGAAAATTAGAAAAACATGAATGGGAACAGCTTTCTATTAAAGTAAAAAATCTAGAAAAAGCTCCGTTATACATTGACGATACTCCTTCATTATCTATTTTCGATTTACGAGCAAAAGCAAGACGTTTAGCTTCTCAATATGGAATTAAATTAATTGTAGTGGATTATTTGCAATTAATGACTGCTGGTGGAAACGGAAAAGGTGGTGGAAATCGTGAGCAAGAAATTTCAACTATTTCTCGAAACTTAAAAGCTTTAGCCAAAGAATTATCAATTCCAGTAATTGCACTGTCTCAACTTTCTCGTGCGGTTGAAACGCGTGGTTCTAGTAAGAGACCTTTACTTTCTGACCTTCGTGAATCTGGAGCGATTGAGCAAGATGCCGATATTGTATCATTTATTTATCGTCCTGAATATTATAAAATTGATGAATGGGATGATGAAGAACGTTCTCCAACTCAAGGTCAAGCCGAATTTATTGTTGCAAAACATAGAAATGGTGGGTTAGATAATGTAAGATTGAAATTCGTTGGAAATCTTGGTAAGTTTGATAACTTGGACGATTTTAGTTCTCCTTTTGCCGATTTGCCTTCAAAAATGAATTTAGAAGATCAACAAAATCCTTTTGCAACACCAAAATTACCTTCACCAAATGAGGCATTTGGAAGTAATTTTAACAATGACGACGATGACTCAGATGTTCCGTTTTAAGATACAAATCCACTCAAAAGGTGGATTTTTTTATGTTTTCTTTTAGATATTTTCTCTTATCTTTGATAAAAAAAGGAATGCAATTACTCAGAAAAATTACAATACTCTTTATAATTTTATTTTCACTTACTGCAAAAGCATCTTTTGTTTTAATTCCAATGGAAGCTGAAGGGCAACAAAATCACCTAAAAGCTTATGGAATTACTTATTGGGCTTTGGAAAAAAACTACAAAGTAAATTGGTTGTTGAATTATCGTGGAGGATCATTCTTGTTTCCTGATGCGGAAGAAATTCGTAAGGAATGCCAAATTAGAGGTGTTTCTTTCGAAATCTTATCAGATGGGCAAACGGCTTCTATTTTAGAAGAAATAAGTAGTCCTTCACAAAATCAAGAAACTGTAATTTTAGAAAAAGCACCAAAAATTGCAGTGTATACACCTAAAGGGAAAAAACCTTGGGACGATGCTGTAACAATGGTTTTGACTTATGCTGAAATTCCCTATACCGAAATTTATGATGAAGAGGTTTTGAATGATCAATTGATTTTATATGATTGGTTGCATTTGCATCATGAAGATTTTACAGGGCAATATGGAAAGTTTTTTGCCGCTTATCGAAATGCACCTTGGTATATTGAACAAAAAAAAGAAGCAGAAGCTTTAGCAACAAAATTAGGATATAGCAAAGTTTCTGAAGAAAAAAGAGCTGTAGCCATTAAAATTAGAGATTATGTAATTGGTGGTGGATTTATGTTTGCTATGTGTTCTGCAACTGATAGTTTTGATATTGCTTTATCTGCAGAAGGAGTTGATATTTGCGAACCCATGTTTGATGGTGATGAAAGTGATGCCAATTATCAATCTAAAATTGATTACACCAATACTTTTGCTTTTAAAGATTATATGTTAGAAAGAAATCCAATGGTATATGAATTTTCAGATATTGATACAACACTTGAACACGGAAAAGGTGCAATGGCAATGGAAAACGACTATTTCACTCTAATGGAATATTCTGCTAAATGGGATCCTATTCCAACGATGTTGTGCCAAAACCATACTACATTAGTAAAAGGTTTTATGGGACAAACAACAGCGTTTGATGCATCTAAAGTAAAATCAAATGTGTTGGTTATGGGTGAATGCAAAATCAATGGTGAAGCAAGGTACATTCATGGAACTAAAGGGAAAGGAATGTTTACTTTTTATGGTGGACATGATCCAGAAGATTATCAACACAGAGTAGGAGATGCACCTACAGTTTTAGACTTACATCCAAATTCTCCTGGATATAGACTAATCTTAAATAATGTTTTATTTCCTGCTGCTAGAAAGAAAAAACAGAAAACGTAGTAAAAAAAACAGAAAACTTCCATCTTTAATAGGTATTCTGCTTTTTGGGTTAATTCTTAATATAAGATTCATCAGAACTTTAAAAAAATATTCAATTAAAATCTCATTCAGATATTAAATTGCAAATTAATGAATATAAAATTATCAAAATGGTTCCAATTCGTAAAACCCAATTTAAAGTTTTATAATAATGGTTTTTTTGAATTTCCGTTTTTAGCAAATACTCCTGAATTATTTATTGAATCAACCATAAAATCTCCAGGAAGCAAACATTTTATCGAAGATCAAGTTGTTTACAGAAACAACCCTTTTGTTAAAGGAGAAATGCGCTATCGAAAAATAGAAGAAGATTTATGGTTAACAATCACTAGTGTAGAATTCAAGCATAATGCTTTAATTAAATCGGTTTATGATAAGAATATTCCAAGTGATCATTATACCATAACATTTACTGTTTTTGAAAGTGAAATTAAACTTCAAAATGTTTTTATAGATAAAATGCCATTTTACAATAAGTTTTGGAGTTTCAAGAAACCAGGAACAGATGTAGGTGCTAGTTTTTATAAAGGTTCTAAATGTGAATTTTATATTTTTTATATAAACCCAAGTTGGTTAGAAAAGCAGATACCTCTTGATAAGTTAGATGCTAAAATTCCGTTCAAAATGTTTCTAGATTCTGATAAAGGCTTTATTTCCTATCAAGATATTGTGCCTAATGCCGAAGTTTTAGCTCAAGAAATTTTGCATACACTTAAAACGTTTAAAGATGATATTTTTAGTGAAACGATATTAAAAGCACAATCATTGACTCTTATTTCTTCATTTTTTAAAAATGTATTTGAAGATTTAAGACGAGAAAACTACCAAGATAAAGGTAAAATCGATTACAAGTTAATTTCTAAATGCGAAAGTATCATTGCTTCAAATTTATCTTCGCAATTTATAGGCATAGATGTTCTTGCTCAAAAGCTACATGTATCTTCAACTAAACTAAAAAAAGATTTCAAATCGGTATATGGTACTTCTATATTACAATATGTCATCGATAAAAAAATGCACTTGGCTATGCAACTTATTTTAACAACCGATATGCAAATTAAATATATTGGAAACGAAGTTGGTTATGATAGTCCTAGTAAGTTTAGTGCAGCCTTTAAGAAAAAATACCAAAAACTTCCATCTGATTTGCGTCCAGAAAATTCAATGGACTAATTTTCTAAATACTTTTAAATTAAAAATGTCTTAATGGTCTATCGATTAGTCTGATTGGGCTACTCTAATAATTATTAAGAAATTACTTTTGCTTTCATAATATTAAACCTACTAATAATGAAACAAAATTATTTTTTGATTGGATTATTTCTTTTAATCTTCAATCACAGTTATTCAACGTATCTTTTTCAAGTATCAGGAGTGGAACCACTAACTGGTGGTCAGAGTTATTTGGTAAATCAGCCTTCAAATCCTTTAGGACTTTCAATTTTGGTATGTGCTTTTGGTAATAGTCAACCTTCTGTTGCTACAAGTTATACTTTAACTTGGTATAAAAACACAGTTAATTCTACAGTTGGAGGAATTATGGTTAGTCAATCAAATTACTCTACGGTAAATCAATATAACCTTATAGACATTAAAACCTATTTGCCGGATACTTCACAACAAGGAACATTTTACTATTATGCAGTGTTATCTAATCCATCACATACAAGCTGTGGTTTTACTGGTACTTTAACTTCTACTATTCAAACAGTAAATGTGCATAACCCAGCAACTCATTTAAATTTTGATGGAGTGAATGATTATGTTTCAATTCCTTCTGGCATAAATGTAAGCAATTCATCATTTACAATAGAATTTAATGCTAAACGCACAGCAACAGATGTATTTAATTATGTTTTGACTCAAGGAGTTCAAGTAAATAATAATTTATTACATATTGGCTTTAGAGATAATAATAACTTTACGTTTGCTTTTTGGTACAATGATATAAATATACCAGTGACAAGTTACACAGCTGATAGCGAATGGCATCATTGGTCATGTGTTTATAATATTACAAATGGTACAAGACAAGTTTATCAAGACGGTGTTTTAGTAGGGTCAGATTCAGGTGTAGTACCTTATATGGGAAGTGGTATTCTTGATTTAGGAGCATTTGATGGCAGTAGTGCCTTCTTTAATGGAAATATTGACGATGTTCGTATATGGAATGTTGCTAGAACTTTAAACGAAATTAACACTTCTAAAAACTGTGAACTACAAGGTACAGAAACAGGTTTAATTGCTTATTATAAATTCAATCAAGGTTATGATGCTGGAAATAATACAACAAATATTACTTTGACTGATGCTACATCAAATGCAAATAATGGAACGTTAACTAACTTTGCTTTAACTGGAACAACTTCAAATTGGTTAGCTGGTTCTCCTGTTGGGGTTTCAAGTGTAATTACACTTCAACCTCAAGATCAAACGGTTAGTGAGACAGATCCTTTAATTTTTACAGTTAATGCAACAGGTGTTAGTTCATACCAATGGGAATATAGTGCAGATAACGGAGTTACTTGGAGTACATTAGATGATACTTTTACAGATCCTAATGTTTCTGGTTCTACAACAAACACATTAACTATTTCAGGAATTGGTATGATTGGAATCACAGGATACAAATTTAGAGTTATTTTAGATGGAACTTCAATGTGTACAAGTACTTCAAACGAAGTTCTAGCTACTGTGACTTTAGAAACTAAATCATTTGGAATAAGTAATGTAAAAGTTTATCCAAATCCATCTACAGGTATTTTTACAATTGATATAGTAGAAGAACTTGAATTTACAGTATATGATATCGTAGGTAAAACAATAATTAATCAGAAAAGCTTAGTAGGTAGTAATACTTTGGATTTATCAAGATTTGAAAAAGGAATTTATTTACTTGCTTTAATGAATTCCAAAGGAGAAACGAATACTTACAAATTAATTAAAGAATAAGTCATTATTTCTAAAGAATTTTGTTTTTGTTTTTTTTTGAAAAAAGAGTCAGTATCTGCTGACTCTTTTTTGGTTTTGTTTTTAGTAATATATAGCAAGATTTCAATAATTTTGTTATGTTTTATTTTGTGTTTAGACAAATAGTGTAAAAATAACGCAAGTTTTGTGTTAAAAAACAATATTTTTTACGGCAAAACCTTTTTTGTATTACATAAAACCCTCATTCATGATTTTAATACTTGTAATGTATTAATTTTTAATTGTAGTTTTAACATATCAAAAACAAACAAACAATTAGTACTCATGAAAAAACAAACAAACCCTCAAAAGCAAAAAGCTTTTTTTCAAATGGAAAAAAGTGAATTTGTAAATTACCATTATAAAATTTATCGAGTCAAAAGTAAACGATAAATTCTACTTTTTAATAGTTTAGAATTATTCCCAAATCTACTGTCAATTTCTGCTTGTAAAATAACTTTACTTTCATATGTGTCCCTAAATCAGATGAAGCAAAGTAAATCCTCGAGGTCAAGCAGTTAAAGATATCTTATTTTATTTTTTTAATTAATTTTTTGTTGAAGAAATTCAGCACAGGATTTTAATACCCAAAACAAACTTAACAATTCGACTTTTTAGTCTCAAAAATACTAATTATTATGAAAAATATACTTGCATTATCGTTCCTTGCCTTATCATTCTCATTAAGTGCACAAAATTTTGAAAGTTACTCATTTAGCGGAGGGCATACTACAGCTAAAAAAGCAGACGGAACTATCTGGGGTTGGGGTCATGCTTCTTCAGGACAATTAGCAACTTTAAGTGAAAACGAATCAAAACCAATCAAATTAAGTGAAGAAAAAGATTGGAAAACTATTCAAACTGGAATTAAAAATACATTTGCAATCAAGCAAGATGGAACACTTTGGGCTTGTGGAAGTAACGAATATGGAGCTTTAGGAATTAATTCTGAAGAACAAATTGTTGAATACTTTCATCAAGTTGGTACTGATTCAGATTGGATTAAAGTGGCTCCTTCTTATTTATTTACAGTTGCAATAAAAAGCGACGGAACAATTTGGGCTTGGGGTCAAAATGATGCAAATCAAATGGGAAATAAAACAAAAAGCTCTAAAGAATTAGCACCAATTCAAATTGGAGAAGCTTCTAACTGGGTTGACATTGCAGTAACTACAAACAAAACGGCTTTTGCAATAAAAGAAGACGGAACAATTTGGGGTTGGGGTTTAAATGATTCAAACATGATTGTGCCAGATTCTAGAGTTAGTAATACATATTTGCCTACTCAAGTTAACAATGATAGAGACTGGGTTAGAATTGAAGCTGGAAAAAATCACGTGATTGCGCAAAAAACAGATGGAACAATCTGGGCTTGGGGAGAATCAAGTATGGGACAATTAGGAAGTGGTGAATTAGTGGCTTACACAAACAGACCGCAATTAGTTTCTGCTGATAAATGGATTGATTTCTCTGCTGGTTTTGCGGTTTCTTATGCTGTAAAAAGCGATGGAACATTATGGGCTTGGGGAAGAAATAATTTTGGACAATTAGGTGATGGAACTACAGAAAATCGCTATGTGCCAGTTCAAATTGGAACAGCAAACGATTGGAAAACGGTTCAAGCAAAAGGTTTTCAAGCAACTATGTTGACTAAAAAAGACGGTAGCGTTTATTATATGGGATGGAATACTTTTGGTTCTTTTGGAAACGGAACATATGCTAATGCAATGACACCAACAAAAAATAATAATCTTAACTTGTTAAATACTCCACAATACAACCATAGAGAAGTACTTGCTGCTAATAAAAAGAGCAAAGGAAGAATACAAGAAAGAGAACTACAGGCTAATCTAGATGCTGCCATTAAAGAGAAAAATGATGTAACTGTACTAGATAAAAAATAAATTAATTGTTTGTTTTGTAAAAAAGCCCAAATTCAACATTTAGAATTTGGGCTTTTTGATTATTACAGATTTAAACTTAGAAATTAAACATTCTGCTCTTCATTTTCTTTATCCAAATAATTTTGAACTATATCAATAGCATTGGCAACCACATCACTAAGAGCTGTAATAAATGCTCCCTCTTCAGCGGTATCAATGGCATGTTTGATAGCTTCAGTTTCTAGAGGAATAATTTCATAAGTAGTATTGCTATTTGCTTCTTTGATTCCATCTAAAATTAAATCAATGATTTCTTGTTCGGTTCTTCCGCGTAAATATTTCTCTTGTCTAATGATGATATGATCAAACATTCTTCCGGCAATTAAACCACATTCTTTAATGTCTTCATCACGTCTATCACCAACACCAGCAATAATTCCGATTTTTTTATTGGCTTCTACATTTTGTAAATAATCTTCAATACCTCGATATCCTGCAGGATTATGAGCAAAATCAATTAGTACTTTAAATTTTCTGAATTCAAAAATATTCATTCGTCCAGGAGTTTGTGCCACACTTGGAATAAATGTTTTTAGCGACAAACTAATATCTTCGGTTTTAAAACCCCACAAATAACTCGCTAAAGTTGCGGCTAAAACATTGGCAATCATAAAACGAGCTTTTCCGTTTAAAGTTAAAGGAACATGTGTAGCTCTTTCCACTCGTATTTTCCATTCTCCTTTTTTAATGGTAATATATCCATTTTCATAAACAGCAACGGTTTTTCCTTCTTTACTCAATTTTTTTATGAACGAATTTTCTTCGTCCAAACTAAAATAAGCCACATTACATTCTAAACTCTCACCAATTTTCACACACTGTTCGTCTTCAGCATTTAAAATAGCCCAACCATCTTTTTTTACACTTCGAACCACTACACTTTTTACACGTGCTAAGTCTTCTAAAGTATGAATGTCAGCTAAACCTAAATGATCTTCAGCCACATTAGTTAAAACTGCAATATCACATCTACTAAAGCCTAAACCAGAACGTAAAATTCCACCTCGAGCTGTTTCTAATACGGCAAATTCAACTGTTGGATCTTTTAAAACATACTCAGCAGAAATTGGTCCGGTTGTATCACCTTTTTCCATCATGTGGTTTTGAATGTATATTCCGTCAGAAGTTGTAAATCCAACTTTGAAACCATTATTTTTAACAATATGTGCTATTAATCGAGTTGTTGTTGTTTTTCCATTAGTTCCTGTTACAGCTATTATTGGAATACGACTTTCTTTTCCAGGTGGATAAAGCATGTCAATTACTGGAGCAGCAACATTTCTTGGTAATCCTTCAGAAGGAGCTAAATGCATTCTAAATCCTGGTGCAGCATTAACTTCTAAAATACAACCACCATTTTCTTTTAGAGGTTGAGTTAAATTTTCTGCCATAATATCAACTCCACAAATGTCTAAGCCAATAACTCTCGATATGCGTTCACATAAAAAAATATTTTCTGGATGCATCATGTCGGTTACATCCACTGAAGTTCCACCAGTACTTAAATTAGCTGTTGATTTTAAATAAACAACTTCACCATTAGCTGGAATTGTATTAACTGTGTAGCCATATTTTTCTAATAAATCTTCTGAATCTCTATCAATTTCAATTTCTGTTAAAACATTTTCATGCCCATAACCTCTTCTTGTGTCTTGATTGGTAATATCTATTAATTGTTGAATTGTGTTTTTTCCGTCACCAACTACATTTGCAGGAACTCTTTTGGCAGCAGCTACTAATTTATTATCAATAATTAAAACCCTAAAATCAAAACCAGTCACGAACTTTTCTACAATTACTCTGCGGCTGTATTTTTTTGCATAAGCCAAACCTTCCACAGCATCTTCCCAAGTTTTTACATTGATGGATGCTCCTTTTCCATGATTTCCATCTAATGGTTTTAGAACAATTGGATAACCAATTTTTTTGATAGTAGCTTCTAAATCTTCTTCATCCACACAAATATCACCATCAGCTACTGGAATTGAAGCGTTGTTTAGCATACGTTTGGTCTCTTCTTTATCACATGCAATATCTACGGCAATGTTACTAGTATTACAAGTAATGGTTGCTTGAAAACGCATTTGATTTACACCATAACCAAGTTGTACCAATGAATTTGTTCCTAAACGAATCCAAGGAATATCTCTAGAAACAGCCTCTTCAACAATACTTCCAGTACTTGGACCAAGTCGAACACGTTCTCTGATTTCTCTCATTTTTTGTAAATCAGCTTCTAAATCATAATCGGTTCCTGAAATTAAGGCCTCACCAATTCGAACAGATGATTCAGCAGCAAATAAACCTACATTTTCTTCTGTATAACTAAAAACAACATTATAAGTTCCTGGAGTTTTTGTTTCTCTTGTTCGGCCAAAACCCGTATCCATTCCAGCTAAAGTTTGAATTTCTAAAGCAATGTGTTCAATGACATGTCCCATCCAAGTTCCTCTTTCAACGCGCATAAAAAATCCTCCTCTACAACCTTCAGAACAACGATGTTCAATCATAGAGGGAAACATTTTTTCGATACGTTCACGAAATCCAAGTATTTTATCGGTTGGAGATTGCTCCATTTCTTCTAAATCCAATCGCATTTGGATTAATTTTTTGCGTTTTACACTCCAAATGTTTGGCCCTCTTAAGGCTTGAATTTTTAATATTTTCATTGTTTAATGCTGTTTTTTGTGAAATGTGTCTGTGTAATTGTTAAAAATAAGAATTTTTTGTTTTAATATTTCAATTTTTTTGACAGAAAGTTAAAATTATTTTTGATAGGTATAAATGGCTTTGATATTCAGACAACTAGATAACTTTCAAAAAGGAAAGACCATTCTCTTCTAGCCCTGATGGGAGTGGCATCTTGTAGAACGGACAGCAGGAAAAAGGATTGTTAATAAGCCCAAAGATTTGCTCATAAATTAAAATAAAAAAGAGTATTAGATATTATGAATTTGTTATTTTTGCTTCAAGAAATTACTGTTACAAAGTAGTTTAGTATTAATTGGGGGAAATAGTATCTATACATGAAATGTAGAGGAAAATTAATTATTATAGGTGGAGCTGTAGATAAAGGAAGTTTTACAGAAGTAAATTTCGATAATGACGTAGCAAAAAATCTTAATTTCTTTGAAAAAGGAATTTTGAAACGTATTATTGATGAATCAAAACACAAAGAAAAATCGAGAATTGAAATTATTCCAACTGCTTCAAGTATTCCTAAAGAAGTAGGTGCTGAATATATGAAAGCGTTAAAATATTTGGGTGCCGAAAACACAGATGTGTTATATATTGAAAAACGCGAACAAGCAAATAATGAAGAATTTTTAGCACGTTTAAAATCGGCTGATGTAGTTATGTTTACAGGTGGAGATCAATTGCGTTTGACTTCTATTTTAGGAGGAACAAAATTTCATGATCTTTTAATTGATAAGTACAAAAACGAAGATTTTGTATATGCTGGTACTTCGGCTGGTGCAGCAGCAGCTTCTAACAATATGATTTATCAAGGAAGCAGTAGTGAAGCTTTGTTGAAAGGTGAAGTAAAAATCACAAGTGGACTTTCTTTTATTGATAATGTAATTATTGATACTCATTTTGTAAAACGTGGCCGAATTGGTCGTTTGTTTCAAGCCGTTGTAAGTAATCCAAGACTTTTAGGAATTGGACTTGGAGAAGATACAGGACTTTTAATCACCAATAATAATGAAATGGAAGCTATTGGTTCTGGATTAGTTATTTTAGTGGATGGAAGAGAAGTGAAAGATACTAATCTAACTGAAGTTTCTTTAGGGCAACCCATTTCTATCAATCATTTAGTTACTCATGTAATGAGTATGCATGATACTTTTGATTTGAGTACTTATAAAATGAAAATTCATTCTTCGCAATACGTATAATTTAGGTAAAAGGTAATTGGTTATGGGTGATAGGCTTACCCATTACCCATTACCCATTACCCATTACCCAAAAATATGAAACTAATAATTCACGGTGGTTTTTTTTCGGAATCATCTACTTCTTATGAGACGAAAGTTGCTAAACAAAACGCTTTATTGCGAATTGTGAAAGATGCTTATGAATATTTGAAATTTCATACGGCATTAGAAACTGTTGTTTATGCCGTTTCTTTGTTGGAAGACGATGCATTATTTAATGCTGGAATTGGTTCTCAAATTCAAAGTGATGGAAAAATTAGAATGAGTGCTGCTTTGATGGATGGAACTACCGAAAAATTTAGTGGTGTTATCAATGTTGAAGATGTTAAAAATCCAATTCAAGTTGCTGAAAAATTGATGCCTTTTGATGACAGAGTTTTAGGAGGAAGTGGTGCAACGAATTTTGCAAGAAAAGAAGGTTTTGAACTTTTTTCAACAGAAATTCCACAAAGAAGAGCAGAATATGAAGCTAAATTAGAAGCAACCGGAACTGGAACTGTTGGTTGTGTAGCTTTTGATAGAGAAGGAAAAATTGCTGTTGCCACTTCAACCGGTGGAAAAGGTTTTGAAATTCCAGGAAGAATATCGGATTCTGCAACCGTTGCTGGGAATTATGCCAATTCTTTTTGTGGTGTAAGTCTAACTGGTGTTGGTGAAGATATTGTAAGTGGTGCAGTTGCTACAAAAATCGTAACTCGTGTAACTGATGGATTTACCTTAGAAAAAGCATTTGAAAAAACTTTCAACGAATTAAAACCTTACGATGGTTTTGCAGGTGCAATTGCCATAGATAAAAATGGAAATATTTTTCACAAAGATTCGCATCCAAGTATGGTTTTTGCTAGTTTTGATGGGGAAAATGAGGAGGTTTTTGGGTAATTTTTAAATTAGTTTTTACTTCGCTTGGTTTTAATATTCTATCTTTTATTTTAATATCAATTTCATAAATCATATCATATAAATCAATTATTGAATCTAATTCACTTTTGACTTTTAGATTAGCTTTTTTATCAAATAAATGTTTGTTTAACATTCCAAAAGCATATCCTAGTAATACAATTCCAATACTTAAGAAAGTTATAATTGCAATTGCAAAAAGAACTAATGACTTGCTAATATAAGATTTTAATATTCCAGAAATATACTCATAGAAAAAATATGTTGATAAAAAGACTCCAATTGCTAAAATAATAAAAATAATAAAATAAATATAAACTAATATTTTTTCATTATTTATCTTTTTATATTCAACATTTACTTCAGTAATTTTCTCTTTAAGGTTTTTACCAAACTTGATTTTGCTACATTTTTTATCAAAATTTGGTTTTTCATTAGTTAAAATACAGAATGTCCCCTTTTGAAAATTAATACTATGATTCAAACATAGTTCACAATGTTTAGTTAAGTTAGTTTTTTCTGAATTCATATACTTAAATATAATTTGTTAAGAATGAATCTTATTGTTTAATTCCTTAAAACTCCAAAAAACCAATCTACTTATTTTGTTTCCTTGTTCTTGATTAATAGTTTTTACTTCTACAGCTCCTACTTTTTTAAGTAAGTTGTAAATTGGTTTCAAGTTTTCTTTTTTGGAAACTAAAGTCGAAAACCATAAAGATTGTGTTTTGAAATGTACACTTTCATAAATCATATTAGTAATAAAAGCTAATTCTCCACCTTCACACCACAATTCATTATTGACACCACCAAAATTTAATGTTGGTTTAGAAGTAATTTCATTTTTTAAATTTTTGACTTTGCGAATGGTTCCTTTTGTAGCTTCTGCTTTAGAACTATGAAAAGGAGGATTGCATAATGTCATATCAAAATATTCTCCTTCTTTAATGATGTTTTTGAAAATATTTCTTTTGGAAGATTGTATTCGAAGTTCAATTAAATCTTTTAAACTTATATTTGATTTTACAATCTTATCAGCCCATTTTATTGATTGACTGTCAATTTCTGAACCTACAAATTGCCAACCGTATTCGTTCACACCAATTATAGGATAGATTAAATTTGAACCTGTTCCAATATCTAAAATTTTGATTTTTTTTCCAGTTGGAATTTCTCCATAAACTTCACTCAAAACATCAGCAATATGATGAATGTATTCTGCTCTTCCTGGAATTGGTGGACAAAGAAATCCTTGAGGAATATCCCAATACTTTATATTGTAGTACGTTTTTAGCAAAGCAGTATTCAAAGTCTTAACAGCTTTCGAATTTGAAAAATCGATACTTTCATTTCCAAACTTATTTATTGAAATAAATTCTTTTAAAGTTGGAGTAGTGCTAATTAATTTTTCAAAATCATAAGCAACATTATGTTTGTTTCTTTGATGGAATCCTTTTTTTTGTGGAGTTATATTCAAAATTTTATTTGTTTTTTGTAAAGATAAAGCTAATAAATAAAAAAATCCCAACCTTTCGATTGGGATTTAATTTATAAGTAAGATAAACGGTTAGACGTTTTATTTAATTTTATTTACAATAGCTCCGAAAGCTTCTGGGTGATTCATTGCTAAATCTGCAAGAACTTTACGGTTCAATTCGATATTGTTAGCTTTTACTTTACCCATAAACTGAGAATAACTCATTCCGTGTAAACGAGCTCCTGCGTTAATACGCACGATCCATAAAGAACGGAAGTTTCTTTTGTTTGCTTTTCTATCGCGGTAAGCATAAGTTAATGCTTTTTCTACTGCGTTTTTAGCTACTGTCCAAACGTTTTTACGTCTTCCAAAGTAACCTTTGGCTTGCTTTAATACTCTTTTTCTGCGTGCTCTTTTAGCAACTGAATTTACTGATCTTGGCATAATTTTAAATGTGTTTTTGTAGTAGGCGTCTTTCTATTTCAAAGTGCTTGGTTGCTCTAATACAGGGTTATTAAATTGTTTTAACCTAAAGTTCAAATAGCTTTCTGTTTTAAGTGTTCAGTATAAACTGACAACTATCAACTGAGAACTGAATTATATAATTCTTAATTGCTCTTTAATGCTTTTCTCATCTGTTTTATGAACTAAAGTAGAGTGAGTTAAAGCTAATTTACGCTTTTTAGATTTTTTAGTCAAAATGTGACTTTTAAAAGCGTGCTTTCTCTTGATTTTTCCAGTACCAGTTACTTTGAATCGCTTCTTAGCACTAGATTTTGTTTTCATTTTAGGCATTTCTTCCTTTTTATTTATTATTTATCTTACTTACTATCTTTATGCTGAACTTGTTTCAGCATCTTTTTATTTTTTCTTTTTAGAAGCAATAAACATAATCATACGTTTACCTTCAAGAACAGGCATTTGTTCTACTTTACCAAATTCTTCTAAATCTTGCGCTAAACGCAATAATAAAATTTGTCCTTGTTCTTTATAAATGATTGAACGTCCTTTAAAAAATACAAATGCTTTTAATTTTGCACCTTCTTTTAAGAATTTCTCAGCATTCTTACGTTTAAATTCATAATCATGTTCGTCTGTTTGAGGGCCAAAACGAATTTCCTTAACAGTAACTTGTGATGACTTTGCCTTCATTTCTTTTTCACGCTTTTTTTGCATGTAAAGGAATTTTTTGTAATCCATTATTTTACAAACAGGTGGTTCAGCATTTGGAGAAATCTCAACCAAATCTAATTCCTGCTCTTCTGCCATTTTCATAGCTTCCGATGTTTTGTAAATTTTAGGCTCTACATTGTCTCCTACAAGACGTATTTCGGGTACACGAATAAAGTTGTTTATTCTGTGGGCATCTTTTTTTTCTACTCGAGGCTGGTAACCTCTATTGTTTCTTATTGCTATGGCTATAAATATTTAGTTAAACTTCAAATGTTTTTAATGTTTTTTGCAATTCCTCTTTAATAAGAGATGCAAATTTGTCAATTGAAACGGTAATGTTACCTTTTCCATCTTGACCATGTCTTCTTACAGAAACCGTACCGTTTTTCTCTTCTTCCTCACCTATGATTAGCATGAATGGATATTTCTGTCCTTCAGCATCTCTAATTTTCTTACCAATTGTCTCGTTTCTGTTATCTAAGAGGGTGCGAATTTCGTGATTTTCTAGCAATTCTGAAACTTTTTTTGCATAATTTTCATATTTCTCACTCAAAGACAGTATAATAGCTTGCTCTGGCATCAACCAAAGTGGGAAATTTCCTCCAGTATGCTCAATTAAAATCGCAATAAAACGTTCCATCGAACCAAATGGTGCCCTGTGAATCATCACGGGTCTGTGTAATTCGTTATCGCTACCTTTATAAGTAAGCTCAAAACGTTCTGGTAAATTATAATCAACTTGAATCGTTCCTAATTGCCAACTTCTACCTAAAGCATCTTTTACCATGAAATCTAATTTTGGTCCGTAAAATGCAGCTTCACCATATTCAACAACAGTTTTTAGATTTTTATCTTTTGCAGCATTGATAATAGCATTTTCAGCTTTTTCCCAATTTTCATCGGTACCAATATACTTATCTCTGTTTTCTTTATCGCGTAAAGAAATCTGTGCTGTAAAGTTTTCAAATCCTAAAGAACCAAAAACATATAAAACCAAATCAATTACTTTTTTAAACTCACTATCTAATTGATCTGGTGTACAGAAAATATGTGCATCATCTTGAGTAAATCCTCTAACACGTGTTAAACCGTGTAATTCTCCACTTTGCTCATATCTGTATACTGTTCCAAATTCAGCATAACGTTTCGGCAAATCTTTATAAGACCAAGGCTTTGCATTATAAATCTCACAGTGATGAGGACAATTCATAGGTTTCAATAAAAACTCTTCTCCTTCAGCAGGTGTATTTATAGGTTGAAAACTATCTGCTCCATATTTAGCATAATGTCCAGAGGTTACATAGAGTTCTTTTTGACCAATATGAGGTGTTACAACTTGTTCGTAACCTGCTTTCTTTTGAGCTTTCTTTAAAAATTGTTCTAATCTATCTCTTAAAGCTGCACCTTTTGGCAACCATAAAGGTAAACCTTGTCCAACTCTTTGTGAAAAATGAAACAATTCTAATTCTTTACCCAATTTTCTATGGTCACGTTTTTTTGCTTCTTCAAGCATATGAAGATATTCAGTCAAATCTTTTTGTTTAGGAAACGAAATTCCATAAACTCTAGTTAACATTTTGTTCTTTTCATTTCCTCTCCAATAAGCTCCAGCCACAGAAAGAACTTTTACAGCTTTAATAATTCCAGTATTCGGAATATGACCACCACGACATAAGTCAAAGAAGTTTGAATGATCACAAAATGTAATCGTTCCGTCTTCAAGATTTGAAATCAATTCTGTTTTATATTCATTATCCTTATATATTGACAAAGCTTCGTCTTTAGAAACGGTGCGCATTTTAAATTCATGCTTTTCTCTAGATATTTCCAAAACCCTATCTTCAATTGCTTTAAAATCTGCGTCGGTAAATTTATCATCACCAAAGTCTACATCATAATAAAACCCATTTTCAATCGCTGGACCTAAAGTCAATTTAGCATTCGGATATTTCTCTTCAATAGCTTGAGCCATCACGTGCGAAGTAGAATGCCAAAATGCTTTCTTGCCTTCATCGTTATTCCAAGTATATAATATTAAAGAACCATCGGTAGTTAATTCGGTTGTTGTTTCAATAGTTGTGTCGTTAAAGGAAGCTGAAATGACATTTCTAGCTAGTCCTTCACTAATGCTCATAGCAACATCCATAGGAGTAGAGCCTTTTGCCATCTCCTTAATCGACCCGTCAGGTAAAGTAATTTGTATCATTGTGTATTTTTAATAAGTTGCAAATATAAAACAAACCCTAAACACACACAATATATATAGATACACATTTCTTAAATAAGTTACTCCTTATATATATGTATAGTTTTTTCTTTAGAAGCAACACTTTTGTCTATATTTATGATGTTTCGTTCCCGCTATCTATTCTATCTTTTGTTGCGAGTCACGAGCAATCTATGATGAATTATTAGGATCGCA
>NZ_CAWUIC010000018.1:0-50783 GCF_963922255.1 uncultured Flavobacterium sp. | reverse complement strand
TATTTCAATACTATAGTAAAAATATGAACAAAACGCAGTGAATATAAGTAAAATAGAATGTTTCAATACCTCTTTGATTCTAGTTAAAAGAATTGTAATTTCGTATGTAATACTCATACACATGAACAACTCTATCGCACAACGTATAGCAGATTTTTTAAAACATTATGAACCTTTTACTTATTTAGGTTCAGATGATATTTATAGAATTGCTACTCAAGTAAAAGTTTTATATTTCGAAAAAAATCAAATTTTATTTCAAATAAACGATAAAACGCATGAGAATTTCTATGTTGTAAATTCTGGTGAAATTGGTTTAAACATAACTTCAGATTCAGATGATGTCTTAATTGACAAATGTGATGATGGTGATATTATTGGTTTAAGACCTTTTTTTGCAAAAGATAATTATTTAATGACGGCAAAAGCTCGTGAAGAAACTATTCTTTACGCTATTCCAATTGAAATATTTAGACCTTATATTTCTCAAAATCAAGCGGTTTTAAACTTTTTATTAGAAAGTTTTGCTTCTAACACACGAAATCCACACAGTAAAGAAAATAAAGGAAAATTAATTTCTGAAAATGTTATTTATAATGAACAAACAGCTGAAATTCAATACTATCAACCTATAAAGTATACAAAAAATCCAATTACTTCTAAAGCAAATCATCTAATAAAAGATATTGCTAAAAAAATGGTAGATCATAAAATTGGGAGCATTATTGTTGAAAAAAGTAACTTACCTATCGGAATTATTACGGATAAAGATTTACGTTCAAAAATCGCTACAGGCTTATTTCCTATTGATGTTGATGCAAAACAAATAATGTCAACTCCTGTTATTACTGTTGCAGAAAACCTTTCCATTGCTGAAGCTCAAATTATGATGCTAAAGTATAATGTAGGTCATTTATGTGTTACAATTGATGGAACTATTCATTCTGAAATCAAAGGAATTATTTCCGAACATGATATTGTGGTAGCTCAAGCAAATAATCCTGGTGTTTTAATAAAACAATGTAAAAGAGCTTCAAATTCTACGGATTTAAGAATTATTCGAGAAAAACTAACAGAATTAATCCAACAATCTTTAGATAAAAACATACCAATCAATCATTTATGTTCTATTGCTGGTGAAATTAATACAGCTATTTCTAAAAGAGCCATTGAATTGGCTATCGAAAAAATAGGAACTCCTCCTCCAACCCGTTTTTCTTGGATGGCTATGGGAAGTCAAGGTCGAAAAGAACAATTATTGATGACCGATCAAGATAATTTTATAATTTTTGAAGATGTTCCTGATAAAGAATATGATAATGTAAAGTCTTATTTTCTTCAATTAGCCGAACGTGTGACCAAAACTTTAAATAAGGTAGGTTATGAATTTTGTCCAGCAAATATGATGGCAAGCAATCCTCAATGGTGCAAGTCATTAACTGATTGGAAAAAACAATTCAATTTATGGATTAATGCTCCTGGTGATAACGGAATTTTAATGTGTTCCATCTTTTTTGACTTTGATTTAGTTTATGGTGATGAAGCATTTGTAGATAAAATTACTCAAAACATATTTGACAATACACATAAAAACGAAATTTTCTTTGCTTATTTAGGTGCTGATGCTATAAAAAGTCCGCCACCATTAGGATTCTTCAAGCAATTTATTGTAGAAAACGATGGAGAAAACAAAGATTCATTCGATATAAAAGCTAGAGCCTTAATGCCTTTAATTGATGCAGCAAGATTATTGGCTCTTAGTAAAGAAACCAGAAATGTAAATAATACCTATTTAAGGTTTAAAAAATTAGCTGAATTAGAACCTCAAAATCAAGACTTACATGAAGCTTGTGCAGATGCATTTCTAACTTTATTAACCTTTAGAACGGAAGAAGGTTTGTTAAATGAAAATTCTGGTAGATATCTGAATTTAAAAGAGTTATCAAAATTAGATAAAGTAAAGCTTAAAAACTGTTTTAGTCCAATTGAAGGAATTCAGGAATTAATAAAAACGCGATTTCAATTAACTTATTTTACTTAGTATGAATTGGAATTGGTTTAAGAAAATAACAAAAGACAAACCCAAATTTTGGGAAACGTATTTATCTAATTTTGAAGATAAAGAACGAAGCAATCGCTATGTAGTTTTTGATTGTGAATCAACGGGTTTAGATTATAAAAAAGATAGAATTTTATCCATTGGAGCTGTTGCAATTGTTGACAATATGATTCAAGTGAATGATTACTTTGAAGTTTTTGTAATTCAAGAATTGTTTAAACGTGAATCTGTTCCTATTCACGGAATCATGCGAAATGGAAATGAAGATAAAATTGTAGAAGTTGAAGCCATAATTCGCTTTCTAGAATACATTAAAGATGCTACTTTGGTCGGACATCACGTGAATTTTGATATCGAATTAATTAATGAAGCCTTGAGTAAGCTTGATTTAGGTAAAATCAAAAATGATTATATGGATACGGATGCTATGTATCAAAAATTGAAGCATTTACCTTTTGAAGAACACAGAAGTTTAGATGAATTATGTGACATTTATAAAATCCGAAAAAGTGATAGACATACAGCTTCTGGTGATGCATTTATAACTGCACTACTCTTTTTGAAATTGAAAAAAAAGTTGGAGATTTAATATTTATTCATTTTCAACCAAAATTCACAATCTTTTGTCCAAAATTGACTTGTATCTTCTTTTCCTAAACCTTGCATATCTAAATTAGAACGTTTTCCGAAAGCACCTAAAACTATTTTTGAAGTATATATGTCATTATTTTGTGTAAAAACTGTAAAATCATCGGTAAAAAAACCAACTTTAGTTACTACTTCTTTTACAACCTTTCCTCCTAGTTCTAAAAACGTATTATATAAGTAATTATCCAAAGCAAAACGACTAATACCAAATCCACCCAATGGTAAGTCAGATTCTATGGTTTTTCCTGAATGAGTGGATAATTGGTTTATATTGATTTTTGTAGGGTTTAATGATTCAATAGCTAAATCTAAATATTTCAAATAAGGTAAAACTTCGTTTGAAATAAATTCGCCACAGACTTTATGTTTTGGATAGTCATTTTTTTCAAAAAGCAACACGTTGAAATTTCGTTTTGATAAATCAATAGCAGCTATTAGACCTGCTAAACCACCACCAATTATCGAAATTTCATCTTTTGTTTTCATTTATCTAATGTACTACTTCTTTCAGAGAAAATAACTCCTAATATTAAAATTAACTATTGTTACACATCAAACTTAATTACTTATTGGCAAATAAAAATCAACATGTGGGAATTATATAAATACTTTTTATAATTCAATAAGTTTTCTGCTTTAATTCTAGATAATTTTATTGAAATATAGCTGAGATATGACTCCTGAAATAATCATTGTTTTTAGTGTACTTCTTCTATCAGTAATTTTATTTGCTTTTGAAGTATTTCCAATTGACAAAATTGCCTTTTTTATTATGGTAAGTTTGTTGGTTTTTGGACTTTTAAAACCTGAAGAAGCAATCAGTGGTTTTTCAAGTCCAGCAACAATTTCCATACTCTGTTTGATGATTTTAGCCATTGGATTAGAAGATAATGGAGTTATTTCATGGTTATCTAGTGGTCTACAGAAGTTGAAAATACTTCCTTTGCTATTAATTATTCCGTTATTTATGTTTATTACAGGAACAGTTTCTAGTTTTATTAGTACTACTGCTGTTGTTATTGTTTTTATAAAAATCATCACAGATCTTTCTAGAAAATATAAAATTCAGAAAGGAAAATTACTCTTACCTATTTCATTTGCTGGAATTTTAGGAGGAAGCTGTACTCTAATGGGAACTTCAACAAATCTTATTATAAATTCAGTAGTTAAAAAACATGGAATTGAGGGTTTTACTTTTTTTGAGTTTAGTAAATATGGTTTGCTCTTTTTAGTAATAGGAATCGTTGTTGTGACTTTATTATCTTTTTTATTACCAACTGGAAACAATGAAGAATTTGATGTTTTAGACATAAATAATCGATATTTGACCACAGTTCAAATTAAAGAAGATTCAGAGTTGATTGATAAAACATTGGAAGAAACTTATCTTTTTAAGAAGGATAAGATTAAAATATTAAAACTAATAAGAGGTTATAAAACCACTAAACTTCCGGGAAAATATATTAAAATTAAAGCAAATGATGTGTTTGTGATTAGTGGTGATGCCAAATCTATTTTTAATTTAAAGAATTCAGATAATTATCTTGTGAATTATACACTTGAAGATGAAGAAAAAGAAAACGAAGAAGAAAATTCAGAGGAAAATGAATTGAATTATACCAAAATAATTGACTTAGTAGTTTTACCAGGTTCACCTTTGATTAATAAAAGGTTTTCAGATATTAAAAGTTATATGATAAATGGTGCAAAACCTCTAGGCTTTAGAAACAGAACCAAATTACCAAACTTTTATGAAAGAATCATGCAAAAAAATATTGATGATTTGACTATAAATTTAGGAGATCAACTATTGGTAGAAATCCCAGAAAAGAGGTATTTTGAATTCAGTTCTTCAGAATATATGACTGTGAATAAAGATTATGATTTTACGTTAAAAAGTTCAAAAACAAAGCGAAATATTACTTTTTTAATTTTACTTGTAGTGATAGGATTAGCATCAACAAGTATACTTCCTATCTTAAGTAGTGCTTTGGTTGGTTGTGCTTTACTTTTAGTTTTTAATTGCATTCGTTTAGGAGATATTTACAAGAAGGTTAATTGGGAAATTATCTTTTTATTAGCCGGAATGATTCCAATTGGAATAGCAATGGCAAACAGTGGAGCGGATAAATATTTGACAAAACATTTATTGGATTTATGCTTAAATCAACAACCCTATTTTATTATTGGAATTCTATTTTTAACCACAATGTTGATTAGCGGATTTATATCTAACAATGCAACTGCAATTATCATAACACCCATTGCTATTGCTTTAGCACAAGGAATGGATTTACCAGTGAAACCCTTTATTTTAGCTGTTTTATTTGCCGCTAATTTTAGTTTCTTTACACCAATGGGTTATCAAACCAATACAATTGTATACGGTCTGAATATTTATAAATTCAAGCATTTCTTTATTGTTGGAGGAGTATTGTCTATTATTTTATGGATTGTGGCTACATTTGTTTTGTCGAGTATGTTGTAAAAAAAAGGAAGCTTACAGCTTCCCTTCTTTAATTTCTTCTACACATTCTGAAATAAACCTTTCAGTAAATTAATCTTTTTTTAAATCCATTTGTTGTTTATCAACATCCCAAACTAATTTTTCTTTATTTAATTCAAACCAATTCATCCATTTTTTAAATGTAATTTTTTGATATACAAATGATTCATATTCTTCTGAATAAACCTTATCATCATCTATAGAAATATTAGTTAACTTTGTTAATTTATCATTTGCATAATCAAAATCTTCTACATAATAATGTTTTTTGTCATCCATTCTTTTAATTAAATTATAATATTTAAAAAATAATTTTTTTGGATCTTTATAAATATATTTTACATTTTTATTGACTTTGATAATATTATGTTTTGAATCAAAATAGATATTATTTTTGTTGATTTTATACCACTTTTTCCAATCGTTTATATTCTCTCTATTTGGACTTGGAAAAGATACAAATTGTTCTGTGTAATTTGATCTTACTTTTGTTAACTTGTACAGCTTTTCAACTGGATAATTTATTGAATCAATATTAATAGGATAGCTAGGCTATTCAATTAATCTTAAATAATTCTTATATTCTTTTCTAGCTTTTTTATTATCAGAATTACTTAAACCTTCTGAAATAGTAGAGCAAGAACATAAAAAGAATGTACTTAAAATTACAAAAAACCTCATAAACAATGTAATGATAAAAAATTACAGTTTCCCTTCTTTAATTTCATCCACTACTTCTGGATTAAGTAATGTTGATATATCTCCAAAATTAGAATAATCACCTTCTGCTATTTTACGTAATATTCTACGCATAATTTTTCCTGAACGTGTTTTTGGCAAACCAGACACGAACTGAATTTTATCCAATTTGGCTATTGGACCAATTTGGTCTGAAATCATTTGATTAATTTCTTTTCTTAAATTGTCTTGGTTACGACTTTCTCCAGATTGTTTTAAAATTACATAACCATACAAAGCATTGCCTTTGATATCGTGTGGGAATCCTACAATCGCACTTTCAGCTACTGCTGGATGTTCATTGATAGCATCTTCGATTGGAGCTGTTCCTAAATTATGCCCCGATACAATTATAACATCATCTACTCTACCTGTAATTCTATAATATCCTACTTCATCGCGCAAAGCACCATCACCAGTAAAATATTTACCAGGAAAAGCTGTAAAATAAGTATCTTTATAACGTTGATGATCATTCCAAATAGTTCTAGCCATTGATGGCCAAGGGAATTTTATACATAAAGCTCCAGTAACTTGATTACCTTCAATTTCGTTTCGTAATTCGTCCATTAAAACAGGTTGAATTCCTGGCAAAGGCAGTGAAGCATAAGTTGGTTTAGTTGGCGTAACAAATGGTAAAGGAGAAATCATAATGGCACCCGTTTCTGTTTGCCACCAAGTATCTACTAATGGGCAACGTTTTCCTCCTACGTGATCGTTGTACCAATGCCAAGCTTCTTCATTAATAGGTTCACCCACTGAACCAATTACTTTTAAAGAACTTAATGGAAAACGTTGTACAAAATCAATACTTTCTTTAGCTAAAGCACGAATGGCTGTTGGAGCCGTATAAAACTGATTCACTTTATGTTTTTCAATAACTTCCCAAAAACGACTAAAATCTGGATAGGAAGGAACTCCTTCAAAAATAACCGTTGTTGCTCCATTTAAAAGTGGCCCATATAATATATAAGAATGTCCTGTTATCCAACCAATATCAGCTGTACACCAATAGACGTCATTTTCTTCGTAATTGAATACATTTTTAAAAGTATATGCTGAATTTACCATATATCCACCGGTTGTATGCACCATTCCTTTTGGTTTTCCTGTAGAACCTGATGTATAAAGTATAAATAAAGGATCTTCTGAATCCATAATTTCAGCTACATGTGTAGACATAGCAGCATCTAATAAAGGTTGTAACCATTGGTCACGTCCTTCTTTCATTGAAATTTCTGTATTGGTTCTTTTAGCCACTAAAACCGTTTCAATTGAAGGGCAATTTTTTAAAGCTTCATCAACAATTCCTTTTAAATCAATAGTCTTATTTCCTCGAAATCCTCCATCAGAAGTTATAACCATTTTACATTCACTATCATTAATACGGGCTGCAACAGCTGAAGCAGAAAAACCAGCAAAAACCACAGAATGAATAGCTCCAATTCTAGCACAAGCCAAAGTTGCTACTGCTAAATCTGGAATCATTGGTAAGTAAATACAAACCCTATCCCCTTTTTGAATACCTTGTTCTTGTAAAACATTAGCCATTTTTGCAACTCTTACATACAATTCATTATAAGTTATATGTTGTGCTTCTTCATTTGGATCATTAGGCTCAAAAATGATAGCTGTTTTATCACCTCTTTTATTTAAATGCCTATCAATACAGTTTTTAACTATATTCAATTTTCCATTTACAAACCATTTAAAATTAGCTTCTTGCATATCAAATTCAAAGGTTTTATCCCAACGTTGATACCAAGTAAACTCTTCATCAGCAATCTTATCCCAGAATTTTCTAGGTTCTCGGACAGATTTCCTATACATTTTAAAATAATTTTCTAAATCTTTAATTTTATAGTAACTCATTTGTAGTGATTAGTGATTAGTAAATAGTGATTAGTTTTAAAATTCTAAATTCAAATTTCTTACTTCTAAATTCAGAATTGTAAATATATAAAATCTGTTTGTTTTGATACATTTTTTATTGCTAATTTAATATAGATTTATCATTTGAATGACCCTTTTTTATATTTTTGAAACTGTTCTTTAACTTCATCAATAATAGCTTCATCATCAATTGTTGAAGGAATTTGAAATTTTTCACCATCAACTATGCTTCTTAATAATTTTCGTAATATTTTCCCAGAACGGGTTTTTGGTAATCTTTGAACAATGATAACATTTCTCAAACTTGCTACAGCACCAATTTTTTCTCTAACTAATTGTACTACTTCATGTTCTAATTGAAAATGCTCAATCTCTTCACCAGATTTTGTAACTACTAATCCTAAAGGAATTTGACCTTTTAATTCATCATTTATTCCGATAACAGCACATTCTGCAACAGAATGATGTGAAGCAACAATTTCTTCCATTTCTGCTGTTGAAAGTCGGTGTCCAGCTACGTTTATTACATCATCAACTCTACCCGTTATGAAAATATAATTGTCATCATCTATAAAACCACCATCTCCAGAAAAATAATAACCTGGAAATTTATTTAAATAACCTGCTCTAAATCGTTCATTATCTTGCCATAAATCTAATAATGTTCCAGGTGGCAAAGGTAATTTTATAACTACATATCCTTCTTCATTTGGTCCCAATTGATTTCCTTTTTCATCAAAAATTCTGATATCATATCCTGAAACTGCTTTTCCTGCCGAACCTGGTTTTATGGGTAAATATTCAACACCCATCATATTAGCAATCATAGGCCAACCTGATTCTGTTTGCCACCAATGATCTATAGCCGGAATTGGAATATGTTTTTGGTACCATTCTAAAGTGGCAACATCACAACGTTCACCAGCCAAAAATTGCGTTCTCAAACTACTTAAATCATATTGTTTTATAAATTCACCGTTTGGATCTTCTTTTTTGATAGCTCTAATCGCTGTTGGAGCGGTGAACATTACATTAACTTTATGTTCAGCGATAACTCTCCAAAATGTGGAAGCATCTGGAGTTTTTATGGGTTTTCCTTCAAAAATGATGGTTGTATTTCTATTTAATAATGGGCCATAAACGATAAAACTATGTCCAACAACCCAACCAACATCTGAGGCAGCCCAAAATATTTCACCTTCTTTTACACCATATATTTTTTGCATTGAAAATTTAAGTGAAGTAGCATAACCTCCTGTATCTCTAACAATTCCTTTTGGCTTCCCTGTTGTTCCTGAAGTATATAAAACATATAACGGATGTGTTGCATTTAAGACCACACAATCTGCTTCTTCAGAACCATAAACTAATGCATCATAATCAACATCATATTTTTTAAACGGAACCCTTGCTCCTAATTTTCGATTGAAAACTACTACTTTTTTAGGTTTATGTTCGGCTAATTCTATGGCTTCATCAACCATTGGTTTGTAGGCAATTACTCTGTCAACTTCTATTCCAGATGAAGCAGTTATGATTACCTTTGGTTTGCAATCGTCAATTCGAATAGCTAATTCATGTGGAGCAAATCCCCCAAAAACTACGGAATGCGTTACTCCAATTCGAGCACAAGCTAGCATAGCAAAAGCAGCTTGTGGAATCATTGGCATATAGATTATGGCTGTATGACCTGCTTTTAATCCTAATGATAATAAACCACCAGCTAATTTGGCAACTTCTGTTTTGACTTCGTTGTATGTATATCTTTTTACATTTTGAGTTACTGGTGAATCAAATATCATAGCAATTTGATCTCCAAAACCATCTTTAATATGTTTATCTATAGCTAAATAGCATATATTTAATTCTCCATCTTTAAACCAAAGTGGGTAATCATTTTCGTCTTTTGATAAAATTGTTGTTGGATGTTTATACCAGTTTAATTCTTTGGCTTGTTCATCCCAAAATTGTTCCGGTGAATCAATGCTTTGGGAATAAATTTCATTGTAAGTCATTACTTTTATATTACTTTATGGTTGTGTTAATTGTATATAGTAAATATAAAAAAAATCAGAATGCAATTTGGAAAAATATTGCTAAATAGATATATACAATTATATATTTTAAAATAAGTAATTTTGATATTCAATAAAATTTTGTGATGAAAAAAATTGTAATTCTTATAGTAATAAATATTATCAGCAGTTATATAAATATTACTTATTCTAATGATTCTGAAAAATTAAAAACGTTAGTTGACTTATATTCTAAAGAAATAAATCAAATTACTACTTTGGATTATTATATCAAGTATGAAAAATTATTAAATGATATTGAATATAAAAATTTAACCATTGATGAAGAAAAAATAAATTACTCAATAATAAAATGGGAAATTGACCTAGGAAAAAAGTCTTTAGCATTTTCTTCAAATTATATTCCTTTTAATCAACATCGAAATTATCAAAAGAACATTAAAATTTATGTTCAAAATCCAAATAATTTTAGAAGTGAAAGAGAATATTCAAATTATCTAAAGTTGTTATCCAAATATTATGATTGGATAGAAAAGTCTATTGAAAACTTTAAATTAGGTATTCAGAATAATATTGTTTTACCTAAAATAATTGTTGAAGAAATGATTCTACAATTTGACATTAAAGATTTTAATAACATAGAAAAAAATGAATTTTATCTTCCTTTAACCTATTTTTCAGATGATATTTCCTTAAGCTTTAAAAATGATATTTCTGAAAAAATTAATACTTTTATTGCTAATGATGTTTTCAATAAGCAGAAGAAAATGTATGACTTTTTAGTGTATGAATATTTACCAAAAGCACAATTAAAAGTTGGAATAACTAATTTACCAGATGGAAATGCTTGGTATGAATTTTTAATTAAGAAATATACTTCTACTGATTTAACTTCAAACGAAATTCATAAAATTGGATTAAATGAAATAGCTAGAATTAAAAAAGAAATGATTGAATTAAAGAATAAAATGAAATTTAAAGGAAATTTTAATGAATTTTTGATTTATTTAAATACTATCAAATCAAAAAAATATGAAAATTCTGAAAGTATTCTTGATGAAATCAATCTAATTAATGAAACAATAAATAAGAATATTTTCAGTTGTTTTAATGAAGTTCCTAAATCTAAACTTGAAATAAAAAGAACAGAAGCTTATAGAGAACAAACTGCAAATCCAGAATATATAGATGGAAATTTTAAAAAATCTATTTCAGGTATTTTTTATTTTCCTATAAAAGATTACACCAATTTTACTTCTATTTATAACGAATCTGTTTTTTTACATGAAGCTATTCCAGGACATCATTATCAAATTTCATTAATTCAAGAAAATAATACTATTCCTGAATTTAGAAAAAACTTATGGTATGAATTTTATGGTGAAGGTTGGGCTTTTTATGCTGAAAGTTTAGGTACTAATTTAGGTTTATATACAGATGATTTACAGTATTTTGGCAAACTAGAAAATGATATGCACAGAGCTCTTCGTTTAGTTATAGACACAGGAATTCATACTAAAAATTGGACTTTTGATGAAGCCGTTAATTATTCACTTCAATATGAAATAAAAAATAAATCAGAAATTGAAACAGAAATAAAAAAATATATTGCAATTCCAGGTTTAGCTTTGTCTTATAAGATGGGCGAATTAAAAATTAAAGAATTAAAATCATATTCTATAGAACATTTGAAAGATAAATTTAGTATCAAAGAATTTCACCATGAAATATTAAGTTCTGGACAAATGCCTTTAGAAGTATTAGAAACAAAAATCAAAAATTGGGTTGATAAATATCCTAAATAAGCTATTCAACCAACTCAAAAACCTTTTCCACAACATTCTTTACAGAGAAAGGTTTGGTTAAATAAGCATCTGCACCAAGTGATAAGCCTTTTTCGATATCAGAAGTTTTATTTTTTGCTGATAGAAAAATAACTTTTGTATGTGAAAGGTTTTTATCTTTTTTAATATGTTCTAAAGTAGCATAACCATCAACCATTGGCATCATAACATCCAAAATAATAACATCAGGGAAATTTGATTTTAAAATATCCAATGCTTCTTGTCCGTCACGTGCTATAAATACTTCAAAATTATTTTTCTTGAAAGTATATTCTAAGGCCATTATGATGTTTGGCTCATCGTCAACTAGTAGTATCTTTTTCATTTTTAATCTTGTTCTTTTGTTGATTCTATTGGCAAAGTAAATGAAATATTTGTACCATTCATACAATTATCTACCCAAATAGTTCCGTTGTGATGTTCTATAATTTGTTTACAAATGGCCAAACCTAATCCACTTCCAACTGGTTTTTTTATATTTTGATTGGTGGATTGATAAAATTTATCGAAAATAGCCTCAAAATCATCTGTATCAATTCCTTTTCCATTATCTATAACGGAGGTTTTTACACAATTATTTTCAATTTTACATTGAATTGTGATTTTTCCATCCGTTTCTGGACAGAATTTAATTGCATTTGATAATAAATTAGTAATTACCTGCACTATTCTATCTTCATCATAATAACAAAAAACCTTATCATTACTTGTAATTTCTACACAAATTGATTTGTTCTTAATCAACTGTTGCAAAGGTTCAATCGATTTTTTTATAGTTTGTTTTAAATTGTTATTTGTGGGATGAATCGTTTGTTTTCCGGTTTCAAATTTCTCTAAATCTAGAATTTTATCAATCAAACGGTTTAATCTATCGGATTCTGAAATAATATTCTGCAAAAATTGCTTTTTAAGTTCATCCGGAATTTCATCATCATCGTGTAAAATCTCACTAGCTGCACGAATAGCTGTAATTGGAGTTCTTAATTCATGAGTTACAGTATCCAAAAATTCATCTTTTTGTTTGTCTTTGATGACTAAGTTTTCATTGGCCTTTTTGAGTTGGGATGATATCTTTTTCAATTCATTAGAAGTTTCGGTCAACTTTTTATTGATGATGATATTTTCTTTCGATTCTTCAAGAATTTTTAAAACTTCAGGTAAAGTTACCTTTTCTTCTTTTACAACACTTGAGATTAAAATTCGAGCCGAAGCAGTTCCGATATGACCTGTCAATAAATTTTCTGCAAATTTGACTAATCTAGCATCAGCTAATTCTTGATCTGAATCAACATTATATTTAGAATTAAAAATATTCATAGCTCTTTTAGTTCGATCTTCTCCTAAAAATCGAATAAGCACTTTTTTTATATCACTTGTGTAAGCTGTTCCTTTCCATACAAATGCATTTTCATGGTTGTTGCTATATTTTTCAATATCCACATACATTTCAGCATAATTTCTTTCTCTGTAATTTCCTTTAAAACTCACAGAAATAGCAAAATATAAAAACGTATTAATAAGCAAACTCCAAAATAAAGCATGAGGAACGGGTTCTAAATAATCCAAACCAAACAATTGAAAGGGTTTTAATAATTCTATTTGAAATAAACCTTCATTAACAAACGTACTTGATGAACTTGTAATTCCGATGGCAAAAGGAACAAGTAAGGTGTATAAACATATTGAAAACCCTATTAATATGGACCAAATAGCACCTAATCTAGAACCTCTTCTCCAAAAAATAGCGCCAAAAAAGGCTGGTGCTAATTGAGCAATGACTACAAATGCAATTAAACCTATGGAAACTAAGCTGTAATCTAAGGCAAAGAATCTGTAAATAAAATAAGCGGTAATTATCAATGAAAAAATCCCTATTTTTCTAATATTTACAATCTTTTTATTATTAATAACTTGTTCTTCTGTATTTAATTTTCCTAAAAAAGTATATGGAATTAATAAGTTATTACTAAGCATAGTAGCTAAACTAATACTAGAAACAACAATCATTGAAATGGCTGCCGAAAATCCTCCTAAAAAAACCAAAACAGTCATCCATTCATTGTTAAATAACTGAGGAATCAATAAAGAGTATGTGTCTGCATTAACAGCTGTTCCTTCAAAAAGTACATTTCCACCCCAAGCAATTGGATATACAAATAAATTGAAAATCAACAAATATAAAGGAAACAACCAAATGGCTGTTTTAATGTGTTTTTCTCTATTATTTTCTACAACTGACATATGGAATTGTCTAGGCAATAAGAAAATAGCAAATAAAGAAACCATACATAAAAAGAACCAATTGATACCTTGAGTTAAGCCTCCTATGCTGTTCTTGGCATTAAAATTTTTTGATAGTGAAGCTTGTTTATAAATATCATCAAATCCATCAAAAACAAAAAAAGTTACATAGACCCCAATCATTACAAAGAAAACTAATTTTAAGATACTCTCCATAGCAACAGCAGTAACTATTCCTTTCCGTTTTTCGGAAGCATCAACATATTTCGTTCCATAGTATGAAGCAAATAAGGCTAAAGCTATGGCTACATAAGTTGTTGTGTCATTAAAAATTAGGGAGCTAGAACTTGTTTTTGTTACAACATGAAAAGTTTCTGAAATAGCTTTTAGTTGAAGTGCTATATAAGGCAGAATTCCAAAAACACAAACCAAAGTAACTATAGCTCCAAGTAATCTACTGTTTCCATATCTTAATGAAATAAAATCAGCAATACTAGCAATTTTATTGACTTTAGAAATTTTAATTATTTTTCTAAGTATTATAATCCATGCCGGAATAACTATTATTGGTCCAATGTAAATGGATAGAAAGCTTAAACCTGATTTAGCTGCAACACCTATACTACCATAATATGTCCAAGCTGTACAATAAACAGCCAACGATAAAGAATAAATATAAGAATTATTAGTCCATTTAATATTCCCTCTCTTTTCGGCCCAATGGGCTATATAAAATAAGAACCCCAAATATACTAACAGTATAATTATTAGAAGAATACTATTCATAATAACGATTTACTACTAACAATGAAACTAATATGGACAATATCCAAATAGAAAATATGTAAATATAAATGATAGGAAACCCAAATAATGGTGTCGAAGTATCAAACAATAAAACAATCGGAATATTAAAGGCAATTAATAATCCAATACTTAAAACAATTAATTTTTGTTGATGTCTTTTTTTCATTTAGCAAATAGATACATTTGAGTAAATATATTGATAATATTTATATTTATAGAATGAAATTACTAAAAAACCCCTACTCTAAAAGTAAGAGTAGGGATTAATGTAGTGCTAACCAAAAATTAAATAATTATTTAATGTCCGGTTGCTTCTCCTGCACCTGATGGAATTCTAATATTTTCTACAATATCTTGTACATCTTGTGGCGGAGCTGGTGTAAAGCTATTTACTACAAAAGCAACTATAAAATTGACAATCAT
This sequence comes from uncultured Flavobacterium sp., assembly GCF_963922255.1. Classification (GTDB taxonomy): domain Bacteria; phylum Bacteroidota; class Bacteroidia; order Flavobacteriales; family Flavobacteriaceae; genus Flavobacterium. The sequence goes on along the minus strand of NZ_CAWUIC010000018.1, from coordinate 35,588 downwards.
GGCAATAGTTCCAAATCCTTCAGGAGAAATTCCAAACCACCAACTAGCTTTTAAACCATCAACCGCTTCTTTACCTCCATCGAATAATCCAAATTTAAATTTCAACATGTAAAAAAGCATTAGTAAAAGGCCAACTACCATTCCTGCTATTGCACCTTCTTTATTCATTTTTTTATGAAAAATTCCCAGAATAATGGCTGGAAAAAATGAAGCAGCTGCTAATCCAAAGGCAAGTGCCACAACAGCAGCTACAAATCCAGGAGGATTTATACCAAAATAACCTGCAATTACAACAGCAACAGCAGCAGATCCACGTGCAGCCCAAAGTTCACCTTTTTCAGAAATATTTGGGTTTACCATTTTTTTAATCAAATCATGAGAAACTGAAGAAGAAATTACCAATAATAATCCAGCAGCAGTTGACAAAGCAGCAGCTAATGCACCTGCAGCAACTAAAGCTATAACCCAATTAGGCAATTGAGCAATCTCTGGGTTAGCTAATACCATGATATCGTTATCAATTGTAAGTTCACTTCCTTTTAATCCTTTTGCAGCTTGAGCCGCTAAGAATTCTTCATTTTTAGATTTATCATTATAGTATTGAATTTTTCCGTCACCGTTTTTATCTTCAAATTTTAACAAACCTGTTTTTTCCCAATTAGTAAACCAAGCTGGCATTGAAGCATATTCTTTGTTACTAATAGTTTCAATTAAATTTGTTTTAGCAAATACAGAAACCGCTGGGGCCGTTGTATATAAAATAGCTATTAGTAATAAAGCCCAACCTGCTGATTTACGAGCATCTTTAACTTTTTTCACAGTAAAAAAACGAACAATTACGTGAGGTAAACCCGCTGTTCCAACCATTAAAGCAAGTGTAATTGCAAATACATCAATCATTGATTTTGAACCATTGGTATATTCTGCAAATCCTAATTCTGTTGAAAGTCCATTTAATTTATCTAACAAATAAACATCTCCTTCTCCAACAACAGTAGAGCCCATACCTAGTTGTGGAATTACATTTCCTGTCATTTGAATAGAAATAAAAATAGCAGGAACCATAAAGGCAAATATCAAAACACAATACTGTGCAACTTGTGTGTAAGTTATTCCTTTCATTCCTCCTAAAACAGCATAGAAAAGAACGATTACCATTCCAATAACAACACCAGTATTAATATCAACTTCTAAGAATCTTGAGAATACTAGTCCTACTCCACGCATTTGTCCAGCAACATAAGTAAAGGAAACAATTAAGGCACAAAATACAGCCACAGTTCTTGCTGTATTTGAATAATATCTTTCCCCAATAAAATCAGGCACGGTAAATTTTCCAAATTTTCTTAAATAGGGAGCTAGTAATAAGGCTAAAAGCACATATCCACCTGTCCAACCCATCAAATAAACGGCTCCATCATATCCAGCAAAGGAAATAATTCCGGCCATTGAAATAAATGAAGCAGCGGACATCCAATCAGCAGCTGTTGCCATTCCGTTTGCTAAAGGAGAAATTCCTCCACCAGCAACATAAAATTCTTTTGTTGATCCAGCACGAGACCATATTGCAATTCCAATATATAAAGCAAATGTAACGCCTACAATTATGTAGGTCCAAGTAAGTACATCCATGATATTTTTTTGTGTTAGTTAGTTAAATTAATTATTCGTCAAATCCGTATTTTTTGTCTAATTTGTTCATTAATCGCACATAGACAAAAATTAATACGACAAATACAAAGATTGAACCCTGTTGGGCAAACCAAAATCCTAAAGGAAAACCTCCCAATTTAATTTCATTTAAAACGTCTTTGAATAAGATTCCAGCTCCATAAGAAACGGCAAACCATATACTTAATAAGATTAGAAGGTAACGTAAATTCTCCTTCCAATAAGCTGTTGCGTGTTTTTGTTTATCACTCATTTTATTGTTTTTTATTGGTTAATTTTATAGATAAATCATTGCTTGAAGCGTAACTGTATTTACGGCTTTGTTAGAAGCATATTTTAAAGATTGATATTCTAATGTTAATTTAGAATTATGACCACTAAAATAAAAGTTTGACCCTACTCCAAATTGATTAGCATTATCATTGATAGCATCAATTTTGCGAGCATCATACGATAGATAAGGTTGTATTTTAGTTGTCTTTTTTGAGGGTATAACATAACCAACATGACCGTGAACTAAAGTTCCTGTTTCATATGTTGTACCTAACGTAAAATCTTTTCCATAATCATTATTTTGAAATAATCCATAAGCTGTAATTGCACCACCATTAGAACCAATTGGAGCATCGTAAAATAAATCAGCTGCAAATATTTTTACATCTTCTCCACTTACATTTCCAAGAGCATCCGCTACTACAGACCCACTTGGGTGTACAAAAAATCCTGCTCCCACATTAAATACTTTCTTTCCTCCTAGATAAGAACCTACTTTATAAGGTAAAAAGTTACTTTCCGCATCTTTAAATGCATATTCAAAATAACCAGCATAGTTTTTTCCTGCATCTTTTGAACCTAACAATCTTCTTCCAGTATATGTAGCTGCTCCACCATTTACAGGAACAGCTGCTACTTGTAAATTATTTGTCATAGATTCATTTATAGAAACACGGTATTGAAATTTTTCAATTGAGCCTTTAGCATAAAAACCAATGTGTCTAGCAAACTGGTCCGATAAACCTAAAGTAGCCCATGCTTGACGCTGATTATCTAAAGTCATTATGTTTAATGTACTTTGATTGTTTAAACGTGATATTCCATTCCAATAATGTAATCCTCCACCAACGGCATGATTCTTTCCTAAACTATATTGTGCCCATACATCGTGGAAAAATAATTGAGCTGATTCTCCTTTACCTGTTGGAGAAAGATTGTCAGCATTTAAACTATTTAACCCAAAATGAGTTAAGATTAAAAAGTCTTTATTGATTTGTGCATACATTAAAACACGAGCTCTTCTAACGTTGAAGTTTAGGTTTGACTGCTCGTTACCATTTGCATCTAAAGGAGTGTTGTCATTATACTGTGCTTGTACTTGAGCCCAAGATATAATTCTAAAATACTTGGAGCCATCTTCATTGATATTGACTTTTAAACCTCCTCCATAATCTGGTGAGCCTTGTGAAAAAGCCATTATTGAAAATAAAAATGCTGCTAAAAGTGAAATTTTTTTCATAATTTGGTATTTGGTTAGTAATACATTTTTGCATGACCAAATTCTAAAATTATGTTAATGAAAAAAATTATGATATATATATATGTAAAGTGATATAGTTAATCTTTAAAACGTTCCCATTTTATTAGCATGAACTTATCTCCCAACTCAGTTATTATCATTCCTGCTCCAGATAATAATTCTTTATTTTGAAGGTACTCTATGAGTTCATTGTGTTTAAAAATTTTATAAGTTGGATGATAATTCGGATGTGGTGGCTTCTTAACTTTGAACTCCTTTACCCAATTGCTAATCGAAACATGAGAAACTCCAATAATGCGTTCTATTTCTCTATAGCTTAAGCCTTCTAAATAAAGCTGTAACGCTTTTGTAACATAATAATCATCTATTTTTTTTCCGAGCTTATTAACGGTGAAATAATAGTTGCATGATTTACATAAATAACGTTGTCTATCTTTTATTATTCCACTTTTTACAATGCCTGTATTTTGACATTTTGGACAAGCTATAATTTCCATATATAAAAATTTTGCATAAATATATTAATTTTGCAATTATATATTATCAATTAGAAAAAAAAATCATGTTATTTTTATTAACTATAAAAAAATAGTGTTTAAAAAATAGCAAATTAATAGTAATTACTAAATATTTACAAATGAGTTGGTTTAGTCTTTTTAATCTAAATTTTTAAAAAAATATAATCCAATATCATTCCATAACTCCTAATATTTTATTTAATTTGTAGAAACAACTACAACTATAATGCAATTCAATACTCAAGAAACAGACGAAAAACTGTTATATAAACTACTTACTGGTACTATAATTCCTAGACCAATTGGCTGGATATCAACCGTTGACAAAAATGGTATTAATAATTTGGCTCCTTTCTCCTACTTCAACATGGTTTCAAGTGATCCACCTTGTGTGATGTTTTCTACCAGAAGAGATAACAACAAAAATAAAGACACACTAAATAATGTGTTAGAAACCGAAGAATTTGTGGTGAATTTAGTGACTCATGAAATTGTTGAACAAATGAACGCAACTTCAGCTGCTGTTGCTTCAGATATAGATGAATTTAAACTAGCAGACCTTACTCCTATTGACTCGGTAATGGTTAAACCCAAAAGAGTTAAGGAAAGTTTAGTTCATTTTGAATGTGAAAAAATACATCATTATTTTATTGACAATGATTCTAATGGAGGTGCTTGTGTAGTAATCGGAAAAATCAAACTTATTCATATTGACGATTCAATTCTTTTGGAAAACAATTATATAAATCTTGACAAATACAAACCTGTTGCTCGTTTAGCAGGTTCAAATTATGGTACATTGGGAGAAATTTTCTCTATAAAAAGAGCCTAAAATGACAACAAATCAATTAGAAATCGAAGTAGCCATGCAAATTCAAAAACCGATTCATGAAGTTTTTGAAGCTATTGTGAACCCTGAGAAAATGGCTAATTACTTTATTTCGGAAAGTACAGGAAAAATGGAAGAAGGAACAGAATTAATCTGGAAATTTCCTGAATTTGATTTCGATTGTCCTGTTCGTATTGGTAAAATTGAAAACAACAAATATATTTCCTACTCCTGGATGATGGAAGAACAAGAACTGTTCGTTGAAATGACATTGACAGAGAAAGAAAACAACTCTACACTAGTCTCAATCACAGAAAAAAGTATGGAAAACAATGAAAAAGGGTTAAACTGGCTCTCTGGAAATTCTTTTGGATGGTCCAATTTTCTTTCTTGTTTGAAAGCATATCTAGAATACGGAATTAATTTAAGAAAAGGAGCTTTTGATTTTATGAGAAAAGAAAATCAATGTTCTTAAAAGAACAAAATCGAATATAGAACATTGAGAAAAGATTTTTTTAATTTCTTAAATTTCTCAAATCTGTGTTCCAAAAAACAAAAAATCCTGAAATAAATTCAGTATAAAAATGAAAATAACAGTAATTGGTGGTGGTCCAGGGGGACTATATTTTTCGATATTAACCAAAAAAGCAATGCCTGATTGCCAAATCGATGTTTACGAACGCAATCGTCCAGACGATAGTTTTGGGTTTGGTGTAGTTTTTTCGGATGAAACTTTAGGAGAATTCTTGAAAAAAGACATGAAATCCTATGAGTTAATTCGAAGCAAATTTGCCTATTGGGATGATATTATCATAGCTCGTGATGGAAAAGAAGTCAGTATTGCTGGAAACGGTTTCTGTGGCTGTTCTCGTAAAACTTTATTACAATTACTGCACCAACGTTGCCAAGAAGAAGGTGTAAATCTGCATTTTGAAGCTAATGTAGACGATTTAAGCCAATTTTCTGATTCTGATGTAATCGTAGCTTGTGATGGGATTTCAAGCCAAATAAGAACCCAATTTGAAAGTGATTTTGGAACCAAAGTCGAATTAAAGAAAAACAAATTCGTTTGGATGGGTTCAACAAAACCTTTAGATGCATTTACTTATTTTTTCAAAGAAACCGAACATGGTACTTTTGCAGCTCACACTTATCAATACGAAGAAGGTATGAGTACATGGATTTTTGAATGTGCTCCAGAAACTTGGGAGAAATTCGGATTTGATACTTTCAATGAAGAAGACACGGTTCAAAAATTACAAGAATTATTCAAAATAGAATTAGATGGACATGGCTTAATTACCAATAAATCGCATTGGAGACAATTTCCTCATGTAACTAACGAGAATTGGTACCATAATAATATAGTTTTATTAGGAGATGCAAAAGCAACAGCCCACTACTCTATTGGTTCTGGAACAAAATTAGCTATGGAATCAGCAATTGCTTTATCGGATGCAATTCTTCAAAATCCAAATGATATTCAAGCTGCTTTTCAAAACTATGAAAAATCAAGGAGAAATATTGTAGAAATGATTCAATATGCTGCCAATGTTTCCTTAGATTGGTTTGAAAATATGGATCGACACATCCAACATCCTTTTTACCAATTCGCTTTTGGATGCATGACACGTTCTAAAAAAGTGACCTACGAAAACCTACAAATTCGAGATAAATCATTTACGGATAAAGTTTTGCTAGAATTCAATTCAAAAAATAATTGTCACACTGAGCCTGTCGAAGGGCCTGCAGCTTTCTCAACCTTCAAACTTCGTGATTTAGAACTGCAAAACCGAATCGCAATGTCTTCAATGGGACAATATTCAGCAGAAAATGGATTGGTGAACGATTGGCATTTCCAACATTATATTTCTCGTGCCATTGGAGGTTTGGGATTAATTTTAACCGAAATGACTGCTGTTTCAGAAAATGGACGCATAACTTTAGGTTGTGCTGGTATATATAATGAAAATCAAATAGTTGAATGGAAACGAATTAATGATTTTATTCATCAAAACACACAAACAAAAATCGGAATTCAATTAGGCCATTCAGGTCGAAAAGGGGCTACAAAAAAACCTTGGGAAACCGAAGATTTAAAAGATAAATGGGAATTACTTTCTGCTTCTCCTATTCCCTTCAATGGTAACTTTCCAACACCAAAAGAAATGGCATTGGAAGACATGGATTTGGTTTGTGAGCAATTTGTTCTAGCCACAAAAAATGCTGATAAAGCTGGATTTGACATGATTGAATTACAAGCACATCACGGATTTTTACTAGCTTCATTCCTTTCACCTTTAACAAATATTCGTACAGATGAATTTGGAGGAAGTATTGAAAACAGATTAAAGTTTCCTTTACGAGTTTTCAAGACAATGCGAAATGTTTTCCCGAAAGAAAAACCAATGTCAGTTCGAATTTCAGCAACAGATTGGGCAGCAAATGGAATTTCTGAAGAAGATGTTTTAACTATCGCAACCGCTTTCAAAAACGCTGGAGCAGACATTATTAATGTTTCTACAGGAAATACTGTAGCGCATCAAAAACCACAAACAGGTAGAATGTGGCAAACTCCTTTTTCAGACACTATTAAAAATACAGTTCACGTTCCAACCATAACTGCAGGTTACATTCAAGATATTGACCAAATAAACACTATAATTCTTAACGGAAGAGCTGATTTAGTAGCATTAGGCAGACCTTTACTATTAGATCCATATTTCGTTAGAAATGCTCAAGCTTACGAAAAATTTCAAGCAGAAGACATTTCAAATCAATACAAAATGGGAATTTCGCATTTATATCCATTAAAAGCTTCTGACAGAAAACAAAATGAAGGCATGAAAAAAGCATTGAAACCGAAAAGCAATAAGAAATAATTACGAATTAGGAATTAGGAATTATGAGACATTACGAAGACAATTTCGCTCACGATAATCTACCAAGCATAGACTTACAACCTGATTATTTGTGTGATTTACCTCAATTTGAACATCCTGAAATGCTAAATTGTGTCGAACGTTTGTTGGACAATCATGTTAAAAACGGAAATGGTGATGCCATTTGCATTCGAACATTTGAAGAAACTTGGACTTATAATGACTTATACAAAAAAGCCAACCAAATTGCTAATGTTTTAGTGGATAATTTAGGTTTAGTTTCTGGCAATCGTGTTTTGTTACGTTCAGCGAATAATCCCATGATGGTCGCTTGTTGGTTTGCTATTTTAAAAGCTGGTGGAATTGTCGTAGCAACTATGCCTCTACTTCGTGCCAAAGAATTAACAACCATAATAGATTGTGCAGAAATATCAATTGCAATTTGTGACAGTGATTTAGCCGATGAAATGAACCAAGTAAATTCAAATTTTCTACAAAAGAAAAGCTTTTACAGAAATGGTGATTTAGACAAACTAATGACCACAAAACCTAAGACTTTTGATAATTACCATTCTAAAGCAGATAGTGTTTGTTTAATTGGTTTCACATCAGGAACAACTGGTTTGCCAAAAATGACAGCTCATTATCATAAAGATGTTTTGAATATTTGTGAAGCTTTTCCAGTTTATTCCTTACAACCTAAAAAAGAGGATATTTTCATAGGAAGTCCACCATTAGGCTTTACATTCGGATTAGGTGGATTGGTTTTATTTCCAATGTATTTCGGAGCTTCTACTTTCTTAATCGAAAAACCGAGTCCAGATTTGCTTTTAAAAGCTATTGAAGAATATAAAATAACGATTTGTTTTACAGCACCTACAGCTTGGAGGGTTTTAACCACAAAATTAAATGAATTCAATGTTTCCAGTTTACGAAAATGCGTTTCAGCTGGAGAAACTTTGCCTTTACAAGTTTGGCAAGATTGGTATGATGCAACAGGTTTAAAAATCATTGACGGAATTGGTGCAACCGAAATGCTGCATATTTTCATTTCATCCAACGAAGAAAATATGGTTCCTGGAGCAACAGGTTTACCCATTTTAGGATATGAAGCTAAAATTATTGATGAAAACGGAAACGAACTTCCAGCAAATCAACCAGGGAAATTAGCTGTAAAAGGAATTACAGGTTGTAAATATCTAAATCGAGAAGAAAAACAAAGAGCTTACGTTCAAAACGGTTGGAACATTACGGGTGATATATTTAAAAAAGACGAAAAAGGGTACTTTTGGTTCATAGCTCGAGGTGATGATATGATTATTTCTTCAGGCTATAATATTGCGGCAATTGAAGTAGAATCCGTACTTTTAACCCATGAAGATATATTAGAATGTGCTGTTGTAGGTTTACCTGATTCAGAACGAGGAATGTTGGTTTGTGCGCATATTGTGTTGAAAGAAAAAGATAAAGCTTCTGATGAATTAACAAAATCTATTCAACAGTGGTTCAAAGATGTAGCGGCACCTTACAAATATCCAAGAGTAATAAATTATTTAGATACCTTACCCAAAACAGAAACAGGTAAAATTCAAAGATTTAAATTAAAATAATTTCAAGTTTGTCATTCTGAACTCGTTTCAGAATCTAAAAAATAAAAAATGAGAAAAACCTTTTTAGTAGTTAGTTTCACATTTCTATCACTTACAGCCATATTAACTTATGTGAATTGGAAGTTCAGTTTCCTATTACTCATATTAATTCCATTAATTATTATGGGATTGTACGATATGTATTTTTCAGATAGAACCATTCGAAGAAACTTTCCATTATTAGGACGTATGCGTTATATTTTATCGGCTATTGGTCCAGAAATGCGTCAATATTTCATTGAAACAGACACAGATGGAAAACCCTTTAATCGTCTACAAAGAAATATAGTGTATCATAGAAGTAAAAAAGAAGTAGATTCTATGCCTTTTGGAACACAATTAGACGTTTATGATGATGGTTATGAGTGGATTAATCATAGTATTCGTTCCATTCCTTTTTCGGAAGCACAACACAAACCTAAAGTTAAAATTGGTTCTTCACAATGTACAAAGCCTTACGAAGCTAGTTTATTTAATATAAGTGCCATGAGTTTTGGTTCTTTGAGTAAAAATGCAATTATAGCTTTGAATGAAGGTGCTAAAAGAGGTGGTTTTTTTCATAATACTGGTGAAGGTGGATTATCTCCATATCATTTACAAGGTGGTGATGTGGTATGGAACATAGGAACAGGTTATTTCAGTTGTCGAAATTTTGATGGCACGTTCAATGTAGATGAATTTGAAAAAAGAGCCATTTTAGACCAAGTAAAAATGATCGAAATCAAGTTCTCACAAGGTGCAAAACCTGGTCATGGAGGAATTTTACCTAAAGAAAAAGTAACCGATGAAATTGCAGCAATTCGTTTAGTAAATAAAGGACATGACATTATTTCTCCACCAACTCACTCCGCTTTCACTACTCCATTAGAGTTAATGGATTTTATAAAATTGTTGCGAGAAAAGTCAGGAGGAAAACCTATTGGAATAAAGATTTGCATTGGAAACAAGTCAGAGTTTATAGCTATTTGCAAAGCCATGGTTGAAACAGAAACGTATCTAGATTTCGTTAGTGTGGATGGTGGTGAAGGTGGAACTGGTGCTGCTCCACAAGAATATTCAGATCATGTGGGAATGCCTTTGAGAGATGCAGTTGCTTTTGTTCATGATGCTTTGAACGGATTTGGAATTAAAAATCAAATCAAAATCATAGCTTCAGGTAAAGTCATAACAGGATTTGACATTATTAGAAATCTATCGTTAGGAGCAGATTTATGTAATTCAGCGAGAGGAATGATGTTTGCTCTAGGTTGTATTCAAGCATTAGAATGTCATGCAAACACTTGTCCAACTGGAGTTGCCACGCAAAATCCATCCTTAATGAAAGGATTAGTTCCAGAAGATAAAAGCATACGTGTAACACGATTTCAACAAGAAACTGTTAAAAGTGCTGTAGATTTAATGGCGTCAGCCGGAATAATGCATCCCGATTTAGTGACTAGAGACGTAATTACAACAAGAATCGATAGAAACAAAGTAGAAACCTTTGCACAAATTTTCCCAGATTTAGTAACTGGTTGTTTGTTAAAAGAAGAAACTGTTCCTCAAGATTTTTTGTACTTTTGGAAAAGAGCCAGTGTAGAGAAGTTTTAGAAGCTAATCCAGCTATCCACTATATCTTTTTTATCTCGTTTTTGAACGAGACAAAAAAGGATGCCGTTCCTATCTGGGCTAGACCATTAATAAAGAGAAGTAAATAGTTATAAAAATCCGTGCTAATCAGTGTAATCTGTGGCAAAAAAATAAAAGAATGAATCAAATATTCACAAAACAAGAAAAAATCAAATTCAAGCATGTCGATTATGCTGGAATTGTCTTTTATCCAAGGTTTCTAGAAATGCTAAACGATTTAGTAGAAGATTGGTTTGAAGAAGCTTTAGAAAGACCCTTTTCAAAAATGCATGAAACCAATGGTATTCCAACAGTTGATTTAAAAGTTCAATTCAAAAAAGCAGCTCGTTTAGGAGAAATACTAACAAAAAAACTTTGGGTAAAAAATCTTGGAGGAGCATCCATTCTTTGCGGATTTATATTTGAAGATGAAGAAGGAAAAACCTGTTTAGAAGGAGAAGTTACTTTAGTAAACGTAGCTTTCAATGAAAATAGAAATGATATAAAAGCCGAATCTTTTTCAGAAGAAATGAAAGAAAAAATTTCAGAATATATTCAGTCTTAATACTTAATACTCCAACCTTAATACAATTATGGACTTCAAAAAATTCAAAGCCGCAACCGTACAAACTTCACCCATTTTTCTTGATGTAGAAAAAACTATTGAAAAAGCTATTGGTTTCATCAAAGAAGCTAGTCAAAATGGAGCGACATTAATTGCTTTCCCAGAAGTTTTTGTAGCAGGTTATCCTTATTGGAATTGGATTATGACACCTGTACAAGGTAGTAAATGGTATGAGAAATTATACAAATGTTCTGTAAAAACGGATGATGCTTCTATGCAACCTTTATTTCAAGCCGCTAAAGATTTCAATATGCATATCGTAATTGGAATTAACGAACGTGGAAATTCGTATGGAGAAATTTACAACACCAATCTAATTATTGATAACACTGGAAAACTTATCGGAAAACATAGAAAACTCGTTCCAACTTGGGCTGAAAAGTTAACTTGGTCTTCAGGTGATGGTTCTTCGTTAAAAGTTTATGATACTGAAGTTGGACCAATTGGAACATTAGCTTGTGGAGAAAACACTAATACTTTGGCACGTTTTACGCTACTTTCTCAAGGAGAATTAGTGCATATTGCCAATTACATTTCCTTACCAGTTGCTCCACCCGATTACAATATGGCTGAAGCGATTAAGATTAGAGCAGCAGCACATTCCTTTGAAGGAAAGTTATTTACAATTGTATCTTGTTCAACAATTTCAAAAGAAATAATGGATGCTTTACGCGAAGATGTTCCGAATGTGGATGAAGTATTAACACGCAAAAATTCTGCTTTTTCAGGATTTATTGGTCCTAATGGAGCAACTATCGGAGAACCTCTAATCGATGACGAAGGAATTGTTTATGCGGAAATTGATTTAGAAAAATGCATCCAACCCAAACAAATGCACGATATTTTGGGACATTACAACAGATTCGATATCTTTGATTTACGAGTAAATATTGCTCCAACTCGAAAGATTACGTTTATCGATAATCATGAGAAATTTAATAAGAAATAACAAACCTGACAGGTTTCCAAAACCTGTCAGGTTTAAATCATAAACCATGAACGAAAACCATTCAGACGATCAATACGGAAGAGCTAGAGTTCAAGATTCTGATGAACTTAAAGCCTATTACAAAGAATTAGAATCCTTAGGAGCTGGTGCTTTATGGACAGTTGCCAACGATATCGAACCATGGGAACCAAAGTCCAATTCAGTTCCTATGTTATGGAAATATGATGATTTACGGGATTTAGTTTTAAAATCATCCGAATTAGTCACACCAGAACAAGCAGGAAGACGAGTAGTTTATTTAGTAAACGATAAGCGAAAAGACGTTGCAGCTGCTGTAGGTTGGTTGTATTCTGGAATACAAGTTACGCGTCCAGGTGAAAGTACTTCGGCTCACAGACACAAGGCTTCTGCCCTACGTTTTATAATGGAAGGTGAAGGAGGTTACACAGTTGTGGATGGGAACAAAATCACATTTGAAGTCAACGATTTTGTAATTACACCTAATTCCACTTGGCACGAACATGGAGTTGATGCTAGTGGGAAAACTTGTATTTGGCAAGATGGTTTAGATATTCCGTTAGTCAATGCTTTAGAAGCTAACGATTATGCCGTTTATGATGGCAAACAACCTTTGGAAGTGCCTTTAAATCATTCACCAATAAACTACGGAACAGCTGGAATCATTCCCGCAGATAAAGTTTGGAACAAACCTTATTCTCCATTGTTCAAATATTCTTGGAAGAAAGTCTATCCAGCTTTGGTAGAAGCTGCTCAAATTAATGAAATCAATCCTTTTGATGGAATTTTTATGCAGTATTCCAATCCATTAACAGGTGGACATGTGATGCAAACCATGGGAGCTTCCATGCAATTATTACCAGCAGGATTTAAAGGAAAAGCCCACAAACACACAGGTTCATTTGTGTATCAATGTGCCAAAGGAAAAGGTTATTCTATCATAGACGGAAAACGCTACGATTGGAAAGAACGTGATATTTTCTGTGTTCCTTCATGGGCTTGGCACGAACACCATAATTTATCCGAAACTGAAGACGCTTGCTTATTCAATTTCAACGATTTACCTGTAATTGAAAAACTAGGCTTATTCCAATCAAGAGTGTTAGAAGAAAATAATGGAAATCAATTGCAATAATAATTTCAAAAAAAACAAAACTTAATGAACCTTAATACCTTTATGGTTTAAAAATAAAATATGAAACTACTTACTTACAAAACACAAGATACAGAACCAAGACTAGGATTCATCCACAACAACTTAGTTGTCGATATGGAAGATTTTGGAAACATTTGCAACTTCCCATTACCAGATGATATGTTGGATTTAATTGATTTAGGTTATGAAATCATTGAAGAAATCAACAATTTAATTGAAGATACTCGCGAAGTTGACTTTGAAGAAATATCGTATAAAATGGACGAGGTTACGTTCCTTGCACCTATTCCAAAACCTAGAAAAAATGTAATCGGAATTGGTTTAAATTATACAGAACACGTCGCTGAAAGTGCTCGTACATTAGACACTTCTAATGAGTTGCCACAACAACCTGTTATCTTCTCAAAACCTCCAACAACAGTTACAGCAACCAATACAAATATTTTATTAAATAGAAAACTAACTAATCAATTAGACTGGGAAGTAGAATTGGCCGTAATCATCTCAAAAAAAGGAAAATACGTTTCTAAATCTGAAGCAATGGATTATGTATTTGGTTATACAGTAATCAACGATATTTCAGCAAGAGATTGTCGTCGTTCCGGACAATGGATTGTTTCTAAAGGGCAAGATACATTTGCACCAATGGGACCCATTTTAGTAACCAAAGACGAAATAGAAAACCCACACAATTTGAATTTGTCATTGACTGTAAATGGCGTTGAAAAACAAAATTCAAACACTAAATTCATGCTCTTCAACATCAATGATTTGATTGAAGATTTAAGTACAGTTTTCACCTTAGAAGCTGGAGACATCATAGCAACAGGAACACCAGCAGGAGTTGGAGCAGGAAGAAATCCACAAGAATGGTTAAAAGATGGTGATGTAGTGAAATGCACTGTGGAAGGAATTGGTTCAATAGAAAATACAGTTAAGGAAATATAAAATAGTGTTCAGTGCTCAGTTTTTAGTTTTCAGATAAAATCTTTGCGAACTTTGCGAAATACTTAGCGTCTTTGCGTTAAAATAAATCAAAATGAAAAAATACAGAATAGGCCAAATAGTTCCATCCTCAAACGTAACGATGGAAACCGAAATACCAGCAATCTTCCGTTCGAGAGAAACTATACTTCCAGAACGCTTTACCTTTCATAGCAGTAGAATGCGAATGAAAAAAGTAACGAAAGAAGAATTGGAAGCAATGGATGCTATGAGTTTAAAATGTACACAAGAATTATCAGATGCTCATGTTGACGTTATGGGTTATGCTTGTTTGGTTGCTATTATGAGTATGGGAAGAGGTTATCATTGTGTTTCAGAAGTGAATTTACATCAAGAAACCATAGCAAATGATTTCCCTACTCCTATTGTAACATCAGCGGGAGCTTTGATTAACGGTTTAAAAGTTTTAGGTGCGAAACAAATTTCGATAATTACACCTTACATGAGACCTTTAACGGATATGGTTGTAGATTACATTGAAAATCAAGGTATTAAAGTAAAACAAAGCATTGCTTTGGAAATTCCAGATAATTTGGAAGTTGCGGCTCAAAATCCAATGAATTTATTGGAAATCTACAAACAATTAGACTTGACTGATGTTGATGTTTTAGTAGCTTCTGCTTGTGTGCAAATGCCTTCTTTGGAAGCCATTGATTTAATTCAAGCGGAATGTGGAATTCCTGTGACTTCAGCAGCAGTTTGTACGACTTATGAAATGATGAAAAAAATCGGAATTGAAGCAAAATCTGCTATTGGTGGAGAATTGTTAAATGGGAAGTATTAATAATGAAAAAGCATCAGCATAAAATATTCTTTATCTTTTTTGTAATATTAGGTGTTTCTCTGTTACAATTTTTTGGTTTGTATTTTGTGTTCTGTGTTCCTTTATTAATTATCGCATTTGTAATCAATGTAAAGTATTTCAAATGAGAAAAATATTTTATTTCATATTTTTAATAAATTCAATTACTTATTCTCAAAAAATAAGAAGTGAAATAGATTCAATCGTAAGTCAACTTGTGAATTCTGAAATGGAATATTTTGAAACAGATTTTGAGTTTAATAATGTTTCGAAATTCAATGAACTAAAAGAAAAAGCAACCACAAAAGAATTAATTCAATTATCAAAATCAAAAAATAATCAGATTAAAGCATTAGCATTAATTGCTTTAGTTGAATTGAAATATAAAAATTTAAACCAACTACTTAAAAAAGCATTAAATGATGAACATAAAATTTATATAAAAGAAGGTTGTATTGTTTCTCAAGAATCTTTTGCTTATTTATTATATGATAGAGTTTCTAATCAACATTATTATAATAAGCTAGACAAAGAAGATTTAAATTATTATAATTCAAAAACAAAAGATTTTAATCACATAATCATTTCAAACAAAAATAACTATTCGCTTTTGGGTTATGCTTTGTACAATAATAATGCAGATGTTTCAAACTACAGTAAAATCAGAAAATTAGCTTTCAATGACCAAAATGATGTTGCTATATTAGCATTAGCAGCCTACAAAAACAAAAAAGACATTCCAAAGTTCATACAATTAAGAGAAAAAGCTTTTGAGGCTATTGCTGTCTTTAATGATGAATCATTTTGGGATTTTTTACTTTCTTATAAAAATGTTGAAAAATCTGAAAATTATTTTAAAGCAATTGCCAGCTTTCAAAATGAAAAGTCAAAGAATTTATTATATGAAATAATCAATTATAAAGAAAATGACAGTATTATAAATAAGGTGTTTAAATCCACTTCAAAATACTATTCTTCACTCTATTTAGATTTGTACAAAGAAATTTTTCAGAGAAAAGGATATATAAATACCAAAATTGCTAAGAAACTAATTGAAAATAACCCAATTGAAGCATCAAATATATTTTCAGAAAAATTACTTTCTAAAGATCCTATTTATGTTTATTATGAAGATTATAATGCAAATGAATTATTTGAAATTTACCCGTTAATTTTATCTATAATTAAAGACAATAACTATTCAAAATTAGAAAATATTTGTATCAATAGAATTAAATTAATGGATTCTTTCAGTATGCAAGCTTTCTTAGAAATAGCAGAAAAGGAAAAATTTATTGATACTAGTGAAGTTATATTAGAAAGACTAAAAAATAAAAATACAGCATTTAACTATTTTCATTTAAGTAAAACTATTTTTTCTTTTCAAAATGAAAAGGATATCAAAATTGTTTTAGAAATTCTAAAACACAATGAAAAAGATTGGAATTGGGGCAATTGGTCTGATTCTTTTAATGAATTATTTAAATCTTATAATTTAAACCTATGAAAAACCTAATCGCATTCTTCGCTGCCTTATTTACTGCCAAAAAAGCCAAATTGGGTTGCTTTGGAACAGTTATCCTTTTTATAGTTGTGTATTATGTGGTTAAGAACATACTATAATTATTAACAAGCATTTAAGGCCTAAATTCCATAGAATTTCGTAAATTTAACCAAACACTTTAAGCGATTTAAAACTGTTTAATTTACAAATTTTATGGAATTTATTGATTATTACAAAGTCTTAGGCATTACAAAAAATGCAACTAGTGATGAAATTAAAAAAGCCTATCGAAAACTAGCTCGAAAACTCCATCCAGACATTAATCCAAATGATAAAGAAGCTCATGCCAAATTTCAACAACTCAATGAGGCAAATGAAGTTTTGAGTAATCCCGAAAAGAGAAAGAAATACGATAAGTATGGTAAAGATTGGGAAAAAGGAGAAGAATACGAAAAATACAAACAACAACAGCAACAACGACAATACGCAAATGGCAGCCAACAACAATCTTATGCTGGTGGTAGTTTTGAAGGAGAAGATTTCTCAGATTTCTTTTCTTCTATGTTTGGTAATCAAGGAACTGGTGGCAGACGGAGTCAGCCTAGATATCGCGGACAAGATATTCAAGCCCAACTCCAATTGGATATTAGAGAAGCTTACACAACCCATAAAAAGGAATTTTCTGTAAACGGAAAAAGCATTCGAATTACTATTCCTGCAGGGATTGAAGACCAACAAACCATTAAAATTAACGGTTATGGTGGACCAGGAACCAATAATGGTCCTAATGGTGATTTATATATTACTTTTTCAATTGTAAATACTACTGCTTTCAAACGTGTTGGTAATGATTTGTACATTACACACGATTTAGATTTATACACTGCTGTCTTAGGTGGTGATGTTACTATTAGTGATTTTAAAGCAACTAAATTAAAACTAAAAGTGGCTGCAGGAACGCAAAACGGTACAAAAGTTCGTTTGAAAGGAAAAGGTTTCCCAGTGTATAAAAAAGAAGGACAATTTGGAGATTTATACGTTACTTACAACGTTGTTATTCCTAAAAATCTTTCTGAAAAAGAAACCGAACTGTTTAATGAATTAGCTAAAGTAGCCCAAAAATAAAACAATATGGAAACGAAAGAATTAATTATAGTAGACGTATTTTGTCAAGAATATCAAATAGAAACCAATTTTATTCAAGATTTAGAAGCTTATGGTTTGGTCGAAATTATTGTGCAAGAAGAACAAATGTATTTGGACAGAAATCAATTGGCAACCCTTGAAAAAATTATACGTCTACACAATGAATTAAACATCAACAAAGAAGGTATTGATATTATTTTAAGTTTACAAGAAAAAGAAAATCAATTGCTTAACGAAATAAATTACCTAAAGAATCGATTGCGATTGTATGAATAAAATTAAAAAGCATACTTATATATCAATCCTGCTGTAAACGAACGTGTTAATCCATCTGGTCGCTTTTCTCTTACTGCAAATGGTGTTGCTAAGGTTAACTCAATACTTTTGTTTTGTGAAATGGCATAACCAGTAATCAAATTTCCATTAAGTGTTAAACCATCTGAGTTTTCAATTGTGGTTCTATTTCCAAAAATATTCTCGTAACTATCTTCACCTAAGTGATAAATGAAAAGTAGGTTGGGCTTAAAAGTGAACTTTTTATTGGTATTGATTGTATAAGTCGTTCTAAATAATACATCAGGTTTTCTTTCAAATAAATTGGTGGAAGTAAAATCGTTGGAAGCCGAATATTCATCAAAATAAGAGTTCTTATTGTTGTTAAAAACCGGAATTTGAATAGCTGTATTAAAAAACCACTTTTTGTACTTCAAGCCTAAACCAGCAATCAAATCAAAAGTTCCTAAACTAGCTTGATAATCTAAAGGCAAGGAAATGTCATTTATCTTAGCATTAGAAGTTGTAAACGGAAATTTAAATCCCAATATTGTACTCCAAGTTTTACTATTCTGTTCTTTAAACTTATAATTTCCTGTCAAAAAAGCATCTCCAAACTGACCTCTTGTACCAAAATCACCATCAGCTTGTGAATAAGTAACTTTGGCACTCATAGAAAAGGATGATGAAAAATTTCTTGTGTAAGTAATGTATGGTGATATATATAAAATATCAGCAGCTCCTCCTCCTATTATACCCCCAAAGTCAAGTTGATTTTTAGCAGTACTCAATTCGTCAGTAAATGAATTGCCTACAGAACAAAATCCCGCATCACTACAACCTTGTGCTTGCATTGCAAAACTTCCTAAAACTAAAATTACAAATAATATCTTTTTCATAAATCATTAATTTAAAGAAGCAATGGCAAACAAATGATTGTATTGTTGGCAATGAATTAACACATAATTATATACTTGCAAATCAACTTCATGTGGAATAACGTAGTTTTGACTAGTTGACAAATTACCTAAGTTTACAAATGTTGTAGGAGCATCACTTGTAGATAGATACACTTTTAAATCAGGACCTTCTGAAATAGAAAAATTTTCTAACGATACAAAACGTAAATTCCCTTGTTGATTAATTTCGGCTTCACCCATTACAGTAATTCCTGAAGTTGGACTAAAAACACCGCTTTTTAATGTCGTAATTTGTTCGTTTGGATTTACAGTATTCAATTGTTTTTGAGCTACATCAGATGTATAGATACCTTCTTTTTCGCAAGAAAATAAAAAAGCAATTACCAATATTCCTAAAAATTTCTTAATCATAGCATTTTTTTTCTTTCAAAAATACCTGATAAACTCTAAAATAAATGTAAGCTAGCTAACATTAAAGCTATTTTAATCGAAGTAAGTTTAACGTAAATTGAGATAAGATATTTAATTTTAAAGATGTTATATAATTAAATAAATCAAATATCTTGTGTATAAATTATTAATGATTACATTATATTTTTTTTGGAAAAAAATAAAAAAAATGAGTCTATTGCATATAAAAACAGTTAACAAACCAAAAACTTTGCTTATTGAAACAAACAATGTATTTGGTATAAATAGTCTTGTAAAATATGAAATAATTTATTTAGCATAAGCACCCGAAGAATACGTGAGTTCATAACTGTGCGTGTAAACTTCAAAAACAATTCCGAAAGGATCTTCTACATAACACATTTGATATGGCTTATCATTAGGATAATAAGAACGAATAGGCATACGTTGTTTTCCTCCATGAGCAACAATTTTTGCAACTAAAGTCTCTATGTTAGGATCTTGAATACAAAAATGAAATAGACCAGTATTAAATGGATTAAAAGCAGGAGCTTCTTTTACACCATGAGGAAAAGAAAACAACTCTATTCCTATTCCATCTGATGTAGATAGATGGGCAATTTCAAAAGATTCCCAATCATCTCCAAAAACATCTTTACACATTTGACCTATGGCAGTTTCGGCTTCTTTTTTAACAGTGGAAGGTTCCATAATAACATACCAACCCATAACTTCAGAATAAAATTTTACAGCATCATTAATATTGGGAACGGTTATTCCAATATGAGAAAACGATTTTGGATATTGATCTTTCATAATTTCTTTTTTTTTATTTAATAATGCAAAATTAAACTATATTTGCCACTATGACAATAACTTACTATAAAGTACTATAGTTACCTAAAGGGGTTATTTGTTCATTTACAAATGTTTAAACATAAAAAATAATGCTAAAAAATATAGATTGTCCATTAAATCACACCATGCTTTTAATAGGAAATAAATGGAAACCTCTTTTATTATTTCATCTGCTTGAAGGTCCTTTGCGTTCGGGGGAATTGCAAAAGAGTGTTGCCGGAATATCTAACAAAATGTTCACACAAACAATAAGAGAATTAGAAAAAGATAATTTGGTAGACCGTAAAATATTTCCTGTGGTACCTCCTAAAGTAGAATATACATTAAGTGAAAGAGGAAAATCACTAGAACCTATTCTAAGAAGTTTAGACCAATGGGGATTAGATGATATGAAAAAACACACTAATAAAAAATAAAAATCCTGAATCTAAACTTTGTTAAGATTCAGGATTTGTCAATAAAACACAACTCTATACTAACCAACATGTTGTGTTTTATTTCTTATTTGAATTCAAGTACAAATTCTTCTTTAGGAGTTCGCACTTTCTTCATGGGTGCAATCCAATCGTTTGGTGTATCAGCATAACCTACATACATTAACGAAACGCTTTTTAAACCCAATTTATTTAATTCCAATACTTCGTCGATATGAGTATTATCAAATCCTTCTACCGGAGTACTATCTACTTTTAATTCTGCTGCTTGTGCTAATGCTAAACCTAAAGATATATAGGTTTGTCTCGCAATATGTGCGAAATTTTCTTCAGCAGTTTGTGCTACATAAATCTCTTTTAATTTATCAGTATAACTATCAAAACGACCTCTTTCTAAACCTCGTTCATCGGTAGTATGATTATATACTTTGTCAATTCGTGCCGCAGTGTAACGATCCCAACCTGCAAAAATAATCACATGTGAACAATCGCGCATACATTCTGGATTCAGAGCTCCTTTTACTAACTTTTCTTTTAATTCTTGATTTTCAACTACTACCACTTTAAAAGGTTGTAGTCCAGATGAGCTAGGTGCTAATCGTGCAGCTTCTACAATTTTATCAATATCTTCTTTGCTAACTTTTTTTGAAGAATCATAGGCTTTTACAGCATGTCTCCAATTTAAATCTTCTATTAAACCCATTTTTATTTATATATTATTTGAATACTATTTAATTAATCGTTAGAAACTGTCAATTTTACTGGCATATTTCCTCTCGTAGCATTTGAATAAGGACAAACTTGGTGTGCTTTTTCTATCAAACCTTGTGCTACTTCTAAAGTTACCCCTGGAATATTGGCATGCAATTCAGCTGCTAAACCAAAACCTCCAGCATCATTCGAACCGATGCTAACATTAACAGTAACTGTAGTTGTTCCAGTAGCAATACCTTCTTTTTTTATAACTAAGTTTAAGGCACTATCAAAACAAGCGGAATAACCAGCTGCGAATAACATTTCTGGATTTGCATAATCATCATTTGCTCCACCCAATCCTTTTGGCATTCTAACTTCTAAATCTAGAATTCCGTTTTCACTTTTTACTTGTCCGTTTCTACCACCAGTTGCAGTAGCTTTTGTTGAATACAATGTTTTCATCTTTATTTTTTTGAAATTTTACTAATAATGTTTTTTAAAACTATCAAATCTTCTACAGAAACATCCATCGCTTGCATCAATTTTGTTGGAATACAAGCCGCTTTATCTTTTAACAACTTACCTTTTTCAGTTAAGGTTATCAGCACAATTCGTTCGTCCACTGTGCTCCTATTTCTAGCTACAAAATCTTTAAGTTCCATTCTTTTTAATAAAGGAGTCAAAGTTCCACTATCCAATTTTAATTTATCACCTAACTCGTTAACCGTTTGCTCTTGCTGTTCCCACAAAACCAATAACACTAAATATTGTGGATAGGTCAAGTCCAATTCGTCCAAAAAAGGTCTATATTGATTAATGATTTCCTTAGCAAAAGCATAAACAGGAAAACAAACTTGTTCGCTTAAATGTAATGGATCTTTCATATTCTAAGTTTGACAATGCAAATGTAAAGACTAATTAAATTGTACACAATTTAATTGTGAAAGATTAATAGTATTTTAACGTATGTTTATAAAAAGTTAAACCAAAATCAAACCGAATTAAAATTAAATTGGAGACAGAAAAACTACCAATTCTAGATATATCAACTCTTTTAAACTTTCTGGACTTTTTGAATAAACAGTTTTACTTTTTCCAAAACAACTTCAGGATTTTCTTTATGAGGTGTATGTCCAATTTTAGGAATAATTAATTTTTCAGTAGTACCACTCACCTGCTCAATTATACTTTCCACTTGTTTTAAAGTACCGTATTCATCTTGTTCTCCTTGGATTATCAAAGTCGCACATTGGATAGCGGGCAAAAAGTGTTCTATATTCCAAGTACGAAATTCTTCAGTGGTCCAAGTGTTTGCCCAAGCCCAAAACATAGCTTCTGTATTGTTTCCATGGTACTTTTCCAATTTGGTTTTTAAATCAGCTGTATCATAAAGTGTAATCGCTTGTTTAATACCATTTATCGTAATATTTTCTACAAAAACATGAGCACCTTCTGTGATGATGGCTTGTATTTTTTCGGGATATTTGGCAGCAGCTAACAACGCAATCGAACCACCATCACTATGCCCAAAAAGTATAGGTTGCTCAATATTCCAAAAGTTTAATAAATCAATTAAAATATCGGCTTCCAATTCTAAATAGTTGTTTTCTCTTTTTTCATACGAGAAACCACAGGATTTTCCATAGCCTTGTCGGTCATAGACAAGTACATTGCATTGGGTCAAAGCTCCTACTCTTTCTGGAAAATCTCTCCACAATTCGATGCAACCTAAAGAATCGTGTAAAAAAACAATTGTGGGTTTTCCGGAATGAATCTCGTATCTATTAATAGCAATATCAGCAACAGAAAATGATTTTACATTTGTCATTTATTTTTGTATTACAATGAAAATACTAAGATAAGATCTTAAAATTGTTGTGTGCTAATCGACCAATAATTACCTGCTAAATCATAAAATGAACCTCTAGTATCTGGGTCATCTCCTTTATTTATAGGTTTTTCTATGAGCTCACAGCCATTTTTGATAGCCAAGTCAAAGGTTTTAAAAACATCTGGAACATAAAAATGTAGCATAGTAGTGTGAGCTGGATAGTTTGCTGTACTGTTACTAATCATCAATACACTGTCATCTAATTGCAATTCAACATGAGCAATTCTTCCATTTTCATGATCATATCTCCTCAATTGTTTGGCTTCAAAAATTAAAAGTAGTTGTTTAACTAACTTATCAGCATCATCTACAATTAAATAGGGTGAAAGCGAATTGTAATTTTGTGGTTTATATTGCATATTTTATTAGTTAAGAGGGAATATAAATGTCAAAAGTAGCTCCTTTGTTTAGCTCTCCTTTTGCAACAATGACACCTTTATGGTTTTCAATAATTTTTTTAACGATAGCAAGACCAATTCCGGTTCCATTATATTCTTCTTTTCCGTGCAAACGTTGGAACACTACAAATATCTTTTCACTGTATTCTTGTTCAAAACCAATTCCGTTGTCTGTAAATTGTATGTGACAATAAGTAGCGTCTTTTACCAATTTTTTATTTTTGAATTTTGATCCTAAACCAATTTCACCATCAATTCTTATAATTGGAGGATGATTGTCTTTAGCAAATTTCAACGCATTACTTACAAGGTTAAAAAGCAATTGTCTAAACTGAAAAGGAATCACTTTTACATCACACATTTGTCCTATTTCAATAGTTCCTTTCTTTTTGGATATTTCTTCACTTAAATCTTCTTTAACTTCGTCAATAATGTTTTTTAAGTTAGTTCTTTCAAAGATACGCTCTTGTGTATTTGTTCTTGAATAAGCTAATAAATCTTGAATAAGGGTTTGCATTCTATTCGCTGCTTTTTGCATACGATGAAACTTATCTTTTCCTGAATCAGACAGATTTTTATGTTCCTTTTCATTTAATAGCGATGCAAACGTTTGAATTTTACGCAAGGGTTCTTGTAAATCATGACTAGAAATATAGGCAAAAGACTGCAATTCTTTATTCATTTTTTCAAGATCTGTGTTTTTTTGATGTAGTTCTTTTGTTCTTTCAGTAACTTGTTTTTCGAGCTCATAAGCAAACATTTTTTGGTCTTGAATATCTGTACTGGTTCCAACCCACATAGTAATTTTACCATCTTTATCTCTTTGCGGAATAGCTCTACTTAGTTGCCATCTATATTCACCATTGTATTTACGAAATCGGTGTTCTAATAAGAAATCCTTACCGGTTTGAATTGAAGTTGTCCATTCATGAATGTTTAAAGGTCTATCATCTGGATGCACTATATCCAACCATCCTTTTTTTTCTATTTCTTCTAAACTCATTCCTGAAAAGTCGATTATAGATTGGTTAAAATAATTTAAATTACCTTCAGGATCAGCCGTCCAAACATGTTGTGGCATCGAATCGGCTAATAAACGGAATTTTTCTTCACGTTCAAGTAGTTGCTGTTGAAATTGTTTTTCTTGCGTTATATCACGTTTTGTTCCTAATATTCTATCTGGTTTATTTTCTGTATCATAAAAAACTTTTCCTTTTGTTTCAATCCAATGTGTACTACCATCTTCCCAGTTTATCCTTATTTCATAATGCAGAATTCCTGTTTGATAAGCAAGTTCGTATGACTTTTCTCTTGGTTCAACATCATCTGGATGAATATGTCTCAATAATTCTGTATGTGGAACATATTCCTCTTCAAAAACACCAAAAATCTCCTGACAACGCTTCGAACTTATAGTTTCTTTTGTTTTTACATTAAGTTCCCAAACACCCAATTCACTGGCATCAATAACGACATTTAATCGTTCTTCATTTTGTTCAATTCTCAATCTGGCTTCTACTCTATCCGTCACATCATTAACCGTAATCATAATCCCAGAAACCTTTTCATCAGGGCCGTAGAGTGCTTTATATTCAAAATCTAAATAAAACTTTTTCATTCCATCATCACCCATTACAAAGGCTTCAGATTCTTTTTCAGTATGACAAATTCCTGTGGAATAAACTTTGTGTAACAATTCAGGATATTTTTGTTCCTTTAATTCAGGAAAAACATCAATTATCGATCTTCCTAGAATATCACTTTCTTTTTTTCGCCATATATTTTCATACATTACTTTGTTGGCCGATTCAATGATGTAATTACTACCTCTAAGTATAGTCATAGGTATAGGTGACTGCATAACCATTGTTCTAAAATGGGTTTCGCTTTCCTCTAATAAATGCTTAGCATTAACAGTATTGGTAACTTCAGTTGCCACAACCATAATACCTGAGATTTCACCATTATCTTCTTTCAGAGGATGATATACTAAGTTAAAGTACGCTTGCTCCATCTTGCCATAACGATTTAAAGTAGCAGGTAATTCTGGAGAATAAAAAGGTTCTCCTGAACGAATAACTTCATGAAACAAAGGTTCTACTAAGTCTTTAACTTCTGGTAAAGCATCAAATAGTGGTTTGCCAATAAATTCTTCTTCCTTACGATCAACTAATAATAAATAATTTTTATTAGCCATTTCTGTAATAAAGTCTTTGCCTCTAAAAATAGCAATGCCAAGAGGTGCTTGTGCGACAGAATCTCTAAAGCGTTTTTCACTTTCTTCTACTTTCTGTTTAGCTTCATGAAGTTCTGTTACTTCAGCTGCCGTGTTCATTACAGCATATACATTTCCTGTTGAATCAAATAAAGGTGTAAAACTATAGTTAAAATAATAAGCTCTTAATTGGTTATCAATAAGAAGATCTACACGTTGATTTTTAGCATGAAAGGCAATACCTGAACTAAGAACTCCTTGAAGCTGTTCAAATATTTGTTGATTTTCGAGTTCGGGCAGTATTTCTGTATATAATTTTCCAACAACATCATTTCCTTTTCCCCAAGCATCCATTATGGATTGGTTAGCCAAAGCAATTCGTAATTCTTTACCGACATAAACACCAATCGGGAAAGGAGCACTTTCTACTAATGCACGAATGCTTTGTTCACTTTCCTCTACTTTTATTCTTGCAGCAACTTGAGCCGTTACATCAAAACCAATAGCCATAATGCCATTAACATTTCCTTCAAAATCGTAAAGCGCATCAAAAGAAAAATTAATATATACTGTTTCTAAAACGTTGTTTCTTTTTATTTGAACCGGCATTTCTTGTGTAGCAAATCGATTTCTTGTCTTTACTACATCATCCAAAAAAACTTTTATTCCTTGAGTCGAAAGCTCAGGCATTGCTTCAAAAAGCGGTAATTCTATTACTTGCTCTTCTGTTCTTCCCCAAAGTTCCAAAGCAAATTTATTAGCTATTTCTACTTTATAATCATGACCACGTAATATTGCAATAGCCATAGGTGCTTGAAGAATCATTAATCGAAGGTTTTGTTCGTTTTCCTTAATTTTTTCTCTAGCAACTACCTTTTCGGTTACATCTTCTAATGTTCCGTTTAAACGATAAGCTATATGTTCATCATTAAACCACACTTTACCTTTAGCATGCACTGTAATTTGTTTGTTCGTATTTGGATTTATAATACTGTATTCTAAATCAAGTATTTCACCTGAATTAGAATGTAAAACAGACATTAATGCATTTATAACTCTTTCTCTATCTGCTGCTGCAATAGCTTTCATTGCATCTGTCAGATTAATTTCATCTACATTGGATAAACCAAACCATTCTTTTACCCTATTGTTTGCAGTAAATGTATTTGTAATTGGGTTATAGTCAAAGGTTCCTAATTGTGTTGCTTCAATAGCAAACTCTAATTGATTCTTACTATCTAATATTGCTTCATCAACTTTTTTCTTATGGGTAGTTTCGGTAACGGTTACCAAAACACCTCCAACTTCACCATTTTCTAACCTAATAGGACTATAAGCAAAATCAAAACAACAATTTTCTACATAACCATTCCGATCTAATGGGAGCATGAAATCTGAAAAGCTTACTGATTTTCCCCGCATGACATCATCAAACATAGATCCTATAATATCCCAAATTTCTGAAAATGTTTGTTTAGTACTACTACCTAATGCATCAGGATGTTTGGTTGTGCCAAGTATCGGACGATATCCATCATTATATATTTGAGTATATTCTTTTCCCCAAGCAATATACATTCCAAATGGATTTTCAAGCATAACCGAAACCATAGTTTGTAAACTTTGTGGCCAATTAAGTGGATCACCTATGGGAGTTTTACTCCAATCTTTTGCTCTAATGAGATTTCCCATTTCACTACCACCTTTAAGGAAATAAGGTATTTTAGTTTTGCTTTCCATTAAGTTATTTATATGAAGTAAATAATAAATTTTATTTAAAATGACATTAAATCATAGAACCATAGTAAATTGATGTAAATAGTAAGTTAAAAAATATAAATGACTAAACCATTTAAACAAATATAAAAACATTTTTTTGAAATCTACTTTAAAGTTAGATAATAAGTATAATTTTTTATAGAGACTTTTTATCAAGATTTTATACACTAATAAAATTATTTTACTCTAAATGGGCCAAAAAAAAAACAATCTTAAAATTGGTAAAATACCTCTTTTAAGATTGTTCTATTTATAAACTAAATAAAAAATTATTCTTTTCTAAAAAATGCTTTTAACTCTTTCAAATCATAAGTAACAGTGTCTTCTGTTATCCAATTAGTTGCTGTTTTTTTTGAATCATCAACAGACAACCATCTCTCTCCACATTTTTCAATAATATAATCTGAACTTTTTTCTCCTTTATGTGTTGGTTCTTGAGAGTTTGTATTAACCTTACTAAAAGCAATCACAAAATGTTGTCCTTCTTTAAATTTAGTTAAAAATGGTCTACAAATGTTTACATCTCCACCCCAAACGGTAATTTTTCTTCTTTTTTCTTCTCCTTTATATATTTCAACCACTTCAACTTCCATAGAAATTGGAATTTGTTCCCCATAAATATTTTTATATGTCAAATATTTATTCACTTTAACCAAGGCAACAAATTCTGTTGTAGGAGCTACAGTCTTAAATTCATCTTGACTATTACAATCACATGCAAATGAAAATTGTCCAATGGTTAAACAAATTAGGGTTAAAAATATTGAAATATGCTTCATAATAAAAGGTTTATTTTAGTGTAAGGTTGTGTTTAAATAACTTAATCATCAAAATAATGACAAACAAATGTAAATTAAAATTTTAAATTTACCAACAGAGTTATTACAAAATCACAAAGATTTTATAATTCATGAATTTTTCAACTTCATAATGGTCTTGTTTTTCTTTATATTATTTATTAAAACATCCATTTATGCATAAACTCTACGCGTTTATAGCTATTCCTTACAATTTAATTAAGAGATCTGCTATTTTTTTTAAATCAGATTCAATAATTTCCGTTGTTGGTGCTAATGGAAAAATTTGTTGACCTGGTCGACTGATAAATGCGGCTCTCCAACCTGCCCATAAGGCACCTGCTACATCCCAGCCATGTGCTGCAATTAGCATGGCTTCATTAGGTTTAATTCCCATTTTTCTAGCTCCCCATTCATAAGTTTCCCTAAATGGTTTGAATTTTCCAACCTCTTCTACACTTAATCGCTCATCAAAAAACTCCGTTAATCCAGCACTTTCAAATTGTTTTTTAACACCCTCATTAGATGAATTTGTAAAAGAGACTAGTTTATATCCGTTTTCCTTAAGTTGACCTAAAGCCTCTTTTACTTCCGGATGAGCAGGTAAACCTCGAAGAGCGTTAATAATTATTTCACGTGATTTTTGTTCTGTAATTGTAATATCATTATTTGCGGCAACCATTTGTAGGCTAGCTGCACCGATATTTCCAAAATGTTCATATTGACCACTAGCAGTAGTGACTAATGAGTATTGTAGCATTGTTGTAAACCATAGAGAAAGTAAATCCTCCCTGCCATTCAAAGCTTTACCGACCTGTTGTTTCATTTGTGTTAAATCCAATAAGGTTTCATTAACATCAAAAAACAAAACTTTTGGTCTTTCTTTTTTAATTGTTTTCATAGTATTTGTGTTTGTTTGTCCTATCACAATGGAAGGAGCCATCATTGATGTAGTTCCTAATACTCCAAGGTTTTTTATAAAACTTCTTCTATTATTTTGCATTTGTATTATAATTTTAAGTAATTTATTATCGATATAATACTCTTCTACACGACAATTTTTTAGATGATAATTTCTTACTTGATAAGAAGATGCAAACCATTTGGTCTAAACATCCAAATATTTAATTTATATTGTTTCTTTTTTCCAAGCAAATTTTTGAAAAGGTGCGTCTACGGGTGTATTAGCAATATGATTAGTATAATTACTAATTATTTTTTGAGATAATCCTAAAATGATTTCCAAAACTTGTCTTTCTCCATAACCAGCCTCATAAAAAGTATTCAAATCATCCGCTGTAACTTGCCCACGATTGCGAACAATCTTTAAAGTAAAATCGTGTAAAACTTGCAATTTTTCTGTTGGCATTTGTGTACCGTTTCTCAATGCTTCGCTCAATGATGCATCAACTTTCATCATATTTGCAATAGCGGTATGAGCAGGTACACAATAATGACATTCATGTTCCACATTAATAGTTTGCCAAACAACAGTCTTTTCATCCTTGTCAAAAGATGAAGCTAAAAACAGTCTATGTAAATTTTGATAAGCTTCTAAAATATTTGGTGATCCTGCTAATACTCCATGTAAACCCGGTATCATGCCATTTTGTTTTAGAGATTGTTCTAATAAACCTTTACTCTCTTCTGGGGCAGTTTCGATGTTGTGAACTTTTAAAGTTGTCATAATTTAAATTTTAATAGTGATTTGTATTTTATAACTAAACAAATGGTTAGTTATGAGTTAAAAAAATGTTACTTGTTTAAAAAAATATTTTCAATGTAATTAATTAGCTGTTTTTGAGTAAAAATTCGGGTAGCTGAAGATAATCCAAACATCGATATTATTAAAAAATCCGTTAGTTTTTCAATGTTTTCGAAATCAATAGAATTGTCTTTACTTAAAGTTTCTCTGAATACTTGCTTTACATCTTGTGTAAACTGCATTAGAGCATCTTTGATTTGTTGGTCTGCTCCTGCTCCAATTTCATTTACAGTATTTGTTACCAAACAACCTTTTCCAAATTCTGTTTCTTTTGTAAAATCAATAAAGTCATAGAAATATTCTTTAATACCTAACATACCTTTTTCAGAACATTTCAAAGTATTTAAGAGACTATTTAGCTTTTGCTTATAGCATTTTAAACTCTCAAGAAACACCCCGTTTTTACTGCCAAAGCTAGAGTAAATGGAAAATTTATTAATTCCCATTTCTTTTTCAAGCATATGCATTGACGTAGTTTCATAACCATTTCGCCAAAATAAATACATAGCTTTTTCTATTACTTCTTCCTCGTTATAATTTTTTGATCTAGGCATTTTTATTACATAAAAAAACAAAACTAAACAATCAGTTAGTAATAATAAAGTGTTTTAACGAATATTTTAAATTTATACGTTTACTTGATCCGGAAAAGGTGTTCTCAAAGGAACGTTAAAATTATTTCTTTTTCAGACGTTTGATAATTGTATAAGGTTTTCCTAATAATGATTTTTGAATTATAAAGAAGAATATGAAAAATTAAAAGTGGAATGTCAAAAAATACTTAAAAAAAACGGTTAGTTGAGAGGCTAATAATAAAGAGGCATAGGATTTATTTTATTTAGATAATTCTGAAACAGATAAAAAAAAAAAGATATATAGATTTAATAAAAGTAATAATATAAAGGGTAAATGGTTTAAATTATAATTCAGCCTTTAAAGTCATTTATGTTCCTGAAGAAAATAATATAATTTACAATTACTTTGAAATACCAAAAATTAGTCAACAATCTTTATTAGGAATATGTGATAAATTTATTAATGGACCAAGAGAGTTTTATAAAGGAAAAGAAATTTACTTTGATGTTATTCAGACGCTAATCAGAACTAAAGAAATATAAATACGGTTGTTAACAACCATTAATTCATCTTGTTTTGGTATATTTTTAATATAATCATCTTGGATTGATAAACCATATTAAATAAGTGCATTTTCCTCCAAAGTTTAAGATGAATCAAATTAATTGAATCGTTAAGTATATAAAAAAACAACAGAAAAAGTCAGAATTAATATATCAAAATTGACACTTATTATTTTTAATGAACAGAACAAATTAGTAACGGAAAAAAGGGTTTAAAGTGCTGATTTACTGGCTTTCAAAACAAAAAAAAACAATTTAGAAAAATGATGTTTATCGCTAGAAAAACTCAATTATAAGCACTTCAAATTTTAGAATTTTGGGTGTGTGTTAAAAATAAACCACTTTAAAATTGCATTTAAAGTGGTCAAAAAAAAATGATTTTTAATTTTTATTAATAAGTTAGGAATTGTACAACGGTTACCATTGTTAGCTGTTGCCTTTTTATAAACTACTCTCCAGAGGAAATTGTTTTAAAGTTAACTATTATGTATCATCTTTCACGAAATTTTTAAACTTGTCATACTTAAACTTCCAGCTAAAAGTTTGTCATTAAAAAGGTTTATAGACTCTCCTTTTTCTTGAAGCCCAAGACTGTAGATTAATGGCAAATAATGATCCGGTGTAGGAATTGCCAATTGAAAAGCTTTTGATTGCTTGTGGTAATCTATGAGTGGTTGGTAATTGCCTTGGAGTAGATAGTTGTTGATAGTTGATCTTGCTTCAACTGCCCAGTCATAGCCATAATCGTCTTTATGTGCGTTGGCAAAATCAATCATGCCTAAATTGTGAATAATATTACCACTGCCTATTATTAAAATTCCTTTATTTCGAAGGCTTCGTAATTGTTGTGCTAATTCATAATGTTGTTGAGGAGATTTGTTGTAATCAATACTCAATTGAATTACGGGTATATTAGCTTCTGGATAAAGGTGTTTTATTACACTCCAAGCACCATGGTCTAAACCCCATTTTTCATCTAACTCTACCAAGGCGGGCGATAAAAGTGTTTTGGTTTCTTGAGCGAGTGACGGAATTCCCTTCGCTGGATATTGAACGTCAAATAAGGCTTGTGGAAAACCACCAAAGTCGTGAATTGTTTTTGGCATTTCCATAGCTGTCACTTTAGTGCCATTTGTAAGCCAGTGGGCAGACACACAGAGTATAGCATTAGGAGTTGGTATTGTTTTGGCAATATCTCTAAAACCTCTAACAAATTCATTTTCTTCAATCGCATTCATTGGGCTACCGTGGCCTAAAAAAAGCACAGGCATTTTTTCTGTTTTTGGTAGCTCATCCGATAATTTAGTTAAATCATTTATTTTCATACCTAAACCAGTTAATGGGAGTAATCCTAGTAATTTGAGAAATTCTATTCTATTCATGATTTTTACATTTGTACACTAAACTATTTAGATAGCCATTCTTGTAAAGTGGTGGTTGATTTTCCAAGTAGGCGGTCTGAACTATCAGGATTTCCTGCTTCTTTTGTTTTCTCGAAATACTCAAACACAGGAATAATTTCCTTGAGTTTTTTATTGCCTGTTATAGAAGCCATTAATTTAAGTATCCAAAATGGTGCATTGTTAACTTTTGAAATGTTTGGATGCTTTACTTTTATATATTGTTCTAAAGCTTCTTTTATGGTCAATCCTTCTGGACCATAGGTAGTGAATTCTTGATTGAAGTTTTCTGTGTTTTGATAGGCATTGACTATACGTTTACCAAAATCTTCGGATGCAATGAACCTGATTTTTAGTGGTTGTTTACCTATTACATTGGCTTTCCCATCTTGTATCATTAATGCCAATGATTCCATAAACCACGTAGGTCTAAAAATCATATACGGAATTCCGCTTGATTTAAGAAGTTGTTCAGATTCATATTTAGCTTTTATGAAGGGCATAGCAGTATTTTCTTTACATACTGTGGCACCACTTACATAACTAATGAGTTTTATGTTGTTTTTCTTAGCGACTTTTATAATTCTTTGTACAGCACCGAACTCGTCTAATTGTCCTAAGGTGATATGTATGGCATCACAATCTTTAATAGCTAGTTCCAAGTCGGAATCTTTAAAGACATCTCCTTGTACAATTTCATGGTTGGTAAACTTTTTAGCATCAATGTTTCGAGAAAAAAGTTTGAGTTGAAATCCTGCATTACCAAACGCTTTTATTGTTTCTCGAGCTACTAATCCGCTAGCTCCTAATATTGCTATTTTTTTTATTGCTTTTTCTGACATGATTATAAAATTTAGTTGAAATCAGTATTTTTAAATTGATTTATATTTTCAGAAATGAGGTAGTTTAAAAAAACTATTTTACTAAAAAAGGTACTTTTTTAGTTCTACCCCAAACCACAAAAGCAGCAAGTATAAAGAAGAAAATGTTCATTCCGATAAGTGATGCTTCTCCTCTTGAAATATGAAATATACTTGCAGCTATCATAAGAGCAATGGTTCCGTAAGCAGCAAAAACAGATAGTTTGGGCTGTATTTTAAAAGCTGCTGGTAAAATGATCCCTATACCACCAAGTAAATCTATGATTCCTGTAAATGTAAGTAGCCCAGGATTATCCAATGCCCATGGTAGCATTTTTGCAGTTTCTTCAATAGGTTGAAACAATTTTGCGTATGCTGCCCAAATTAGGGTTAGTGCAATAAGGCCTTGTGCTATCCAAAGTAATACGTTTAATACTTTTGGGGTTTTAGAATTTGCTATTGTAGTCATTTTTTATGTTTTTAAATTAATAGTGCAAATTTCATCCATGCAACCTAGTTATGCATTAATGTAGATTAAGAAATTAAAGTGCGTGCTTAAGCTGTTGTTTTTTAATCGTTAAATAGTCAAGATTATACTTGTTGGGTTCGGTTCTAAGCGGCTGCACACTTGTTGAAATGCCTGTAGATTTAGAAATGGTATTTATTTTCTCTGGATTATTTGTTAATAGTTTTATAGATGCAACACCCAGAAAATCAATCACATTGGCAACGATATCAAACGTTCTTAAATCGGTGTCAAAACCCAATGAATGATTGGCGGCTATGGTGTCTTGCCCTTCGTCTTGCAAAGCGTAAGCATTTACCTTATTAAAAAGACCAATTCCGCGTCCTTCTTGTTTCAAGTAGATAACGGCTCCTTCTTTTTTTTCTGATATCAACTTTAAACTGGCTTCAAGTTGTTCGCCACAATCGCATTTTAGTGAGGTAAAAACATCACCAGTTAAACATTCTGAGTGCACGCGTATCAAAACATCATCCTTTGACCTCAAATCGCCCATAGAGACGATTAAATGTTCTTTGGAATCTTGTTCACTTTTAAATGAAACAATGTTAAACACCCCATATTTAGTTGGTAATTTGGCTGTATTAGAAAACTGTACTTTTTCTTTATGAAATAACATAGTGGTAATTATTAATGTCTAGCTAATTAAAATGCTCCGTGCAAAGGTTGTTAATTAAATAGTTTTAGACCTTAATCTATATTAATAAATAAAAGTGAAGTGCTTAATCCTTTTTGGTAATCTTGTTTCTTATAGTACTCAAGGCTTCGGGCGTAATTCCAAGATAGGATGCAATCATTTTTTGAGGTATTCGATTGGGTAGTTCTGGATATGTTTGCAGAAAGTATTCATAGCGCTCTCTAGCTGACGCACTCATTAACGATAAAATACGTCTTTGCATAACACCTATTCTTTTTGTTAATGCTTCTAAAATTGAATTAAACTCATTCATGTTTTTTTCTGATTGCGAAAAATCACTTACC
This sequence comes from uncultured Flavobacterium sp., assembly GCF_963922255.1. Taxonomy (GTDB): domain Bacteria; phylum Bacteroidota; class Bacteroidia; order Flavobacteriales; family Flavobacteriaceae; genus Flavobacterium. Next base: position 352 of record NZ_CAWUIC010000018.1, on the reverse strand, counting down.
TCTATAATTACGATTTCTGAATTTTCAATGGCTTCTATGAAAAGTACTGTTTCATTGTTAAAGGCTTGAGATTCTATATCTGAAGCAATCCAGCCTTCAGATGCGAACATAAAAATGTGTTCTTTTCCTTTTTCATCAATAATATAGCTTTTTAAAAGGCCTTTTTTTACATAAAACGCCTTAGCCAATTTTTGACCAGCACTTTGAAGAATAGCTCCTTTTGAGAATGATTTTGTATTTCCAGTATTTTTAAAAATTTCATCAAACATTTATTCAGGACGGGTTATAATTATGCACAACGTTTTGCCTTTAGTTTGCATTATTAAATAAATAACTAATTTTCCGAACAGGA
>NZ_CAWUIC010000017.1:0-72803 GCF_963922255.1 uncultured Flavobacterium sp. | reverse complement strand
TTTTCATTTGTAGAATTTGGTTGTTTTTAAGTTCGATTTTGGTATTGACGCTAACTTGTTTATACTCGAAGCTTTTCAACCTACTTCCACCCTATTCGGCAGGATAGTCGCATGTTTTTGCTCCTTTTCTTACACAATAATAAAACTATTTTACAAACTATCAAAAGGATTTCTTATTTTTTGTATAGATTGTTCACTTACATGGGTATAAATCATTGTAGTCTTTGGACTACTATGTCCCAATAAATTTTGAATATAGCGAATATCAGTACCGTTTTCTAACAAATGTGTAGCAAAACTATGTCGCAACGAATGTAATGTAATAGGCTTTTTTATACCAGCTCGTTTAGCTGCATTTTTCAAAACCATTTGTGCACTTCTGTCTGAATATTGGGCTCTATTTTGTCCTTCAAATAAATACTCTTTAGGCATATATACTGCATAATACTCCCGTAGCAAAAGCAATACTTTGTCTGAAAGTAAAGTATATCGATCCTTTTTACCCTTAGCATTTTTAACATGAATCAACATGCGAGTACTATCAATATCTGTCAACTTCATATGAATCGCTTCACTAATCCGCAAACCAGCAGAATATATCAAACTCAATAAAGCTTTGTGTTTCAAATTTGTAGTACAATCAATTAACCTTTTAACTTCAGCACTACTTAAAATAATAGGCAATCTCTTTTCCTTTCTCGGACGTTCTATCAAATGTACTTCAAAATCCAACTTCAAAAATTTAAAATAAGTCTTCAACGCATTAATGGCCTGATTTTGATAAGAAATAGATTTCTTGGGCTTCACAATAAAATTATAACTAAATAATTCCACCGATTTAGAATCAATCACAGTCAATCCTTGAGATTTCAAAAATTTCAAATACAAATAAACCAGACTTTTATACGTTTCAATAGTACTCTCACTATACCGGTTAGTCTTTAAATACGTAATAAAATGATCAAGACTATCATAAGCCTTTTGGTCTAAAGAAATTCCAAAAAAATAATGCGTTTCGTATTCTAATGTTTGATACAAGGGAGCAAAATCCAAATGATAATTAATTGATAAACATTCTTTTACCAACTCCACATGTGCTTCAGAATAAGGCAAATACCAATACGATTTAGAATTACTCCATACAGCCCTTAACTGCGATTTCAAAACTTGAATCAATTCAAAATTCTTAGGGCAAGAAAGTGCAAGCACCGCTACTTGGTTTCGATAAGATTTATCAACTCTCACTGTTATGGAATGAATATTAGGCATATATATAATGTATTTGGCGTTACACAAACATAAAAAAAAAATAAACACAAAAAACAAATGCAAATATTTATATTGAATTCTTCTAATCTCCCCTTACACTCCAAAACACAAAATCAAACCAATCTTATAATCACGGCAACTGAAATAGAAAGGATCCCACAGAAACCAGTTTCACAAACAAATAAAATCCGAATGCATCAGCATTTGACAAAGTCAATTCGAGTTATCCGCGTTCAAAAAAAAATAACCACGAAAAACAGGCAAAACACCTTTTTTTGTAATTGTTTAAGTAGTCCTAGCAAATACGGTCTATCAGCTAATAAAATAGTCTATTATTAGGCTTATTTATGCACTATATCCAAAAACACCAAACCTTTGGGTTCATTCAGAGGCATATAAGTAGCATCGTTTAAAGTAAAAGCCTCCAGTTCTAGCAAGTAAAACAAAGTACCTACAGGTTCAAGTACTTCGGGCATTGGATAAGACAAAGCTAAGGTCTTTGGGTTTTCAAATTGCCAAGTTCCTACATGCAAAAAGCCTTCTGTTGTTGCTAAATCAATATCCAAAACCAATAAACGCAGTCCTATCCATTTTATCGCATGAGCACAAGTATTATGCACTTGCAGTATAAAATGCTTATCCTCTATAGTATAATTAACAACAAAAGCACTGGCTGGGTTAAAATCATAACCTTTCAAAGCAGCTTTTCCTCCTTCGGTTGTTAATGCTGTCGCAATGGTTCGTTTTCCTTTTTCATGCACCGTATCAAAAGCCAACAACGAGTGCATTTTTTTAGTAAACGCATTCACAATAGCCAATCTGTTTTTTCTGGGTAAAACATCACTTAAACTCATACGCAACAGTTTTCCCATTTTGGAAACTGCACCAAATTCGGTGGCATTTTTTCTACAAAGGTCATACTTAGGGTTTTTTTGCAAACCTTCCTTTGTAAAACCACTAACTGTTCTTATAATTAACGAGTTATTTAAAGGATAGATAACATATCCTTTAATATTTGGCAATCGTTTGCCTTCATATGAAATTATTCGTGCCATATAGTTTTTCAATTAATGAAAATTATATTTTAATTTTGTTCGTGTTTTGTTCGTGTTTTGTTCGTGTTTTGTTCGGTGTTGTAGTACTAAAAAAAACGATTTTGCGAACCAATACAAAACGAAACCCGAACAAAACCTATTTAAATACTAAACGTAAAACTACAGTATATTAGTGCGTAAACATACCAAACGTTCAGCTTTACTCCTACTTAACGTCATAGTAACCCCATACCATCCTCTTGGTTGTAGTACCTAAACCTATGGGTAAAAACAAATTAAAAGAAAAAAACAACCACAAAAAACAGGAAAAATACCCTTTTTTTATCATTATTTATATTTTTTTTTGATTGAAGATTGTTGATTAACGATTTTTGATTGCAGAAGATTAGAAAAGATTTTCAGAAAACTGACAACCGACAACAGTCAACTGTTAACTGATAACTAATAAGCCACCAAAGCCAACAATTCCTCCTCAAACCTCACCTTAGGCAAATATTGCTCCTCAATAGCCTTCACAAAAGGAATAGGAGTTTCTAAACTCGCTACACGCTTCACAGGAGCATCTAAAGATTCAAAACAGTTTTCCATTAGTAAAGCCGAAATATCACTAGCCATTCCACCAAACAAGGTGTCTTCTTGCAGAATAATACATTTTCCAGTTTTTTTAACCGACTTAAATATAGTTTCGGTATCCAAAGGTTGTAAACTTCTTAAATCGATTACATCAGCCTTAATTTTAGGATGTTTGTCTAAAGTAGCCAAAGCCCAATGTACTCCTGCTCCAAAAGAGATTACCGTTACCTCAGTTCCTTCACGAAGCATAGCTGCTTTTCCAAAAGGAATGGTATAATAACCTTTAGGCACATCTTGCGTAATGCTTCTATACAATTGCTTGTGTTCAAAATACAATACTGGATTAGGATCGTTAATCGCTGTGTTCAATAAGCCTTTAGCATCATAAGGAAATGCTGGATAAACCACCTTTAAACCTGGTGTTTTAGTAAACCAAGCCTCATTAGTCTGCGAATGAAAAGGGCCAGCCTGAGTACCACCACCACAAGGCATACGCACTACTACATCCGATTTTTCATTCCAACGGTAATGTTGTTTTGCCAATAAATTCACAATAGGATTAAACCCTGAAGATACAAAGTCAGCAAACTGCATTTCCATTATTGCTTTATGTCCGTTAATAGAAAGTCCATTAGCAGCCGAAACTACAGCACTTTCACAGATAGGCGTATTACGAACTCTTTCTTTTCCAAAAGCTTCCACAAAACCATCTGTTATTTTAAAAGCACCACCATATTCAGCAATGTCTTGTCCCATGATCACCAAATTAGGATGACGTTCCATAGACTGCTTCAGACTAGAAGATATGGCATCAATAAAACGAATATTCTCTTTAGCTTCACTTGGACTAAACTCTTCAAAATCATAAGGTTTGTAAACATCATTTAATTCTTCACTTAACACAGCCGTAAAGTCAGGTTCAGCCTGCGTTATGGCCCAATGTTCATCTATTTCAGCTTTAATTTCAGCCTTAAAATAAGCATCATCTTCTTCAGTGATAGCCGAAATGCGAAGCAAATAATCTTTAAAATTAGCAATTGGATCTTTAACGGCCCACATATCCATCAACTCTTGAGGTACATATTTAGTACCACTAGCCTCTTCATGACCACGCATTCTAAAAGTTTTAAACTCCAATAAAATAGGTCGTGGATTGTCAACCATAGAAGCTTTTAATTCAGAAATTTTATTGTAAACTTCTAAGATATTATTTCCATCAATAATGTGACTTTCCATGCCATAACCAATACCTTTATCAGCTAAGTTCTCACAACGATATTGCTCGTTTGTAGGTGTCGAAAGTCCGTATCCATTGTTTTCTATGACAAAAAGTACAGGCAATTCCCATACAGCAGCAATATTCAACGCTTCATGAAAGTCTCCTTCAGAAGTAGCTCCTTCACCTGTAAATACTGCAGTTACTTTTCCGTTTTGTTTAAGTTTGTTGGCCAAAGCAATACCATCTGCAACACCCATTTGAGGACCCAAATGCGATATCATTCCTATTATCTTAAACTCTTGGGTTCCAAAATGAAAACTTCTGTCTCTTCCTTTCGTAAATCCAGACTTTTTACCTTGCCATTGTGAGAATAAACGGTGCAAAGGAATATCTCTTCCTGTAAAAACACCTAAGTTTCGGTGCATCGGCAAAATATATTCATCTGGGTCTAATGCAGCCGTAATTCCCACAGCAATAGCCTCTTGCCCTATTCCCGAAAACCATTTAGAAACTTTACCTTGACGCAAAAGAATTAGCATTTTCTCTTCTATCAGCCTAGGCTTCAATAATTTTTTATATAATTGAACTAACGTAGCATTGGATAACTCTTTTCTGTCAAAATTCATGAGTAGTATTTTAATTTTAAAGATCCAAAAGTAATAAAAATAACAGATCTGACTTAAAATGTTATATTTTTTTATTTTTAAATATTCTAACAATTATTATTACTTCAAAATAATTCTTACTTTTGTTTTAAATAGGCACTAAAGTCTATTGTAAGTTAGTAACCATAAAGAAATACAATGCAAAAAATTCCTAGTGTTGACTTACGTGATTTCCTGTCGGATGATCCGGCACGTAAACAAAAATTTGTAAATGAAATCGGAAAAGCCTACGAAGAAATCGGCTTCGTAGCATTAAAAGGTCATTTTTTAGATGACAAATTAGTAGAAGGTTTATATGGAGAAGTTAAAAACTTCTTTCAATTGCCTTTAGAAACAAAAGCCAAATATGAAATCCCAGGTATTGGAGGCCAACGTGGATACGTTTCCTTCGGTAAAGAACACGCAAAAGGTCGTTCGGCTGGAGATTTAAAAGAGTTTTGGCACTTTGGGCAATACGTAGACAAAGATTCTAAATACGCTGGAGAATACCCAGATAACGTAGAAGTAACCGAATTACCTAAATTCAATCAAGTAGGTAAAGAAGCCTATCAAATGTTAGAAAAAACAGGAATCTATGTTTTAAGAGCTTTGGCTTTATACATTGGTTTAGACGAGTTCTATTTTGACAAATACATCAAAGACGGAAACTCTATCTTAAGACCAATCCATTACCCACCTATCACAGATGAACCTAAAGACGGTGCTGTTCGTGCAGCAGCTCATGGTGACATCAATTTAATTACCCTATTAATGGGAGCTCAAGGAAAAGGCCTACAAGTTCAAAATCACAACGGAGAATGGATTGATGCCATGGCTGAACCAGATGAGTTAATGATAAACGTAGGTGATATGTTATCAAGACACACCAACAATAAACTAAAATCAACCATCCATCAAGTAGTAAACCCGCCAAGAGAATTGTGGGGAAGCTCAAGATACTCTATCCCATTCTTCATGCACCCAGTAAGCGATATGAAATTAGATGTGTTAGAAGATTGCATCGATGCTGAGAATCCTAAAAAATATGAAGACATCACAGCTGGTGAATTCCTTCACGAAAGATTAGTGGAACTAGGATTGATTAAAAAGTAATTAGATAAAATTTCAATATTAAAATTCCAAATTCCAATTGTTTTGGGGTTTGGTTTTTTTGTTTTAATTATCATTAATAAAGATTTTGGAACACAGATTTAAGAAATTAGAGAAATTTTAAAAATCTCTTTGCAATGCTAAAAGACGCTATAAATTAAATTATTTAGATTTCTTGAATTTCTTAAATCTGTGTTCCTTTTAATTTAAATCAAAAATGAAAATATTCCCTCATCAAGAATTAACAAAAAACATTATTGGAGTATATTATGATGTTTACAATGAGTTAGGCTATGGTTTTCTTGAAAAAGTATATCATAAAGCTATGCTTATAGAGTTGCACAAAAGAGGGTATGTTATAGAATCTGAAAAAAAGTTAAATGTCTATTATTAAAATGAAATTGTTGGAGAATATGTACCAGATATAATTATTAATGAATCTGTAATAGTTGAATTAAAATGTGTGGAATATTTAATTGAAACACATGAAAACCAGCTACTAAACTATCTAAAAGCAACAAAATGTGAAGTAGGTTTAATACTAAATTTCGGAAAAGACCCGCAATTCATAAGAAAAATATTCACAAACGATTTAAAGAAACACAAATAAAAATTATAAAGATTTCTCAAATTTCTTAAATCTGTGTTCCAAAAATTATTAAACATCGATAAACAACATTATGACTCATAGATTTTATAAATTTCTCTAATTTCTTCAATCTGTGTTCCAAAAAAAATAAAAATGAACCTAGAAGACCAATTAAAAAAACTATTCCCAGACCACGAACCTTCAAACGAACCAGAAGCAGTCGAGGAAACCCAACACGAATTATTCGTTCAAAAAGAACCAATGATTTGCAAATACGAAAAACGAAAAGGAAAAGCAACCACTATAATATCAGGCTATGAAGGAGAAGACGAAGACTTTAAACTACTAGCCAAAGAAATAAAAAACAAATTCGCAGTAGGTGGAAGCTTCAAAGATGGAGAAATCATCATACAAGGAGACTATCGTGACAAAATAATGAAATTCCTTCAAGAAAAAGGATTCAAAACAAAACGAGTGGGAGGTTGAGAAAGTGTTCAGTAAAATATACACAAACCCTTTTAACCTCATGACCTCATAACCTTTTAACCTTTTAACCTTTTAACCTTTTAACCTTTTAACCTTTTAACCTTTTAACCTTTTAACCACATAAACTTATAAACTAAAAAAATGATCCAATCATCAGAATTAATACTAAATCCAGACGGTAGTGTTTACCATTTGAATTTAAAACCCGAAAACATTGCACACGACATCATCTTTGTAGGAGATCAAAATCGTGTAGAAAAAATCACAAAACACTTTGATTCAATTGAGTTCACTACACAAAAAAGAGAGTTCAAAACCCAAACCGGAGTGTTTAAAGGAAAGAAAATATCTGTTATATCAACCGGAATTGGTCCAGACAACATTGATATTGTCATGAACGAATTGGATGCTTTAGTGAACATTGATTTAAAAACACGTAAACCCAAACAAAACCTAACATCGTTAAACATTGTTCGTATTGGAACATCTGGTTCCCTACAAGCAGATATTCCTGTAGATAGCTTTGTCATGAGTGAATATGCAATTGGTTTAGACAACATGCTTCGCTCCTATTTAATTGATGAAGTATCGGAAATTGATATCGAAAACGCATTCATCGAACAAACCACTTGGGATTTAAGAAAAGGTCGTCCTTATGTAGTAAAAGGAAGTGAACGTTTAGCGGATAAAATCTATTCTGAAAAGATGCACAAAGGTTTCACAGGAACTGCAGGTGGCTTTTATGGACCACAAGGAAGAGTCTTACGTTTAGAAATTCAAGACAAGGAATTAAACCACAAAATGGATAACTTTAATTATAAAGACATAAGAATGACCAATCTAGAAATGGAAACAGCTGCCATTTACGGTTTAGGAAAGCTATTAGGGCACGAATGTTTATCTTTAAATGCCATTATAGCCAACAGAGCAACAGGAAATTTCAGCGAAGACCCATACAAAGCTGTGGATGAATTGATTGTTTATGCATTAGACAAATTAGCGGAATAAAAAAGGAACACAGATTTAAGAAATTATAAAAATTTATCAGATTTCAAAGCTGTGTTACCAAAAATTTAAACAATGAATTTAATTTTAGAAACAGACCGATTACTAATGCGAGAAATGCGTCACGAAGATGCAGAAGCCTTATTTGATATGGATTCAAACCCAAATGTTCATACTTATTTATGGCAAAAACCATATGCAACTATTGATGATATTCATACGTATATTGAAATGGTTCGAAAACAATATGATAGAAATAATATTGGACGATTCTCTACAATAATTAAAGCAACAAACGAGTTAATAGGTTGGACAGGAATCAAATACATTGACGATCATGTGGAGAACGGAAAGACTAATTTCTATGATTATGGCTATCGTTTAAACGAAAAACATTGGAACAAAGGCTACGCTACAGAAGCGTCAAAAGCTTGGTTAGACTATGGTTTCAACCAAATGAATATCAATGAAATAAATGCCTACACTCATTCAGAAAATGGAGCATCAAATCATGTCTTACAAAAAGTAGGGTTTAATTTCATGGAAGATTATCCAGATGAACATGGTGCGATTTGGAAATGGTGGCAATTGAAAAATAGTTAGCAATTCATTGCTGAATTGCCGTACGGCTTTAGCCAACAGATCTTTATTAAAATAAATTATTATAAATTCAAACAATCTAATAAGCATCGAAAGATGCTGAAATAAATTCAGCATAAATGAAAACAATAAAAATAGCAGGAGTTCCAGAACATTTCAATTTGCCTTGGCACATGTGCATTGAAAATGGAGAGTTTGAAGAAGTAGGCATCAACCTTGAATGGACAGATGTTCCAGAAGGAACAGGAAAAATGTGTCAAATGCTTCGTGATGGAGAAACCGATATAGCTGTAATTTTAACAGAAGGAATTGTAAAAGACATTAATGCTGGTAATGATAGCAAAATCGTTCAAGTTTATGTGCAAAGTCCGTTGATTTGGGGAATTCATGTGGACGCTAAATCAAAGTACAACGAATTAGCTGATTTAAAAAACAAAAAACCAGCCATCTCTCGTATGGGTTCTGGTTCGCATTTAATGAGCATAGTGAACGCTAACAATCAAAACTGGGATACTTCTACCCTACAATTCGAAATTGTAAACACTATTGATGGAGCTGTTGAGGCTTTATTGACTGGAAAAGCAGATTATTTCATGTGGGAACGTTTTATGACAAAACCATTAGTCGATAACGGAACTTTTAGAAGAATTGCAGATTGCCCTACTCCTTGGCCATGTTTCGTAATTGCAGTTAGAAATGAAGTTTTAAAGAAACACCCAAACACAATTGCTCAAATTCTAGAAATCATAAACATGACTACAGAAGAATTTAAAATGATTCCAAGTATAGACAGAACATTAGCTTCAAAATACAAGCAAAAATTAGAAGATATTGAAGAATGGTTAGCGCTAACACAATGGTCCCAAAAGAATTTAGACGAAAAAATGTTAAACAAAATTCAAAATCAACTCTTTGAACTAAAAATTATCGAGAAAAAAGGTACTTTTGCTGAAATTGTAAAGTCGCTATAGCTTTACGTTTTAGAAAATTATGTTAGAAAAAGTAAAACAATTTTATACCAAAATAGAACCCTATTTTCACGTTAAAAAGCCGTGGGATTCTATTATTATACTTGTTTTAAATATTCTAATTGCCATTCCTTTATTCATGATTTTACATCAAAACCTAATTGATTTAGAATGGCCATTTCAATTAGATAGAATATTAATATTTGTAATTTTATTAGCAATTATACAGCTGTTATTAAGGTTTTTAAGAAGGGTTACTTTAATTAGTATTTCACTATATTTAATATTCTTAATTTACGGAACTTTGTTTGGAAATTATGGTTTTAATCGTGTATTTGAAGATTATAGAGCCATGCTTTTTGCTATGCAAAATAATCCAAATCCACAAGATATTATAATCTCTAAATTATTACCTTTTCCTAACAAGTCTAAAGTTATTGCAGCTATAGAATTTACGAATCCTAAAGTGAGAAACTTTGCACTTTACGCTACAACTAAACATTTTTCTGATTTCAGGACCAATGAAAAGAATAGAAAAATGGTGCAATGTTTTGCCGTTTTTAAAGAAATAAAAAACCGATGGAATTATGTAAATGACCCAAAAGGTAGAGAATACATTGCTAGAGCAAGTGAATCCTTGCAACATTTTTCGGGTGATTGTGATGATCATGCTATTCTCATGGCAGCATGTATAAGAGCGATAGGTGGAACTCCACGTTTAATTCACACTGGTGGACATATTTATCCAGAAATGTTAATAGGAAGTAAAGCTGATTTAGAAATCGCTATTTTATTAATTAAAGACAAACTTTTCATCAAAGAAAGTGAAGGAAAACAAATTCATTATCATTTTGATGAGAGAGGACAATATTGGCTAAACCTTGATTATACAGCTAAATATCCTGGTGGTCCGTTTATGAGTGAAGAGATTTTAGGGCAGTTGACTTTAGATTAACTTATTAGTTTCAAGTTGTTTTTAAATTGTTTCAGGTTGTTTCAAATTGTTTATGAATATATTTAGTTAAAGTGAATTAAAACCATTCAATTGGCTCCTTACATATTTTTTTTAAATATTCATTGGTTTGACTAAAGTGTTTATTCCCAAACCATTTGCCTTGATTAGCACTCATTGGAGAAGGATGTCCGCTTGTTAAAACCAAATGTTTTGAGGTATCAATCTTAGCTCCCTTCTTCTGAGCAAAAGCACCCCAAAGTAAAAAAACTACATGTTCTTTTTCTTCAGATATAATTTGAATTACTTCATCAGTAAAAACATTCCATTTTAAATGTTTATGGCTATTTGGACTGTCTTTTCTAACTGTTAAAGAAGCATTCAACAATAAAACCCCTTGATTAGCCCAATGTTGTAAATTCCCATTTGATGGCATAAAAATCGAATCCAAATCAGTAGCAATCTCTCTATAAATATTTCGTAATGATGGTGGAATTTTGATATCATTATTTACAGAAAAACATAAACCATTCGCTTCTCCTATTCCATGATAAGGATCTTGACCTATAATAACAACTTTCACATCTTCAAACGAACACGAATTAAAAGCATGGAAAATCAATTCTTTTGGTGGAAAACAAATTTGGTCTTGATATTCTTGTTCAACTTGAGCCATTAGCTCCTTAAAATAAGGTTTTTCAAACTCTTTTTGGAGCTTTTCTTGCCAAGAAGAAGAAATATCGATTAACATAGCCTAAATTTTACCAAAAATATGAATTTTAGATTAAAATACATTTTGAAACTTTGTAACTTTGAACTTTCGCAAATAAACCAATGATTTCAATTACCAATAAAACCCTTCAAGACCTAGAATTCAATACGATTTTAGAAACCGTTTCCGAAAAATGCAATACGGAAATTGGAATGCAAAAAGCATTGCAAATCGCTCCATTTAAAGACAAAGAATCTTTAATGGATAATTTGTTACAAACCTCTGAATATGTAGCTTCTTTTAGCAATAATAACACCATTCCAAATCACGGTTTTGAAAACCTAACAAAAGACATCAAGTTTCTTAAAATTGAAGATAGTTTTTTGGAAGTGGGAACATTTAGAAAATTGGCTCATTTATCTGAAACGACAAATTTCTTAATCAAGTTCTTCCAAAAATTTGACGACTATTATCCGAAACTAAATAAAAAAGCAGCTGAAGTAGAATATACCAAATTCATCGTTCAAAAAATTGATGAAGTGGTTGATAAATATGGAGAAATTAAAGACAATGCTTCTCCAGATTTAGTGAATATTCGTAGGGATATTAATTTGGTTCGTGGAAAAGTCAATCAGAGTTTTGGCTTGGCTTTGAGCCAATATAATGCGTTGGGTTATTTGGATGATATTCGTGAAACAGTGGTTGAAAATCGTAGGGTTTTAGCAGTTTTAGCCATGTATCGCAAAAAAGTAAAAGGTTCTATTTTAGGTAGTTCTAAAACAGGAAGTATTGCTTATATCGAACCAGAAGCCACTTTACGCTATTCGAGAGAATTGAATAATTTGCAATATGAAGAAAGAGAGGAAATCCAACGAATTTTAAAGAAATTAAGTGCTGAAATTCGTCCCTTTACTGATTTATTAATGCAATACCAAGATTTTCTTAGTGATATTGATGTAATTGCAGCTAAAGCCAAATATGCGCATAAATTGAATGCAATTTTACCTGAAATCACTGAAGAAAAGCACTTGTTTTTTCGTGAAGCTTATCATCCTATTTTATATCTGAATAACAAAGCAAAAAATCAAGTTACTTTTCCTCAAACTATTGAATTAGAAAATACTAACAGAATTATTGTTATTTCTGGTCCAAATGCTGGTGGAAAAACGATTTCCCTAAAAACCATTGGTTTATTGCAATTGATGTTACAAAGTGGAATGCTAATTCCGGTTCATGAAAGAAGTAAAACTTTTTTGTTTGATAGAATTCTGACTGATATTGGTGATAATCAATCTATTGAAAATCATTTAAGTACATATAGTTATCGACTCAAAAACATGAATCAATTTTTGAAAAAGTGCAATGCAAAAACGCTTTTCTTAATTGATGAATTTGGAACAGGTTCTGATCCTGAATTAGGAGGTGCTTTGGCTGAAACCTTTTTAGAAGAGTTTTATCACAGAGAAGCTTTTGGAATCATTACAACCCATTATACCAATTTAAAAATATTAGCTAACGAATTGCCTTTTGCTACAAATGCCAACATGCTTTTTGATGAAAAATCGCTCGAACCTATGTATAAATTGCATCTAGGTCAAGCCGGAAGTTCGTTTACCTTTGAAGTAGCTCAAAAAAATGGTATTCCTTTTGGTTTGATTAATCGTGCTAAGAAGAAAATAGAAAAAGGAAAGGTTCGTTTTGATAAAACCATTGCTACTTTACAAAAAGAACGTTCTAAATTGGAAAAAACTTCTATCAATTTAAAGGAAGAAGAAACCAAAGCTAGAGAAGAAAGCAAAAAAATGGAGTCAATTAATTTAAAGATTCAAGATAAATTAGAACGCTATCAAGAATTATACGATGCCAATCAGCGATTGATTTACATGGGCCAAAAAATTGATGATATTTCCGAAAAATACTTTAACAACAAAGACAAAAAGACTTTAATTGGTGAGTTTTTAAAAGTAGTTGAAATAGAAAATTCAAAACGAAAAAAAGCTACTGTTAAGGAGAAAAAAGCAGCAGAAGTTGTTAAAAAAGAAATCATTAAAGAAGTAGAAGTCAAAGTAGAGAAAATAAGAGAAAAGAAGAAAGAAGAAAAAGCAAAGAAAAAAGAAGTTGAGATAAAACCACAAGTGACTTTAAAAGTTGGTGACAGAGTGCGAATGAAAGACGGTAAAGCCATTGGAACAATTGACAAAATCGAAAAAACTAAAGCAATTGTCAATTATGGAATTTTTACTTCAAAAGTTAGTATTAGTGAATTAGAATATGTGCAACCTTTGTAGATTTTAATGAATTGCCTTTCGGCTTTAGCCAACGGAGAATAATATAAATAAGATTCGAAAGATTCTGAAACAAGTTCAGAATAAATATGGAAAAAATTAAAAACATAGAAGATCTACCTAAAGACAAAAAAATCATACTTTTTGATGGCGTTTGTAATTTGTGTGATCAATCGGTTCAAGTCATTATAAAGAATGATAAAAAAGATATTTTTAGGTTTGTGGCACTTCAATCTGAATTAGGAGAGAAAATAATAAATCATATTAAAATTGACAGAAGCAAAACTGATTCTATTATTTTATATGACCCTAATGTAGCCTATTATTACAAATCTGAAGCTGCATTTAAAATTGCTTCTCAAATGGGAAAACTATATCCTATTGTGAGTTGCTTTAGAGTGCTACCAACTTCTATAACAGATTTTGTGTATGATTATATTGCTAAAAACAGATACAAATGGTATGGCAAAAAAGACCAATGTATGATTCCCACAAAAGAAACCTTAGATAAATTTCTATAAAAAAAGCTCCTTATTTATAAGGAGCTTTTTCATTAAAAACCGATTAATAATTATTAAAAATTTAATTTTTAATAATTTTCTTTGTTGCTGATCCATTCTCAGAAGTGATATTTAAGAAATACACACCTGAATTTAAATCAGAAATATTGATTTGATTTTCTATTGCATTAACATTAATTGTTTTAACCGTTCTTCCGTTAATATCAGAAATTGTTAAACCAGAAATGTCAATATTGTTTCCGTTTTGAATAGTAAAAGTATCTTCAACTGGATTTGGATACAAAGAAAAACCTGCAGCTTCAAAAGTATTGTTTTTTAATGTTGGGCCTGAATATTTAAAAATTCCACCTGCTGCTGAAGAAGTTGTAAAACCTCCAGCCCATCCTGTAGTTCCATTTAAGAAAGCAACACCTGTTCTTTGTGTACCACTGTCAATAACTGTCCAGCTTGCTCCCATATTGTAACTTACCGCAGAACTATATGTTGTACCATCTGTTCCTGTTCCAACTAAAGTAGTTGTTCCCGGAATAAATGCTAAACTTCTGTAAGGTTGAGTATAAGCAGTTCCAGCACTCCAGGTCATTCCACCATTTGAAGTTGTATATAAAGTATAAGTAGCTGTTGTACCTGAACCATTTCTACCTAATAAAACACCATCATTATCATTTGCAAAATATAATGAACCACCACTTGTTGGAGTGATTACTCCTCCAAAGTCTGCAATAGGTGTAGCATATTTAGACCATGTAACTCCCATATCAGAAGTCTTGTATATATTACCTAAACTAGTTACAAACCAAAAAGAGTTTCCAACTCCAACATTTCCTCCATTATAACCAAATTCGTTCGAATTAGTTACATTTGGCAAATTAAATCCTGGAATTGCTGTCCAAGTTGTTCCAGCATCTGTAGTTCTGTACATTTCAAAATCCAGTCCTATTGGATCTCCTTGCGTTATTCCTGTTGTTGCATTAAAAAAATGTACAACATTAAAATAAGAAGCCGCATTAGTATATGCAGTAGCATTTTGTTTTGTCCAAGTTGTACCACCGTCAGAAGTTTTCCAAACTCCACCTAATCCAGCTGTTGCGTCAACCGCTCCAACCCAAGCTGTTGTTGCACTTACAGGTGCAATATTTGTAATTGTTAATGCGGTGTTACCAACATTAATTGGACCAGGTGTCCAAGTTGTTCCACCATTTGTAGTTTTTGTAAATTCTTGAATATTAGCTGGTGTAGCCGATGACCCATCATAACCTAAGGCCCATACAACATTAGCATCAACTATTGAGATATCTTCAACACCTCTACTAACTGTAGGAAATCCTGTAGCTTGTGAAGTCCATTGTGCAAAGGTTGCAGTAGGAATTACACATAATAAATAAAGTAATTTTTTCATCATTTTTAAATATTTTTTAATTTAGTATCGTTATGTAAATATATAAAAATAAACAATTTACACAACTATAATTCAAGTTTTTAACATTGAATTATTTAAAAAAAAAAAGACTAAGTAAATTACTTAGTCTTTTTTAATAAGGTATATAATATTTATTCTTTAATTATTTTCTTAGAAAATGCTCCATTTTCAGAAGTAATATTCATGATATAAACACCATTAGCTAAATCAGAAATATTAATTTGAGCTTCAGTAACTGTATTAAAACTCATGCTTTTAACAACTCTTCCGTTTAAATCAACTACCGATACAGAGTTGAAAGAATTTAATGAACTGTTAATATTGATTATATCAGTTGCAGGATTAGGATAAACACTAATTTCGTTTGTTGTTAAAGTAGTGAAATCATCTGTACCTAATAAACTTTCTACAGCCACTGCTTTTAAAGTTAAATTATCAAATTTAGATGATGCCGCTACTGTATTTGATGTACCAGCAATATGTAAATAATCTACTTCACCAGGATTAGTTGTTCCTGTTGCTGGAACTGCACCTGTTACTCCCACATAAAAACCTGGTCCTTTCCAAATTACTTGTCTAGTAACTGTATTATATGATAAACCTAATCTTACCCATGAATTAGCTGTTAAAGTTACGGCTGCGTTACTAGCACCTAAATTAAAAGAGTAAGTACCCACCGGATTAACACCACCATTATTTGGGTCGTAATAACTAATACCTGTAATTACTTTTGTTTCTAAGTTTAAATTCAAACCTGCTAAAACTGTTGAACCATCACTGTTGTACAAATAAACTCTTGCAGTATTTTTACTTGTAGTAGCTACACCTGTATGGATATCAAATTCTACGTCAACAATATTGTTCCCACTTGTTCTTGTTGCCCAACTTGTTGCAACATCCTTAAATAAAAATTTATTTACAGTAGCAGTAGCTGTTCCTGACATTTGAATCACATTCCCTTGTGTTCCTCCTTCTGCAACTATTTGATAATCTGCAGCAGCACCACCAATAGTATAATAACCACCTTGTCCAGCTGTTGTTCCTGTAACGTCTGTAGTAATATTACCTACTGTTAAAGCGTTATAATCATCATTAATTAATAACTGAGCATTACTAACTCCAAAAGAAAGTAATCCGATAAAAAGTAAAGTTTTTTTCATGTTTTTATAAATTATTTTAGTCCAACAAAATTACACAAAAAAAAAAAATATTTTCTACTTTGAAATAGTAAATATTCAACAAAACAAAAAATTTAACATATGATATATATCATGTTATATAATGTTATATATTTCTAATTTTGTATAAAATAAAATTAATAAAAAATGAAAAAATTAATATTACCTCTTTTTAATTGGGGAAACGGAGCTTTTATAATGGTTGTAATCTTTACTTTAGTAATTTTAGGTTTAGTTGGTGCTGTTTTCTTATTAATGAGTACCGATAAAAAGAAAAAGGAAAATAAATAGTTTGATTTTTTTCTTTTAGTTATACATTTTATTTAATAAAAAATTATCAACCATAACTAAAGCTGCCATAGCTTCTACAATAGGTACTGCTCTTGGTAAAACACAAGGATCATGCCTACCTTTGCCTCGTTGCTCAATGATTTCATTTGAATTTGTAAGTACTTCTTGCTTTTGTATTAATGTAGCCACAGGTTTAAAGGCTATTCTAAAATAAATATCCATTCCATTACTGATGCCACCTTGAATTCCACCCGAAAGATTTGTTTTTGTTGTTCCGTCTGTATTTTGCAAATCATTGTGTTCACTTCCTTTCATTTTTGCACCACAAAAACCACTGCCAAATTCTATTCCTTTTACTGCATTGATGGATAACATTGCTTTACCTAAATCAGCATGCAATTTATCAAAAGCAGGTTCTCCTAATCCAATAGGTACATTTTGAATCACACACATTATTGTTCCACCAACTGTATCTCCTTGCTTTTTTATTTCCTTAATAAAACTTTCCATTTTTAAAGCTGTAGCTTCATCAGGACAACGAACAGCATTATTTTCAATTTTTGAAAAATCTAAATCTTGATAAGGTTTATCAATGAATATATCACCGACAGAAGAAACAAAAGCTGTGATTTTAATTTGAGGAATAATTTGTTTGGCAATTGCTCCACCTACTACTCTACTGGCTGTTTCTCTAGCTGAACTTCTTCCTCCACCTCGATAATCTCTAATACCATATTTCTTTTCATATACATAATCAGCGTGACTTGGACGATAGGTATCTTTTATATCAGAATAATCATTTGATTTTTGATTGGTATTCGGAATTATAAAACCAATAGGTGTTCCCGTTGTTTTTCCTTCAAAAATCCCTGATAAAAATTGAACTTCATCTTCTTCTTTTCTTTGCGTAACAATGGCAGATTGACCTGGTTTTCTTCGTTGCATATCCTTTTTAATAGCTTCAAAATTCAGTTCAATTCCTGCTGGACAACCATCAATAATTCCACCAATAGCCTCTCCATGTGATTCTCCAAAAGTAGTTAGTTTAAAAATTTTTCCAAAAGTATTCCCAGACATAGCTTTTAATTAGTAAACAAATGTAAAAAAATTATACCATAAATAGATATGTATTACTGTGAAACTATTTTTTAAGTATATTAGCAAAAAATACAGTACAATGAAAACTAAACTATTTCTTTTATTAGGGCTTTCTATTTTTACTTGTTCATGTAGTTCTGATGATTCAGCTGAAGATAATGGAGCACCTGCAACTTCATTACCAATTGCTTCTGGAAACTACTGGACTTATGAGGTGTTTAACCACCAAACAACTCAAACACCGGAATCGTTTGCTAGAGATTCTGTTTACGCTGCGAATGATACACTGATTAATGCAGTTGTCTTTAAAAAAATGAAAACGGAAGATATTGCCAATGGATTCTTTTCAGGAACATTGAAAGATAATGGATTAAGAGTTGATGGTAATAAAATGAGAATTTCAGGATCAGTAAACTTGGCCACTGGATTACCAACAGCATTAGCTTTTTCAGTATCTGATTTTATTATTTTAAAAGAAAACGCAACCGTTGGTGAAGAATTAAGTTCAACAAACGGTTCTTTTACACAAGATGTTAACGGATATCCATTAACTTTCACTTATACATTAAAATCAGTTGCTGATGGCTCTCAAAGTTCATTAACTTCAAATGGAAATACTTATTCAGACATAACAAAAACGAAAGTTATTTTGAATTTAAAAATCACAACAGAACAAACGATTACAGGATTCCCTAATCCTATTGAAATACCAATAATGGCTGCTCAAGATGTTTTGGTGTCTACTCAATATTACAGTAAAAATATTGGAATGGTTTATAATCAAACAAATATTACTTATACCTTAAATACTCTTCCACCACAGTTTCAATTACCAATCCCTTCTTCAGGAAGTCAAACTCAAGAGGAATTTTTAGATGTGTACCAGCTAAATTAGATTGTGAAAGACAAAAATGTAAATTTTGAAATAATAAATCACAATACTATAAAAAAGTAGTTAACATTTCCTTTACATTTGTAAAAACAAATTTAAATATAAAACATATGAAAAAATTATTTTTATCTACAGTAATGCTAATAGGTATAGCAATTAGTGCAAATGCTCAAGACATTTCTAAAAATGCATTAGGTCTTAGATTAGGTGACAATGACGGATTTGGAGGTGAAATTTCATACCAAAGAGGTTTATCAGGTAACAATCGTTTAGAATTAGATTTAGGTTTTAGAAATAGTAAAAATGTTGATGCTTTCAAGTTAGCCGGAATTTACCAATGGGTTTGGAATATTGAAGGTGGATTTAATTGGTATGCTGGTGTTGGTGGTGGAATTGGAAGTTGGAGCTACAATTACAATAATAACAAAGATAGTGGTACAATTTTATTTGCTGCAGGAGATTTAGGAATTGAATATAATTTTGATGAAGCTCCAATTCAGCTTTCATTAGATATTAGACCTGAATTGTATTTTAATTCAGATGATTACAGAGAAGATAATTTTGGACCAGACATCGCTTTGGGAATTAGATATAGATTTAATTAAATCACAAAAAAACCACTCAATTTGAGTGGTTTTTTTTTTACACTATTTCTTTGTATTTATCTAAAGCCTGCTGATATACCTTTTCATACATAGGCACAATTTTTAGAATATCAAATCGAGAAGCGACTTCTTTTGCATTAATTTTAAACTGTTTAAGTTTGGCTTTATCACTTAAAATAGAAATCGCATTTTTACTCATTGCGTTAACATCTCCAACATCACTCAAATAACCTGAATATCCTTCTATATTAACCTCAGGTAAACCTCCTGAATTACTTGAAATTACGGGAACTCCACAAGACATTGCTTCTAAGGCTGCTAAACCAAAACTTTCTGTTTCTGAAGGTAGCAAGAACAAATCAGAATAGCATAAGATTTCATCAATTTCAGAACTATTTCCAAAAAAAACTACTTTATCATAAATTCCCAACGAACTACATAAATCTTCAGCCATTTGCTTTTCTGGACCTTCTCCAACCATCATCAATTTAGCTGGAATTTCCTTTTGAATGTTATAAAAAATCTTTACAATATCATCAATGCGTTTTACTTTTCTAAAGTTTGAAATATGCGTAATAATTTTCTCATTTTCATTAGCCATCATACTTCTATTGCATTTTTTCACTTCATCTGAAGAAAATTTATTAGGCTCAATAAAGTTGGGAATAACAACTATTTCCTTTTTAATATCAAAAAGACGATACGTGTCATCTCGTAAACTACTTGACACGCTAGTTACAAAATCCGATTTATTAATACTGAAACTTACGGCAGGTTTATAAAATGGATGATTTCCAACCAAAGTTATATCTGTTCCGTGAAGCGTTGTAATCATTGGAATTTGTATTCCCTCATCTTCTAGCATTTTTTTTGCCATGTATCCTGCATAGGCATGTGGTATAGCATAATGTACATGTAAAACCTCAATTTCATATAACTTAACCATATCTACTAATTTACTAGATAAAGCTAATTCATAAGGTTGGTAATGAAATAAAGGATATTCTGGAACGTGTACTTCGTGGTAATGTAAATTACTATTTAAGAGGGCTAAACGTACAGGCTGACTGTATGTGATAAAATGGATTTCGTGACCCTTTTTGGCTAATTCTAAACCTAATTCGGTAGCAACAACACCACTACCTCCAAAAGTTGGGTAACAAACTATAGCGATTTTCATTCTTTTTTTTATTTTCTATAAAATTAATACTAATAAAAAGAATTGAAAATAAAAGTTTGTTAAATTATCGTTTTAAGTTAGCTTCATAACAGTTTATCCAATCTTCTACGGTCATTTTTTGAACCAATGCTCCAATCAGCTCAAAAGGAATTTGATCCATTTTTTTGAATCGTATACAACTTTTCCCCATATCTAATTTGGTTTTACTATGTTTTGGATATTCTGAAATGAACCAGTTTAGTAAATCAGGTTTTGCATAAATTCCCATATGATAGAAGTTTACACTGTTTTTTTGAGAAGCAAAACTCATAAATGGTAAGGGTAAACTTGGTGTACAATGATAACCAGCAGGATAAATAGAGTGAGGAACAACATAGCCAATCATTCCATAACTCATTTCTTCTTTAAAACCTTTGGGTAAATTATCATTAATTACTTGACGTAATTTAGTAATAGCTTCTACTCTATCTTCAGGTAATTCTTGAATGTATTGTTCTGGTGTTGTGGCTTTTGATGTCATTTTGATAGGTTAAAAGGTTATATGGTTAAGAGTTTAAAAAGTAAAATTAATTAAATTAAAATTTATCTATTAAATTCATAATCACAATTTTTACATTTATATACTCTTTTAAAATATAAAGGGTAAATGAAAAGTAAAAATGAAAAAAAAATAGACACAAATCCTTTAAAACTTTTCATTGACTTAAAATCTGAATATAAATCTTTTGAATTACAATTAGGACAAGAAATTACATCATCAGTATCATTTGTAAAATTTTTACTTTCAATTTCATTGATGATTTCAATTACTTTCTCTTTATCAAAATCATTAATTTTCAATTTTATACCATCTATTGTTAAATTGTATAATGGATTTAATGTAACTAAAGTCTCATCAAAAAGGTAACAAACTATATTTTCACTTTCTAATTTTGATTTTAAAAGGTTAGCTTCAAAATAGTTATCAAAAGTTTTAATTGTGATTAATTTCATTTTGCAATTTAAAATTATTAATCCTTTATACTTTCATAGATAATTTTCTGAATATTTTCACGAATATTAGCTTTTGACAAACGGTTTGCTGCATTAGAATCAGGATATGTTCTGTTAGATAAAAATACATAAACAATTTCTTTTTCAGGATCAGCCCAAGCCATTGTTCCTGTAAAACCAGTGTGTCCAAAACTTGTCATAGATATACAACCACAAGTGGGACCAGCTGTTCCTAATTGTGGTTTATCAAAACCAACTCCTCTTCTATTGTCTTCTTGACAAAAATAACAAGTATTAAAAGCATTCATTGTTTTTTCTGAAAAAAACCTATTGTTACCGTATATTCCATTTTGTAAAAACATTTGCATCATTTTAGCAACATCAATGGCATTTGAAAATAAACCTGCATGACCAGATACTCCTCCTTGCATTGCTGCAGCCATATCATGAACATGACCTTGAACTCTTTGATATCTATAATAGTTATCTTCTTCTGTTGGAATGATTTGATTTAAAGGAAATTTTAATAAAGGGTTATAAGTCGTATGATTCATTCCCATTAAACTATAAAAATTTTCATTCGCTAAAACATCTAACTTCTTTTTTGTTTTCAGTTCCAAATATTCTTTGAGTAAAATAAATGAAAAATCACTGTATTTATATTGTTTTGATGTCAGCAATTTACTATTTGCAATGGTTTTAATGATGGTATCGTTAAAATCTTTTCTTAGATATAGATTTTCGGCTACTTTATATGGAAATTCTTTAGATTGGGTTTTTCTATAATATTTTGAATTAGGATGTTTAGTGTCGTCTAAAGTTTTTACATAAAATGGTTCCCAAGGTTGAAAGCGAGCTTGATGAGTTAACATATCTAACAATGTTGCATCTTCTTTATTAGAACCCTTAAAAACAGGTAGCATATTTCCTAATTTTTCATCTAAAGTTATTTCTCCTTTATCGTATACTTGCATCAAATTTGGCAAAGTTGAAAGTATTTTTGTTAAAGAAGCTACGTCATACAAATCATCATCTTGAACAGGAATATTATCAGTATAAGTGTGATTTCCAAAAGATTTTTGATAAATGACTTTTCCTCTTCTAGCAATAACAACTTGTGCTCCAGGAGTCATTTTTTGATCAATAGCCATTTTTACAATTGAATCAATTTTTGATAAATTACTTCCATCCATTCCTTGGTTCTCTGGAATATCGAAACCTAAACGTTTCATTTCTTTAGTATCAATTCCAGAATTTACTGGAAAATTTTCATTAATTGAAACTGGAATTCTTCCTTTTGAAGCTGTTGAGCCAAAAATAATTTCTGGGACAATCTTTTGGGTAAAATTATTGTTTTGGTAAGCCATAATTACACCTTCTAATGAAGAATAATCTAGAGTTGCTGGTAATGAATATGGTCTTGTAAAAAACGTTAAAATCGTTTTCTTTTGCTTTGAAATAGAGTTAATCCAACGAATTTCTTCAAATGTAGGGCTGTTCTTTTTCCAAATGTTATCGGCTTTATGAAAACCTATAACTACTTTGGTATATTCTTGTAATTTTGCTAAAGTCAATTCAATAGTACTTTCCTTAATTTCATCAACTTTGGTATATTCATTCAAGTAATTGACAAAAACGTCACTAGAATCATCTCCTATTTTTACATAAGCAATTTTCTCTGTTTTTAAAGAAGTAATTGGAATTATTTGCTCTTTGTTTTGTAAGGTTGTAATGGCATTTTCAAACAATTTTTCGTTTAATCCATCGTATTCGGCCTTATTTAAATCTTCGTATAAATTTTCTAATTCAATTGGTTTGTAATTTTTTAAACCTGCTTTGAATTTGTATTTTAAAATTTTCTTTACGGAATATGCCAAACGTTTTTCTGTTAGCGTTTTCTTTTTAAAAGCTTCTTTAAACTTTAACAAAGCTTTTGGAACATCTTCTGCAAAAAGGAGCACATCATTGCCTGCTAAAAAAGCCGCTAAATCAATATCTCCAGGTTGCTTAAAATTACTTGCTCCTTTCATATTCAAAGCATCCGTAAAAATCAAACCATCAAATTTTAAATCTTTTTTTAAAATATCTGTAACTACTTTACTAGAGAGTGATGAAGGCAAATTGGGTTGTGATTCTATGCTAGGAACGTTTAAATGAGCAACCATAACACTTGCTAATCCTTTTTCAATTAATTTGCTATAAGGATAGATTTCAACACTATCAATTCTGGCTTTTGAAAAAGCTACAGTTGGTAAGGTATGATGTGAATCAGAAGAAGTGTCTCCATGACCTGGAAAGTGCTTTGCTGTTGCAAAAACACCATTATTTTGAAGTCCTGTCATATAAGCTAAAGCTTTTTCCGTAACAATTTCACGGCTTTCACCAAATGAACGATTTCCGATAATGGGATTGTTTGAATTGGTATTGATATCTACTACAGGTGAGAACGTAAAGTTAATGCCCAAACGCTTTGATTGTTCAGCCATTTGTTCTCCCATGCTTTCTATAAGCGAATTGTCTTTAATTGCTCCAAGAGTCATGTTCCATGGATATTTATAGGTAGAATCTAAACGCATACTTAATCCCCACTCTGCATCAATCCCCACTAGTAATGGAACTTTTGCTTTACTTTGATATCTATTCGTTAATGCTGCCTGACGAGCTGGTCCACCTTGAAAAAAGATTAAACCTCCAACATTGTAATCAGTCACTAATTTATCTATACTTCGATAATGAGCTTCATCTTTATTTGAATAAGCTGCTACCATAAACAGTTGGCCAACTCTTTCTTCAAAAGTCATTTTTTTATAGACACTATCAATCCATCGTTGCTCTTCATAAATATCTTTAACCTCAATTTTTTCTTTTTCAGAAAAATGTATGGGTCTATTATAATTAAATAGGGAAACTAGAATAAATAATAGGACTAAATTATATTTTAACATAGGTATAAATTAAAAATCATCATTAAAAGAAAGTGATAATGATGATTGTATAAGTATCTTTTAAAAAAATCTACTATGCCAACTCTCATTAGCTGGAACTTCCCAAAAATCTTGCCATTCTTCAACAGTATTGACTAAATTATTGAAAACAATTGTATTTTCTGAAACGGACTTACTTTTTACTAATTGTTTAAATTCAATTAGAGTTTTAAAAGCTATAAATTCTCCAGTTTTATAGGTAACATTCATTTTATCAAGCAAGTCGATTCCATACTTTGCTTCTAAACTCTGTATAAATTGCACCGAACTATCAATAGAGCAACCTGTGGCAGCTTGAACATCTTGATTGACAGCTAAAATAATAAACCGATTGTATTTTATTAAAAAAGAAGCTTCAAGTGATGTTCCATGTGCAGCCCAATTTTTGACAAATTCTTTTGTAGCTTCAGTAATTTCAGCAACTTCATTATCCGACAATTTTCTGTTGGCCTGATAAATCCATATTCTTGAGTGACCTGGTAAATCTTCGAAAGGAATATACATTTTATTTTTTTATTATGTCTAGTACTACTTTATAAGGCACGAATTTTTTGATTTTAGCATCATATAATGTCGCTTCATAGTAAGAAATTTCAACAGTATCTGAAGGCTTTATCAATGAATCTAATAATAAATAAGAATTTTCAAAGTCTTCTAAAACTAAAAAAGATACTGTTTTTCCCGAATCTTGTTTTAATTTAAAGGTCATAAATTGTTCAGAATTTACTGTTACAATTTTACCTGTTAATGATAAATACTCTTCATCCATTGCTTCGTCTTCATAAGTCATATTACTAATTAAATTAGTAAATTTTGGACATTCTAAAGCTAATTTAACACCTATGGATTCAGCAATTTCTGTCATATTATCCTCATTTGATAGAATATTTTTCCCGAAGTATTTTTCTACATCCACGTTGTTTTTTTGAATAGATTGAATTATACAAACTCCGAGAGTTAACTCTAAATTAGATTCAGTTAAATCCTCCTTTGTATTTAAACAATTACATGTCTGATTAGAAAGTACGTCAATTAAACCTTCTTTAGAATTTACTTGCGCAAATGAAATGTTGGTTAAAAGCAATAAAAAGAATATTTTTCTCATTTTTATAAATCTTGAGCATTGGCAATCAATTCAGCAATATCTAATACTTTTACTGAACCTTCTTTTTCTTTTACTTTAACTCCATCAGTCATCATGGTATTACAAAACGGACAACCAGCAGCAATAATGTCAGGTTTGGTTTCCATAGCATCTTCTGTTCGTTCAATGTTTACTTCTTTGTTTCCGGGTTCAGCATCTTTAAACATTTGTGCTCCACCCGCTCCGCAACAAAGTCCGTTGGCTTTTGAACGTTTCATTTCCACCAATTCAACGTCTAATTTTTCAATTAAATCTCTTGGTGCTTCATAAACATTGTTGGCTCTTCCTAAATAGCAAGGATCGTGAAATGTAATGCGTTTTCCTTTAAATTGACCACCTTCAATGGTTAATCTTCCATCATCTAATAATGATTTCAAAAATTGAGTATGATGCATTACATCATATTTTCCACCTAATTCAGGATATTCATTTTTGATTGTATTGAAGCAATGAGGACAAGCGGTTACTATTTTTCCAACTTCATAACCATTCAAAACTTCAATGTTCATCATAGCTTGCATTTGAAACAAAAACTCATTTCCTGCTCTTTTTGCTGGATCACCGGTACAACTTTCTTCCGTACCTAAAACAGCAAAATCAACTTTTGCGCGATTTAGAATTCTAACAAATGCTTTAGTGATTTTTTTAGCTCTATCATCAAAACTTCCAGAACAGCCCACCCAAAATAATACTTCGGGTTGTTTGCCTTGAGCTAGCATTTCTGCCATTGTAGGAACTATTAAATTTTCTGACATATTATTTATATGTTTAATTGTTTAACTTTTAAGCTGCTAAACTGTTTAAAATACTATTGGTGGTGTTCGTCATCAAAAACCTGAATCGTAACTTCTTTTTCTACTAAATCGGTAAATTTACCTCTGTATCTTGTAGCTTTAACTAAATGATTGTCTATCCAATGATAATTTCCTCCTCGAGGTTTTCCCATTAACATGCCATGATATTTGAAGCCATGTCTCTTTAACCATTCTTCTGTAATTTTTCTGTGATCTTCAGTTCTTGAAGTAAAGAAAAATATTATATGTCCTTCATCATACCAAGAATTTAATGTTTTCAATGCATCTGGGTAAACTTCAGCAGTTGCCATTCTTTCTGGTTCTTCATTTGGAATATCGTCACAGATGGTTCCATCAATATCAATAAGGTAATTTTTTATTCCATCGGGCAATATGGGACTTAATTTTTCACCATTAATGGTTAACTCTTTTAAGTTTTTGTCGAGGTCTTCTGTTTTCATTTTTTTGTTAATTAATTGTTTCTAATTTATATTAACATTTCCAAGTCTCACATTTATGAAAATATTCCTAATTTAATTTTAATTTTCGTCTTTCCAGTTTAATCTGTCTTGTTGGTTGTATTGCCATGGAGCACCATTGTTTTCAATATTTGACATCATAGCATTTAAAGACATCGGAGCAGCACTTTGTTCCATTACTAAAAATCTTCTCATATCGATAATGATAGATAATGGATTAATATTAACAGGACATTCTTCCACACAAGCGTTACATGAAGTACAAGCCCATAACTCTTCAGTACTGATATAATCGTTTAATAACGATTTGTTATCTGGTACAAAAATACCTTTGTTAGCATCCATATTTTTCCCAACTTCTTCTAATCTATCTCTTGTGTCCATCATGATTTTACGAGGAGACAATTTTTTCCCAGTTTGATTGGCCGGACATGATGAAGTACATCTTCCACATTCTGTACAAGTGTAAGCATTAAGTAATTGAACCCAATTTAAATCTTGCACATCGCTAGCTCCAAATTTAGCCGGAACAGCATCTGGATTTGAAGGAGCTGCAAATGGGTCAGCACTTGGATCCATCATTAATTTTACTTCATTTGTGACACTCTCAAGGTTATCTAGTTCGCCTTTCGGATTTAAATCAGCAAAATAAGTATTTGGAAAAGCTAATAAAATATGTAAATGCTTAGAAAAATATAAATAATTTAAAAATACCAAAATTCCTGTAATATGCAGCCACCAAGCGGTTCTTTCTATTAAATGTAAAGATTCAACTGAAAAGCTCGAAAATAATGGAGCTATAAATTGAGAAATTACATTTCCAGAATGATGGGTTTGAAAATGAGTGTCTGTTGCGTTCATTACTAAAAATAATGTCATTAAGACTATCTCAAAATATAAAATAATATTTCCATCACTTTTTGGCCAACCTTTCATTTCAGAATTCCAAAAACGTTTTAATTTAATGGCATTTCTTCTTGCCCAAAAAATAATTACGGCAACTAATACTAGTAAAGCTAATACTTCAAAGGAACCTATTAATAAGTCATAAAAGCCTCCTAAAAAAGCAAATACACGATGCGTTCCAAATAAACCATCAATAACAATTTCTAAAACTTCAATATTAATGATTATAAAACCTACGTAAACGATTATATGAAGAAAACCAGCTATAGGTCTCTTCACCATTTTTGATTGACCCAGAGCAATCATAGCCATATTTTTCCATCGAGCTGAAGGATTGTCGTTTCGGTTTACATCCTTACCTAACTTAATATTTCGAATTAGCTTTTTTACATTCGTGGTAAAATAACCAATTCCAACACCTAATAGGATTGCAAATAAAATATTGTCTATATAATTCATTTTAAATGATGTTTTTTTATTCTTGTGATGAGTCTACTTCTTTAGGAGCAACGTAGGGCTTCTCTTTTTTGCCAAAAACAGATACATTTATATATCTTGTTGGATGCAAACGCAAATCTTGTAATAATAATTCTAACTCTTTTGAAGCATCGGTAAAGTTGTTGTACATTTTATCATCTTTCATCAATTTACCCATAGTGCCTTTTCCTGCTTCCATATCAGCCATAATTTTGTCTACAGATGCCAAAGTTTTTTCAAGATTCTTAACGGTTTGACCTAAATTAGCTTTAGCTAAAGAATCTGACATCGCAGCAAAATTTGCTGATGTTTTATCAAAATTAGTTATTGTTGAATTTAATTTTGTTTTATTCTCGGCAATCATCTGATTAGCTGATTTTGACAATTGACTAAATTCTATTAAGGTTTTATTTAATTCAGCAAAACTATTTTTAATATTAGCTTGTGTTGAAGCATCTAATACTTGATTTATATTTACTAACATTACATTAGCATTATCAAGTAATAACTGAATTTTCTTTTCTAATGGTTCTAATTTTTCAGCGATATTCTCCGTTAAACCTAGTTTCCTAGAAGGCTTTAAAAAGTCTCCATCAGCAATTACTGATTTGTCTTCAAGATTTGGAATAATAGCGATTTCCTTTCCTCCTACTAAACCTGAATCATAAATCTCCGCTACACTTGATTTAGAAATTGGAAAATCGTTATGAATTTGAAGTTCAACCAATAACTTTCCGTCAGGATTAATTTTTATTTTATTAACCTTACCAATTCTATAACCATTAAGTGTTACAGGAGCTGAAGGTGCTAATCCTAGAATATTGTCATACACTACAAAAACATTCTTGTCTGATGTTAAAAGGTCTTTTCCTTTTAAAAAGCTATATCCCCAAATGAATAATAAAATGGCAGAAATAACTAATATGGCTGTTTTAATTTCTCTTGATAATTTCAAAGTATCTTTTTTAGCAAATTTATTATTTAAAAACTATAAAGCCAAGTTTTATTTCACTGCTTCTATAATATTTATTTTTTTTCATATTTGATGGCTTCTGATATATTTATTTTATCTCCATTTTTAAAAGCTACAATAAATGCAGAATCAAATCCTTTTTGTTTGGCTTCTTCTAAATTCTTTTTAGCCTCTTCATAAGAAATTGCTTCTTCATAATAATATTTAAAAATTACAGAACCTTTTTCTTTACTTACATTTTTCAAGCCTTTAAAATTCGATGGAGACGTTTCTAAATCTCTACTACTTGCAGAAATCTGAACTTTGTAAACGATTTTGTCTTTACTTGAAGATGTGCTAATTACTTTGGTTTCTTCTTTTTTTACAACAATTTCTTTAGGTTGTTCTTTTTCATCTGACTTATCTGTCGAATTTGAAGAAGAAATAAAATATTCTTTTTTATATTCTAAGATTGAATTAGCAATTGCTTCCGCTAATTTATTTTGACCCGATTCTGAATTCAAAAATGCTCCTTCTTCCTTATTGGATACAAAACCCATTTCAATTAAAACTCTCGGCATGGTAATTTTTCTTAATACAAGAAAACCAGCTTCTTTGACACCTCTATTTCTAAAGGTTGTTTTTTTTGTAAAGGCTTGCTGAACTTTTGCCGCTAATTCTACACTTAATTCTCGATATTCTTCTTGTAAAATTGAAATTCCTATAACTGATTCAGGTGAATTTGGATCGAAACCTTCATATTTAATTTCGTAATTATCTTCTAAAGTTACTACTGAATTTTCTTTCTTTGCTACTTCTAAATTTGATGCATTTCTAGTTATCCCCATAACATAAGTTTCATTTCCGGAAGCAGAAGTATTAGCATTAGCGTTACAATGCATAGAAACAAAAATATTTGCTTTAGATTTATTTGCTATGTTTGCTCGGTCATCTAATTCCACAAAAACATCTTTATTTCTAGTATAAACAACCGTAACATTTGGATCTTTCTCTAAAATTTCTCCAACTTTTAAAACGGTTTTAAGAGCAATGTTTTTTTCTACATTACCATGATATGTTGCTCCATAATCCTTCCCTCCATGTCCAGCATCAAGAACAACTTTAAATTTTGTATTTTGGGCATAACCAATACAAACTAAAAACAGCATTCCTACTGAAAAAAATGATTTGGAATATAAAATTCTCATAATTTGAAAATATTGAATGTTATAATTTTACTAACACTATAATTTTTAAAAAAAATATATGTAAGTTTGACCCTTCAAAAACTAAGCCACATTTATACAAAAATAGCACAAAAGCATTGTATTTAAAGACTATCCATATCGTTTTTTTTTCCATTTTTCTAACAATTGGAACCACTGTGTCTTTTTCGCAAGAGATTACTACAAAAGAGCCTTTACAAGTTAATGCCAATGAGTTATTAACAATTAAAGACGCTACAAAAGTTGATTCTACAAAGAAAAAGAAACCCATCTTAGAAGGTATTGTCAATCGTAAAGCTAAAGGTTACGAGAAGATAGATCAACGAAAAAAAGAGATGACTTTATATGATGAAGCCGAACTTTACTATCAAGATATCGAATTAAAAGCAGGTATTATTGTGTTAAATTATGAAACTAATGAAGTAAATGCTGGTCGATTAAAAGATTCTTTAGGAAATTATACTCAATATCCTTCTTTTAAACAAGGTGCTAATATTATTGAACCCGATTCGATTCGTTTTAATACTAAATCGAAAAAAGCCATGATCTGGAATTCAAAATCCCAACAAGGTGAACTTAATTTTAAAGCTGAAGTTTCTAAAAGAGAAAACGACTCTGTCATTTTTATGAAAAATGTTCGTTTCACTACTGCAAAAGATGTAGATGATCCTGAATATTATTTTCTTGCTCGAAAAATTAAATTTGTTCCCGGTAAAAAAGTGGTTGCGGGTTTAACGAATCTTGTTATTGCAGATGTTCCAACACCCATTGGAATTCCTTTTGCATATTTTCCAATGTCAGAGGAAAGTATTTCAGGATTTATTTTACCTACTCCAGGACAAAGTAATACACAAGGGTATTTTCTACAAAATGGTGGTTACTATTTTGCATTGAGTAAATACTATGATTTAGCTGTTTTAGGAGATTATTATACCAATGGAAGTTATGGTTTACGAGCAGAAAGTAGCTATGCTTTGCGTTACAAATTTAATGGTAGAGTTAATCTTCGCTATGAAAATCAAATCCAAAGCGAAAGAGGTTTTCCTGATTATGTTAAATCTAAACAATATAATATCCAATGGAGTCATAGTCAAGATCCTAAAACTTCAGCAAATTCGAGATTCTCAGCTTCAGTAAATGTCTCAAGTAGTCAGTACTTTAGAAATTCGCTTAACTTAGTAAATATTGGGTCTACTTTAAATAACAATTTGTCTTCTTCAATTTCATATTCCAAGACAATTCCAACTTTACCTCAAGTTAATCTTTCTTTAACAGCTACACACTCTCAAAATACTAATACTGAACAAATAAACATGTCATTACCTACTTTTCAAGGTAGCGTTGATAGGGTTTATCCTTTTGCTCCTAAAACAGGATCAAAAAAAGGAATGCTTCAAAATATTAATTTACAATATAATTTGAGAGGTGAAAATCAAATTTCAACTACTGATTCTTTATTTTTTAAACCCGAAATGTTTAAAACAGGGGTTGCGGGCTTTCAACATACTATACCATTAAGTACAAATTTTAAAATATTTAAGTATTTTAGTGCTTCTGCAAGCACAAATTTCAATGAGGTATGGGTTTTTAATACGGTACGAAAAGAATATGATGCAACGGAAAATGAAGTAATAACTTCAAGAGTAAATGAATTTGCAGCTTATAGAACTTATAATTTTACGTCAAGTTTAGGAACCACTTTATATGGAACGTTTGAATTTGGAGAAGATAAAAAAATTCAAGCGATTAGACATGTAATGAGCCCATCAGTTTCTTATGGGTATAATCCAAGTTTTGATCAGTATTATGATACTTATGCTATTGATGCTACTGGTACTACCATGCAAGAATATAGTAAATTTGAAAGTGGCTTATTTGGTGTACCTGGATTAGGAAACTCTAGTAGTCTTGGATTTGGTTTAACTAATAATATTGAAGCCAAAGTGAGAAAAACAGATAAAATAACTGGAAAGGAAGAAATAAAAAAAGTAATGCTTTTAAGTAATTTAAATATTTCCACATCTTATAATCTGAATGCTGATTCTTTAGCATTACAACCTCTGTCTATAAACGGTGGAACGAGATTTTTAAAAGACAAAATGAATGTGAATTTTGGAACTAATCTTGATCCTTATGCCATTGATAATAGTGGACAAAGAATAAATACGTTCAACATCAATAATGGTGGAAGTTTATTTAGAATGACTAGTGCTAATATGCAAATTAATTATTCTTTAACTAGTAGTGGTGCAGATGGAAATAGTAATACTAAATCTCAAACCGAATTAAATGGAGGAAGAGCAGATGATTTATTCGGAAGAAGTGCTGATCTAAGTAACAATAAACAAAGTCTTTTTGATAAAGATAAGGATAAAACCGATGAAAATAAATCAACCGAATATTACAATACTAAATTGCCTTGGGATTTACAATTCGCTTATTCTTTAA
Source organism: uncultured Flavobacterium sp. (assembly GCF_963922255.1). Classification (GTDB taxonomy): domain Bacteria; phylum Bacteroidota; class Bacteroidia; order Flavobacteriales; family Flavobacteriaceae; genus Flavobacterium. The sequence goes on along the minus strand of NZ_CAWUIC010000017.1, from coordinate 39,748 downwards.
CATATAATAACAGTAATAGACAAAGCGAAATTAGTAATAATTCCCTAATGATTTCGGGGAATGTTGAACTAGCTCCAAGATGGAAAGTTGGGGTTTCTTCGGGTTATGATTTTGCTCAAAATGGGGTTACATTTACACAATTTCGTTTTGAAAGAGACTTAGAAAGTTGGCGAATGAGTTTCAATTGGGTTCCTTACGGTACAAATGCTTATTGGGGATTCTATATTGGAATTAGTTCTTCAATTCTTAGTGATATTAAATGGGATAAAAACCGTGTTCCTGATAGAGTCTTAAGATAAAATAATAATAAAGTATCGAGAGATACCGAAACAAGTTCATATATGAAAAAAATAATATTCACAGACAAAGCTCCTGCTCCTATTGGACCATACAATCAAGCCATTTTAGTTGGAAATACGTTATATACTTCTGGTCAAATTGCCATTAATCCTTCCACAGGAGAATTAGTTTTAGACTCAATTGAAGAAGAAACTAAACAAGTAATGGAAAATATGAAAGCGGTTTTAAAAGCTGCTGAGATGACTTTTGAAAATGTAATAAAATCAACAATTTTTATTATGAATATGGAAGATTTTGCTAGGATAAACGCTGTTTACGCAACTTATTTTGACGAAAAAACGGCTCCAGCTCGTGAAACAGTTCAAGTAGCTTGTTTGCCAAAAAATGTTAATATTGAAATTTCAATGTTAGCTATTAAATAAAAAAAAACGTTACTGCAGAATTAAATCTACTGTAACGTTTTTAAATATATTCTTTAAAAGAAGTTTAATCTAATTTCTTAGCGTTTTTTGCTTTTTGATTTAAGATTGCAATATCAATGACTTCACTCATTGTATCAACATAATGAAAAGTTAATCCTTTTAAGTAATCTTGATTGATTTCTTCAATGTCAGGTCTGTTTTCATTACATAAAATGATTTCTTTAATACCAGCCCTTTTGGCAGCTAAAATCTTTTCTTTTATTCCACCTACAGGTAAAACTCTACCTCTTAATGTAATTTCACCACTCATGGCTAAACTTTTCTTAACTCTATTTTGAGTTAATGAAGAAACCATTGATGTTAGCATGGCAATACCAGCACTTGGTCCATCTTTTGGAGTTGCACCAGCTGGAATATGAATATGTATGTTATTAGCAGCAACTACTTCGTCTTTTATGCCTAAGATTGCAGCATTTGCTTTTATGTATTCTAAAGCAATAGTTGCAGATTCTTTCATTACATTTCCTAAATTCCCAGTCATTGTCATTATTCCTTTTCCTTTTGAAACAATTGATTCAATGAATAAAATATCACCACCAACTGAAGTCCAAGCTAGACCTGTAACAACTCCAGCCGTATCATTGTTTTCGTATTTATCTCTTTCTAATCTTGGAGATTTCAGCACTCTAATAATGTCATCAGCCGTAACTTTTACATTATATTCTTCCTCCATTGCTATAGACTTAGCTGCATTTCGAACCATTTCTGCAATTTTCTTTTCTAAACCACGAACACCCGATTCACGAGTATATCCTACAACAATTTTTTCTAGTTCTCTTTTACCAATTGCTAAATGTTTATTGGTTAAACCGTGTTCTTTTAATTGTTTAGGCAATAAATGTTTGTGAGCGATTTCTATTTTCTCTTCAATGGTGTAACCTGACATTTTAATGATTTCCATTCTGTCTTTCAAAGCCGGTTGAATGGTTGATAAACTGTTTGAAGTTGCAATAAACATCACTTTAGATAAATCATAACCCATTTCTAGGAAGTTATCATAAAACTCTCCGTTTTGTTCAGGATCTAATACTTCTAATAGGGCTGAAGAAGGATCACCTGAATGACTTGAACTTAGTTTGTCAATTTCATCTAAAACAAATACTGGATTTGAAGTTTTTGCTTTTTTGATAGATTGAATAATTCTACCTGGCATTGCACCAATATATGTTTTTCTGTGACCTCTAATTTCCGCTTCATCACGCAAACCTCCTAATGAAATACGAACATATTCACGTCCGAGTGCTTCAGCAATTGATTTTCCAATAGAAGTTTTTCCAACTCCTGGAGGTCCATATAAGCATAGAATTGGTGATTTCATATCATTTCTTAGCTTTAAAACAGCTAAATGTTCAATGATACGTTTTTTCACATCTTCTAAACCAAAATGATCTCTATCAATAATTTTTTGAGCTCTTTTTAGGTCGAAATTGTCTTTAGTAACTTCATCCCAAGGCAATTCTAAATATAATTCTAGATAATTACGTTGAATACCAAAATCTGGTGCATTTGGATTGGTACGTTGTAATTTTGAAAGTTCTTTTTCAAAATGTTTTTCAACATCTTTATTCCATTTTTTCGTTTTGGCTTTGGTACGCATTTCTTCAATTTCTTGCTCATACGAAACTCCACCTAATTCTTCTTGAATGGTTTTCATTTGTTGCTGCAAGAAATATTCGCGTTGTTGTTGGTCTAAATCAGTTCTTACTTTGGATTGAATATCATTTTTAAGTTCTAATTTCTGTAACTCCAAGTTCATGAAACGAAGTGTTTCTAATGCTCTTTCTTTTAGATTTCCAATTTGCAATAAGTCTTGTTTTTCTTTAACATTCAAATTCATGTTTGAAGAAACAAAATTGATTAAAAACGGGTTACTATCTATGTTTTTGATAGCAAAAGTAGCTTCAGAAGGAATATTTGGACTCTCATTGATGATTTCAATGGCCAAATCTTTTATGGAATCAACTATCGAATTAAATTCTTTATCATTTGCATCAGGACGTTTTTCTACAACTTCTTTAATAGTTGCTCTTAAATATGGTTCTTCTTGAGTGAATGTATCTATTTCAAAACGTTTTTTCCCTTGAAGAATTACAGTGGTATTTCCATCAGGCATTTTTAAAACACGCATAATTTGGGCAACTGTACCAACTTTATGAATATCTTTCGCTGTTGGCTCTTCAACATCTTCGTCTATTTGAGCTACTACACCAATAATTTTACCTTTAGCATTGGCATCATTTATTAATTTAATAGATTTATCCCTTCCTGCTGTAATCGGTATTACAACACCAGGAAATAAAACAGTGTTACGCAACGGTAGAATGGCTAAATCATCTGGTAAAGATTCATTATTCATTTCTTCTTCATCTTCTGGAGTCATTAATGGAATTAATTCTGCATCAGATTGGATTTCTTGTAGTGACAAGTTGTCAATAGAAAATATTTTTTGTTTCGACATAGTTATATTAGGTCATTTTGTCATTAAACTTCTTACTTTTGAAGTTTCTTTTCAGAATAAATATACTACAAAACCTTGAAAATCAACAATTAAATGATTGATGTAGTATAACTTCACTTAATAAAGTCAAGTTTTATGCCATAAAAAAATCCCGAATTATTCGGGATTCAATTATTATGTATTTATTTTATTAAAATAATGTATAACTACTCAAGATAGCTTCAGAAGCTGTACTTCCTTGAGATGTTGTAACTATTTTTATGGGTCCAACATCTTTAGAGAACCAATATTCTGTTGAAGTCACTGTTAAACTACCAGCAATACTTGTAGTTTGATCTAATTTAGATTTTATTACATTAATAAATGTTACACCATTCACAACTTCAGTTACATCTTTAGCTAAAATAGTTCCAGTATAATTTGTAGTTTGAGAAATTGGAGGAACTCCAGTATAAGTAGTAGTTTGAACATAACTACCCGTCCATGTTTGACCCACTGCTAAATCATCTTTCAATAAAAGTACTTCAAAACCACTTATAGTTCCTGTAAAACCTCCTGTACCAATTGAAATATCATCATATTTTAAATTATAATTTGCACCTGTTTTATTTAGCCAAGCTACTGCATTTGTTGCAGAAACCGAACCATTCACCGAAATTGGATTAAATCGATAATATGTTTGATTGTTAAACATATCAGTACCAGCCATCTTATAACTTATATTTGAACTTCCTGTTTGTTGGAAAATCCATTCATTATTAATTGCTCTTGGCCAATAATCACCCGTAGATGTACCCGGATTATTTGGGTTATTAGGATTGTTTGGATCTGAAGGGTTTTGAAAATCAGCTAAATCTATTTCAGGATCTAAAGGTTCTGTTTCACAAGACACAAAAGAGATAATTGAAAATAAAACAATTAGACTTTTAAAAATTATTGATTTTTTCATGTTTGAATTAATTTTTTTCAAATATATACTTTTTTATTTTTTTGCCACAACTTTTTGCACTTTAGTTAAAAGAAAAACTCCAATAATAAAGAACAATGCTAAAAATACTATGGCATTTCGCATAGAACCAGAAATTTGATCAATCGTAGCAAATATTCCCATTCCAATGACAATTCCTATTTTTTCAGCAACATCATAAAAACTAAAAAACGAGGTTGAATCTGTAGTTTCGGGTAAAAATTTTGAATAAGTGGAACGCGATAAAGATTGAATGCCACCCATTACTAAACCTACAAAAGCAGCTGTCACATAAAATTGGACGGGATAAACTACAAAAAAGGCATAGATACAAATGATAACCCATATGGAATTTATAATGATAAGCGTTTTTATATTACCTATTTTTTCAGATAATTTTGAAGTGAATATAGCTCCAAAAACTGCAACTATTTGTATCACTAAAATACTTACGATCAAGCCCATTGTTCTTTCATTATCTGATGTCCAAGTTATTTCTTGTTCTCCAAAATAAGTGGCAACCAACATTACTGTTTGAACTGCCATACTATAAACAAAAAAACTATGCAGATATTTTTTTAAAACTATATTCTCTTCTAATTGATGCCAAACTTTTTTTAATTCTTTGTAACCATTGAAAATGACATTCTTGGTAACCTTATTCTTTATGGTGTTTTTGGGCAAGTAATAAAACGTGTACTGACTAAAAACAATCCACCAAATACCAACAGAAATGAAAGAGTATTGCATCGCTTTAAATGAGGCTGAATTTCTAACAGTGTCTTTGGCAGTTTCAATTTCTAAAGCTGTGCCTGATTTTAATATTTCTTCTGAAATTGATAGATCAAATCCAAACCATTCAGGTTTCATAACCATTGCTAAATTCACCAAAAGTAAAATTACACTTCCTATATAACCTAAAGAATATCCTTTAGCACTCAAGTTGTCTTGTTGTTCTGGATAAGCAATATCTGGTAAATAGGAATTGTAAAAAACCAAACTTCCCCAAAATCCAATTAAACCAAAAAAGAAACACGTTACGCCAAAATATAAATTTTCTAAGGTAAAAAAAGCTAAACCTATGCATGAAAAGGCTCCTAAATAACAAAAAAACTGCATAAATCGTTTTTTGTTTCCAGCAAAATCTGCAATTCCAGAAAGTAGTGGTGACATGATTGCGACTACTAAGAAAGCAAAAGCGGTTACAAAACTAATCAAAGCCGTATTTTTGACTTCAAAACCTAAAAAATTAACTGTTGTGATTCCTTTAATTTTGAATAATGCTCCATAATAAATAGGGAAAATAGCTGAAGAAATTACTAAATTGTAAACTGAATTTGCCCAATCATAAAATGCCCAAGCGGTTCCTAATTTTTTACTTCCTTTTTCTAAATTTGCCATAGATATATATTAAAAAAGTCCCAAATTAATGGGACTTCGAATATACATTTTTATTTTAAACTATTTGAAAGTAACTCCAAATTTAGCTGCTTCTTTTTTTGCCTCTGGTACTAAAGCAGTTAAATTATCAATTCTAGATTGATTACTTGGATGCGTACTCAAGATTTCAGGTGGTGCACCGCCTCCTGAGTTTGCTGACATTCTTTCCCAAACATATACAGCATTCATGGGTTCATATCCTGCAATAGCCATTAATATTAAGCCAATTTCATCTGCTTCCGTTTCATGAGAACGACTAAAAGGTAGCATACCTCCCACTTGCGACCCCACTCCATAGGCTTGCATTACTAATGCTTGAGTCTCTGCACTTTTATTACCTACTGCAATTGCTGCTCCAACTTGACCAACTTGCTGTAATAATCCAGCACTCATACGCTGTTGTCCATGATTAGCTAAAGCATGAGCCACTTCATGTCCCATTACAGCAGCTATTCCTGCATCGTCTTTACATATAGGTAAAATTCCTGTGTAAAAAACTATTTTACCTCCAGGCATACACCAAGCATTGACAGTAGGGTCATCAACTAAATTATATTCCCAAGCATAATCTTTAAGGTAATCTGCATTTCCATTTGCTGTAAGATATCGCTCTGCAGCAGTTTTAATCTTCATACCAATGTTTTCAATACGTTTCGCATCTGTGGTTCCTTTAACAACTTTGTTTTCACTTAAAAATTGATCATATTGCTGAAAAGCCATTGGAAAAATTTGACTATTAGGCACAAATGCCATTGTACTTTTTCCAGTAAAAGGATTTTTTGCACAAGCAATTACTATTAACAATAATAATCCCAAAATGATTTTAACTCTATTATTCATAATTTTTTTTTGTTTATTGGTATAAAAATACAAAAAAATACGAACAAAAATTATGCCTCATTTAAATTATATAATTTTTCGATAAAGTTTTATAAATCTACGTTAATCTTCCGTTCTTCTAAGTAAATTATAGTAATTTTGCAGTTAAATATTACAACTAATGTCAAATAAAGGTTCTAAAAATAATCAAGGAATTGAAATTCCACGTCTCATAATTAATACCGGAAAATTTTTACAAGCCATTTCGACTCCCTTAACAATTCGATTTGCGGCCAAATTATTTACTACACCAATAAAACATAAAGTTCCTAAAAGAGAAAGACCCATGATTGCAGATAGTTTTCAGGAAAGTGTTTTTATGGAGAATTTGAATAAAAGTGTTGTAGCTTATCATTACGGAAAGAGTGATAAAAAAGTTTTATTAGTACACGGTTGGTCTGGTAGAGGTACACAAATGTTTAAAGTGGCAGACGCACTAATTGCTCAAGGATATGGAGTTGTAAGTTTTGATGCCCCTGCTCATGGAAAATCTGAAGGTAAAAGTTCTATGATGCCTGAATTTATAGAATGTATTATGGCTTTTGATAAAAAATGTGGCCCTTTTGAATATGCAATTGGGCATTCGCTTGGTGGAATGGCTATTATGAATGCTCTGCAAAAAGGTTTTAAACCTAAAAAAATTGTGACTATTGGAAGTGGTGATAAAATTTCAGATATAGTCAATGATTTTGTGAATCAATTGGAGTTAAAACCAACTCTAGCTCCCAAATTAACTAGTTATTTTGAAAATAAATTGAAGGAAAAGATGTCCGATTATGATTCAAGTTATGTAATTCAAAATGTTGACATTCCCCATTTAATTATTCATGATAAAGAGGATGTAGAGGTTGGTGTTTACTGTGCTGAAAACATTCACAAACACTCTAAAAACAGCACTTTATTTTTAACAGAAGGTTTTGGTCACCGAAAAATATTAGGGAGCGATGAAGTAATTGAAAAAATCAATCAGTTTATTAATTAACTTTTTCTGCTTTTATTTCGTTTGTTCTTTCTTTCCATGTGGCTATAAGTTTAGTCAAATCTATTGGGATTTTAGCTTCTTGCCGAGGTAAAGTATGATTTTCAAAAGCAGTCAATAAAATACTCTCAATAGTAAAATCCTCCAAAACATCATAGGGTTTGTATTCTGTTTTAAGGTTTATATCAAATAATTTTGCTGTATTGTTTGACCAAAAAGCCTTCCAACCGCTTTTAAAATCTTTTATTAATTCAAAAGTGGTATTACCTGTTTGTCTGTTGATTAGCTTTACTAAAATTTGACCATCTTTTCTTGATAGTTTTTTCAGTTTAGCTTCAAATTCATTGGTTAAATAATTTTCAACAATTTTAAAATATTTCTTCTTTTCTTTTTCAGTTTTTAATGTACTCATCATTTCATTCATTGCTACTAATTTTTCAGAAGCTATTTTTGCATAAGGATAAGTTTTATACACTCTGCGTTTTAAAATTGCCTTTTTCTTTTGTTCTTCAGTAAGAGTATAAGTTCCATTTTCGGTCAAAATAACTTCTTCTAATTCAATACTGTAACGAATTGTATCCGTTGAAGTCACTATAGAATCTTTTTCTTGAGAAAACCCAAAAAATGGAATAACAATAAAGAGTATGTAGGCTATTTTTTTCATGCAATAATTATTTGGGTTAATTCAATCAAATAATAGACCAAAAATATAGAATTATTGTGTAAGTCTAATTACTAATTCTTAATTTAGCAAAAATTTAAAATTTTATGAGTACAAAATCAATCTTAAACAAAGCCTCGCTTACTTTTTTAGAAAAATATTTAAACAATGCATCTCCAACCGGTTACGAATCTGAAGGTCAAAAAATTTGGATGGATTATTTAAAACCTTATGTTGACACATTTACAACAGATACGTACGGAACAGCAGTGGGAATCATAAATCCTGATGCAAAATACAAAGTAGTTATTGAAGGACATTCTGATGAAATTTCGTGGTATGTGAATTATATTACGGATGATGGATTTATTTATGTAATTAGAAACGGTGGAAGTGATCACATGATTGCTCCTTCTAAAAGAGTACATATTCACACAAAAAAAGGTATTGTAAAAGGAGTTTTTGGTTGGCCAGCCATCCATACAAGAAATAGAGATAAAGAAGAAGCTGCTAAAATCAGTAACATTTTTATTGATTGTGGATGTGAAACTAAAGAACAGGTTGAAGCTTTAGGTGTCCATGTAGGTTGTGTTATCACTTATCCTGATGGATTTGAAGTATTGAACGAAAATAAATTTATTTGTCGTGCCATAGATAACAGAATGGGTGGATTTATGATTGCAGAAGTCGCTCGTTTATTGAAAGAAAATAAAAAGAAATTACCATTTGGGTTATATATTGTAAATTCGGTTCAAGAAGAAATAGGTCTTCGTGGTGCTGAAATGATTACACAAAGTATCAAACCAAATGTGGCGATTGTTACAGATGTTTGTCACGATACCACTACGCCAATGATTGATAAAAAGATTGAAGGTGATTTAAAAATGGGCAAAGGACCAGTAATTGCTTATGCTCCAGCTACGCAAAACAACCTTCGCGAAATGATTGTTGATACAGCCGTTGAAAATAAAATTCCTTTTCAAAGACATGCTTCTTCAAGAGTTACAGGTACAGATACAGATGCTTTTGCTTATAGCAATGGTGGTGTCGCTTCTGCTTTGATTTCATTACCTTTACGTTATATGCACACTACTGTTGAAATGGTTCACAGAGAAGATGTGGAAAACGTAATTAAATTGATTTATGAATCTTTATTGAAGATTGAAAACAACGAAACGTTTTCTTATTTTAAATAGAATAGTAACCGCAAATTCGCAGATTTTTAAATTAAATATGCGAATTTGTGGTTTCTTAATTAGTGTTTAAATTTCCTTTAAATAAGCCAAAACATTCTTTTCAATTCTATCTTGAATATTAGAAATATCAGCTTTTACGAATTTTTCTCCAAGAATATTTTCGTATAATTCAATATATCTTTCAGAAACTGTTGCGATATATTCATCTGACATATCTGGAATTTGCTGTCCGTCTTTTCCTTGAAAACCATTGGCAATTAACCATTGACGTACAAATTCTTTCGATAATTGTTTTTGAGCTTCTCCTCTATCTTGTCGTTCTTGATAACCTTCAGCATAAAAATAACGCGAAGAATCTGGAGTATGAATTTCGTCAATCAAAACAATTTTACCATCTTTTGTTTTCCCAAATTCGTATTTAGTATCTACTAATATTAAACCTCTAGAAGCTGCAATTTCAGTTCCCCTTTGGTATAAAGCTCTAGTATATTTTTCTAAAACCAAATAATCTTCTTCACTAACAATTCCCTTAGCTAAAATATCTTCACGTGAAATATCTTCATCATGCTCTCCATTATCCGCTTTTGTTGAAGGTGTAATAATTGGTGATGGAAATTTATCGTTTTCTTTTAATCCTTCAGGTAAAGCAACACCACAAAGCATTCTTTTTCCTAAAGCATATTCTCTTGCTGAATGACCAGCTAAATAACCACGAATTACCATTTCTACTTTAAAAGGTTCACATAAATGCCCAACAGCAACACTTGGATCTGGAGTTGCAATTAACCAATTAGGTACAATATCTGAAGTTAACTCCATGAATTTAGTAGCAATTTGGTTTAAAATTTGACCTTTATACGGAATTCCTTTGGGCATCACCACATCAAAAGCTGAAAGTCTATCGGTTGCAATCATGACTAATAAGTCATCATTGATGTTATAAACTTCTCTAACTTTTCCGTGATAAACGGATTTTTGATTGGGAAAATTGAAATGGGTAGTCGTAATTGTGTTCATTAAAAGTAGTGTGTTGTTTGTTATGCAAATGTAATTTGTTTACTAATGCCAAACAATATCAAAAATAAAAAAAGGAGAAATAAAAATTCCTCCTTTTCCACTTAAGTAAACAAAACCCGCTTATTTAAAGCGAATATTATAGGTTACACCTAAACCAACAGTTTGCAAATCAACATCATTTTCTGCAAATGTGTTTTGGTAAAAGGCATAAATATTCCAATCCCTGTTATGATAACCAATTTGAGGATTAACATATAATCCACCATCATTATTTTCTATACCAGTAAGGAATCCATATCCTACATCTGAACCAAAAAACAATCCGCTTGGGGTGAAATAATAACGTAAAAAACCGGCCAGTGGAACTACTCCAAAATCTTCTAAGTCATCTTTTGCAAAATAGTGACTGTAACCAGAAGCAAGACCAATAGCAAAATTAGGATTAAATAAATACTGCCCTCTTAAATCTAATCCCAAATTGAATGACGAGTAATCATCTGCGTCTCCTACGGGAACTCCAGCTGTTATACCAGCCTTTAGCCATGAATTGTCTGAAGTAATGTCGATTTCTGTTTCTTGAGCAAATAAAGGACTCAGTCCTAATAATCCGATAATTAAAAATAATTTTTTCATAATTTTTTTTCTTTTAGTTAATGATACAAATGTCGGTTAGGTTTTTAATAAAAAATTACAAGATTTTAAACAAAGTTTATAGAATTAATAGGCATAATGGTCTACCTAACTGATTTTCAATAAAAAAAGTCAGTTAGGGAAATAACTGACTTTTGAATGTGTTTTTAGAAAATATTTTAATGCTTATAAAACCTTCTTTCTAATTACAAAATTAAAAACTCTATATCCCAAAGTTCTTCTCAAATATTTCATGAAATTGGCATCAAAACCAATAGTATATCTTCTAAAACTCTTTTTAGGGTTTTCTGCTATTGAATGTAACTTGAATACAATTTTATCAATTAAATCATGATTCTTGCAGGTTTTATTAGCTAAAATGGCATCAATTTTATGCATCATTGCATTATAATGGTCAATTTTTGTGGGTTTTGACTTCACTACATTGGCTTGAAAATTAGTAGGTACATTTCCAAATTGAACGGTGCAAACACTTATGTTTAAATCCATTAATTCATAAGCCATACATTCAGAAAAACTTTCAACAGCCTGCTTTGTGGAATGATAAAAGTTACCTAAAGGCAAATTCACCAAACCTGCAACAGAAGAAATATTGATAAATTGTCCATAATTTTGTTCACGGAAAACAGGAATAAAAGCTCTACAAACTTTCACTACTCCTAACCAATTTACATCAACAATAGAATTTATTTCATCGTCTTTTGAAAGCTCTACAAAACTTCTGTAGCCTTTTCCTGCATTATTAATGATTACATCTATAGTTGTATAATCCTTTAAAATTTCAGACTTAGCTTTTTCAATATCTTCTGTTGAAGTAACATCCAAAGGATAAAACTTTATATTGGAATGAATATTTAAGCCTTCCACTAAATCTATATGATGTACTGTTGCAATTACTTGCCAACCTTTGTTAGCAAAAAACAACGATGTTTCATTTCCTAATCCTCCACAAGCTCCTGTTATAAGAACAGTTTTCAATATTTTTATTTTTTAATGAACCTCAAAATACAATAATTTATGAATAAAATAAAAAACCAATCATTTTCATAATTGGCTTTCCTTTATAAATTAAATAAAATATATCTATTCTCTATATTCTATTCTCTATATTCTATATTCTATTCTCTATATTCTATATTCTATATTCTATATTCTATTCTCTTTTTCTAATCGTGATTTTCAATACTCTTATAAGCATCAATAACTTTCTTCACTAATCTATGACGAACAATGTCTTTATCGTCTAAATAGATAATTCCAATACCTTCTATGTCTTTTAAAACTAAAATAGCTTCTTTTAAACCTGAAATAGTTCTTCTTGGTAAATCAACCTGTCCTGGATCACCTGTAATCATGAATTTTGCATTTTTTCCCATACGAGTTAAAAACATTTTCATTTGATTATGAGTGGTGTTTTGAGCTTCATCCAAGATAACAAATGCACCATCTAAAGTTCGTCCTCGCATAAATGCCAAAGGAGCAATTTGAATAATTCCTTTTAAAATATAATCTTCAAGGGTTTGTGGTGGCAACATATCTCGAAGGGCATCATACAAAGGTTGCATATAAGGATCTAATTTTTCCTTCATGTCACCAGGCAAAAAACCTAGGTTCTCTCCTGCTTCAACAGCTGGTCTGGTTAAAATAATTCGTTTGACTTGTTTTTCTTTTAACGCTTTAACGGCCATAGCAACTCCAGTATATGTTTTACCTGTACCAGCTGGACCAATGGCAAAAACCATATCGTTTTTATTTACTAAATCAACTAGTTTTTGTTGATTAGGTGTCATAGCTTTAATCAACTTTCCTCCTATTCCATGAACTAAAATTTTATCTTTGCTGTCCATGACTTGTGTTTCTTGTGCATCGCTTTCCAATACACGCAGGATAACGTTATCATCAATTCGATTATATCTTGTAAAGTGCTGCATCAATCGCCTAAAACGAGTTTCAAATTCATTTAAAACTTCTTCTTCACCATAGGCCTTTAAAATCGTACCTCGAGCGACAATTTTTAGTTTTGGATAGTATTTTTTGATAGCTTCAAGATGGTTATCTTGCGTTCCCCAAAATTCTTTTGGAGCAATGTCGATTAATTCAATGATTCTTTCGTTCAAGGGCTTTCTTTTTAAATTATTTTTGGTAAGCTAAAAAATACATTAGCTTTGCAATCAAATTTAAGAAAAATAATGTCTGTTTTATTTTAAGTTATAAACAAATTTATGTCAATAATTACCCTAACATCTGATTTTGGATACAAAGACCATTATGTGGGTGCTTTGAAAGGGAAGATTTTATCACAGTTTTTAGAAGCCAAAATTGTTGACATTTCGCACCAAATTGATTATTTTAATGTATTTGATGCAGGTTATATTATTGAAGCAGCTTACAAGAGTTTCCCTAAAAATACGGTACATATTATTTGTGTTAATTCGGAGCGAGCAACTGGTGTTGAACATATAGTAATGCAATGGGAAGACCAATACTTTATAACAGCAGATAACGGCATTTTAAATACACTAACTTTAAAGAAAAAAGCTCAAAAGATAGCCGTAATCAATATTCATGATAGATTGACTGAAACATCAGATATGAATGTTTTTGCAACCGTAGCTTGTCATTTGGCAAAAGGTGGAAACATTAGTGTAATAGGAAAAGAAATAGAAACCCTAAAAGCTTTTCACACTACTCCATTAATTATATCAGAAAATCTAGAAGAAATAAAAGGAAACATTATTTACATAGATTACTTTGGCAATTGTATTACCAATATTTCCAAAAAAGTATTTGATGAAGTAGCTAAAAACAGAAATTTCGAAATTAAATTCAAAAATAAAACCATCAATAGAATTAATACAAGTTATGCTGATTTCAAAATTACAGCAACCAAAACTTTAAAAGATTATGAAGGGGAATATTTAGCCCTTTTTAATCAAGCTGGTTATTTAGAAATAGCCATTTATAACGGAAATCCAGAAACTGTGGGTTCAGCCACTTCCCTATTAGGCTTAAAATTTAGAGACATAGTATCCATAAAATTCAAATAACCCATTACCAATCACCCAAAATCCATTACCTAAAAAAATATGTTTGTACGAATAGTAAAAATGCGTTTTCAAGAAGATAAAATAGAAACTTTCCTTGAAAATTTTGAAGAAAATAAAAACCACATACGAAATTTTGAAGGAAACCGTTTACTAGAATTGTATCAAGATAAAAATGATCCTCGTATTTTCTTTACCTATAGCTATTGGGAAAACGAGTCGGATTTAGAAAACTATAGAAAATCTGAGCTTTTTGGTGGTGTTTGGAAATTTACTAAAGCACTATTCAGCGACAAACCTGAAGCTTGGAGTGTGGATAAATTAGTTTCATTAAAATAGTTTTTTTTGTTTCAATTTGTTTAAGAGTTTCAAGTTAAATAATACTTTTGCATAACACAACCTGAAACTAAAAAGAATTAATAATAAAATATGAAAGCATTACTCCTTAGAGAAATAAAATCTTTTTTTGGCTCACCCATTGGTTATTTGGTGATTGCCATCTTTTTAGTACTTAACGGTTTATTTTTATGGGTTTTTGAAGGTGACTTCAACATTCCTAATTCCGGATTTGCCGATATGAGTCCGTTTTTTAAATTATCTCCTTGGATTTTAATATTCTTAATTCCTGCTGTAACTATGCGCAGTTTTTCGGATGAAAAGAAACAAGGAACTATTGAATTGTTATTTACAAAACCACTTTCTATTTGGGAAATCGTAAACGGTAAGTTCTTTGGTGCTTTGTTGCTAATTATAATTGCAATTATTCCTACCTTGATTTATGTAGTAATGATATCCTATTTCGGAAATCCTGAAGGAAATATTGATATGGGAAGCACAATGGGTTCTTATTTTGGCCTATTATTTTTAATTTGTGGTTATACAGCAATCGGAGTCTTCACTTCTACACTATCAGAAAATCAAATTGTAGCCTTTATTATTTCAGTATTCTTATGCTTCTTTTTTTACTTCGGATTTGATGGTATTGCAAGTTTTATGGGAGAATTTAGTGCTTTATTTGCTTCTTTCGGAATGGATTATCATTTTAAAAGTATGAGTCGAGGTGTTTTGGACACAAGAGATATTTTATATTTTGTTAGTGTTACCATCTTGTTTTTAGCAGCAACTGTTTATCAACTTAAATCGTTAAAAGGGTAATGGAAGCAAACAAAAAAAATAGCCTTAAACAATTAGGAATCATCGCTGCCGTTTTATTGGCCTTAAACATATTGGGAAATTATTTCTTCAAACGATTTGATTTAACCAAAGATAAACGATATACTTTATCAGAAACCACATTAAACATCATAGAATCAGTTGATTCACCTTTGTATATTGATGTTTTTTTGGAAGGAAAATTTCCACCAGAATTCAAACGTTTACAAAACGAAACCCGACAACTTTTAGAAGAATTTACGGCTTATAATTCTAATATTATTTTCCAATTCGTTGACCCTATCGAGAAAGAAGAAGAACGAGTTGATGTGATGAAGAAATTCTACGAAAGAGGTTTAATGCCATTAAGCATCACTGTTGAAGATAAAGGAAAACAATCTCAAGAAGTAGTTTTTCCTTGGGCTGTTACCACTTATGGTGATAAAAGTACAAAAGTAGCTTTATTGAAAAACCTCATGGGTGCCTCTACTGAAGAAAAAGTTATTAGTTCTGTACAACATTTAGAATTTGCTTTTGCGGATGCTTTAAATAAAATCACTAAACAGAAACAAAAGAAAATAGCCGTTTTAAGAGGAAACGGTGAGTTAGGTGATCGTTACATAGCTGACTTCCTAAAAACAGTTAGAGAAAGTTATTATGTTGGACCATTTACTTTAGATTCAGTAGCTACAAAACCTATTGAAACTATTGAAGCACTGCAAAAATATGATATGGCTATTATAGCTAAACCAACTGAAGCTTTCACCGATGAAGAAAAACAAGTTTTAGACCAATTTATCATTAATGGTGGAAAAACACTTTGGTTAGTAGATGCCGTGAAAGCAGATATGGATAGTTTATTCACTGAACCACAAATTTTAGCTTTTCCCCAAGATTTGAATTTAACTGATCAGTTGTTCCAATACGGAATTCGAGTGAACGGTCAATTAGTAAAAGACGAACAAGCTACAACGATTAAATTAGCTACTGGTCAAGAAGGAAGTCAAACGCAGTACCAAGAATTCCCTTGGCGTTTTTCTCCATTTATTTACCCTTCTTCCAACCATCCTATTGTGAAAAATATGGAAGGAATTAAATATGAATTTGCAAATTCAATTGAGATTCTTAAAAATGATATCAAAAAAACGGTGCTTTTAACTAGTTCTCAATATTCAAAACCTGTTGGAACACCAACTCCAATCAACCTTGATTTAGTAACTGAAGAAACACAACCAACTGATTATCCAAATGGTGGGCTTTTACCAATGGCTGTTTTATTGGAAGGGAAATTCAAATCAGTTTATAAAAACAGAGTATTACCTATCAAAGATCCTAAGTTTAAAGAAACCAACAAAGAATCAAAAATGATATTTATTTCTGATGGTGATGTGATTAAAAACCAACTAGACAAAGATGGTTATCCAATGGAACTAGGATTTGATAAATTCACCAATAACCTATACGGAAATAAAGAGTTTTTAATGAACTGTGTCAATTATCTTTTGGATGATAACGGATTAATCAACATCAGAAGTAAAGATGTAGATTTACCTTTGTTAGATAAAGAAAAAGTCTATGAAAACTACACTTTTGCACAGGTTATTACAATCGGATTACCACTTGTAATTCTTGGTTTATTTGGGTTTCTATTTACTTATTTACGAAAAAGAAAATATGTGAAATAATTTTTCAAGAACAAGGACAAGTTCAATAACAAGAGTAATTGAAACTTGAAGTTGAACTTGCTCTTGAAAATTGTATTTAAAGATTGTATTTTCAAAATTTAAAATTATATTTGTAATCCTTAAAATTAATAAGGATTTTTAAAACACAGAAGATGAAGTTTATCGTATCAAGCTCTTATTTATTAAAGCAATTACAAGTATTAGGTAGCGTAATCAACAACAGTAACACCTTACCTATTTTAGATAATTTTTTATTCGAATTAGACAATAATTCACTTAAAGTTTCTGCATCCGACTTAGAAACTACCATGACAGCTTCACTAGAAATTGATTCTACCAGTACTGGAAGTGTTGCTTTACCTGCAAAATTATTATTAGAAACTTTAAAAACTTTTCCTGAACAACCCTTAACATTCACTGTTGAAGATAATAATACTGTTGAAATTAGTTCGAATTCTGGAAAATATGCATTAGCATTTGCTCCAGGAGAAGAATTTCCTAAATCAGTAGCTTTAGAAGATCCTTCTTCGACTCTAGTTCCTGCTGAAGTATTATCAACGGCTATCAACAAAACTATTTTTGCTGCTGGAAACGATGACTTAAGACCAGTTATGAGTGGAGTATTTTTCCAATTCTCACCACAAAGTTTAATCTTTGTAGCCACAGATGCTCACAAATTAGTAAAATATGCTCGCACAGATGTTGTAGCTTCTGAAGTAGCAGATTTTATCATGCCAAAGAAACCTTTAAACATTTTAAAAGGAATTTTAGGAGCTACTGATGCTGAAGTAAAAATTGAGTATAACGATTCAAATGCAACATTTTCTTTAGAAAATTATGTATTGACTTGTCGTTTAATCGATGGAAAATATCCTAATTACGATGCCGTTATTCCAAAAGAAAATCCAAATAAATTAATCATCAATAGAGTTCAGTTTTTAAACTCAGTTCGTCGTGTGGCTATTTTTGCTAATAAAACGACACACCAAATTCGTTTAAAAATTGCAGGAACAGAATTAAATATTTCTGCAGAAGATATTGATTATTCAAACAAAGCAGACGAACGTTTGACTTGTGAATACCAAGGTGACGATATCCAAATAGGTTTCAACTCAAGATTCTTAACAGAAATGTTGACTAACTTAACTTCAGACGAAATCCAATTAGAAATGTCTATGCCAAACAGAGCTGGAATCTTAACACCAATTGATGGTTTAGATGAAGGTGAAACAGTAACTATGCTTGTAATGCCAGTTATGTTAAATAGCTAATTTTACGCAACTCAATTATATGAAAGCCATAAGTCGGTTGATTTGTGGCTTTTTTATTGAATATAATTGATGTCATGTTGAACTTGAATCAGCATCTATTTTTTAAGCAAAGAAGCAAAGCTTTTCGCAAAGTAAATTGAAAAGATTATAAAGATTTCTGTAATTTCTTTAATCTGTGTTCCAAAAAAAACTTCAAAACAAGCAACCACAAGCCAACAAACATTGTGAAACTTAGTGCAAAACTTAGGTAAACATTGTGCTACCAATAAATCATAACCCAAAAAACTTATTATCTTTGCAAACCAAACCGTTTAACAATTCAACAATTAAACAGTTAAACCCAAAAAAATGATCAACCAAGAAACTATTGTCGCATTAGCAACTCCATCAGGAGCTGGAGCTATTGCTGTTATTCGATTATCAGGAAATGATGCCATAACTATTGCTTCTGAAGTATTTGAATCGGTTTCTGGAAAGAATATTGCTACACAAAAAACACATACCATTCATTTGGGACATATAATTGATAATGGAAAAATATTCGATCAAGTCTTACTTTCCATATTCAAAAACCCACATTCTTATACAGGTGAAGATGTTGTTGAGATTTCTTGTCACGGTTCAACATTTATTCAACAACAAATCATACAGTTATTGCTTCGTAAAGGAGCTAAAATGGCTCAAGCAGGTGAATTTACCTTGAGAGCTTTTTTAAACGGTAAACTCGATTTATCACAAGCAGAAGCTGTTGCTGATTTGATTTCGTCAGATAATGAAGCTTCTCACCAAATTGCTATGCAACAAATGCGAGGTGGTTTTAGCAATGAGATTGCCAAATTGCGTGAAGAACTACTAAACTTCGCATCATTAATCGAATTAGAATTAGACTTTGCGGAAGAAGATGTAGAATTTGCAGATAGAACTCAATTTGCTGAATTACTAAACCGAATTGAATTCGTCTTAAAACGTCTAATTGATTCTTTTGCTGAAGGAAACGTAATTAAAAACGGAATTCCAGTAGCCATTGTTGGAGAACCGAATGTGGGGAAATCGACTTTACTAAATGCTTTATTAAACGAAGAACGAGCGATAGTTTCTGACATTGCTGGAACTACACGCGACACTATTGAAGACGAATTAGTCATTGAAGGCATCGGTTTCAGATTCATAGATACAGCTGGAATTCGTGAAACAAAAGATGTGGTAGAAAGCATTGGAATTCAAAAAACCTTTGAAAAGATTGAACAAGCACAAGTAGTTTTGTTTTTAGTGGACAGTTTACAGTTAACGGTTGACAGTTTGAAAAGTTTAAAAGTTGAGACCGAGAAAATCAAAAACAAATTTCCACAAAAACCAATTGTTGTAGTTGCCAATAAAGCAGATTTATTGACTGAAGCACAGATTTCAAGTCTAGAAGAACAACTTACAACTTATAACTTACAACTTATAAGTATTTCCGCTAAACAAAAAACAGGTATAGAAGAACTTAAAAACACCCTACTCTCTTTTGTAAATACAGGTGCTTTAAGAAATAACGAAACGATTGTAACTAATACGCGTCATTATGATTCTTTGTTGAAAGCGTTAGAAGAAATTACGAAAGTTCGTTTTGGTTTAGACCAAAATTTATCTTCTGATTTAATGGCTATTGATATTCGTCAAGCCTTATTTCATTTTGGAGAAATTACAGGTCAAGTGTCTAATGATGAACTACTTGGTAATATTTTTGCTAATTTCTGTATCGGTAAGTAATTTTACTTGATTTAGTGAGTTTTACAATAAATTCTAATAAAAATGAGTTTTATGTAAAAGCTGTTAATCATGAAAAAAATCATAATCTTTTTTATATTTATGTCCGTTAATGTTTTCTCACAAAAACAAAATGAGATAGAAAAACGACTAAATATAGAATTAAATAAGGAACTCAAACTACAAAAAGAAGCTTCTTATTTTGAAGCTGATACATTAATTGTTGTAGAGCCCTACAAAATTGAGAATAACATTTTAAGCGTCACTGTTAAAAAAAGATCTTATTATACAAAAGAATTTTATCTAGAAAAACAAGAAATTGACTTAGATAAAATTACATCAATTATTAAAGATATAAATGTGATTTTTGAAACTGATAATGATGCTGTAAAAATAACACAAACGGATTTTGAAGGAAAAATTACTACAAGAAACTTCAATCTATTTTTTCTTCATTTATCTACAGAAAAAAACAATGAATTTTTAGCCAAAAATATCATCAAAGCCTTTAAGAAAGAAGGATACACTATTGAAAATAGGTTTTGGTTTGACTAATTTATCTTTTGTATTATAATGAGCGACAATTATAGATTTCAAGACCAAAATTTACGATTAACTGATTTCCAGAAAGAAGTTTGGATAGTTTGTCCACAGTGTTCCAAAAAAGCTATTGCTAAAGTTGATTATGAATCTCATTATGCAAGATTATTTTGCATTTCTTGTGGTTTAAATAAAGAACTATTAGAGAGCATAAAGACCGAACACATTTTACACTTTTAGAAAAATTGCCCAAGTTTTATCATGAAGCTAAAAATAGAACCGCTTTATTAAAAATAATAAAAAAATTAAGAGATAAATAAATCCACTAATTTTAAACCACTTACTTTCAATATTATATTAGTGTTACAATTTTGAATAATAGTAATAATCTTGTTATTTAAAGTATAATTTAACATTTTTTTTTATATTTGAATAACCTTTTTACAAAATATTTTTTCAATTTAACACTTTAGACATATGAAAGTATTACTATGTTCTGCATTTCTTTTTGTATCAACTTTTGTTTTAGCTCAAGAAAAGTATAGAATTCAATATGATTATAAAACAGATAATTTTGAATACTTTAAATTGGATAAAACCAATAAAATAGTTGATACTTTAAACAATCCAAAGTTTAAAAGAAACAGCTTAATTGAAATAAAATTACTCAACGTAAATCCTTTTGCAGTAAATATTAAAACAGATGTAAAGGAAGAAGAAATTCATACTTCAGGAGGAAATGGTTTTAATTTTTCAAATTTATTAGGAGGTATAAGTTCGGTTTCTGATAACGACTTGAAATTAAACGTTACTAATTTACCATCGGGTTCACTAACTCCATCAAGAGGGGAAGGAAACTCTCAAAGTAATAAATCAAGAGGAGAAAAAATTAATTCAAAGTTTTCAGAATTAAATACTTTATCAACGAATATTGATGCTTTGAAAAAATCATTACTTGCAAATCTAACTAATCCTAATTTAGATAAAGAAACCATTTTAAAAAATCTAATTCAAGTTGCCTCTATTCAAGAAGATTCAAGAATTACTGATCCCAATCAAAACTTTCATGTATATCTTTCGAGTTTAAAGAAAATAGTTAATGAAGATTCTAACATAATTTCAGCAAACATCAATGAAATAAAAAGTGAAATTGATGCTCAAGCTATTGAAAACACTTCAGTTTCAAGAGGAGAATTAAGAGCTCAAAACATGACTTATTCTAATTTAGAATCTTTATTAGGAAAACTAAATGAGTCGTCTAATTGGACAACAGAAAATCTAAATAAAATTGAATCTTTATACACTTCTTTAGAATCTTCATCTTTTGAACAAACATACGATTATGAAATTTCTGCGGATAAAGTAAATTTAGAATTGCAATTCATACAAAGTGATTTTGCTGATAAATTAGATGATGATAGTAATTTAACAACTTTAAAAACTCGTCATGTGAAATTAAAATCAAAAGGTGGTTTTAAAATTAATACAAGTGTAGCTTTAACTTTGAATAATTTTAAATCAAAGTCTAATGATTATTTTATAGACGAAGATGGAGTTATTGGTGCAGATAGTAACAGTTATTTTACCCCAAATTTGAGCACTATGATTAACTTTTATCCAGTACTTGGTGAAAACTTTAATTTGGGAGGAAGTTTTGGAATATCGATTCCGATTGCTGATGCTATAAATGGTGTTAATTATTTATTTGGACCATCTATCATTTTAGGAAATCAAAGCCGTTTGGCTCTTTCTGGTGGAGTTGCTTATGGACCAGTTAAAAAACTTATCAACGGTTTAGAAGTTGGAGATACAACTTCTTTAAATGATGTAGATAGTTTTACCAAAAACGTGTATGATTTTGGATTTTATTTCGGAATTTCATTTAGTATTTTTAATTTAAATTAATCATTATGTTTAAAAAAATTACGCTGGTTACTATTCTACTATTCACGCTAAATGTTTCAGCAGAAAAATATGGATTGATTATAGCCATTGGAGATTATCCAACAAAAACGGGTTGGTCATCTATAAGTTCAGTCAATGATGTTCCTTTAATAAAACAAGCGTTATTAAGTCAAGGCTTTCCTGAAAAAAATATTAGTGTCCTTATTGATGCAGAAGCAACTAAAGAAGGAATAATCAAAGCGATTGAAAGTTTAAAGTCCAAATTAAAAGCTGGAGATATCGTTGTGATTCACTATTCTGGTCATGGCCAACAAATATTTGATGATAATGGAGACGAAATTGACGGTAAAGATGAAGCTTTAGTACCATATGATGCTTGGGTCAAATACACATTTAATTACAAAGGAGAAAATCATTTGCGTGATGACGAATTAGGAAACATTATTGCGAATTTTCGAAATACTTTAGAAAGCAAAGGACAATTGTTATTCATTTTAGACAGTTGTCATTCAGGTTCAACTACAAGAGGAAGAAAAGCACGTGGTGGAAAAGCAACTTTTGCTCCAGATGATTGGAAACCATTAGAAAATGACAAAACTAAAGGAAGTGCTATGGTAGAGAGAACTAAAGTAAACGCTGATGCTGCTCCTTTTGTTTTAATTTCTGGAGCTTCTGCTGATGAATTGAATTATGAATACGAAGGTTTTGGTTCCCTGAGTTATGCTTTTTCAAAAGCAATGACTGAATTGGGAAGTGATTTTACCTATCGTCAATTGTTTTCAAAAATTGCTACTAATATGAATGTGATTTCACCTAAACAAACTCCTACAGTTGAAGGTGATGTGGATTATAAATTATTTAATGGTGAGTATGTAAAACAACAACCTTATTTTGAAATTGCTAAAATTCCAAATGCAAATTTAATACACATAAATGCTGGAAAAATACAAGGCCTTTTTGAAGGAACTACTGTGAAAATTGTTCCAGCTGGAACTACAAAAGTAACTGATAAAGATGTTATTAGTACAGGAATTATAACCAAATCAAACTTCAATCTTTCATTCATTAAGTTAGATAAAAGCTTAAGCAGTTCCAATACAAAAGAATTTTGGGTAATAATTGACAAACAATCGTATGGAGATATTGCTATTAAAGTGTTTTTTGATGATTCATTTAAAGATACTTCTATCAAAACTGGTGTTTCAAACTATTTAAAAGATAATAAATTAGGTACTATTGTTTCTAATGTTCAAGATGCAGATGTAATCCTTGATAATAAAAATAATACTGTTGAATTAAAATCTCCAAGTGGATCAAGAGCTATCGATGCTGATGAAAAGTCAAGAGGAGCAACTACAGTAGAAGAAATCAATCAAAAACTCTTCAACTTTGCTCAAGGACAATATCTCAAAAATTTGAGTTTAAAGAATCAAGCTTATGAAATGGAGTTTAAATTACTTCCAATCAATTATAGTGATGAAACTGGAAAAGTTGGAGATTTAATTTCTGAGCCTAAAAATATTAATGAAGCTGGTATTTTTGAAGTTGTTCCTGATAAAGACCATGTAGTTTTACAAGTTACTAATAAAAGTAAAAAAACGTTATACGTTAGCATTATAGAAATTAACAGTAAAGGGGAAATTGCTCCATTCATGCCAAACGACAACTGTCCTTTAACCGATGACGAACGCAAATTAGCTCCAGGGCAAAGTATGATTTTCAAAGATTGTGTGTATTCTTTTGGTCCTCCTTATGAAAGGTTAATTTTAAAAGGTTTTGCAACCACTACTCCAATCAACTTTCAACCAACTGTTGCAACCCGTGGTGAAGGAGCTAGAAATGCCAATCCATTAGAAAATTTTATCCAACAAAGTTATACGCAATCAAGAGGTGCAACAGGTAATAGCACCGGTAGTGATATTGATGGTTTTACTACTGAGTTTGTTTATGAGATTGTTAAAAAGTAAAAATATGAGATTATTTAAATTTTTATTATTGATTTTAATTACTATTACAAGTAGTATTTCTTTTGCTTCAACTATAGAAAAATCTGGTCCTAAAACAACAAAAATTAAAAAAGAAGGAAAAATTTTTATTATTACGGTAGAAATTAATGAAGTTGACTTTAAAGGAAATATAATGACCTTTAATACTGAAAAGGATCCCATACGATTTATTGAAAAAATAAAAAAAGATTATATAAATAACAAAAAAGAAATATTAACTAATCGATTGAATAAAAACACTACTAATGATTTAGAAAGTGAAAAAAAAATTAAAGACTTACTAGTTAATAATGATTATTGGGATAAAAAATGGTTAGAAAATCTCGGTGGTATATATTCTTTTACTATAAAAAATAAAAAAAGTGATATTATAATAGCTTTTAATACTTTTAGTCAAAAAATAAAATCAGAAGATATATTGATATTCTACTTTGCAGGAATGACAGATGAGAATAAACTTCTATTATGTAATAATGAAACTTTAAATTCCAATGAATTATTTTATATATCTGAAAATATATTATGTCAAAATCAATTATTTTTTATTGACAGTTGTGGGGGAGAAAAATTTGCAAGTTCTTTACAAGCTAAAGTTTTAGATAATTCTAAAAATTCTGCATTCTATAATTCAAATAAAAATTTTTTAGGCCTTAATGGTTTAGCATACGAAGATGGTGATATTGGTGGTCAATTCACATCTTGCTATGTATTGAATGAAAAAGCAAATATTATTAATATTTTTGAAAATAATAGTAAAAGAATAAGTTTTTTGTATCATCTATATCATTACATTGAAACTAAAAATTATAATATTAATATTGCCTATTTTGCAGAACAAGATTATTTTTATAGAATTAATGACGAAAATGATTTGAGTAGAGGGAGCTCTGGTAATGAAGTTAATAAAAAAACTACCTCAAAATTTACAATTAAAAAAGGTCAAACCCTTAGTTTAATTATTGGTAACAATAATTTCACTTCCTCTTTTTCAAAACTAAAAAACACATTAAACGACAGTAGGAAAATTAATGAAATAATGAAAGAATCGTTAGATGGTGAAGTTATTTATTTAGAAAACATAACCGTTGACGATTTTAGAAATAAGTTTATTGAGATTAAAAAAGATTATTCCTTTGAAGAAGGCAGTCAATTTCTAATTTTTATTGCTTCTCATGGTGCAAAGGACGAAAATGAAATTGGTCAAATTGTTTTTACAGATAGCTACTACAATAAAGATATTTTAAAAAACACATTTCCTATTACAGCCTTAAAAAAAATTACTTCAACATTAAAATGTACTAATAGTCTAGTTTTAACTGATATTTGTTATAGTGGTAAAATGTTTGATGAAGAAACTTGTATTACTCCTTCAGTTATTGAAATACCTGAAAATCATCATCTTTATTCTATAGGTGGAAAACAAGATTTATTTAATAATTATTTAAAAGAAGATTTGAAAGGGCATTTATTTATTGGCTCTTCATTAAATCAAGAAGCAGCAGATGGAACAAAAAATCACTCTCCTTTTGCACAAACAATTATTGATTTTTTTGATAAAACCAACTCAAATACAACTGATTCATCTCTTCTTATTAACAATATTAAGTCAAATATAATGAAGAATGGATCAATTTCAACGCCCATTTTTTGTGCATATAATTCAAATAAAGATCAAGCAAGATTCTTTTTTATAAAAAAATAGATTTTTAGAGTTTATTTTATTTTTTGTAATATGAAATATATACTAATCATTCTTCTCTGCATAACTTGTTCAATATCTATTGCTCAAGAAGACGCAAGAGGCTCCAAAAGCACTAAAACTGAATCTTCAAAAGAAGGTACAAAACGTGCTTTAGTTATTGGTATTTCAGATTATATTTCCAAAGATCTAACACTCAATTATGCAGATAATGATGCATATATGTTTAAAGATTATTTAAGTCAGATTGAAAAAGTAACAGATGAAAACATCAGCTTTCTTGCCAATGAAGAAGCAACTGGAATGCGAATTTCTCAAGAACTTAAAAACATCTATTCTAATTCCAATTCTGGTGATATTGTTTACATTTATTTTGCAGGTCATGGTGATGTAATTGATGATTTTGGAGATAAAGTAGGTTATTTATTAGCTGCTGATGCCAATTCACATCAAGAATATAATGGTGTTGGTGGTGTGCTTCCCCTAGCCTATTTAAATGAAAAAGTAATTCCAAAATTAACCGAAAAAGGAGTTAAAGTATTTTTAGTTTTAGATGCTTGTAGATCTGGTTTTATTTATAAAGAAGGAACACAAAAAAACATGGGAGCTATTCAAGCTATGTTTGAAAACTCTATTAAGTTTTTAAGTTGTGGTCCAAATGAATTATCTTATGAAAGTAACGAACTTAAACACGGTTACTTTACTTATTATTTGGTAAAAGCATTAGCAGGTAATGCAGATAAAAATTCAGACAACAACTTACAATACAACGAAATAGACGACTATTTATACAATAATGTAAATAATATAGTTTCAAAAAAACACAAACAAAATCAAATCCCAATTGTTCGTACGGAAAATACCAGAGCCGTTTACAAAGCAGTTACCCAAAATGAAAAAACAATAGTCTTTACAGATGTTTCTAAAGACAAAATTAACAAAGAAGTAAAAGCTAGAGGATCTATTAAGGCAAAAAACGAAAGTCCTGAAATAGCTAAAATCACAAAAGAATTTACAGAAGCTTTAAACCGAAAAGATTATTATGGCAAATCATTAAGTGCTTTGGAACATATCAAAGCTGCAAAAGAGAATAAAAATATTCCAACTGCATTAATCACAAAAATGGAAGCTAAATTAGTTGATAAATTAGCTTCAAATGCTCAGACACTGATTAATGATTATATTGATGGAACAAAAGAATTACCTCTAGCAAGTGAGTTTCTAAAACAAGCCAAAAACTTAGAAATTTGTTTAGAATTAATGGATGAAGAAGACTACTTGTATAGTCGCATAAAAGCAAGCAAGTTACTATTAGAATCATATGCTGTCATTAAAAGCAAAAATTATTTTGGATATGCAAAAGCCAAAAGTAAATTAAAAGAAGCGTTGAACATTGAACCTAAAGCAGCTTACATTCACAATGCAATAGGTTTAATCTATAATTTAGAGCAAAAGACAGATAGTGCTCATTATCATTTCAATGAAGCTAAAAACCTAATTAAAACATGGTCTGCTCCTATTAATAATTTAAGTGATAATCTTGTATTGCAAAATCGTTATGAAGAAGCTAAACAACTTATTGGAGTTTCTTTAGGAATGAATGGTTCTGATGCTAGTACATTTGCTAAACTAGGAGAAATTTATGAAAACGAAGGAAAATATCATTTAGCTGAAGAACAATACAAAAAAGCCATTGTTATAAATCCTGAAAACACTTACTTGTTGCAAAAAATCAGTACGCTTTACAAAAATAAAGGGAATGTTATAGAATCTCAGAAATGGTTTGACAAAGCCATTAAATCAGATTCTTTGAGTACTATTTTTAATTATGGACTGTTAAAATACATTAATGAACAAAACATAGATAAGAAAAGAGCTGAGAATATGTTTATTGATGCTATTGAGAAGAATCCTCATACTTCTGAACTATACTCCCAGTATGGTGATTTTTTGTCCACAAATGTATTCAGAACCAACCGAAACAAATTAGCGGATTCTCTTTATACAAAAGCAATTAACAAAAACCCTTTTAATGTTTCTGCTTATTCTGGAAAAGCTTGGCTTAATTTTAAGATGAGAAAAAAAGAAGAAGCCAAAGCCTCTTTTGAAAAAGGAATAAGTAGTAACCCCAACAATGCTGAAGCTTATTTTAATTATGCCAATTATCTCAATGAAGCGCTAAAAGATTATACGACTGCCAAAGAATATTACCTAAAAGCAATTGAAAAAAATAAGCTTTATATACCAGCTTATACAAAACTGGTCGAATTATACAATAACCAAAAACAACAAGACAATTCAATAAAACTACTTAAAGAAGTATTAGAAAAAAACAATGAAGTTCCAGATTTATGGAATTTATTAGGAGATAGTTATTTTGTATCCAATAAGTATACAGAAGCCATCGTAGCTTATAAAAAAGCGATTGAAATTGATAATTCTTATGCAAAAAGTTATTCTAAATTAGGACAAAGCGAATTAGAAACCAATCAATTTGAAGCTTCTAAACAGAACTATTTATTAGCAAATACTTATGATCCTTATCAAAACAAGAAAAGTGACATTGCTACTTATATTCTTTCAATAGCTCGAAATAAACTGCAATTTGGAACTACTGGAGAAGCTAAAGAACTTTTTAAATTGGCTTATGAAATTGATGAGTCTGTTGAAAAAGGAATCCCTTATGCTGAACATTTATATTTGCATCAAGAACCTCAAAACGCTTATACAATTTGTTTAGAGTTATTAAAGAAAGAAGTTTCAAAAAAGGAAAAAATAACTGTTTATGAATTAGCTATAAAATCGGCCATAGATGTAAATGATAAAGAATCTTGCAACAAATACATGAAATCGTTAGTTGAAGAAGATCCAGAAAAAACATATATGTTATTAATGGCTGTTTATTGTAAGTTCATAGGAAATACTAATTGTTATAATGATGCTATCAATAAAGTAAACCAAAAGCTTTTAAATTCAACTAAGTTGAGAGAAATATTTAGTGATGCTACTATTAAAAACTATATTTATAATAAATAGTTTACTCCAACAAAAAGAAAGCTGCCCATTTTAGAGGTTCCTCTCTATATTTTTTACTCATTTCTAATTGCGTTTTACGGAACGATTCTTTTAAGCTTAAACCAGAAAACCAATTAGTGTATAGCAATTCCATAAATTCAGCTGTTTCTTTATCTGGAACCTGCCAAAGACTCATAATAATTTTGCTTACACCAGCTTTTTTAAAAGCACGTTGCAAGCCATAGACTCCTTCACTCCCATTTACATCTCCTAAACCTGTTTCACAAGCAGATAAAATTACCAAATCTGTGGCATGTAAATCCAAATTTGAAATCTCTAAAGCCGTTAAAATACCATCTTCTTCCTCATATGGATTACTACCATTGACCCAAGCATAATTTGCACCATAGAAAAGTAATCCTGAACGCAACAACGGATCATCAGAAAATTTGAAAATGTTATCTTTTAAAACAGAATTCGCATTATTTTTTTCACTATTTGGAAAGAAAAAACCGTGAGTAGCTATATGAATCACTGAAGGACTTTTAGACTCTATTGCTTTAATTGTATCTTCAGTAGCCATTGAATCAGTAAGAGATTGATAGCTTACATTGTTTTTCTTAAATAAAAGTTGAATACTTTTAATTTCTGATAAAGTTGCAGGTAAATAACTCCAAGATTGTTTATCAGATTGATTTTCAAATTTTATTCCTTCTTTTGAATTTTCATTTTTAACATTAATATTTTTATTGATATCATAATCATACTTTACACCTCCAATAAACAATGTATTGTTCAATTTTGGTTCTACTTTTTTAGTAGTAAGATCAAATGTATTGTTAAGTTGAACCAAATGATAATTTTCAATTAACATCAAATTGGCTTCATTAGTTAATAATGCCATTGGAACCTGATGCAATATACCATCTAAAGCAAAATAAACAGTGCTTTGCGGTATTATGTATGTTTCAAGTGGTTTCCAAATAACTTTATAAAGTTCTTTTGCACCAAGTTTTGGTCCTATTTTACTAGCTGTTGAACCACGAGTATTAAAAGTTTCATTCGGATTTAACTTAGATTCTTTTAAAAGATTTTTTATAGTTTCTTCATCACCAATAATAACTAATTCAGGATAATTGTTTTCTTTTTTAATCAGATAAGCTACATATACAAAATTGGAGTTTTCATCATTAAAATCAGAGATATCAATTTTAGAAAATTCAACGGCAACTTCATCCGATTTAAGATTAGCTTGAACCGTTTTAAATGATTTTTTAAATTGATTGCTATAGTCTGTTTTAAAATTAGAATTATATAAATCAGTTAACTCATTTTCTAAGTTAATAATTTCCATGTTTAAACCCTTTGCATCTTCTTTTTGCAGCACGTTATTTTTTACAAATTCGTTCTTTTTTTGAAGATACAAATTGATTAATTCATCAACTTGAGAATTATTTAAATCTGATAATTTAGTAACCAAATCCTTGGAAGTGTTTAACAAAAGACCTTTCAACAAGAGTTGGTTTTCATAATTTAATAAAGCTAATTCTTTATCGTCTTTTAAAGTATACCCCACTTTTTGAAAGAAATTAAAACTCTTTTCTAGTGTAGTCAAATAAGTGTTTTTAGGCTTTTCTGAAGCAAATTTAAAAAAGTCTTTAACTTGATTAACTAAAATAACATTACATTCTTTAATCAAAGAAGGTAAGTTTGCATATTTTTTCTGAAGGAATAACGACTCAATATAATTTTCTAAAACAGTAGCGTATTTGGGTGAATTTTTACCGTATATTTTTTCAATTCCTTTTAAGGTTTCAAAAAGTGTTTTTTCTGCTTCTGTGTATTTCTTATGAATCAAGTATAAATTCCCAAGAAGTAAATTATTTTCCCAATAAACAGCAGAAGATGTATCTGAATTAAAAGCACTATTTTTAACTATGGTTATCGCTTCATCAATTTTATCATCTTTAATTAAAATGGGAATTAGGTTTTCTAAACAGGCTTGATATTGCGGACTTTTTTTATCGATTTTTTCAGCAATAGCTAATGCTTGATAAGACAACTTCTTTGATTCATTTTCATCAAAAAACCAAAGTAAATAAGCATAATTAGAAAGTTTATTTGCATACTCTAAAGAATTTTCACCATAAACTTCTTTACTCTTATTTTTGGCTTTTTCGGATAAGTTTTTAGCAAAAGAAGTATTTCCAATTTCATAATATAGAGAACTTAATATATCATAATAAGTCACATCATATTCCAAATTATTGGCTTCTAAACGTTGATTAATTTCAAGGGCTAAATTAGAATAATTAATAGCTGATTCATAATCATATACTTTAGTATAATAAACAGCTAACCCCATATAAGCATTGGCTAAAGAAGCGTCAAACTTATTATCTTCAGCAGTAGAAAGAATTTCAACTGATTTTTGTAGAGATTTTTCAGCTTTTACTAATGCTCCTATTTTCAATTGAATCATTCCTATACTTTGAAGAATATGAGCATAATTTACATTATTTGAACCATACTGTTTTTTTATATAATTCAACGACTCTTCATAAACAGCTAAAGCTTCATCAAATCGTCCTAACCCTTCATAAATAAAAGGCAGGTTATTGTATCTTAAATTATTGTAATATACTTCAGGAAAAGTTGGTTGTTTTTTTAAAATATCCAGACCTTCAGTAACATAACGTAAAGCCATATTAAATTCCGCAACTTTTAAAAATGCTCCTGCAATATTGGTTAGCGTAACCCCATACTCTATACTATTTTCTCCATAAATTTCTTTGGCTAAAGATTGTGACTCTAAATAAGTGTTTTTTGCTTTTTCAAATTGCTTTAAATCCAGATAAACACCACCTAAAATACTCAATATCAAAACATATTCTTCACTTTTTTCTCCATATTGATTTTTAAAAATAGTCGTAGCTTTGATACTATTACCCAAAGCTTTAGTAGGATTTACATCTGCATAAAGAACAGCTAAATAATAACAGACTTGTCCTACTTGTATAGACGATTCTCCATAAGCAGTTATTCCATATTTATAAGCTAATTCTAAATTTTTAATTCCATTGGCAATATCCTCGTTTTCGATACTGTGCAATCCTGTATTAAAAGCAGCTGAAAAATCTTCTTCTCTGTTGTTTTGTGCCAAAGAAACACTACTCCATAAAAGGGTAAAAAAAATAATCTTTTTAATCATACTAGTACAACCTTAATTTAAATGTTTTTTTAATTACAATAAGATACTTACTCTTCTGAACATATTCCATAAGATTCACAGAAGGTTTCGTTGATTTCTTGTTGCGTTAAACCTAAACTAATTAATTCATCTATAAGAGATTGGTGCTCTTTTATAATTTGTTGATACTCATCATAAGTTAAGGTTTTAAAACTATAAAAAGGGATGTTTTTTAAGTTAGGAAACTCATCATCAGTAACAGCCCATTTTAAATTATTCTCATTTTCAAAGATTTCATTATCTAGATAAAACCCCATTTCATTGCTCTTTGTTTCAATTTTTAGTAATAATTCATCCTCCTGATTACAAATAAATAGATACTGTGAAGTTGCTAAATCGTTTTCCCATTTAAAAACTATTTTTAATCCTTCTATGGATGCGTTATTAGGAGGATATTTCATTAAAACATCACCTCTAAAAACTCCAGCAATTGCCTTTTTTTCTTTCTTTTCATTTGTAAGCTCTGACCAAATAAAGCTAAAATATTTGGCAGTTAGTCCTGATGAATCAGTTTTTTTCTTGTTAGAAAGAATAGTTTTGAATGTATAGCTTCCAGGTTTATTTAATTCAAAAACAGAACCCTTGTCATCTATTAAAATCAATTTTGATGTTGAAGAAAGTTTAATGTTATCTTTTTTTTGAATTAACATTCCTTTGTACAAAGATTTTGCTTTTTTATTTAAAATAACTGTACCACTAACCTTATACACACATAGACTTTCCTGTGCTGCAGTAAGTTGAAATAAAAGCAAAAAGAAAACTACTTTAATAAATAACTTTTCCATTTCCAGCGTTTTTTAAGATAATTTAATGAGTGTTCATATAAGGCAACTATTTCGAGTCCTAGTAATGATAGTATAATAACTGTTTCAATTTGAATATCTACATTCCATTTAAATAGTACAAAGGAAAAATACACCAAAACAATTGTTAGGGCTAATCCATAAAATTTAAGTATGAAATCATAAAGTGTTGATTTTTTTTTGTGCATAATAAGAGAAAAATAAATACACATAAAACAACATAAGAAAGCAATACAATAAACCATTGCTTTAGGAACTTTATACATAAAATTATCCTCCATCAACATCTTAATAATATTTGCATGAATTAAAATACCAAACATATCAGGAATTGATTTTCCAGCATATTTTGGATTCAATGGTGTAAAATGTTTGTCCTCAATGTCATTAACATTTCCAGTGGGAACACCCAAATAACCAAACAAAACAATAGAATTTTCTATAGCAGGTATAGTGTCAGCATAAATGATTTCGTCAAGGTCAAAAGTTAAAAAAGAATTCTGATTGGCCGTATAATTAATGCTTTGTACACGTTCCAATTTTTCTTTAGTGTTTTCATTTAAAAGTCCTGCCATTTCACTTATTTTTATAGGAAAAGCATAATCAATTTGATTCTCTGACTTTTTAATTCCTGTAAAATCTCTTACTACAGCATCTTGTTGATTTAAATTTATAAAACCTAGAGCGTCTGTTCTAAAATAAGGGTCACTACTTATTATCTTATTTTCCTCAATGATATAAGCAGAAACTATATTTTTGTTGTTTTGCAATGCTTGCTGTAAAACAGCATCCATTATTGAATCTTTTTTATCTTTAAAAATGATATCTAAACCGATGACCTTAGCTTTATTTTGAGCAATTTTGTTAATTGCAATCGCAATATCTTCTCTATCATGATTTCCAATATTTACAATAATAATTTTATGGGTTGGTTTCTTTTCTATAAAATTTTGTGACGTGTAAATATCTGTAAAGCGAAAATCTTCAATAGCTTTTTCAAATGGATCTAGAAATTTTATATTTATAAAAAATGTCAATAATAAAATAGCTACGAACACCGAAGTTAATGAACAGATTAATGCATCTCTCCATAGATAAAATTTTCTTTTTTTACTCACGGCTCTATTTTGAACGTTATTACACGTTAAATTTAACAAAAAATTATAAGTATAAAAATTTTAATGCAAAGTTAGTTATGCTTGTATTCAAAAATAAGAATAACACAATCCTATTTACCACAACTTCAATGCTACATTTTTATTCATTTCTCTGATATCAGGAATTTGTTTTCCATTGGTTAAGTTTGCTACTTCTTTCATTATTTCAGAGATTATATTTTCTGTCAAAACAACATCTTGTTTTGTATTTTCTTCTGTTTTTAAAAAACCTCCTAATTTGCTGTCTAAGACTTTTAAATAAGCTGTAGTAAAAGCACCATTTCCTAGGGTTTCGTTTTCATAGGCAACATCTCCTCCAGAAGAAGCGGATAAAATAGTCACACCACTTGTAGACAAGAAATCATCAAAAACTGAATTAACCATATCCGACATTTTAAAGCTTTTCTTTTGATTTGTAGCTTTAGATTTACTTCCACGCTCTCCTTTTGCTGCAGGTTCATTTGATGTATTAGTTTCTGAACTAGCCAAGTCTAATGTATTACCTGAGTGACAAGAATCCATTAACAATAATTTGTTTTTAGACGGTGACTCTTTTAGCTTGTTGATAATGAAATCAAATCCAACTCCTTTTTTAGAAACGTTGCTAAAATCCATATCATGTGGAGCATAATAGTAGTTATTATTACTATCTAAAACACCATGACCTGCTAAGAAAACAATGACCTCATCTTGTGGGTTTACTTTACTAAAAAAGCTTTCTAGATTATCTTTAATGGCTTTACTTGTAGCATTATCATTGATTAAATACTTCACCTCAACTTTTTCAAATGAAAATGGAGTAAAGTTGTCTAAAGTATTATCTGAAGAATAACCATTGCTTTCTAACAAGCCTTTAGATTCTTTAATCCAACAAGGTTTAGAATCATAAATAGAAACTCCTTTAATCGTAAAATCTCTATCGTTAAAAGTTTCTGTGTATAATTCTTTTCCTTCAAAGGAATAAGTTGTTATTTTATTGTGGTAATTATCTCCTGTAGATTGTAAAACCGTAATCTTATCACCAGAAAAAGTAACTTCATCTCCATATTCAATTTTAATAGGTAGTTCCGAGGGAACAGCCTTATTTTTCATATCAACAATAAATGTTTTATCATTGGCCGTGTAAATTAGTTGCTTACCATTGAGTGAAACACATTTGAAATTAGGATTAAAAACATACTCATCCTCAACTAATTTTAAACTTTTCTGCTCTTTATAGTTTTTTAAATCAATAGTGATTTCTTCTACTTTTGTTGAATTAACGTTACCTACTGAAAGCTGAATAGTACCATCACGTTTATCATCAAAATACACCCATTTATTGTTGACTATAGGTTGAATTAAATCATATTGAAAGTTCTCTTTTACATTAAAAGGTAATGTAATCTTGTCAAAGCTTTTTGATTTTGGATTCAATTGATAAAAGACATTATCTGCATCATTAATGTAAAAAGCTTCTGAGTCTGGATTGACATATACAACATCGTTCATGGAATAAGTGCTTAACTTAAACCCTTCAGGCAACTGTATTGGTTCTACAGTAGCTTGTTCAAAATCCCATATAAAAGCATTCTCATAGCCTATTTCAATCCATTTCTTATTATTGGTACTAATAGAAAATAACTTCCCCACACTTGAATAAGTTTCTAAATGTTTTTTTAAATGGAATGATTCTTTATCAAGTAGTGAATTTAAGGTAAACTTCTTACCAAAGAATTTCTTCTTATAATAGGCTTCTGTGGTTGCATCTAAATTGCCATACAGATTAGCAATATCTAAAGCATCTTTATCTGCAAAAGTTAAACTATATTCGTTTTGTTCATAATCAGAAACTCCTACAGCAAGCACATACAAATTAGACTTTGTATTAGTATTATCAACTATACTGGTATTAGTTATAGTTGTTTTAGGAGCTTTTTGTTTATAATTTACATCCAAGTTCTTTTTACTTGATCTTAGCTCAATCGCTTTAGACAAAA
The DNA here is from genome assembly GCF_963922255.1 of uncultured Flavobacterium sp. Lineage (GTDB taxonomy): Bacteria > Bacteroidota > Bacteroidia > Flavobacteriales > Flavobacteriaceae > Flavobacterium. The sequence continues at coordinate 3,463 of NZ_CAWUIC010000017.1, read as the reverse complement.
CAGCAACATATTCTTCATTGGGTTTGCCAAAAACACTCAATACTTCTTTGGGGTTAAAGACTTCTTTATCTGCTTGATCTAAACTAATCTTTCCAGTAGCATTTGAAGCAAATAAAAAGTTACTCGCATCGGTGTTACTAAAATAATACCCATTTGAACTGTAAAAAATATGTTCCTTATCTGAAGGATGAAACATAGCTCCTAGTTCTTCAAAAGTATTGGTATCATAAATACTAATTTTTCCATCTGCAAAACTTACCATTATTTTGGTTGCATCTTCATTTAAGGAGATTGCTTTTGGAGGTTTTGCAAAATAAACTGGCATCAACTTGTCTTTTATCATCAAACCAACATTTTCCATAAAAAGGGCTAAGGTTTCATTTTTATAACTAACATTGGTTACATAGGCACAATCATGCTTTTGGTAGATGTATTTTTTTGAATCATCTAAATCTAAAATTATAGTTTCTTTATTGCATTTGTCGTAGGAGATGCTACTAAAAGCATTGGCAATCATAAAACCTGTATCTTCAACAGCAAAAAGGGTATAATTTCCTTTTGTTAGCTCTAATTTAAAAACATTATTCTGATTGACATCAAGAATTTCTGCTACATTGTTTTCATTAATAGTCAAAATATAGTTTCCATTATTAGAAATTTTAACTTCTTTATACAAGCCTGAAAGTTCACTGCGTTTTTGGTCTTTGATAAACGTAATAGCTTGTGGTTTTACATAGCCATAATTGTTATAACGCTCTTTGCTTAGTAGCAGTGTTTTAGTTTTTTCATTATAATCTAATACTTCTTGTAAGTAGTCTTTCTTTAAATCATACAAAACGTCTAGCTTATCATTTATTAAATCATATTGATAAATGGTGTTCTGTCCTGTTGAATAATTCGAATGGAAAAAAGCGACTTTACCCGTGGTGAAATTATAATGACTTATGTTTCTATTTAGCTCTTGAATCTTAAAGTTTTGTTGCAAATAGTCATTAAAATTAAACTGTGCATAGCGATCATAAAACGTACCAGAACTATAATATTTCACATTAGTTGACATAGCTCCTATTTCATTGCCATACACCATCCAATTGTCATCAGGAAGAAAAGAACCTACATAAAAATTAGTAGAGATATGTGGATAGACATCTTTTACTTTAAACTTAGCTGCATCAAAAACCTTAATCTTAGCAATGCCTTCGTTAAAATTAATTAAGTTGTTGGCAAATAATAATTCTTTCTTTGCATTATCATACAAAACTGCTTCATAGGTTTGGTCTACTTCACATCTTTTAAAAGCATACGTTCCCTTTTCGTAAGTTAGCAATAAAGGATACAAAGACATCATAGAAGTAGTAAGTACTACTAACTTATCCTTTTTAAAATAATCAGCTACCCGAATGGAATGCAAAGTAGTTGGATAAGAAATAGAAGTAGCTGGTTTAGCAGTTGGTATTCCTTTATTGTATGTAAAAACAGCCATTATATCATCTTCTTCAGAAAAGGCTACAGCTTCTATGGTAGTTGTATCGGTTGCATTAAATAATTTAACTACCTTATACTTAGATTCTAAGGATTGTTCCCAAACCACTGTTTTATCAGTTAAGTTTACACAAACCATATTTTGATCTGCAGGATGCATTTTTTGTTCTACATAGATAATATGATTGTTATCTTCTGTTATATAAGCCGAAACTACCTTTTGCTTGGTTTTAAGTTGTACGTTAGTACTATTGGCTAAATCCAAAACCAGCAAAATATGGGTATAATAGTCTTCTGAAGTAGTAAATACCTTATAACGAGATTTAGTTTGATTGACAATAGATCCTTTGAAAGCAGATTTGCCCAAAGTTTCTGAAGAATTATAATCCAAATAGAACAAACTATCTTTACTCTTATAAACTATAGCTCCTTTTTCTCCTAAGAGCTGCATGTTTTCTAAAAAGTAACCATCTGAAGGTTTGATAGTACGTTTATAGGAATAAGTATCTAAATCATATAACAATATCTTACCCGATTGATCAGCAGTAATAAAACCCTTGCCATCTAATGTAGGGATGATGTCAGTAATTTGAGCAGCATGATAATCACTTAGTGCTACTTTGGCTTGTTGGGCAAAAGCTAAATGCAAACAAAAGATACATATCAGGCTTAGTCTCATTACTTCATCACTTTTTCAATTACCGAAGCACCATCTTTTACAATCTTACTTTTGTTATCATCAAGAATACCTGGTAGTTTGTTGATGTATTTGCTTTTTCCTCCTTCAAACTCTTCTACTTGGACAGTAACGTTTAAAACCCCGTATTTTCCGTTGTTTTCAATCTCGGTAGTAATTGGAATGTCATAATACCAAGGAGATAAAATAGGACTCGCTATTTGGTTTTCATAACCATATTTTAGGTTTCTAAACTCATAAGCTTGTTCAATTAAGGTTTTAGACATCGGTGAACCATCAGTACTTCTCCATTGTCCTTCAATAGAAATCGAAACTTTAGCGTTTAGGTTTTCATCCGAATAAATACGTGTTTTGGAGAATAGAATACGTAATTCATTAAAACTTAAACGCGTTACACCAGGGTTTTCTGGATCACTAACAAACTCAATCACTGCATGGAAGTTTAATAAATCATCTTTTTCTTCTCTTATGACTTCGTCTAGCATCAAACTAGCACTTGCTCCTCTTGATTTAGGGATGGCTTGGTACTCTGATTTAATCTCACTGCTAAGCATTCCTTTTTTATCCGCATCGGTTGGTTTACCGTACTTTTTAATATGGATTTGGTTATATGTTTTTTCTATTTCACCTGTATCAGTGTTGTAGTAATCGTTTATAGATATCGACTTGGTATAAGAGTTAGATAATGACTTTGAGGTCTTTTCAGCAAAATAATTAGCTCCTAAAAATAAACCTTGTAAAGCTAAATCAATAGCTCCTCCTCTAGTGGCTGGCTTTTTTAATTCTACAATAAACTCTTCGTTGGCTTTAATGTTTGATTTTTTGTGGGTTGAACACGAAACAAGCACTACTAAAGTAATGGCCAATACCAGTTTTTTTACAGTTGATATCATATAGAAAAATGTTTAAGGGTTACACAAATATATATAAAAGTTATCTTAATAAGAAATAGTTAATTTAGTTTATAGTTATAAGTTTGTAGTTATAAGTTTACAGTTGGAGATAAAGTTTAAAACCTACAAATTCTCACCCACAATCTTGTCATCCAGACAAAGGAAGGACCTCACTAGAAACTCCACAAAAGAAGCAACAGAAAACAGATAGCAGACAACCCTACAACCCTCCACTACAATCTTGTCATCCTGACAAAGGAAGGACTTCACTAGAAACTCCACAAACCAAGCAACAGTAAACCGTAAACTTAAACTAACCTTAACCTGACTTGACTATTGAGACCCTGAAACGAATTCAGCTTGACAAGTTTGCGAGTAGTTTTAACGCAAA
>NZ_CAWUIC010000016.1:0-80493 GCF_963922255.1 uncultured Flavobacterium sp. | reverse complement strand
TTGGTAGCACTATGTTTCTCTAAGTACTACACGCAGTTTCACTAAGTTTTTTAAGCTTTTTTATTACTAGTTTCGCTAAACTTTGTGTGACATAGTGTTAACTTATACTATACCTTGTGCTCCAAAAAAAAAATGCTGTTTGTCTGTTTATTTTAGTAATTCCATGTCTATTAATTTTTCCTTTGGAAGCATTAATGTTTTTGGATTGATGTTGGGATGATTTACGAAGAATTGTATTTTTTCGTTGGATTTTTTATTTGTAAATTCAAGGTAATTGTATGCTTCATCGTAATCGAAAATGAAAATTCCGTTGTATTTTATGTTTTCAGAATTGATGCGTTGGTTTGATTTTAGTTGGTAGTTGTAATCTATTGATTCTAAATAGTAGCCGTTTCCTATTTCGATTTTATTAATAAATCGGTTGTGGTATTTTCCTGTTGCTGCCATCATTGGCATGGGACTTAAGGCATAAGATGTGGGGAATCTGTCCGATTTGAATCCGAAAAGGGTTGTGAATTTATCTGCTACTTCGTCTTTGAATTTGATGCTGTAATCATTGGTTTCTTTATAATCTGATGGGCTTAATGTAAAGGATTTTGTTCCGTTGTAATTGTAGCACGTAATGTTGTTGTTGGTTTTGGTCATGATGCCAATTTCTTTTGAAACCCCATTTTCATAGGAATTGATGACTTCAAAATCTTTGTATTCAAACTTGCCTTTTATAAAGGGTTTTAGTGCTTTGGTATTGGCAAAAAACAGGTTTTTATTGTCTGAAGTTAAGGCTACTATGATTTCAAAGTTGGTATTGGTAACTTTATCGTAAAAGGTTCTGTTGTAAAAATTAAGGTATTTTAATTGTAAAGTAATTTTCTCTTTCGAAAAAGGGTTTACCAATGCATTGTTTTGCGAATTGAAGACATATAGTTCTTTTTCAATGATTACTAAACTTGTATTGTTATTTAAGGATAGCTCTACATTTTTTCCGTTGGATAAATTATAGCAATGTTTATTGTCAAATAGGGCATATTCAAAAGCACCAATGATTTTTAGTTCGTTGTGTCTTGGTTCTATGATTTGCTCTTGTTGGTCATTTACTAAACCAAAAAAATCATTTACTTTGTAGGGTAAATATTTAGCATATTCTTGTGCTTGTATTTGACTAATTCCTAAGAGGATTAGTATAAAAAGGATTTTCTTCATTGTTTATTCTTCTAATAAAACCTCTAAAATTGTAATCGCGGCATCACTAATTTTTGTACCAGGACCAAAGACGGCTACTGCACCAGCATCGAATAGGAATTGGTAATCTTGCGCTGGGATTACTCCACCTACGATTACCATGATATCTTCTCTTCCGTATTTTTTTAGTTCTTCAATGACTTGTGGGACTAAAGTTTTGTGTCCAGCAGCTAATGAGGAAACTCCTAAAATGTGTACGTCGTTTTCAACGGCTTGTTTGGCTGCTTCTTTTGGGGTTTGGAATAAGGGTCCAATGTCTACGTCAAAGCCAACATCGGCATAACCTGTTGCTACTACTTTTGCACCACGATCGTGACCGTCTTGTCCCATTTTAGCAATCATAATACGAGGACGACGACCTTCTTTTTTTGCGAAAGCATCAGCCAGTTGTTTGGCTTTTTCAAAACTTTCGTCATTTTTTATTTCTTTGCTATACACTCCACTAAAACTTCTAATTTGTGCTTTATATCTTCCGAAAACTTCTTCTAAAGCATCGCTTATTTCTCCTAAGGTTGCTCTGTGTTGGGCAGCTTCTACGGCTAAAGATAGTAAATTGTTTTCATTTTTATTCTCCTTGGTCTCCTGACTAAAGTCAGGAGCTATGCATGCCTTTGCGGCATTGGTTAATTTTGCTAAACATGCTTTTACTTTTTCGTTATCACGTGACGCTTTTATTTGTTCTAAACTTTCTATTTGTTGTTTGCGAACCATGTCGTTATCGACATCTAAAATGTGTAAAGGGTCTTCTTTTTCTAAACGGTATTTGTTGACACCAACAATTATGTCTTGTGTGCTGTCAATTCGAGCTTGTTTACGTGCAGCGGCTTCTTCAATTCGCAATTTTGGAATACCTTCTTCGATGGCTTTTGTCATTCCACCTAAAGCTTCTACTTCTTCAATTAATGCCCAAGCTTTATCGGCAATTTCAGCTGTTAAACTTTCTACATAATAACTTCCAGCCCAAGGATCTACCGTTTTGGTGATTTTGGTTTCTTCTTGTAAGAAGATTTGGGTGTTTCTGGCAATTCTTGCAGAGAAGTCGGTTGGTAATGCAATGGCTTCGTCTAAAGCATTGGTGTGTAACGATTGTGTTCCTCCAAAAGCAGCGGCAGCAGCTTCCACAGTTGTTCTTGCTACGTTGTTGAAAGGATCTTGTTCGGTTAAACTCCAACCACTGGTTTGACAATGGGTTCTTAAAGCTAAGGATTTTTCGCTTTTTGGATTGAATTGCTTAATCATTTTTGCCCATAACATTCGAGCGGCACGCATTTTAGCAATTTCCATGAAGTGATTCATTCCGATTGCCCAGAAAAACGATAATCTAGGAGCGAAGGTATCAATGTCCATTCCTGCTGCGATTCCTGTACGGATGTATTCTAAACCATCGGCTAAAGTGTATGCTAATTCAATATCGGCAGTTGCTCCAGCTTCTTGCATGTGATAGCCTGAGATGGAAATCGAGTTGAATTTAGGCATGTTTTTACTGGTGTATTCAAAAATATCAGCAATAATTTTCATGGATGGAGTAGGTGGATAGATGTAGGTATTTCGAACCATGAACTCTTTAAGAATATCGTTTTGGATGGTTCCTGAAAGGTCTTTGATGTCAACTCCTTGTTCCATAGCAGCTACAATATAGAAGGCCATGATAGGTAAAACTGCACCGTTCATGGTCATGGAAACTGACATTTCACCGAGTGGAATTTGGTCGAAGAGTACTTTCATATCTTCTACAGAATCTATGGCAACTCCTGCTTTTCCTACGTCTCCAAAAACTCTTTCATGGTCTGAATCGTAACCTCTATGGGTTGCTAAATCAAAAGCAACGGATAATCCTTTTTGACCAGCGGCTAAGTTTCTTCTGTAAAAAGCGTTACTTTCTTCAGCGGTTGAAAATCCTGCATATTGACGGATGGTCCATGGTCTTTGTACATACATAGTTGCGTATGGTCCACGAAGATTGGGTGCAAAACCAGCTGCAAACCCGATGTGTTCCAAGTTTTCTATGTCTTCTTTGGAGTAGGTTGGTTTGACTTCGATGTTTTCGGCCGTGAGAAAGTTGTCGGTTGTCGGTTTACTGTTGTCCGTTTTTCCTCTGTTTATTGTTATATGTTGTATGTTTTTTCTCAATTTATTTTTTTTAAAAAAGATTTAGTTTGCTATTTCTTGAGGAATGATAAATTGCTTTTATAACTATTAAATTATCATAAATTGTAAAATGAATTAGATAAGGAAAGGTTTTAAGCATTTTAATTCTTACATTTTCAAATCTAATTTGGAATAATTCGGGTTTTTTCTTAATTATGTCTAAACTGTCTTTAAAAGATTGATTGAATCTTTTTCCGAGCTTAGGGTTTATATCTTTATAATATTTTAAAGCTTCTTTGTAATCCATTTTAGCTTCAACAATAATTACAATTTTATAACTCATTTTCAATTTCTTTTAAAAAATCATCTATATCTGTTACGTTTTTAGGATTTTTTAAATACTTTTCTGTACGTTCTCTTACTTCATCAATTTGCCATTGTGGAATTGCATATTCATTTTCACTTTTAGCAAAGATAATTACTTCCACTTCTTCGGCATTAAAATCTTCAGGTAACGTAATATTTACTTGATGGTTTTTTACTTTTACAAATTGTCTAATGGCTTCCATAAGGCTTTGATTTATAGCTGTAAATATACGAAATTATTCTTCTGTATTTAATCGTTCTTGTTCCATTTTCTCGGCTAATCGTTTTTCGATTATGGGTGTGATTAGCGTTTTTCTTGGATTGTTTTTTACAAAAGGATATAACTCTACATCGTGTTTCATTTTGTCGTTTTTGTTAGGATATTTGTTGGTTCCTAATAAAACTTCTTTTCCTGAATCAAATAAATCTTGTTCTTTTTGAGCCGATTCATTGATTTTTCTTTGGATGGTTCCTTCCATTAATTGTGTGATGAAACCTCCATTTGCTTCAATATCCTTGAATAGTGTTAAAGCTTTTTCAGCCAATTGCTCAGTTAATGATTCTATATAATAAGCGCCATCCGCAGGATTGTTGACTTTGTCTAAATAACTTTCTTTTTTTAAGACCAATAATTGGTTTCTGGCAATTCTGTCTCCAAACTCGTTGTCTTTGTGGTATAAGGCATCATAAGCTAAATTTCCAACTTCATTTGCGCCACCTAAAATAGCTGACATGCACTCTGTTGTTGTTCTTAACATATTTACGTTATAATCGTAAATTGTTTTGTTTCTTTTTGTTGGAGTTGCAATTATTTTGCATTCCAAATTATGATTATATTCTTTCGCTAAAGTATTGAATAATAAACGTAAAGCTCTTAATTTGGCGATTTCAAAAAAGTAATTGGTTCCAACCGCAACTTCAATTGTTATAGGTTGGTTTAGGTTTTCAATTCTATTGAAATATTCGTTTACATGGGCTAAAGTATACGCTAGTTGTTGTATCATATTAGCACCAGCGTTTTGGTAAATTCCGGATTTGATGGTTAGGAAAGAATCAGTTGTTTTTGATGCAATTTGATTTAATGTATTGAAATCTTGATCCAAATTTGTGAACCAGTTTCCGTCTTTTGCTAATTGACCGATTGGGTCTAACTGGATTATGAAATTTGCTTTGTTTTTGGAAGCGAAATCTAGTAATTTAGTTACGAAATCGATTGATAAAAATTTCAAATTGAAGTAATAAGAAACGTTTTCCAAAGGAAGTTTTTTTAATAAATTATCTATTGAAATGTTTTCGTTTTCTATAGTGAAACGGATACTTTCTGCACCACGATTTAAAGCGTCAATTGCTTTGCTATTGGACTTTTCTACATCAAAAACAAAGATGTTTTGTAAGATTTTGAATTCAGAAGCTTTGGTTTCTATAGAAAGAGTTGGTATTGCTTCATCGTTATGATAAAAAGGTTTTACTTTGATGCCTTCTAAGCTTTCCCATACAAGTTTTTCATTGTAGTCTGCTCCTTTTAAATCAAATTGAATTTGTTGTTTCCATTGTTTTGAACTAACGGCTTCAAACTCATTTAATAAATTATTTTCTTTAGTCACGGTAGTTGTTTTTTGTAAAAAGCAGGTAGTTTGCTTTATTGTTTTTAAAAATCTTTGTTGGATTCTTCGTTTTGTAAATCATCTTCAAATTCGATGATGTAAATGTCTTCACTATCTTTTTTCATGAAATATTTTTCTCTAGCGTATTTTTCAATCATATCTGGATTTTGAAGTTTTTTTATTTTAATACTATCAGCTTTTATTTCGTCTTTGTAGTACTTTTTATTGGCTTCTAACTCGTCGATTTCTTTGTTTAAAACTCTATGGTCAAGGTACGAATAATTATCTAAAAAGAGAATCCAAACCACAAAAAACAACAATACTAAAAAGTACCTGTTCCCAATAATTTTAAGGAAAGGGTATTTTAAACGCAATTGTTGTAGTTTTTTGAACATTTATTTTTCTATTCTTTGATTGATTACGGCTCTTACAACGTCTATGGCAACAGTATTGTATTTATCATTTGGAATGATAATATCGGCAAATGCTTTTGTCGGCTCAATAAACTGTTGGTGCATTGGTTTTAACGTATTTTGATAACGATTTAAAACTTCTTCCATGTCTCTGCCTCGTTCGGCTATGTCTCTTTTTAAACGTCTAATAAGCCTTTCATCTGAGTCTGCATGGACAAATATTTTTATGTCAAACAAATCTCTAAGTTCTGGATTAGCTAAGATAAGAATTCCTTCAACAATCATAACTTTTCTTGGATGCGTTACAATTACATCATCAGTTCTGTTGTGTGTTACAAATGAATACACAGGTTGCTCAATTGTTTTTTCTTCTTTTAATTGTTTTAAATGATCGACAAGTAATTCAAAATCTATGGCTCTTGGGTGATCAAAATTAATTTTTGTTCTTTCATCATACGATAAATTAGAAGTTTCACGATAATAAGAATCTTGTGAAATTATTCCCACTTCCGTTTGAGGTAATTCGTTCATTATTTGATGTACAACAGTTGTTTTTCCACTACCTGTACCACCTGCAATTCCAATTATAAGCATAAAAAATGTATCTTAATTATTCGACAAATTTAAGTATTTGAATTTAATTTTTAAGTTTAATTTAAACTTAAAAAAATAATTATGAAAATGCTTGTTAGTACAAATATTAGCTTTATATTTGCACCTCACTTTTCGGGGTGTAGCGTAGCCCGGTCATCGCGCCTGCTTTGGGAGCAGGAGGTCGCAGGTTCGAATCCTGCCACCCCGACTAAAACCTTCTTGAATTTCAAGGAGGTTTTTTTATTATGTCAATTTATGAATTACATTTACATATTATATTCATCGAAACTCAACAAATATTATGTTGGTTTTACTACAGTTTCGGTTGAAGAGCGATTGAGAAAACATCTTTCAAATCATTCGCGTTACACTTCAAGAGCTAAAGATTGGGAGATAGTTTATACAGAAGAATATTTAACAAAAGAAGAAGCTACAAATAGAGAAAAAGAGATTAAGAATTGGAAAAGCAGTCTTAAAATCAAAGAATTAATAAGCAATAACTGATCATCGCGTCCCGATTTTCAATAGGGAAGGTCGCAGCTTCGAATTACCGAATTTCGGAACAAGCACTGCCACCCCGACTAAAACCTTCTTGATTTTCAAGGAGGTTTTTTTAAATATAAAATTATAATAGTTTAAAATTATATTAAAATAGATTTTTTGTAAGTTATAATACGATTCAATTCATTCTAAATTATTACTTTTGGGACTTAAAAATTAAAATTATGTCAGATACTATAGAAAAAGTAAAATGTTTAATAATAGGTTCTGGTCCTGCAGGATATACAGCTGCAATTTATGCATCAAGAGCTAATATGTTTCCAGTTTTATATCAAGGAACTCAACCTGGTGGCCAATTGACTACTACAAATGAAGTTGAAAATTTTCCAGGTTATGTGGATGGAGTTACTGGTCCAGAAATGATGATACAATTACAACAACAAGCACAACGTTTTGGAACAGATGTTCGAGATGGTTGGGCCACAAAAGTTGATTTTAGTGGAGAAATTCACAAAGTTTGGATTAATGACACTATTGAAATTCATGCTGAGACTGTTATTATTTCTACAGGTGCTTCTGCTAAATATTTAGGTTTACCTTCTGAACAAAAATATTTGAATTTAGGTGGTGGAGTTTCTGCTTGTGCGGTTTGTGATGGTTTCTTTTATAGAAATCAAGAAGTAGTGATAGTTGGAGCAGGTGATAGTGCTTGTGAAGAAGCTCATTATTTATCTAAATTGTGTACAAAAGTTACTATGTTAGTAAGAAGTGAGCAATTTAGAGCTTCAAAAATTATGGAAGCAAGAGTAAGAAACACACCAAACATTGAAATATTATTAAACACAGAAACAGATGAGGTTTTAGGAGATGGTCAAGTTGTTACTGGAGTTAGAGTAAAAAATAGAGTTTCGGGAGAGACTTCAGAAATTCCTGCCACAGGATTTTTTGTAGCGATTGGACACAAGCCTAATACGGATATATTTGCTGATTATTTAGATTTAGATGAAACAGGTTATATTATAAATGTACCTGGAACTTCAAAAACAAATGTTCCTGGTGTATTTGTAGGTGGAGATGCTGCTGATCATGTGTACAGACAAGCTATTACGGCTGCTGGAACTGGTTGTATGGCTGCTTTAGATGCTGAAAGATATTTGGCAGCAAAAGAATAAAATGTTATTTAGTTCAAATTTATTTAAAAAAAATCCAGCAAAATGGCTGGATTTTTTTTTACTTTTCTATTTTTTGAAGATTTGCATTATTTCTGAAAACAGGTAAGTCTACTTTAGCATCACCTAAAAGTTCAATTTCAGATTTTCCTGTGGCAGAAATTGTTACTTTGTCTTTTACATTTATTTCGCAATAGCTATACATTTCGGTTACTAAATTCATTTCCGTTGCTGGGAATTTTTTAGCTTTAAGAGAAGAATTGTTATCCAATCTTATATTAGCTATAGCAGCATCACCTTCAATTTCAGCTTTAGATTTTTGATACATGTCTAATTTAAAATCTGGTGTAGCTATTAATGCTTTTAATGAACTGTTTGTACTTAATTCTAAGGCAGTTTTATCAGCTTTAATATTTAATTCAGCTTCTGATTTATCATTTAATATTAGAGTAAATGAAGACGATTTTACGTTTAGAAACGATTTTGATGAGTCGAAATTTTTAATAGTAATATTGTCCAAATTCAAATCAGCTAGAGCATTTAATATAGCTTCATTTTTAACAACTATCATTTTTAAATCATTGGTGTAATTAATTCTAATGCTAAATTTTTTAGCTCTAATTACATCTTTAGTAGCATACAATTTTAACGTTGAACCTAATATTTCGAATATAACCGCATCATGTAGATTGTCATCTGCTTCAATTTCTACGGAGTTTTTGTCTGATTTTACTAAGAAAACTTCCAAATTATCACCAATGTCTATTGAGTCAAAAGTTTCAATTTCTTTAACAGTAACCGTAACTATTTTAGATCCTTTTATTTTTTCCTTTTTTTGAGCGAAAGAGAATGTTGTCATTAGAAGGACAACTAATACATAAGCAATTTTGTTTATCATTTTCTATACTTGTTTTTACAAAAATAAGATTTTCCTTTGATTTAGAGCAAAAAAAACACCAGCTTTAGACTGATGCTTGATTTCTTATTTTTTGGATACACTTGCACCCGAACTTTCATCAACTGCTATCTTCTTTGGAGTGGAATAATATTTTATACTACTTCCACTAGATGCATCTGCGTTGAGTGATTCTGATGGGTTTACTTTTGTTGAACTTCCGCTTGATGACTTACAAACTGCATTTGCCACTTCTAAATTATTTAAAATAATAGAACTTCCGCTTGAAGATTCAGTTCTTAAATTTTCTGCTTTTCCTTTTGCTTCAATTTCGCTTCCACTGCTACTATCACAAGAAAGATTTTTGGCATTTATGCTTAAATTCATTTCGCTTCCGCTACTTGATTTTAAATCTAGTGTTTCAGATTTAATAGTTGTTGTGCTTTCAACTGAAGCTCCACTTGAAGATGAAATCCTTTTTAGATTTGGTACTTTTACATAAACAGTTCTTTCTTCTGCTGTGTTAATATTTTCGTCAAAATAAATGGATAAAACACCATTGGCTACTTCTGTTTTTAAATGTTCTTGTAAGTTTTCATCCGTTTTAGCTTCAATGGAGTAGCTATCTGTTTGTTCAATAATAACTTTGATGCCAGTTTTGGCTTCAATTGCGTCAAAATTTTCAGTCGTTCTTTTTGATGAAGTTACATTTCCATTTCCAGAAAGTCCGTCATTCAAAAAACTTCCATTATTACCACATGAGATGGCAAGCAACATCATGACAACAGCAATAATGATTTTTGTGATTTGAAAAATAAATTTTACCATTTTTGTTAGATTTTTTTCTTCAACAAGAAGAAGTGGTTAGTTTTTTGTTTGCTATTTTTTATTCTTTGTTTGAATACTTATTCCATTTTCGTCAACATTAATCGTTTTGATTTCTGTTTCAGAATTAATGATATCTTGTCCGTTTATTTTTATTTCAACATTATTGTCTTCATCACTGTTCCATTCGTTATTTTCAATTTCCTCAGGACAATCTAAACATTCAAAATCACCGTCAATTAATTTATAATAATGGTTTTCTTCTCCATAATAAATATCTATGTCAGAATTGTGATTGGTCAAGTAATCTGAAATAGTTTCATTAGGGTAAATAACCAATCCTTTAGGAATATAAATATAAATATGAACTTCTTGGTCTCTAAACTTGTTATCTCTAGCTGTAATCAAATAGTTGTCTAAATTAATTATATTTCCTTGAATATCAAAATTATAAACTATATTTCTAGCTCTTTCTTTTGCATCATTAAACGAACTTCCGTTAGCTACTTTTTCAATTTGAATGTAAGTTTTTGATTCATCTGTTTTCATCAAATGAATTTTTACATTGTTTGAATAAATAATTTCTTTGTCATTTTCATCTACTATAAATTTAAAATCTGATCTTTTGTAGACACTCTTTGTATAAAAATCATTAAATTTCATATTGATTTTCAGAGTATCATTTGGAGTTAATATGACTTCTCTTTTTTCGACTACTTTACTTTCTCTGCTTACTTCAGAAGCTTGTCTTAATCCAAAATACACTAAAAACACTATAGATAAAATCCATAGACCTAATAAACTGTATTTTGCATAACTTCCAATTGATTTTAAGTTGCTTACTAATAATTTTAATCCTAAAATAAAAAAGAAGAAAACAGGAATTGCCACTGCAAAGAATGAGAATATATACAATATCCACATTGGAAAGTCAGTATAATTACTTGCTCTTAAATATTCATTCCAAGGCATGTGTACATGATCAAGTGTGCTTGAAAAAAACATAAAGATTGTTCCGATAAGTAATCCAATTAATGAAACTGAAGTTACTAAGACGATAAAACCTCCTAACAATTTACCGATGATTTTTAAAATAGTTGTAAAAATATCTTCTATAGTTGAACCTACTCTTTGCGAACTATTTTTAACATTATACATTACTTTTTCGGTGTCAATGTCGCTGATCTTTGAAGAAATATCGTCAATACCTTCCTTTACTTTTTTCTCGATATTAGTTATGTTAATAGGCATTCCACGCATTTCTAATTTTTGAGTAGTTGTTCTAGCTTCTGGAATAATTATCCATAAAATGATATAGATGAAAAATCCAGTTCCAAAAAATACCAGTAGAATAGCCATCAATATTCTTAACCAAATAGGGTCTATACCTATATATTGACTAATTCCTGATAGAACTCCACCAATTATTGAATTGTCTCTGTCTCTGTAAAGCTTTTTAGTTCCACCATTGTTTGAATAATTATAGGTAGAGTTGTTAAATGAATTTTTAGGCTCATCGTCGATTTTATAATCTTCTGGCTGTCCCATAATTACAATCATGTCATCAACCTCTTTAGAGCCAATTACTTGTTTTTCATTTTTAATTTTTTCTTGAAAAAGTTCAGCAATTCTACTTTCAATGTCCTTAATTATTTCTTCTCTACCTTCAGGAGAAAGCGAACGTTTAACAGCATCTAAATAGCGAGTAAGTTTACTAAAAGCATCTTCATCTATGTGAAAAAAGAAACCTCCTAAATTTATACTTATTGTCTTGTTCATGATTCTTAGTTTTTGTTTGTTATGGTGTTCACAGCATCTGATAATTCGCTCCAAGTACTGCCTAATTCATTTAAAAATTCTTTGCCCTCATCTGTTAGTCCATAATATTTTCTTGGTGGTCCAGAGGTTGATTCTTCCCAACGATAAGATAACAATCCATCGTTTTTTAGTCTTGTTAATAAAGGATAAACTGTTCCTTCAACGACTAGCAATTTAGCTTCTTTTAATGTTTCAAGGATTTCAGAAGTGTAAGCATCTTTTACTTTAAGTACAGAAAGAATGCAAAATTCTAAAACACCTTTTCTCATTTGAGCTTTTGTGTTTTCAATGTTCATAATTCACTTTTGTTTTTTTTAAGTTACTATTCATTTTTTGATTTATTCTGAACTCGCTTGTGCTGAATTTATTTCAGTATTTCAGAATCTTCTGATTGATTTTGAGTCCATTATTATTGATGATTGAAACTAATAAATTCTTTAACCTATTATTTTCTTATACAAATATATGTCTAATAGATGGTATTATGTTACACATAGTACTAATAATTAACATTTTTTTAACATTTAAATTTAATATGCGTGCATTGTATTTTTTTTGTACATTAGCGAAAAATAAGGGAATTATGAAGTTTACACCATTCAAGTTAAATGTTTATATGTTTTTTAAATTGCCATCCGCATTTTGGTGTGGTGTGCGAGCAAAGTCCATTTCGACTGAAGTATGTCAATCAACAGTAAAGCATAGATGGTTTAATCAAAATCCATTTAATTCTATGTATTTTGCTGTACAGGCAATGGCTGCTGAATTTACAACAGGTGTTTTAGTAATGTACCAAATAAAGGAAAGTGGAAAAAACATTTCCATGTTGGTCGCTAATAATAAAGCGACTTTTACAAAAAAAGCCAAAGGAAGTATAGTGTTTGAGTGTACTCAAGGGAATTTAATCAAAGATACTATACAGAAAGCCATTGAGACGCATGAAGGGCAAACAATTTGGTTAACTTCTATTGGGAAGGATGAAAAAGGAGATCAGGTTTCAGAAATGCAATTTGAGTGGACTGTAAAAGTAAAATCACAATAGTAAGATGCGCTTACAACTTTTACTTTTAAAAATGTTAAGAGTAGTTAAATAGTTGTTATTTAGAATTATTGTTCCGTAACTTTGGGTAAAAAGAAAAAGATGAAAGTATTAATAACAGGTGCTACAGGAATGATAGGACAAGAGTTGGTAAAAGTTTTACATCAGCATAATGTAAAAGTAAATTATCTTTCAACCTCTAAGGATAAATTAATTTATACAGACAATTATAGAGGATACTATTGGAATCCCGCTAATAATGAAATAGATATCAATGCATTTGAAGGAGTTTCAGTGATTTATCATTTGGCTGGTGCTACAGTTGCAAAAAGATGGACATCATCTTATAAAAAAGAAATTTTAGATAGTAGAATTATTCCAACAAGGTTGTTGGTTTCCACTTTACAAAACAATCCCAATCAGGTTACCCAAATTATTTCTGCTTCAGCGATTGGGATTTATCCAGATAGTCTAGGAGCAATTTATAATGAAGATAACAAAGGAGTTGATGATTCCTTTTTAGGAGAAGTGGTTCAAAAGTGGGAAAGTGAAGTGGATGCTTTTAAACAAATCAATATTTTAGTTACCAAAATAAGGATTGGTATAGTCTTATCAGATCAAGGAGGAGCTTTACCTAAAATGGTAACACCTATTAAATATGGAGTTGGTGCACCTTTTGGATCAGGAAAACAATATCAATCATGGATTCATATTGAAGATTTAGCAAATATCTTTTATTATGCACAAGTAGGTGAGTTAAATGGCATTTATAATGCAGTTGCTCCACATCCGGTAACTAATGCCAACTTAATTCGTGAAATAGCTAAAGTTTTAAATAGACCTTTATGGTTGCCTACTATTCCAAAATTTATAATGAAGATGATGTTGGGTGAAATGCATATATTGCTTTTTTCTAGTCAAAGTGTAAGTGCTTTAAAAATATTAAATCAAGGATATCAATTTAAGTTTGCCACTATAGAAAAGGCCTTAACTAATTTACTTAAATAAGAAAAGCACTCTATATAGAGTGCTTTTCTTTTGAATTAATAAAAAGTAACTTCTTATTTTTTTGCTGTAATATTAATTTGTATTGAGATTTCATCATCAATGTATTTATCTCCTAAATCATCAAAAAACGATTTTGAACCATATTTTACATCCCATAAGGTTCTATTGATTTTAAACTCTGGAGAAGTCAATTTAGCAATACCATCTGCTTCGGTTAAAGAAACCGGAAACTTTACTTTATTGGTTTTATCTTTAATTGTTAAGTCACCTTCCATCATATCAGATCCACCTTCATTCATAAATGAAGTCATAGTAAATGAAGCTTCAGGATATTTAGCAACATTGAAAAAGTGATCTACCGCTTCTGGTTTACTTGTTCCTTTTAGGTGTCCTTCTAAACTTAATTTTTCATCACCTTCTAAATCTTCAACTGTAATTGAATTCATATCAATTATAAAACGACCTTCAGTGATTTTACCATCTTCTACTTTAAATTCACCAGTATTCACCTTAATTTTTCCATTGTGTTTCCCCGTTGGTTTTGCACCAACCCAAGCAATAGTTGATGTTGAGTCAACAGCAAATATTCCGCTGATTCCTGTTTCAACTACAGTTGGTTCAGTTGTTTCAGCTTCAGTTTCTTTTTTGCAACTCACAAAAAATAAAAGTCCTAATCCTAATAATGTTATTTTTTTCATTTTATAAAATTTTAATTTTTTCAAAATTAAGAATTCAGGCACAAACAATTCTTAATAAAAAATTAAATTTTCGTTTTAAAATTGACAAATAAAAATCAATTAGGTTTGTTGTTTGTGACAATTTGACACTATATTATAAATGGCAATACATTTGCTATATATCAACAAAAGGAAAAATGTTTAAAAAAATATTCAAAAATATGAGTCAAGAAAGTACTGAAAACATTGAAAAAGATGAAGTAAACGGAGAAACTGTTTCAGAAAATCAGGAAGTACAAGAACAAGAGTTATCTCTTGAAGAACAATTACAAGAAGATTTAGCTAAGGAAAAAGATAAATTTTTGCGTCTTTTTGCAGAATATGACAATTTTAAAAAACGTACTGCTAAAGAGCGTTTAGATTTGTTTAAAACAGCTAATCAAGAGGTTTTGCAGTCTATGTTACCTGTTTTGGATGATTTTGATAGAGCAATGTCAGAAATCAGTAAATCTGAAGATGAAAATTTAATTAAAGGAGTTGAATTAATCCACGAAAAATTAAAATCTACTTTAGTTTCAAAGGGTTTAGAAATTGTGGAAGTCAAAGCAGGTGATATTTTTGACGCTGATTTTGCAGAAGCAATTACACAAATTCCTGCACCATCAGACGATTTAAAAGGTAAAATCGTTGATGTAATTGAAAAAGGATATAAGTTAGGAGACAAAATTATTCGTTTTCCTAAAGTAGTAATTGGACAATAATAGTAAACCAAAATTATTTCGATACCAATTTTTTTATTGGAATTTGGAATTTTTTTATTGGAATTTATATAATTTATGAAGAAAGATTTTTACGAAGTATTAGGTGTTAGCAAATCAGCAACTCCAGAAGAAATAAAGAAAGCGTACAGAAAAAAAGCCATTCAATATCACCCTGATAAAAATCCTGGTGATAAAGAAGCCGAAGAAAATTTTAAAACTGCTGCAGAAGCATATGAAGTTTTAGGTGATGCTGACAAAAGAGCACGTTATGACAGAATGGGTCATGCAGCTTTTGATGGTGCAGGAGGTTTTGGTGGTGGACATCACATGAATATGGATGATATCTTTAGCCAATTTGGTGACATTTTTGGTAGTGCTTTTGGAGGTGGTTTCGGTGGAAGTGGCTTTGGTGGTGGAGGCCAACGTAGAGTGAAAGGAAGCAACCTTCGTATAAAAGTAAAATTAACACTTGAAGAAATAGCTAATGGTGTTGAGAAAAAAGTAAAAGTAAAACGTAAAGTCCAAGCTTCAGGTGCTACTTTCAAAACTTGTTCTACTTGTAATGGTCAAGGACAAGTTATGCGTGTTTCTAATACGATTTTAGGAAGAATGCAAACAGCAGCTACTTGTCCAACTTGCCAAGGTTCTGGTCAGATTTTAGATAAACAACCAAGTGGAGCAGATTCTCAAGGAATGATTACTGATGACGATACAGTTTCAATCAAAATTCCAGCTGGAGTTGTGGATGGGATGCAATTAAAAGTTTCTGGAAAAGGAAACGAAGCACCTGGAAACAATAGTGTTCCTGGAGATTTAATTGTAGCTATTGAAGAAATTGAACACGAATTTTTAAAACGTGAAGGTGAAAATCTGCACTATGATTTATATGTAAGTTTTCCAGAAGCTGCTTTAGGAGTATCTAAAGAAATAGAAACGGTTTCAGGAAAAGTAAGAATCAAATTAGAAGAAGGAATTCAGTCTGGAAAGATTTTGCGATTAAAAGGTAAAGGTATTCCAAGCATCAATTCTTATGGAAATGGAGATTTGTTAGTGCATGTAAATGTTTGGACACCAAAGACTTTAAATAAAGAACAAAAGAATTTCTTTGAAAATATGCTATCAGATGATAACTTCATTCCTAAACCGGAGAAGTCTGATAAATCTTTTTTTGAAAAAGTTAAAGATATGTTTTCGTAATTAAATTTAATTAGTTACATTTGAACATCACTTTTTTAGGAAAGTGAATTTTTCTTTTTCATAGCAATTTTTCCCATCTTAAAGTTTATTCATTAAGGTGGGTTTTTTTTGTAACAAATTTTAGGTTTTAACCTCTAATTAAAAACTTTAATTATGACCTTCAAAGTTGAACCAATTACTAGTAAAGAATATCATTTGATACAATCAAATTTACTTAAAGGTTCTTTGGTTTATACAAATTGGTTCTCAATTTCAAAAGCTACAATTTCAATAAAAAATCTTGGAGATTTTTATGTAGCAAAAAAAAGTACTTGGAAATCTGATTTTTACATCATGCAAAATGATTCGGCTGTTTTAGAATTTACTTTTAATTGGAAAGGAACAGTTCAAATTACTTCTCATTTTGAAAAAGAAATTAAAAAAAATGTTCTAAAAAGAAAAGGGTTTTGGAATACCGATTACCTTTTAATTGATGAAAATAATACCGAAATTTGCACTATCAAATCTAATTTTAATTGGAGAAAATTCAAAACTTCTTATGAAATTAATGTTTTAGAGAGTACTGATTCAATGCAAGATCAAGTTTTATACTTGTCTTTAATTCATTGCACAATACTAATAAGAGTAATGGCTGCTGCTGCAACCTAAAAAATATAAATACAATTTATGAATTCTATTTTAGAAGTAAAAAATGTAACCAAACAATTTGGAGATTATAAAGCACTAAACAATGTTTCTTTTACCATTCCAGAAGGAAGTATTTATGGACTTTTAGGACCAAATGGAGCAGGAAAAACAACTTTAATCCGTATCATCAATCAAATTACGATGCCAGATTCTGGTCAAGTGTACTTGGATGGAAGAAAATTAAGCCCTTTAGATGTTCAACAAATTGGCTATATGCCTGAAGAAAGAGGTTTATATAAAACGATGAAAGTGGGTGAACAATGTTTGTATTTGGCTCAATTAAAAGGACTTTCAAAAGAAGAAGCTAAAAAACAATTGAAATTTTGGTTTGAAAAATTAGAAATTGAAGGTTGGTGGAACAAAAAAATTCAAGAACTTTCAAAAGGAATGGCTCAAAAAATACAATTTGTAGTAACAGTTCTTCATAAACCAAAGTTGTTGATTTTAGACGAACCTTTCTCAGGGTTTGATCCTGTTAATGCCAATTTGATAAAAGATGAAATTATTGAATTAAACAAACAAGGAACTTCCATTATTTTTTCAACACACCGAATGGAAAGTGTAGAAGAAATGTGCGATCATATTGCCTTAATTCATAAATCAAATAAACTGATTGAAGGAAAATTAGTTGATGTGAAGAAAGAGTATAGAACAAACACTTTTCAAGTGGGAATCATTTCTCCAAATGTAGAAGGTTTAATGTATGATTTAACGCAAAAATTCAAAGTTGGACAAACCAATTTCAAATCATTAAATGATGATATTAAGTTAGAAGTTCAATTAGGAGAACATCATTCAACAGAACTTTTAAATATTTTAACTAGAAATGGTCAAGTAACTCATTTTGTAGAAAAAATACCTAGTGTTAACGATATCTTTATTCAATCAGTTTCAAAATAATCAAAAAATGAGCATATTATCACTTATTATAAAAAGAGAATTTATATCTAAAGTTCGTAACAAATCATTTATTGTAATGACTTTTTTGAGTCCATTGTTGTTTGTTGGAATGGCCGTTTTAGTTGGATTTTTAGCAACGATGAACAAAGACTCAGCTACACAGATTGCCATTCATGATGAAGCAGGTTTATTGAAAAGCGACTTTAAAAACAGCAAAGAAATTCATTATATTGATATTTCATTCATGCCTTTTAAAACAGCAAAAGATACTGCTAATAACAATTATGATGCGCTTTTATACATTCCTAAAGTAGATTCCATTCAAGAATTATTGGATAAAGTAGAATATATTTCTGATGACAGTCCAAGTTTAGAATTTATTTCAGATGTAGAGGAAGTCATAGATTCAAATCTAACTGCAGAAAACCTAAAAGTAATGGGTTTTGATGCTAAAAAAATTGAAAGTGCTAAAACCAACGCTTCTCTGAAATTATCAAAATTCTCTGGTGGAGAAAGTCTAAAAGGGTTGAATGAAATAAAAATTGCGATAGGAGGCATGTTTGGTTATTTAATCATGATGTTTATTATAATTTATGGCAATTTTGTAATGCGAAGTGTCATAGAAGAAAAAACAAATCGTATTATCGAAATCATCATTTCATCTGTAAAACCATTTCAGTTGATGATGGGAAAAATCATTGGAAATTCTTTAGCAGGAATTTTACAGTTTACCATTTGGGCTATTGTTGGTACATTGCTGTTTTTCATAGCTTCTTCTTTCTTTGGTTTGCAAATGGGAGCTTCATCAAGTATTTCACCAGAAATGATGAATGCTGCTCAACCTGATAAATTAGCGACAATGCAAATGTATTTCAATGAAATTTTTAATTTACCAATTGCAACCTTATTAATTTCATTTGTAATTTATTTTATTGGAGGTTACTTCTTATACAGTTCGTTTTATGCATCCATTGGAGCAGCTGTGGATTCAGAAACAGATTCACAACAATTTTTATTACCTATAATTTTACCTCTAATTTTAGGAGTTTATATCGGATTTTTTACAGTAATGAATGATCCTCATGGAACAGTGGCAACTATTTTTTCAATTTTTCCATTAACTTCTCCAATTGTAATGTTAATGCGAATCCCTTTTGGTGTACCTTTATGGCAATTAGCACTTTCAATGGGTTTATTATTTGCGACTTTCTTATTGGTAGTTTGGTTTGCTTCAAAAATATACCGTATTGGAATTTTAATGTATGGCAAAAAACCAACTTGGAAAGAACTATATAAATGGTTGAAATATTAAATTGATATATGGAATTTAAAGATATTTATGAATTTATAAAAGACATTCTCAATTTTAAATTAATTGATACAGATAAAATAGATTTTACGTTAGGAACAATTTTGTTTTTGGTAATTTCATTAGTTTTAACTTCTATTTTGTTGAAATTAATACGAATATTTCTTACCAGAAAACTTCCATTACAAGATAAATTCAAATTTATTAGTTTCTTTAAGTTTGTTAGATACATAGTTTTTATTTTCGTAATTATTTTTACGCTCAGTATTAGTGGTGTCAATGTAAATGTATTGTTGACAGCTTCAGCGGCATTAATGGTTGGTTTAGGTTTTGCTTTGCAACAACTTTTTCAAGATATTATTTCTGGAGTTTTAATCATTATTGATAAATCTTTATTAGTTGGAGATATTGTCGAAATTGACGGCAAAGTAGGAAGAGTCATCCAAATTAAATTAAGAACAACTCGAGTTGAAACCAGAAATAGCCGAATAATGATTGTTCCAAATCATAAATTCATGCTAGATATTTTAATGAATTGGACACAAAATAATCCTGTGAACAGAGAAAATGTTTCGGTTGGAGTAGCTTATGGAAGTGATGTGGAACTAGTCAAAAAATTATTAGAACAATGTGTGCAATCAACGGATGGTGTTGTCAAAGAAAATGATGTTACCGTTCTTTTTGAAGATTTTGGAGACTCATCATTAAATTTTTCGGTTTATTTTTATGTTGAAAATGGAATCAATAGCCCAAAAATTCAAAGTGATATTCGTTTTAAAATTGATGCAGCTTTTAGGCAAAATAATGTTACGATTCCTTTCCCTCAAAGAGATTTACATTTTATTGAAAAATAGAAACACCAGGCTCGGGCTTTATTTAGTCATGTAATTCCTGCTGTCCATTCTATTTTTTTAGGGTTTTTCAAACCCTAAAAAAGATGCCATTCCCATCAGGGTTAGATAGGGAATTGTCTTGTTTTTTTTACTAACTTTGCCCATAACCATTTACCAATCAACAATATTTAAAATAGATGCCAAAAATACTTATCATAGAAGACGAAGCAACCATTAGAAGAGTACTTATCAAAATCCTTTCAGAAGAAAATGATAGTTATATTGTAGAAGAAGCAGAGGATGGTTTGCAAGGTGTAGAAAAGATAAAAAATGATGATTATGATTTGGTACTTTGCGACATCAAAATGCCAAAAATGGATGGTGTTGAGGTCTTAGAAGCTGTCAAAAAAATAAAACCTGAAATTCCAATGGTTATGATTTCTGGTCACGGTGATTTAGAAACAGCAGTCAATACAATGCGTTTGGGAGCTTTTGATTATATTTCAAAACCACCAGATTTAAACCGATTGTTAAATACAGTTCGAAATGCTTTAGACAGAAAACAACTTGTAGTTGAAAATAAAAACCTAAAGAAAAAAGTCAGCAAGAACTACCAAATGATTGGAAACAGTGACGAAATTAATCATATTAGAACTATGATTGATAAAGTGGCTCCAACAGATGCTAGAGTTTTAATTACGGGTCCAAACGGAACAGGAAAAGAATTAGTAGCTCATCAGTTACACGAAAAAAGTGAGCGTTCATCGGCTGCAATTATTGAAGTAAATTGTGCAGCGATTCCAAGTGAATTAATTGAAAGTGAATTATTTGGACATGTAAAAGGAGCATTTACATCAGCAGTAAAAGATAGAGCAGGAAAATTTGAAGCCGCTCACAAAGGAACCATTTTCTTAGATGAAATTGGAGATATGAGTTTACCAGCACAAGCCAAAGTTTTGCGTGCTTTACAAGAAAATTTAATTCAAAGAGTAGGAGCAGACAAAGATATCAAAGTAGATGTTAGAGTAATTGCTGCAACTAATAAAGATTTAAAAAAAGAAATAGAAGAAGGACGTTTCAGAGAAGATTTATACCATCGTTTAGCAGTAATTTTAATAAAAGTTCCAGCTTTGAATGATAGAAGAGACGATATTCCTGAATTGATTGAGCATTTTGCTAATAAAATCGCAGAAGAACAAGGAAATGCTGTAAAAAGCTTTTCAAAACAAGCTATCAAACTGTTACAGGAATACGATTGGACAGGAAATATTCGTGAGCTTAGAAATGTAGTAGAACGATTAATCATTCTAGGTGGAACAGAAATCTCTGAAACGGACGTAAAATTATTCGCAAGTAAATAAAATGGTAAAAGGTTATAGGTAATGGGCTATAGGTTAACCCATTACCAATTATCCATTACCCATTACCAAAAAAAATGAAATTAAAAAAAATAGATCAAGGACTTCAAAACGGTTTAATTCGAAATGGATTAACAGAAGCCAATGAGTTGCAACAAGAAACATTTTCTACTATTAAAAGTGGAGCAGATGTCGTTATCCAATCAAAAAAAGGATCTGGAAAAACTACAACTATTGTTTTGAATGTAATCCAAAAAATAGGTGATCAAAAAGAAGAATCTCCAAGAGCTTTAATTTTTGTGGAAGATAAACCGCAAGTTTTAGAAATGGTTGAATTATTCAAACAATTAGGAAAAGATAATGAAATCCGAGTTTACGGAGTTCACGATAAAACCGATTTAGACGAAGACAAAAATCAAATTTCAGACGGAATTGATGTTTTAGTTGGAACGGCAAATAAATTAAATGCTATGTTTTCTTCAGCTGGTTTCAACGTCAATCGCTTAAGAGTAATGATTGTTGATGATGCTGATAATTTGTTTAGAAACAGAATGGATTCTCCAATTCTAAGAATGTCAGACAGTATGCCAAAAATGCAAAAATTATTCTTTTGCAATCAAATAACAGAAAAAATAGAAATAATGGCTGATAGAATTATGATTGAGCCATTGTTCTTCGAATTTGACGAATAATTTGTAAGAAAACAGATTTTCGGACAAAAGATTTTCAGACAAGATAAATTTCTGCAAAGCCTTTTAAACTCATAACCTTTAACCTTTAACTTTTAAAAAAATGGCTTTAGTAAAAATATTTTCAGGAAGCGAAATTATCGCAATGGCTTTACAAAAAAAATTACAAGAAAATGAAATTGTTTGTATGGCAAAAAACAATTTACAATCAGCGAGAGTAGCTGGTTTTGGAAACACAGATTTAGCGGTAGAAATTTTCATCAATGAAGCTGATAAAGAAAAAGCAGAACCCATCATCGATGATTTTAAAATGAATTTGTAGCAATAAAAAAACCGTAAACTCTTAAGAATTTACGGTTTTTTTACTTTAAAGTAAGGTTTAGTTTTTAAATAAAACTTCTCCTTTAATGTCTACAATGTCCCAAGTTTTACTAACTCCATCAGGACCTTTATGTAAATCAAAACAAGCTTTGTTTATAGCTTCTAAAGCACCTTGAGCCCCAAAATCATTAAGATTTAAAGTCGTTTTCATACTAAATAAATTATTTTCATAAGTATATTCTAATGGAATTTGCTTTGTAACATCATTCATAGAAAGCGTCATAAATAATTGATTATCTCTAAAGTTTAAAATTCCAGACAATAATTCAGTGTTTTTCATAGCACCGAAAAAGATGTTTATTAATTTAGGATCTCTAGTACCAGTAGCATCATTAGAAAACAAACTGCTCACAGGAATTGAAAAAGCAACACCTTCTAAAACTTCTTCAGGTGTATTTCCAGTTTTTACATCTTTTAATTCAATTTCTTTAAAAGTTCCGTTAACGGCAAGTTTGTCACTTGTTTTAAAACCTGTCCACATCACTTTTGTAGAATCATTTACAATCGTTAAACCTTTAACTTCTTCTTTAGTTTCGATTGGAGTTTCAGTTTGCTCTTCTTTTTTACAACTTGTGAAAGTCATGAAAGTTAATCCTAAAATTAACAGGCTAATTTTTTTCATTTGTATTGGATTTTTGTATTGATTTTAAACTAACAACTAGTTTAATTATTAATTAATTCAAAGGTAATAAGAATTATGATAGTGTATAAAAACTCAACTGTTAATAAAAACTAAATTCACAAAAAAGGCAATCAGATTTGATTGCCTTTACTATTTTATGCGGTCTAAATTACAATTTAGCTTCCGTTTTCTTTACAATTTTTTCAATTCTTTTATCCAAATCACCCATTAATTCGTTTAAAGCACTTTCGCACATTGGTAGAATTTTCTCTGGTTTCATCACTGGAATACCTTTAACCATCACTCCAGTTTTTTTAGAATTTTCTCCTTCGCTAAAAGCAAATACTTTTTCTCCTTTTTTATTATAAAGTGCAATTCTAGTAGTTGCTCTCATTTTGATTGACATTGTTTTACCAACACCAAATCCTTTTTGAAAACTAAAGTCGATATAAACAAACATAACGCCATCAGCTTCATTTTCAAACATTTTTGCAACTGCAATTTCATTTGCTTGACCCATAAAACCTTCATAAATATATTTATAACCAGGGTATAATAAGTAATTTAAAGCATCGTAAGTGCTTAAATCATATTTAGGTTGGAAATCTTGATAAGCTTTATTTTCTGTAACTACACTTTCTGGTAATAATTCAAAAGGAAAACTTTTCGAATAATCATTAAAGAAATTTGTATGATAGGTTTCTAAAAGTGGAGTTAAATTAAAGTTAGGATCATTTCGCAAATCCAATAATTCTTTCATCATTTCCCCAGCAGGAATTTCTAAAGCAGAGTAATCTACCATTTTATTAGCATAAAAAGTTACTACAGCAACTTTCTTTTTTTGAGCTGTAACTGTTTGAGCTACTGTAAACAACATTACAACACAAATAATTGATTTTAATAATTTCATTTTTAAATATTTTAATTTTTGGTTGTAAATGTAGTATTTTTTTTTAATCAAAAAAGTTTTATTCAAAATATAAAAATTACAAATTTTTAAGGAAAAGTTTTTTCCTAAAAGTCACAATAGAAATAAATATTCCAAAAAGTCCAATGGTTGCAAAAGAATAACGAAGATTACTAATTTCTGCAATGTAACCGATTATTGGAGGTCCAATTAAAAAACCTAAAAAACTTATACTTGAAATAATTGTCAAAGCAGTTTCTGTGGCAACAGTGGTTAAATTTCCAGCTCTGTTAAATACAATAGGAACTACATTTGAAACTCCAAATCCAACCAACATAAAAGCAATCGTACAAGGGACTAAATAAGGAAATAGAACAGCAATATACAATCCAAAGGTTATCGTTATTCCACTAGCTATGATTATTTTTTGTGGACCATATTTTTGAACCAATATATCACTCAAAAATCTACCTGAAGCCATTGTAATCATAAAGCAAGTATATCCTAAAGCTACTAATGTTGCTGGAGCTTTTACAATTTCTTTAAAATAAACACCACTCCAATCGAACATAATTCCTTCACTTGCCATACAGCAGAAACTAATTACACCTAACCAAATTAATATTTTATCTGGAAATTGAAAAACAAATTTTTTGACTTTTTCTTTCACTTTTGCAATTTTGGTTTGCACCAAATATTTGGAATTCCATGCAACTAAAATTGCCACAAAAACAAAAGCAATAATAAAGTGTATCAAAGGAGAAAGTCCTAAATAAAGCATTAATAAGGAAACTAAAGCTCCAAAAAAACCAGCTAAACTCCAAGAACCGTGAAAGAATCCCATAACAGGTCTTTCATATAATTGTTGTGTTATGACTCCTTGCGTATTACTAGCAATGTTGCAGAAATTTCCAAATACTCCGAATAAAAACAAGCCTAAAGCTAAATGCCAACTCGTAGTAGCTAAACCTAAAAAAGTCAAGAATAACGCATAAAGTAAAGTTCCATAAATGGTAATAGTTCGACTTCCAAAACGAGAAACAACTTTACTAGAAAAAGGCATCGCAACTAATTGACCAATTGGTAAAAAGAATAAAATCGTACCTAAATCAGCTTCGCTAAGATGTAAAGTGTTTTTCAAATCTGGAATTCTACTAGCCCAAGTGGCAAAACAGAATCCTTTTCCAAAGAAAAACAAAGCCATAGCCATTTTAATGCGAAACAAATAATCACTTTTTAATTTTCTAAACGATTTTTTGATTTTCGCTTTGGGTAAAATTTTCGAGAGAAAACTATAATCAATTAATGGCATAAATTGTTTTTTGGAAATACAAAATTAGGATATTTATCACTTATAAATCAGTATTATACTTCAAATCTGTAAAGAATTATTCATTTCTCAATAAATTAAGAATCAAATTATAAACCTAGTTTTTTAAAGGATTATTTTTAGTTTTTTACAACTTGTCAAATACGTTAATTAACCTATATTTGCACCTTCAAAATTTTAGCGTTTTTTAGTCTTCTGACTACTAAATTCTAAATTCTAAATTTTCAAAAATGATTACAGTAAACGACGTAGCCGTAGAATTTGGTGGAACAACCCTTTTTAGTGAGGTCACTTTTGCCATTAATGAAACCGATAAAATTGCCCTAATGGGTAAAAATGGAGCAGGAAAATCTACGCTGCTTAAAATTGTTGCTGGTCAAAACAAACCTACTCGTGGAAATATTTCGGCTCCAAAAGAAGCTGTAATAGCCTATTTGCCTCAACATTTATTAGCAAACGATGATTGTACGGTTATGGAAGAAACGTCAAAAGCATTTGCAGAAGTTTTGGATATGAAAAAGGAAATTGACGAAATCAATGAGCAATTAACGATTCGTACTGATTATGAAAGTGATGGGTACATGAAATTAATTGAAAGAGTTTCGGAACTTTCAGAGAAATTTTATGCTATTGAAGAAGTCAATTATGAAGCAGAAGTTGAAAAAGTTTTAAAAGGTTTAGGTTTTGAACGAGCAGATTTTACACGTTTAACTTCTGAATTTTCTGGTGGTTGGAGAATGCGAATTGAATTGGCCAAAATCCTTTTAAAGAAACCCGATTTAATTCTTTTAGATGAGCCAACAAATCACTTGGATATGGATAGTATTCAGTGGTTGGAAGACTTTTTGGTGAATCAAGCGAAGGCTGTAATGGTAATTTCGCATGATAGAGCTTTTGTGGATAACATTACCAACAGAACGATTGAAGTTACGATGGGAAGAATTTATGACTACAAAGCCAAATATTCTCATTATTTAGAATTACGGAAAGAAAGAAGAGTGCATCAGCAAAAAGCGTATGATGAGCAACAAAAGTTTATTGCAGAAAATCAAGCCTTTATTGACAGGTTTCGTGGGACTTTTTCAAAAACAGAATCCGTTCAATCGCGTGTAAAGATGTTGGAAAAAATTGTTCCGATTGAAGTAGATGAAGTAGATAATTCAGCTTTGAAATTGAAATTTCCACCTTCAGTTCGTTCAGGACAATATCCAGTTGTGGTAAAAGATTTGTGTAAAAGTTATGGTGATAACGTAATATTCAAGGATGCCAATATTGTTATAGAAAGAGGTCAAAAAGTAGCTTTTGTTGGTAAAAATGGAGAAGGAAAATCAACGATGATTAAAGCCATCATGAAAGAAATCGAAATCAATAGCGGAAGTGTTGAAATTGGTCACAATGCTCAAATTGGTTATTTTGCTCAAAATCAAGCTTCTCTATTGGATGAAAATGCCACTATTTTTGAAACTATTGACCGAATTGCCGTTGGTGATGTTCGTACCCAAATCAAGAATATTTTAGGAGCCTTCATGTTTCAAGGAGACGATATTCAAAAGAAAGTCAAAGTGCTTTCTGGTGGAGAAAAAACGCGTTTAGCAATGATTAAATTATTGTTAGAACCTGTCAATTTATTGATTTTGGATGAGCCTTCTAATCACTTAGACATGAAAACCAAAGATATTATCAAAGATGCTTTACGCGATTTTGACGGTACTTTAATCTTAGTGTCTCACGATAGAGATTTCTTAGATGGTTTAGCTGAGAAGGTATTCGAATTTGGTAACCAAAGAGTAAAAGAACATTTTGAAGACCTAAAAGGTTTCTTAGAATACAAAAAAATGGATTCTTTGAAGGAAATTGAGAAGTAGTGTTCAGTGTTCAGTTTTTAGTTGGCAGTTGTCATGCAGAATTTAATATTAATAATTTTTAAAAAAGAAAATAAAAGTTCCAATAAAACTACCTAAGGAAATAAAAAAAAATCCTGATAGTGTTAATTTTTTTAAGTTGATTTTATTATTAAAATATTTATTAAGTATTAGATTTACAGTTATTAAAATAGATAAAAAGAATAATCCAAAAATTGTAAATCCTATGAACCTTAATAGGAATGACTTAAATAAATTGTCGAGTAATTTTTGAAAATTTTCTTCTGAACCAAGAAAAAAGAATGAACTAATAATTGTTATTAAAATAGCTAAAATTAGTATAAAAAATAAGTTTAAATATTTCATAATATGTAATTTATGGTTGTCAAGTTGAACTTGTTTTAGCATTTTTATTGTACGTTTAGCTATTTTATCAGTAAAAAACTAAACTACTTAAACTGATTTTTTAATGTTTTAGGTAAGGTTTTGTATATATCTTCAAACGAACAAATAATTGGTCCAGGTTTAGGTATTCTCTTGGTTTTTAATTTAGTTTCATTATGGTTTTGAAGCAAAGTATCAATTGTACTAACATTAAAATTTACTTCTTTTGGTAAATTCTTGTTGTTTGAAATGTCTAAATATTGAATGTTTTCATTCATGTGTAGATGTTCAATATTGTTATTTTTTAAAATAACTTTTTTTAAGTTTGATTTTTCATCATGATAACTGTAATTAAATGATTTTAGGCTATTATCTGATAAATCAATTGCTTCAAAATTGATCGTTGTATTGTTTAAATTCTTTTTTGCCTTTGTTCCAAAAAATGCCTTATTACTATAAAATACACTGAAATTTCTAAGGTTATTATGAGTGCATTTAAGTATTTTTAAATTTTGTGGTAATTTACTAAATGCAATAGTATCCAAATTGTTATGAGATAAATCTAGGCTTTCAATTAGAAGCTCCGATAAATCTGGAATGCTATCTAGTTTTTTATATGATAAGTCTAAATGCTTAATAGTATCAGTTTTGTTTAATTCAGAAATGACTTCCGTTACTGTTTTTTCTTTTTTTTCAGTAAATGGGACATCATTATTTTCTTCATTTTTACAAGAAAATAAAGTTAAAAATATAAGAAAAACTACATAACGCATATTTGAATTAGTTTTTAATCAGGACTTGAATTGCTATTTATCACCTTTTCAACATCTTTAAAATAAGATATAAGTTCAGCTTGTTGCGCTTCAGTTAAAACAGCTTCTTTATGAATGATCGTATAACTTGATAAAGGCATTTCTCCTTTTTCAATTAATTCATAACATTCTTCTAATTTATGCGCTTGCTTCTTTGGTGTATAGGTTCCAAATTCAGAAAAATTGAGATGTTCTTTTCCTTCTTCAATGTGATTTTTTACAAACCATCCAACAGGTTGAATATTAGTATACCATGGATAAACACTTTGGTTGGAATGACAATCATAGCAAGCCGCTTTTATGGTTGAAGCAATTTCAGTAGGAGTTTCATGTATTTTTAGAAAATCTTGATTGGCATCAAATTCAGGATTGGTTTTATCAATTTGGAAAAACTGTAAGATTACTAAAACAACTAATAGGGCAACTAGAACTTTTTTCATAAGAATTGGTTTTTAATAAAGATTAAAAATACTACTTTTTTTTGACTGAACACTAATTACTGAATACTGAACACTAATTTTTCTTCCATTTTTCATAACCTAAAATTCCTTTTCGAATTTCTTTTTGCCAATTGCTTCCAAATTCTTTATTCAGTTGATCAAATACTTGTGCATTAAGCTTCTCATATTTTTCCATATTGATTGGAGCTAAACAACCAAAATCATGAAACTTAATATTGTGTTTTTTAGCAAATTCTAAATCTTCATTTGTAAGTACAGAAGCAATTCCTCCTAGAATATAAATAGTTGAAGCTTCTTTTATTTTAACTTCAGTATAAATTTTTTCTTGGGCTGAAGCACTTATTCCTATAAGTAGGATTAGAAAGGTATAAACTAAATTTTTCATATTAATTGTTTTTGTGATTACTGCAAACGAAATTTTACCAACGATATTTTTCACTCTTCCAAATTCTATCAAAGACAATAGTTAAAGGCGACATGAAAAGTAAAACCCAAACAGGTGCAGCATAAAAATGATTAAAAGTCGTTAAATAGAAAGCAACACTTGCTAATATAATCGCAAAAATAATTCTAGCTTTTTGATTGTTAGGAGTTGTCATTGGATCTGTTATCATAAAAAATGTAAATAACATTAAAGTTCCGTTCGTCATTTGATGCGTCCACAAATCAATTGGCCAACCCAAATATAAGATATTTCGAATGAATAATAAACCTCCAAATGTTCCGATGAAAGTTAAGGCAATATCAATTCGGGCAACTTTTTTAATAACTAAAAAGCCAAGTGAACCAACTATAAATAAATAGATAATATTGCTTCCCCATTGTCCAGGAGAAATCCAAGCATGATGTGTAAATAAAATAGTTCCTACAACACCAATATTAGCTGGATTGAAAACGTGTTTGTTTTTGTATTTGATTAAAAATTTGGATCCAATCGCAATAAAAGTAGCAAATAAAACCCATTCTAAAGCATCCACTTTGAGCAATAATGATAATCCCAATGAAGTAATTAATGCACTTTTCCAAGAAGCATAATTCTTATTTGTAAAGTGCGTAAATACCAATTGAAAGAATAAACATGAAGTTATAGTTAATCCAATTTGAAACAAATATTCTTTTGGAAAATCATTGGCAAACAAAACCATAACCAAGAAGCTTCCCAAAAATAGAATTTGAAAATGTCGAGCATCACTTAGTAATGATAATGTACTAGTTTTAGGAAGTTCTATGGCTTTAGTTTTCATAATTTTAGAATAAGAAGTTTTTGATAACAGCTAATTTTGGTAAAAGTGTTTTTCTTTTATAAATCAAGAAAGAAATCAATGCTAAACTTGTTAACAGCAACAAGCTTGGAAGAGTTTTGTTAGGTTTGTTTCCTTTTGAAAAGAAAAATAATCCTCCTTTTTTAGCTTCACTTTTTGTGGTTTTATAGCCTAATTTGGCTCTAATTTCATTCGTGTAATCCTCATAATTATCAATATCCCAATTGGTTAAATTGGCCAATGTTTCCAATTCATTTTCTCTTCGGTTTAAAACGTCATTGTAGTATCTTCTTCCTTCTGAACAACTTTGCATATCTACATTTACACTGTGTTGCATGATGTATCTTCCTTGAAAGGATTGTTGGTCCATAGTTTCTTGAAATTGCAAATCCATTGGGAAGTTTTCTCTGTCATAACGCACATGCAAACGCGTGAAGAATAAATTTCCTTCATAATCACTGCCTTGCCAACCTTGTGGTGTTCTGTAATTGGCAAAGAAAACTCCAGCGTCTTTTAATTCAGCATAGCTTGGTGGAGTAGTGGAACATGGATCACATTTTTGATAATTGTGTGAACTCAAATCCCAAGCATATTCGGTGAAAACAGCATTTCTGCCATATTTTTTATATTGTTTGGTAAATAAATCTTTGTAAAACTCCTGAAAGTTTGGACGCATAAAGGTTGGAATATTCTTATCCGTTGGAATTTTTACAGTTCTATAATTGGTACTTTCCACTCTTCCGTTTTTGGTGAAAGCATAGATGATTAAATCTTGTGGACCATTAGCATTGGCCATTCCTAAACGAATAGGTAGCATAAATTTTTCGCTTTCAAATGAGATTTGGATTGGACTCAACTCTTCTCGACCTAATTTTTT
Organism: uncultured Flavobacterium sp.; assembly: GCF_963922255.1. Taxonomy (GTDB): domain Bacteria; phylum Bacteroidota; class Bacteroidia; order Flavobacteriales; family Flavobacteriaceae; genus Flavobacterium. Next base: position 49,625 of record NZ_CAWUIC010000016.1, on the reverse strand, counting down.
CATTTCAACTAAATTGACTTTCACTACAAAAAAGTTCATTTTTGATTTGATGTAAGGTTCCAAAACTTCTTCGGCTTTAGCTGGAATTTTATACTCATTTTGAAGTAACCAAGTTTTTAAACCAGCTGATTCTTTAGCTGATAAAATAAGAATGTCATATTCACCAACAGTGTATTTTGCTTCGATGGTTACGCCCAATTCTTTTTCTTTTTTTACCATCATTGCGTTGGATTTGATAGAAACACTTTCAGCCATAACCATATCGTCATATCTGTATTTTGGTTGACAAGGATGTTCGTCATAATATTCTACTAATCTTGGTTCTGAATATTGATTCAGTTTATTGAAAATGTCTTTTTTTACGACTTTGATGTCATTTTCTTTTAGTACTGTTGGAACAGGAATTACAATGGCAAAATCTTTCACATCACCTTTGAAGTCACTATTCATGGTAACTGTGTTTTTATTTCCATCTCGCACAAGAATTACTTCTGAGGCTTGATTGAAAATTTTGGAGTTACCTGTTGAAACATAAAATCCACAGAACGATTGTAGTATTGGTAACATTGTAAATGCTATCAAAATAAGGATTACTTTCTTTTTCATGATTTATTTTATTTAATTTTTGTCATGCTGAACTCGTTTCAGCATCTTTTTAGTTAAAATTTGACTGAGTTTATCTTGGCTAACACGATTATGTGTTTGCAATTATTGATTTAACTATTTGTTTTGGTTTATTTTTTAATAGAAATAATGACTACACCATTTTTGCCTTTTTCACCATAAATGGGTTTGGCTTCTTCAGGTAAATAGACTTTTATGGAATCTATTTTTTGATTGGTTAAAGGGGCATATTTACTGGTTGGTTTTTCTCCAAAAAGAGATTCTTCTGAAAATTCTTCCCCATTGATGATGTAGATTGGATTTTTTAATTCAACCATTGTTTCCATTTCGTCTGAACTCAAATCTTCTTTCTTTTTGTCTGATAAATACCCGTTGATAAGTACTAGATCATCGCTTTTTGATTGAATACTTGATTCTTTCTCATTTATTTGTAACTCATATTTCATGTTAGAACTTCGAGCTGCATATATTTTTCCTTTGCTTGGATAAAAAACGTTATTTGAACTTGCTGAATTGTAATGTCCTTTAGAGATAGCATTTTCTTGACTAATAAATTCAATATCTGCTGTTACTTCTTCTTCTGCAAAAGATGTTTTAGCTGCTTCTGAGTTTTTCTTTTCTTTAAAAACCACTGCAGGAACTTCATCACTTTCAGCTTTTGATTCAGAAATAATAGCTTTGGGTTTTGTTGTATTTGCTTGAGCGTTAGTTGTATTGATAAATGTTTCTACTTCAGGTAAGGACTTGTCAATTTCTATATTTTCATCTACGACTGAGTTTTCAATATTGTCTTGAGCTTGTATAGTTGTAGGTTGAATGTTGATTTTATGTTCAATTGGTTCGGTCAATTCTTTTTGTGTATTGAATAATTGGATTCCAACCGTAAAAAACAATAAGAAAGAAGCTGCAATGGCTAATTTTTTCCATACTTCGCTTTTCTTTTTAATTATTTTAGTGTCGAGTTTTTCTTCCACACGATTCCACACTTTATCCATTCCTGGAAAAGATGTTTCTTCAGTTTTGTTAGAAGCGTTTTTTATTTTTTGAAATATTTTTTCTTCGTTTTTCATTTATTCTGAATTTATTTCAGAATCTCATCAATTCTGAAAATTATGTTCAATTTATTTTAATATTATTTAGCTTTTTGATAGTAAAAAGTATTTACTAATTCTTTCAATTTTGTTTTGGCAACGTTTAATTGTGATTTGGATGTTCCTTCTGATATTTTGAGTTGTTCGGCTATTTCTTTATGGGAAAAGCCTTCAATAACAAAAAGATTAAAAATCGTTCGGCAACCTTCTGGAATTTTTTCTACCAATTTCAATAAATCTTCTTCCTCTAAATCAGTTACTTCATCAGTAAAAGGTTGCGATTGCATATTAGTATCTTCCAAATAAAGATTGAAATTCAAATTCTTTTTGAGTTGTAACAAGCATTGATTGACTGCAATTTTTCGAGCCCAACCTTCAAAAGCTTTATTTTCTTTTAATTGATCAATTTTTGTAAATATGATGTAAAAAGCATCTGCCAATACTTCCTCAATCTCTTCTTCTTTTTTTAGATAGCGTTTGCAAGTGTAATACAACTTGGTTGCCATTTGTTCGTATACCAAACGTTGGGCTTCACGTTGATTTTTTTTGCAGGCTATGATTATTTTTTCATCCATCATAAAAGGTTGCTTTCTTATATAGAGCACAAAAAGTTGTAAAAGGTTGGAAAGGGTTTGAAAAAAAGTTTATTTTTTTTTCTTCTCCTATCAAAAATACTATTTTTACAAATAACTAATATACATTCCTCATGAAATCCTTAAAATCTGAAGACTTTAAAGTAACTAAAACCATAAAATTAAACGAAATTCCAACTATCCTAAATGTAGAGACTTCTGAAAAAAAGAAAGAAAAACATTTACAAAAGATTCGTGAGAAATTGAGTAAAGTGCAAGATAAAATGTATGCTCACAATACATATGGTGTTTTAATTTGCTTACAAGGAATGGACACCGCTGGAAAAGATAGTTTAATTCGGGAAGTATTTAAAGAATTTAATGCACGTGGAGTAGTAGTTCATAGTTTTAAAACACCTTCATCAAACGAATTAAAACACGATTATTTATGGAGACATTATAATGCATTGCCAGAAAAAGGGAAGTTTTCTGTTTTCAATAGAACACATTATGAAAATGTATTGATAACTCGTGTTCATCCTGATTATATAATGAGTGAAAACATTCCTAATATTGAAAAAACAGTAGATATTACAGAAGAATTTTGGGAGAATAGATTTGAAAGTATCAATGCTTTTGAAAAGCACGTTGCTTCAAATGGTGTAATTATCATGAAGTTCTTTTTGCATTTGAGTAAAGAAGAACAAAGACAACGCTTGTTAAGAAGGTTAGAAACTGAAAAACACAACTGGAAATTTTCTCCAGGTGATTTAGAAGAACGTAAATTATGGGATAAGTATCAAGAATGTTATGAAGATATAATGAACAAAACCTCAAAAGAACATGCTCCTTGGTTTATAGTTCCAGCTGATAATAAAGAAACTGCAAGATATATTGTTGCTAAAACCATGTTGGATGAATTAAGTAAATATGATTTTCATTATCCAGAATTAGAAGACGATGTAAAAGATAATATTAAAATGTATCATGACCAGTTAAGTAGCGAGAAATAACTATCTTTGCGGCTTTAAAATTGCAAATGAACTTATCTACCTATACCAAAGAGTTTTCTTATAATTTAAAACTAGCTTATCCTATTATTCTTGGAATGTTAGGACATACTGTTGTAGGAATTGTAGATAACATAATGGTAGGGAAATTGGGTCCAGATGAATTAGCAGCAGTTTCTTTAGGAAATAGTTTTGTTTTTATTGCAATGTCTCTTGGAATTGGGTTTTCTACAGCCATAACACCTTTAGTTGCTGAAGCTGACGGAAAACATAGTATTGAAGACGGAAGAAGTGCTTTTCACCATGGATTGTATTTATGTACGATTTTAGGAGTAGCTTTATTTACTTTGATTTTCTTTTCAAAGCCTATTATAGCTTTTATGGGGCAACCAGAAATTGTAGTGGAATTGGCAAAGCCTTATTTGGATATTGTTGCATTTTCATTAATTCCATTAATCATGTTTCAGGCTTATAAACAGTTTGCTGATGGAATGAGTGAAACCAAATATTCTATGTGGGCCACAATTTTGGCTAATATTGTCAATGTCTTTTTGAATTACTTATTAATATATGGAGTTTGGTTTTTTCCTAAAATGGGAATTGTTGGAGCTGCAATCGGAACTATAGCTTCCCGATTTGTGATGTTGGGTTACATGCATTACATGATGAATAAAAAGAAAAAGTTTCATCCTTTTTTAAAAGGATTTGATTTAAAAAAAATAAAAAGAGAAGTCAATATAAAAATTATCAGATTAGGAACACCTTCAGCCTTGCAAATGTTTTTTGAAGTAGCTCTATTTACTGGAGCCATTTGGTTATCTGGAGTATTGGGAACTACAAGTCAAGCAGCCAATCAAATTGCATTGAGTTTAGCCTCTTTTACATTTATGTTTGCCATGGGATTGAGTGTAGCCGCTATGATTAGAGTTGGAAATCAAAAGGGATTAAATGATTATAAAAAATTGCGAATTGTAGCCATGTCCATTTTCCTATTAGCTATAATTTTAGAAATAATATTTGCTTTAATTTTTATAGTGTTTCATAATTATTTTCCAGCTTTGTTTGTAGATATGAGTAGTGTTAATGATTTGATAAAAAACACTGAAGTAGTAACTATTGCTGGACAATTACTATTAGTAGCAGCTGTTTTTCAAATTTCAGATGGTTTACAAGTGGTTGTTCTAGGAGCTTTGCGTGGACTGCAAGATGTAAAGATTCCGATGTATATGACTTTTATATCTTATTGGGTAATTGGATTTCCAATATCTATTTATTTAGGATTATATACAGAATTGAAAGCAGCAGGGATTTGGATTGGACTTTTAGCAGGATTAACTTCAGCAGCGATATTTTTGTATCTTCGTTTTAATTATTTGACCAAGAAACTTATTGAAAATAATACTATAATAGCAACAAACCCATAATATTATAATAATGGAAAGACCAAAATTTATTTTAGGAGACAATACAGATTTTCCGGATGATATCTTTATTGTTCATTTAGATTATCCACGTTTTTTAATCAATTTAAAAGACGATGAAGTTGAATTTTTAGAAGAAATTGATGATGAAGACGAACGGGAATTAGAATCTGAAATGGAGCATTTAATTACGCTTGCTGGAGAGTTTTACGATAGAGAAATGGAAAAATACGAAGAGTAATATTATGTTTCAAGGAACATAAATTTTATGTTTTATTGCATAAAGAACCAATCCTATTCTGTTTTTGACATTTAGTTTTGCAAATAGACTATCTCTGTAACCATCAATTGTTTTTGGACTTAGACACATTTTATCAGCAACTTCTTTATAGGTCAATTCGGTACAAATGAGTTTTAAGAATTCAATTTCATTTTCTTTTAAAGGAATTTCTTGTTGCGTTTTGCCAGTTACTGAGTTCATTAGAGCATCAGTTACAATATTAGAATGATACACACCTGTTTCAATTATTTTTAACAAAGCAATTTCAAGGGTTTGTTTGTCAACGTCTTTTAGTAAATAGCCTTTTGCACCAGCTCTAATCATTTTTAGAATAGTATTTTCATCTTCTTCAACAGTTAAAGCTAAAACAGCAACTTCAGGATGATTTTCAGTTATCCATTTTGTGGTTTCGATACCATTCATAATCGGCATATTAATATCCATAAGAACAATTTGAGGAATGTTTTCTTTTACTTTAAATTTGTCTACTAATTCAGCCCCATTTTTACAAAGATAACTGACTTTAAAAGATTCAAATTTATCAACAATACCTGCAATTGCTTGAGATAATAACGTGTGATCTTCTACAAGAACTACTGAATACTTTTCCATTATTTATTTATGTTGTGAACAATTACTAATTGTGTTCCATTATTAATTTCAGAATTAATTGAAACTTCAGTGTCAATTAAATCTCCTCTTTTTTTCATGTTGGTTAATCCAATTCCGTTCGTTGAATTTTGTAAAGCGTCAAATCCGATTCCATTATCTTCAACAATTATTGTCAATTTATTTTCAGCAAATTTCATGATTACATTTAATATTGAAGCTTTAGAATGCTTAATAGTGTTAGAAAAAAATTCTTGTAGAATTCTAAAAATAATTATCTCTGTTTTAGGATCTAAATCGAGATAAACACCTTCAATAGTTAAATTTGATTTTATATAATTCAAACGGTTAAACCTATCAATTTCTAATTGAATGGCATGGTTTAATTTAATATTAGTGATAAAGTCAGGATTAATAACTTTAGATAATGCTCTAACTTCATTAAGAATGCCGGTTAAATTATCATTTACTTCTTTAATGTTTTCGGGATTATCAGCCACACTTTGAAGTTGAATTTTAGCTAAAGTTAATAATTGACCAATATTATCATGAAGTTCCCAACTAATATTTCTTAAAGTTTGTTCTCGAATTTCAACTTGAGATTCAGCAATTTCTCTTTCAAATTGTTGTTGTGATTCTACTTGTTTCATTAAAAGCACATTTTTCTTTTTTTGAAAAATTATAAACAGAAAAACCATGATGACACAAACGCTAAATAAAACTATAATTGCTAAAAATAGTCCCTCTGTTCCTTGCTGCTCCATATAAAACCTGAAATTATAATTATATTATAAATAAATACTAATAAAAAATTTACCATATAAATATAGGGAATTGTAGGTGAAGTTTTATAATAATTTCTAATAACATTAAAAGGAATATTTGGTAGATACATTAATAATAATCCAATGCTAATCCAAAACACCATCATTTTGTTAACATGTATGATTTTATCAGAGTTCAAAATTTCATAAAAATAAATCAATATTGAAGTTATAACTACTGCAGCACCAATTATATACGTATTTGAAAAGTAGTCTGTAAAAAAATCATCAACAAAGATTAAATTAATTAAATAAGATAAATAATAAAAAGCTAATAAAATAGAAATTGTCTTCTTATTTTTAAGACTTTTTATAGCGTTTTTAAATAATAATGTGTAGAATGTAAATGAAACAACTTGAAAAATATTATAAAAAAAAACATTGTAAACTGAAATGTTTTTACTGTAATATTTTGCCGTAAAGTCATTTATAACAATATACCAAAGCAGAAATAAAAAGTATTTTAAATACGTATCTTTATACTTATAATAACACAATGACCCTGCAATCGCTGTGACTATTTGAAAATAAGTAAAAAAGTCTTTTAAATCTGCTAAAGGTATATTTTTAATTTCCATTAATTATTCAATTGTTATTTTGGAGGAGGAGTTAGTTGCATTTCATTTAAAATTAAACTTGTTTTTTCACTATCATTCGATTTTGTACCACTTGTACGAGAATCTTTTTTACATAAAAGACCGTCAATAGCTTTAAAATTTCCAATTATTCTGTTTTTTCCTGTAGGTTCAATATAAAACGGAATATTTCTCAAATTTGGATATTCTCTTCCCCATTCATTTGGAGCAACTTCCATAGTTGGTGCAAAAAAGAATGTTTCTCTACTTTTATATAAAGGCTCTTTGTTGTTGCTTTTTGAAGTACTTGGATAAGCAGCAAAATAAACTCTAATTCCAGATATTTTTTTATCATTTAAACGTTCCACTTCTTCTAAGTACGCTATATATTGTTTTAAAGAATCTAATTCTATAAAAGCAAATAATGTAGGATCATATTCTTCTTCTGGTGTTGAATTGTTTAGTTTTATTAAATTACCTATAGTATCTTGGTATGTTTTTTTCATTTCAACAGCTTGTTCAACTGAAATTATTTGCGATGGTGCTTTTACATTTAGGATTTCTTCACTACTCTCAGGTTTACATGCATTAAAAAAAAAGAGCGTTGAAAAAAGAATCACTGTTACAATAGTTCTAATTTTCATCATCGTAGTTTTGATTTAGTTGTGTTACAAATTTAATTTATTTCTATTTATATAGTTAAGGAAAAACACCCTTTTTAATAAGGTGTTTATTATTTTAATTTAAGGTTGTTTTCCTGATATTCTTTAGTTTAAGAGTTTCATATTTGTACTATATATTTTCAGAAAGATTAATATATAGTTAGTTAAGTTTGTTTTGGATAGAAAGCCTCAGTGATAAAATGACTTCATTGAGGTTTTTGTTATTATAGTGTGAAATATTTTTCCAAAAGTAATTGAGCTGCTGCAAAAGGTGATAATTCATTATTTTGGACGGCTTTTTTATTTTCTTCAAGTAGTTTTATGATTTCAGGATGATTATAAAAATTGTTTTTTAATTGTTCATTGATGGTTTCCATCATCCAAAATTGATTTTGGTCATGTCTTTTCTTTTCGAAAAATTGATTTTCCTTCACTAAATCAAAGTAATTTGATATAATAGACCAAACATTATCAATTCCTGTTTTTTCATATGCACTGCAAGTAGAAACTTTAGGAATCCAACCACTTGTTTTTGCCGGAAATAAATGCAATGCTCTGTTGAATTCGGTTTTTGCTAGTTTAGCTTTAGAAATATTATCTCCATCGGCTTTATTAATTACAATTGTATCAGCCATTTCCATAATGCCACGTTTAATGCCTTGTAATTCATCACCAGCACCAGCAATCTTTAACAATAAAAAGAAATCAACCATGCTATGCACAGCAGTTTCGCTTTGGCCAACACCAACGGTTTCAATAATTATAGTATCAAAACCACAAGCTTCGCATAAAATAATACTTTCACGCGTTTTTCGGGCGACACCACCTAAACTATCACCTGAAGCACTTGGTCTAATAAAAGCATTTTCGTCTTTAACCAATTCTTCCATTCGAGTTTTATCACCCAAAATACTTCCGTGACTTATTGAACTACTTGGGTCAACAGCTAAAACTGCCACTTTTTTATCAATCGAAGTCAGATACGTTCCAAAAGCTTCAATAAAAGTACTTTTTCCAACACCCGGAACACCAGTAATTCCTATTCGGATCGATTTATTTGCAAAAGGCAAACAACCATTGATCACTTCATTAGCACGTTCTAAATGTTCTGGATTGGTACTTTCGACTAGAGTAATTGCTCTACTTAAAGCGATTTTATCACCTTTTTTGATAGCTTCAATTAATTCAAAAGCAGAAGGAATAATTTTTCTTTTTTGTTGAATTCTTTTGGCAACAGCATTGCTTAACGGATCAGGTTGATTGACTCCGTTAACTTCTGATAATGCCGATTTTTTATGTTGATTTTCCAAAAATAGTCTCTTTGTGTAAATGTACAATTTTTTTGAAAAAAAAGAACTTTACATTCCATAATCAAATAATGCTTTTAACTTTGTAATTCATATAAATCTAATGGATAATCTACTTTTAATTTTCATCTGTTTATTGATAGGTGTTTCTTTTCAATATGCTAAAGCTTTGCCTAAGAATATGCATGTTGTTTTAAATCAGTTTGTTATTTATGTTTCTTTGCCAGGTTTGGCATTGTATTATATTCCAAAAATTGAAATATCAACTAGTTTGTTATATCCATTAGGAATTGCTTGGTTGGGTTTTGGGCTAGCATTTGTATTTTTTTATTCTTTGGGGAAATATCTAGGATGGTCTAAAAAGTTAATTGGTTGCTTAATTTTAACTGCTGGTTTGGGAAACACTTCTTTCGTTGGATTTCCAGTAGTTGAAGCCCTTTATGGTTCAAAAGGTATTGAAACTGCTATTGTAATAGATCAACCAGGAAGTTTTGTGGTGATGGCAACTTTAGGAATAATTGTAGCAACACTATTTTCACGAGAAGAATTAAGTCTAAATGCAATTGTCAAAAAAATTTTATTTTTTCCTCCTTTTATAGCTTTTGTAGTGGCTGTATTATTGAATATTTTTAATGTAGATTTTCCGGTTGATTTACAATCAGTTTTTCAAAGAATAGGAAGCACAGTAACACCTATTGCTCTAATTGCTGTAGGTTTACAATTGAAAATTGAAAGAAAAAGCAAACATTGGACTTTTCTTAGTTTAGGTTTACTGTTTAAATTAATGATTACACCTGTTTTTTTCTTTATTTTGTACAAGAAAATATTTGGAGCATCTGGTTTAATGATTGATGTTTCGATTATTGAGTCAGCTATGGCTCCAATGATTACAGGAGCAATTTTAGCTTCCACTTATGGATTAAAACCAAAATTAAGTAGTATGATGGTAGGAATTGGTATTCCATTATCATTTATAACCTTAGCTTTTTGGTATTGGATTTTATTAAATTTTTAAATTAAAAAAATGGAATTAAAGAAGAACATATACGAATTATTAAAAAATATTGTTGGTGAATCTTACATCTTTACGGATGAAGAAACCAGAAATCATTACGGACACGATGAAACAGAAGATTATGTTTTTCCTCCAAGTGTAGTTTTAAAACCAGCAAATGCAAAAGAAATTTCTGAAATTTTAAAAGTTGCTAATGAATTTTATATTCCAATTACTCCAATTGGAGCAAGAACGGGTTTAAGTGGTGGAGCTTTATGTGTTCAAAAAGGGATTGGGCTTTCTATGGAACGATTAAACAAAATCATAGAAATTGACGAAAAAAACCTTCAAGTCACAGTTGAACCAGCGGTGATAACTCAAGTTTTGCGTGAAGCCGTTTTAGAAAAAAACCTGTCTTATCCAGTTGATCCAAGTAGTCAAGGAAGCTGTTGGATTGGTGGAAATGTAGCCGAAAATGCGGGTGGAGCAAGAGCTTTAAAATATGGTGTGACTAAAGATTATGTTTTAAATTTAGAAGTTGTTTTGCCTAATGGAGAAATCATTTGGACAGGAGCCAATACACTAAAAAACTCAACGGGATACAATTTAACGCAATTAATGGTTGGTAGCGAAGGAACACTTGGAGTTATTACAAAAATAGTTTTAAAATTGATTCCAGCCAACAAACATAATGTATTGCTTTTGGTTCCTTTTTATAACTCGACAGAAGCTTGTGAAGCTGTTTCTGCCATTTTTAGAGCTGGAATTGTTCCAAGTGCTTTAGAATTTATGGAACGTGATGCTTTAGAATGGACGATGAGGTATATTGATGGTGTTAGTGTTGCAATTAAAGATAATATTCAAGCTCATTTATTGATTGAAGTAGATGGAAATTATCCTGAAATTTTGATGTTAGAAGCTGAAAAAATTCTAGAAGTTGTAGAAAATTATAAAATTGATGAGGTTTTATTTGCAGATTCAGAAGAACAAAAAAATGCTTTATGGAAAATGCGTAGAGCTGTTGGAGAAGCGGTTAAATCAAACTCTATTTATAAAGAAGAAGATACCGTTGTTCCAAGATATGAATTACCAGCTTTGTTAAATGGTATAAAAGCAATAGGCATGAAATATGGTTTTCAATCGGTTTGTTATGGTCATGCTGGTGATGGAAATTTGCATGTAAACATTATCAAAGGAGATTTATCCGATGAAAAATGGAAGAAAGAAGTTCCAAAAGGAATCAGAGAGATTTTTGAATTAACTGTTGCGTTAAAAGGAACCCTTTCTGGTGAACACGGAATTGGTTATGTTCAGAAAAATTACATGGACATAGCTTTTTCAAAAACGCATTTAGAACTTATGGAAAGTATTAAACGTGTTTTTGATGCCAATCATATTTTAAACCCTGGAAAGATTTTTCCTGATGAAGAAGTTTAAACTAATTAATTCATAGTATTCAAATATTCTCTCAAAACTTGAAGCTCTTTGTCTTCTTCTTCAATTGTAACTGAATAATCTTTGATAGCAGAAAGTGTTAATTTTTCAGCATCAGAAATTTTAGTGTTTCTTAACTGAATTTTTTTAGTCAATCGTGCTATGTAAAGTAAAATAATTCCCATAATAAAAACTAAAATAGCCATAAATTGAAACTTGTTTTTATCATTGTTTTTAATAGAATCACCAATTGACTTATCAATATTTTGAATCAATAAAATTGATTTTGATTTAGAAGAAGTTGTAGCAATCTCATCTAACTTAGCTTGTAAAGACGTTCCAGTTTCTTGAGAAAAATTTGTTTTGTAATCCTGAATGATTTCATTCTTCACCGCTTCGTCTTTAACAATGATTTGAGGAAAAAAGAAAAACAACACAGAACCTAAAATAAGAATAATTCCTAATGTAAGTGTAATAAAACGTTTTGTAGATAAATAAGCACTTCCAAACCAACGACCAATTTTAGAACCTGATAGCTCATCATCTAATGCATTTAAAAGATTCATGCGTTCTTTTAATACAATTTGACGATTAGATTTTTCTTCAATGAATTTTTGTAATTCGATTTTTGTCATGATTTCTGTTGAATTTACTTCAAATATAAAAAATTCCTCAACCACTTATTCGTAATTGAGGAATTATATTTTACTGAACACTATAAACTGAACAGTGAATACTATACTTTCTGTTCTTTATTAAAGTAAACTAAGTAATAATACATTTGTTTTTCTTCGTCCCAACCTTTTTCAACAAATTTTTGAGCAGAATCAGAGTTTACAAAGTCTAACTTAATTTGAACATTTGTATCTAAATGAATGGTGTTTTTCAATTTCTTACGAACATCAGTCACAGCTGCATTTGCAATAGGAAAATCAGTTACGTCTTCAATACTATATTTTTCACCTTTATCTACTTTGTAGTTTTTAAATTCTGGAATAAATTCTGGGTTTTCCATAACCTCATTCAAGAAAGCAGTTTCTTCAAAAGCGTCATTTTTTGCAAAGTGATTGATAGCTCTATTCATGAATAAAACCTCTTGTTGTTTGTCTTCTGCAGGTAAAACTACATCTTTAGCAAAGTCTTGACAGAATTTTAAATACTTCTTAGTCATGAAATTTTCATCTTGAAAAGCATCAACAGATAAGAAATGTTCTAACCAATAACGAGCATCATATCTATTGCTATCAACGGTTAAAATTTTATAACCTTCTTCCTTTTTATAATTGAAAATAATACAACCTTTATCCAACTTATTCAAGTTAATTCCTTGTTGTAAAATCATTTCAAGATTGCTTCCGTTTTCTTCAAATTGCAAGAAATCTGTTTGTACTTCACTTTTGAAAACACCAATGGCATCGACAACATTATTGTCAATCGAAACATTTGAAAAGTAAGCAACATAAACTTCACCATTTTTAATATGCGGATGATTTGATTGCTCAAACAAATGTGTTGTTATTTTTTTAGATACATTATGAACTTCACTTGGATTAGTAAAAATCTCAGTAGCTAAGTTGAACATATCGTTATATTCTAAATCCACATCATGAGCAAATTGAAAGTAGTTTTCTTCTTTTTCACGAAAAGGTTTAAAGAAGTATTCTTTTAATAAAGGCATAATTTCATCATTTAAACCATAAGGGTTTTCAGATAAAAAGATGGCTTCGTTTCGGCTTTTATTTCCAACTCTATGAATGGAAAGATTGTCTATGTGGGCGTTGAATAGGTTTATCATTTGTGAGGAAAGGTTATAAGTTTATAAGGTTAAGAGTTTAAAAGGGTTTGTGTAGAAAATTAAGAGTATTAGAATTTAGAAGGTTTTGAGTAAAAAAAAAGATTAAATAAAGTTATATTTTTAAAAGTATGTAATTCCACAATACCTTTTAACCTTATAAACTCATAACCTTTTAACCTAAAAGTTTAATTCCAATTTTCTTCAAAACCAAAATCTTCAAAGCTGTCATCACCTTCGAACATATCTAAATCATCTTCGTCATAATCATCTTCATCTAAGCTGCCTTCAGCTTGAAATAACTTGTCTTCCGCTTCTAAAGGAACTTCACCTTGAGAGAATAATAAAGCTGGATAAATTACACCTTCTTCTTTTTCATCTTCAATTACGGCTAATTCCACGTAGAAAGTCCACATGTTTAAGAAATCATAAACGTAAATAATTTTTGTGTGGTATTTGTCTAAATTATCTTCAAGAATAAACTCATTCATTGTTCTCACTTCACCTTCAGTTTCTCCGGTGTCAAATAGTGGAATTTCAAATTCTTGATTCCATTCATCATCACACATATAAAATGAAGCCATTTCAGTTCCGTCAAAACCAAAAGCGTTGACAATTGCGTTGTGTAAATCCTCTAAAGTGTTTGTTTTTTCTATAGCAATATCTCTAAAAATATCTTCTTTAGTATCTAATATAGCTCTAAATTTATAAATCATTGGTTTGAAATTTTATGAATGGCAAAAGTAAGTATTATTTAAGAAACTACTTTTGTCAAAAATGGATTTGTTGATAAGATTTTAGATTTTAGTTTTAGCTATCGAATCGTGAATTTCATCAACTTTCATTAAGGCAGCACTGCTATACCAAAGTGTTAGTTCAGCTTCGAGAAGATTCGCTATTATAGCTGGATCGGTTTTAACCCATTCTTCAGCTTCTTCGATTGTTGAACAATTAAAAATAAAAATTCCTCTGTAATTTCTTTCATTTTTGTAAAAAGGTCCAGCAACTATTAATTTGTTTTCTTTAACTAATTTATTCATGTTTTGCATGTGACCTTCAAAAGCTATTTTTTGTTCGTTTTCGGTAGCCTTTGTGTTAGTTCCAGTTTTTAAAAGGCAAAACACATAGGTTTTCATGCCATATTCATCAGCACCGAGTTCTTTTGCTAGCTTTTCATCAAAAGTAGATTCTGTTTGTGCTAAACTTGATGTATAAATAAATATTGAAAGAATAAAAAGTATTTTTTTCATAATCGTTAATTTGTTTAAATTGAAAGTAGAAATTTAAAATATTGAGGCTTCAGTGATTGTGGTTAATCGTTCTAAAGTTTCTAATCCATAAACAGAATTTCCTTTTTTATTTAGTTTTGGACTCCAAACAGCAACGGTATAATTGTTTGGAAAAACAGCAGTAACGCCACCACCAACACCACTTTTTCCGGGTAAACCTACTTTAAAAGTAAATTCTCCAGCTTGATCATAAAAACCACACATTTGCATTAAGGCATTCATTCTTTTGCATTGACTTGAAGTAAGTAAACGCTCGTTATTATATGGATTTATTCCATTATTTGAAAAGACTTGAAAACTTTTGGCTAATTCTTCACAATTCATTTCTAAAGCACATTGATGGTAATAAAAATCTAAAACATCTTCTGGATTGTTTCTAATATTGCCATAGGATTTGATATAATTGACTAATGCAGCATTTCTAAAACCTGTATCTTTTTCCGAAGAAACCACTTTTGAATTGTAGTTAATGTTTTCTGAATTTGCCAATGTTCTTACAAAATTTAAAAAATATGTTTTTGGATCCTCAAAATGTTCTAACATTAAATCGGCAATAACTAAAGCACCAGCATTTATAAAAGGATTTCTTGGAATTCCGTTTTCATATTCTAACTGAACTAAAGAATTAAAAGCGTTTCCAGAAGGTTCAAAATTGACTCTTTTCCATAAATCATTTCCTATTTTAGAAAAAATTAATGCAGTTGTAAAAACTTTTGTGATACTTTGAATCGAGAAATTTTCAGTTGCATTTCCTACATTATAAATGTTTTGTTGGTTATCAATTAATGAAATTCCGAATTTAGAAGCATTAACTTTAGTTAATTCAGGAATGTAATCTGCAATAGAACCCTTGTTTTCTAGTAGCTTAACTTCGTTATATATTGAGTTTAAAATTTGTTGGTACTCCATGAGTAATGTTTTTGTAAATGTACTAATTCGATGTCAATTTTAACTTCTGAAAAATTTAAATCACTATAAAATTACAATTCATCCTCAAAAAACAACAGTTCGGTTAATACATTTTTAAAAATGAATTAATCTAATGCAACTTTGTCTCATCAAAAAAGAAATACTAACTTTAAATTTTAGAAATTATGACAAAAATTATCACATTTATCGCCATTTTAGTTTGTAGTTTAGTTTCAGCTCAATCTAATTATGAAATTGAAATGAAAAATGGAATGAGTTTATGGCAAACTGGAAAAAATACTGAAGCTGTTGCAGTATTTGAAAATTTAGCTTCAGTTGAAAAAGACAATTGGTTACCGAACTATTATGCAGCATTAGTTAACACTTTAGCTTCTTTTCAAACACAAGATAAAGAAAAAGTTACTTCGTTACTAGATTCAGCTCAAAAGGCTTTAGATATAGAATTAAGTAATGATAATCAAAACCCAGAGCTATTAGTTTTACAAGGAATGATTTATACAGGTTGGATTGTTTTAGATCCTATGAAAAACGGAATGAAATATTCAATTATGGCAAAAGACATTTATGCTAAAGCAACAAGAATAGCTCCTGAAAATCCAAGAGTAATGTTCTCTAAAGCAGAATTTGAAATGGGTTCAGCCAAGTTTTTCGGTCAAGATACATCACCAATGTGTGAGCAAATTGCAAAAGCAATACCTTTATTTGAAAGTTTTAAATTAGAAACACCTTTTCATCCCAATTGGGGATTAGATAGAGCTAAGGAAGTATTAGCAGCGTGTAAATAATAAATTCTTAAAAAACGTATCATGACAATTCAGAAAATAATTCAAAATATAATAAAAGCTTTATTCAAAGGACTTATCATTAGTATTGTAATTTTTTGTGTAATAATTGGTATTGAATATACTTTTGGAAGAAGACCGGAATTTAATAACGATTTGTTAGTAGAATTTGGCTATTATTGCGTTTATGGTGTAGTATTATCAATAATTAATGGTACTTATTTTGATTATTTGAACAATAAAGTTAGATGGGAAAAATATAGTAGATATAGATTTTTTATTAGTGCTATAGGAAGTGTGCTTTTAACCATGTTCGGTATTTTTTGTATTAGATATACTACAGAAGTTATTATTTACAGGGAATCATTCGAAAAATTTATTAGGGAAGAAAAATTTAGTTTCTATTTAATTTCACTTTTGATTACTCTAATAATTACTTTAATCTTTCACTTAATTTATTTTTATAGAAAATCGCAAGAAAATAAAATAAAAGAACAAAAGATTATTGCAGGAACAGCTTCAGCCAAGTTTGAGAGTTTAAAAAACCAGATTGATCCTCATTTTTTATTCAACAGTTTAAATGTTTTGAGTTCATTGATCGAAGAAAATCCAGAAAATGCACAAAAATTCACCACTTCTTTATCTAAAATTTACAGATATGTTTTAGAACAAAAGGATAAAGAATTGGTTACAGTTGCAGAAGAATTAGCTTTTGCAAAAACCTACATGAATTTATTGAAAATGCGATTTGAAGACAGTATAACTTTTGAAATTCCAGAAAATTTTGACAATGAAGATGCAAAAGTAGTTCCGTTATCGTTACAATTATTATTAGAAAATTGCATAAAACACAATGTAGTTAGCGAAAAAAAACCTTTACACATTAAGATTGGTATAATTCAAAATGAATTAATAATAGAAAATAACAAACAAAAAAAGGAAGTATTACAAAATAGAAGAGGTGTTGGGCTTCAAAACATTGTAAATAGATATGCAATTTTATCTAAACGAAATGTTATAGTTGAAGATACAGACGAATACTTCAAGTTAAAACTTCCCATATTAACAAAACAAATATCAGTTATGGAAACAAATTATAATTACAACGAACAAACAGCTTATGATAGAGCAAAAGATAGAGTAGAAAAATTAAAAGGATTTTATGGAAATTTAATTTCTTATTGCTGTGTTATTCCTATTCTTATCATAATTAATTTAAACACATCAAGTTTTCAATGGTTTTGGTTTCCAATGTTAGGTTGGGGATTAGGTTTAACCTTTCATGCCTTTGATACTTTTGGTTATGGAAAATCGTGGGAAGAGAAGAAAATTCAAGAAATTTTACAAAAAGAAAATAAAGAGGAATCAAAATGGAACTAATTATGGAAAAGAATAATGATTTTGAACGTTATCAAAAAGCTAAAAAACAAGTACAAGAAATAAAAGGGTTTTATAGTCATTTATTAAGTTTTGTAGTAGTAATGATTATAATAATATACATCAACCTTAAATATACTCCAGAAGTTCTATGGTTCATTTGGACTTTGCTTGGTTGGGGAATTGGAGTCTTATTACATGGAATGAGAGTGTTTAACTTTTTTCCATTTTTTAATAAAGATTGGGAAGAAAAAAAGATTAAACAATTCATGGAAGAAGAAAAGTTAAATAATAAATTCAAATAAGATGAGTATAGAAGACAGAACACAAAGAAGAATGGATAGAAGAGATTTTAAAAATTATATACCAACAAATCCAGAAGATGCTAAATATTATGAAGCTTTAAAAAGAGTAAAACGAATAAAGGGTTTTTATACTCATGCATTAGTTTATTTAGTTATCAATTTAATGTTTGTAGTAATTAATTATCAAAATCTTGGAGAAGGAGAAAGTTATTTTCAATGGCATAATTTTATAACAGCTTTCTTTTGGGGAATTGGATTGTTAGCTCATGGATTATCTGTTTTTTTACCAGGAATGATTTTAGGAAGTGATTGGGAAGAACGAAAAATTAAGGAGTTGATGGAGAAAGAGAAAAATAACAAATGGGAATAGATTAGTTGTCAGTGTTCAGTAATTAGTATGCAGATTAAAATTTAAAAAACATGAATATCATAATCATCGAAGACGAAAAACCAGCAGCAAGATTGTTGCAACGAAAAGTTGAAAAATTGGGTTTAGAAGTACATACACTTTTACATTCTGTAGAGGAATCAATAGAATGGTTTCAAAACAACAATCATCCTGATTTAATTTTTTTAGACATTCAACTTTCGGACGGATTATCGTTTGAAATTTTTGAGCAAATTGACATCAAAAGTGCGGTCATTTTTACTACTGCTTATGACGAATATGCCTTGCGTGCTTTTAAGCTAAATAGCATCGATTATTTGTTAAAACCTATTGATGATGTTGACTTGGAAATTGCCATAAATAAATTTAAAAATCAAGTCCAAAAAAACACAGTTTCTAATTTGGATTTTGACATGATCAAGAAGATGATTTTAGGTTCAGAAACTAAAGAATATAAAAATAGATTTTCTGTCAAAATTGGTCAGCAACTCAAAGTGATTTCTATCGATGAGGTTGAGTGTTTTTATAGCGAAAATAAAGGTACTTATTTGCACACTTTTGAAAATCGAAATTACCTTTTAGATACAACTTTGGAACATATAGAAGAGGAGTTAAATCCAAAAGATTTTTATCGCGTAAGTCGAAAATTTATAGTTCCGTTGAAAGCAATTAAAGAGATTCAGGTTTATAGTAATTCAAGATTAAAAGTGATTTTACCTTCTTACAAAGAAGAAGAAGTAATCGTTTCTAGAGAAAAAGTTTCTGATTTTAAGTCTTGGATTGGGTAAAATTAGATATTCAATTATTTGTTTATATAATTTTATTTAATATATTGAAAAATAATATTTTAACCTATTACTATAAGAATTATCTATCGCTATTTTAAGCCTTAATAAAGCGTTTTCTAATACCAATGAATACAAATATCATTAAGGTAAAAACAACGAAAAAGGGAATAATGAGTTCTATCAAATTTAAAGGTAACATAATGGCAATTATCAACAGTTGAAAACCTAATCCAAAAACAGATAATGAAGTCATAAACCAATTTGGAAACGTTTTTACCTTGTAAGCATTCTTATCTAAAAAGTGAATTATTTTATCAAAACCACCATAAAAAACAGTGTAAATTTTGAATAAAATATCAACCGATTTTTGAGTTTCACCAGGCAAAGCTTTAGGAGATTTGTATTCAAAAATTTTACTTGTTGCGTCTCCACCAACTGATTTATTTCTTAAAATTACATAGTAATAATTGTATAAAGTTCCTTGTAATTGTATACCAAAAAAAGCTAATATTGTAAGCCAAAAAGAGGTGTTTGAAACATAGTAAATTGCCATTAAAAACATAAAATTTAAGACAATGTCAAAGACACTATCAAGGTATCTTCCAGTGTAAGAAGGAGTATTTTTTATACGGGCTAATTCGCCATCTGCAGCATCAATAATGGACTTCAAAATCAGGAAGAATCCAGCTGCAAAATAGTAATGATTTAGTATGCAAAAAACAGCAATTAATCCGGAAATTCCGAAAAGTAAAGTTACATGAATTGGAGTGAATTTGGTATTCTTTAATAGCAAAGCAAAGGCTTTTCCAAAAGGTCTTCCATAGTCTGATAAATCTAAAAATTTATCTTTTTCGGCAAGTTTTGACATTCATAATAATCAAAAAGAAATGTGACAATATAGTCGGAATAGTAAATATACTATTTTTATTTAGATAAACGATGCAACACAAAAGTCATTGCTGATAAAAGTAAAAAAGCCATTAGCTGATGCGTCAATCCTAACCACAAAGGAACATGAAAAAGTAAAGTGAAAACACCAAGAATGAATTGTAGAAATACAAATGATAAAAGCACTTTCATTCCTCTCTTTTGAGTAGTGTTTAAGTTGATTTTTCGGCTCTTGTAATATAAATAACCAATTAAAGCAACTACAACATAAGCAAATGTTCTATGAACAAACTGAACACCACTTTTCCCTTCAACCAAGTTTTTAAATAAGGTAGATTGTTCAATAAAAACGCTATCATGTATGAATTGCCCATCACTCATCAAAGGCCAATGATTATGAACCAAACCAGCGTTTAAACCAGCAACAAAACCACCATAAATAATTTGGATGATTAAAGCTACAAAAGCTATTCTCGCAATTGTTCTGAGTGATTTATAGATTTCGTTTTTTTCTGGATAAATTAAATCCAAAGCAACCCAAAGTGTGTAAGCGAAGGTAATAAATGCGAAAGTTAGGTGTAAAGCCAATCTAAAATGACTCACATCTGGATTGTCAATTAAACCACTTTTAACCATAAACCAACCTAAAAAGCCTTGAAAAGCACCCATCAATAATAAGATGATGCATTTTTTTATGGTTGATGAATCTAATTTCTTTTTGATTAAGAAATAAAAGAAAGGAATAATAAAGACTATACCGATAATTCGTCCAATAAAACGGTGAAACCATTCCCAAAAATAAATGAATTTATAATCAGAAAGTGTAAAATCGTTGTGAATATTAATTTTTTGGTATTCAGGGAATTTCTTGTATTCTTCAAATGCATCCACCCATTTTTCTTCACTTAAAGGAGGAAATGTATCGGTAACTAAATGCCAATCGGTCATCGATAAACCAGAATTGGTTAAACGCGTAATTCCTCCAACCATTACCATGATAAATAACAACACACATCCTGAAAGTAGCCAAATGATGACTGGTTTATTCGTTTTCATTACTTGATTTCATTTATTACAAAATTACTTGTTTTTTTACTTTAACTTCAAAAAACAAATCATAAAATTTAGGAAAGAACTTTTTCGTAGGCTCTTCTTGGACTACCTCTAAAATAGACTTCACCACAATAGATATAACCCATTTGGTCAAAAATTTTCATCATGGGTATATTGTCAAAATTAGTATCAACTTTAATACTTTTAATATTGTTATTTAGGGCATGATTTTCAATGTTTTTTAAAATAACTTTTGACAAGCCTTTGCCTAAATAACGAGTGTCAATTACAATACGATGTACCACTACAAAATCTTCATTTGTAATCCATTTTCCTATAATCTTTTCGTATTCAGGTTCGTTATTGATTAACACAGCACAATAGCCAATAACAATATTTTCATCTGTTAAAACGTATCCTGCTTGGCTTTTTATGTCATTTTCTATAATTCCTTCATTAGGATAACCATCTTGCCATTGTGAACTGCCATCTTTTTTTCTTCTTAAAATAGCATCTTGAACAATATTCCAAATTGCAGTTTTATCTTTTAAGGTTGCTTTTCTAAAAGTAAAAGATGTCATTTATTTGTTTTTTTGAATAGGAGTTAAACCCATCTTAGCTGCTTTTACTAAAATAAATTGGTAAGCAGCTTCATATTCATTAGGAATTTCTCCTTCTAATATGGCTTCTTTAACAGCTTCTTTCAAAACACCGATTTCTCTTGAAGGTTTTAGATTGAAAATTTCCATGATTTCTTCACCTGAAATAGGAGGTTGAAATTGCCTTACATGATCACGTTCTTCAACTTCGACAATTTTTTGCCTAACAATATCAAAATTGTTATGGTATTTTTTGAATTTATGAGGGTTTTTAGTAGTAATATCAGCTTCACAAAGTGTCATCAAATTTTCAACATCTTCACCAGCATCAAATATCAATCTTCTAACAGCTGAATCGGTGACAATATCTTCTGATAAAACAATTGGACGCGAGCTCATCATAACCATTTTTTGGACAAACTTCATTTTTTGGTTTTGTGGCATGTGTAATCTTATGAAGATTTTTTTTACCATTTTTCCCCCTAAAAATTCATGTCCATGAAATGTCCATCCATTCTTTTTACTAAATTTTTTTGTGGGAGCTTTTCCAATATCGTGCAACAAAGCAGCCCAACGCAACCAGACATCATCAGTATTTGGGCAAATATTATCTACAACTTCTAAGGTATGATAAAAGTTGTTTTTATGGGTATGACCTTCAATTTCTTCTACATTATTTAATGCAGTTAATTCAGGAAGGATAATGTCTAAAAGTCCAGTTTTGTATAAAAGTAGAAAGCCAATTGAAGGTTTGTCTGTTAAAAGAATTTTGTTTAATTCGTCTACAATTCGTTCTCCAGAAATGATTGAAATTCGTTCTTTATTTCTTGAAATAGCCTCTAAAGATTCAGCCTCGATTTCGAAATTCAATTGTGTTGCAAAACGAATTGCACGCATCATTCGTAAAGGGTCATCAGAATAAGTGATATCAGGATTTAAAGGTGTTCTGATGGTTTTAGATTCCAAATCTGAAACACCATTAAATGGATCAACTAAATCACCATAATTGTTTTCATTCAAAGAAAAAGCTAAAGCATTTATAGTAAAATCTCTTCTTTCTTGATCATCTTGAAGCGTTCCAATTTCAACTTTTGGATTTCGACTTTCTGTTTGATAGCTTTCTTTTCTAGCACCTACAAATTCGATGTCTGTGTCTTTGTAACGAAGCATTGCTGTTCCGTAGTTTTTAAAAAGTTGGACTTTTGGTTTGTTTGGTAAGAGCTCAGAAACTTTAAGAGCTAAATCAATACCACTTCCAACAGCAACGACGTCTATATCTTTCTTAGAAGGTCTATTTAAGAGAAAATCGCGAACAAAACCACCGATAACATAAGTTTCAACATTAAGTTCTTGACTTGCCTTTGCAATGATTTTAAAAATTGGGTTATTTAGAGCTTTTGTGTAATTCATTTTTTTACCGCAGATTCGCAGATTTTTATTTTTTTGTTCTTACAATTCTCTTGTATTCAAGTGAAATAGAATTAAAATTAACTAATAAAGCTAATTCATTATTAGATACTCGTAAATAGTTTAAACACTGATTATAATGACTGTTGTTAAAGCAATCAACTGTTTTTACTTCTAGAATAATTTTATTAAAAACCACAAAATCAGCATAAAACTTGTGTTTTAAGGTTGTGTTTTTGTAATTCACTGAAAATTCTTTTTCTCTTTCAAAAGGAATTTTATTTTCATTAAATTCAAACTCGATAGCATCTTTATATACAATTTCAGAAAATCCTTTTCCAAGATTTTTATGAACTTCAAATAATATTCCTATGATTTTAAATGTTTCTTCTTTATGTAAATAATCTTCCATTGTAAAAAAATCTGCGAATCTGCGGTTATTTAATTACTTACGAATAATTTTCACTTGACTATCTAATCCTAGTTTTATAATTGTTGAAGGATTTTTGCAAATTTTTTCGTGATGCAAATTTACTACATAGTCTACACCTTTTATAATTTCAGATGATATTTCTTTGAAGGATTTTGGTGTTGGTTCACCCGAAATGTTTGCAGAAGTAGAAACCAAAGGTCTTTTCATGCGTTCCATTAATTTAAAACAAAAAGGCTCTTTTACAATTCTGATGGCAAGAGTATCATCTTGAGCGACTAAATTTTTCGCTACATTTCTAGGTTTATCTAAAATTAAAGTAGTAGGTTTTTCCGACAAATCTAAAATTTCCCAAGCTACTTCTGGAATGTCTTTAAAAACGTTAAAAACCATTTTTTCAGAATTCATAAGGCAAATCATGCTTTTGCTTTCTTCTCTTTTTTTAAGAGCATATATTTTTGCAACGGCTTCTTCATTAGATGCATCACAACCAATTCCCCAAACAGTATCAGTTGGATAAAGGATTATTCCACCTTCTTTTATTACTTCGTATGCGTTGTGTATTTCTGTGTTCATGATTTATTTTTCAAATAAAAACTTTTTTATTTTTAATTCAACTTTTAATAAAAAAGGAAGCTTCATTTGTTTCTTTAAATTTAACAATATTGAATATGTGTGAGGTTGAGGGAATAAAATGCTTGCATTTTTAATCAATGATTTTACATCTTTATATTTTAATAAAACTAATTTATGCCAAACTTTTGGTTCTACTGGATGAAAGTCAATTAATTTTTCATAATTATTGACATTTATATTTTTCCATTTTTTAAAATATTCGTCACCGTTAAAATCATTTTTATGTCCCCAGTTATCTAATTTTTGTTTTATTTCATGTTCGTCTCTTGCCCAAGATTGATGTAGTACTCTTTGATCAGTATACAAACATGTCCAATTTGTTTGCCTTGCTCTTATGTATTTTGGATTGTTTGTTGCAAAGTAAAAATCTTCATTTATAGGATTTATTACATAAAAACCGTTTTCATCTTTTTTATACAGAACAACAAATTGTGCTATTAATGAATATGGTTTGTTAATGGGATCTTTTAATAAAAAAGCACTTTTTTTGAGGTAAGTAAACATTTTTTTAAAATCATAAACATATTCATCTACATCAAGTTGAATATGCCAACCACCTTTTCCCATGAATTCACCTAATTTATTCCTTTGTACTGTTTCACTTAACATTGGATTTGAAATATTTTCTGGAATATAAAAAGTATCAGAATAAAACTTTATTTTATTTTTTGTATCAAATTTTTTTATGGATTCAAAAAAACTATCTGGTATCAAAAACTTATTTCCTGACCAAGTTTTAAAATCTTTATCATAACATAATACAATTAAATCAGCATATTTATAAATGCTTTCAAGTGAATTCATTAAATAATTATAATCGTATGAAATAAGATATCCGACTTTTATTTTAGCTTTCATAAGATTTTGTGTTTTTACTTTTGATAATATATATGTGCCTAATTAAAGACATTTGTTTTTTTTGCTAATAAACTATCTGAAATTATTTCAGCAAACTCAAAGCTTAAGTGATTACTATCATAAGTCATTGGAGCATTTTGAGCTGTAAAAATAACACAATCTTTAATGTCGTTTGAATTATTTTTACACAATAAATCCTTTTTACTAATATATCTGTATAGCCCTTTAGATTTAAGTTTTAATTCATTTTCATATAATGCTAAACTTTTAATATCATCATTAGTTAAACTTTTAGCTAAATTGGGATGGTTAACCAAATCATCATTTAGAATTATATAATTACCAAAAACAATTATTTGAGCATCAGTTTTCTTTTTTAACTCTTTGATATAATTAACTAAATTGTCAGGTTTATACCAATCAAACATAACATTGATTACAATATATTCATAACCCGATAAATCTAATGTGATAATCTTATCCATTAAAGCATAACAATTGTTTTTTATTTCTACTGGATGGTTTTCAATTAATTTTAAATCTGACTTGATCATTGGTGGACAACCTCCTTCTGTCAGCATTCTATAATCATAATTTGGATAGGCAAGTTTTAAAAAATTAAGTGCATCTGGTGCATGACTATCACCAAGTATTAAAACTTGTTCTTTGTGACTTGTTTCTTCTAAAGCTATGTCATTTAAAAACTGTTCATTACAAAATTTAAACCTTAATTCTTTTCCGTTTTCTATTTGTTTTAAACTGTAGTTAGTTGTGTTTTTTGTGTTGAAAATAAATGAGCCAAATTTAAGTATCAGCAAATTAACTGTTAAAATTAAGGCTATTGTTGAAATGATATAGATGATTGTATTTGAAGGTTTGCTGTTGTTTCTTGTTTCTCTATACTGAGTTTCAACAAATTTGTAAATGAGAAATCCTACAAAAGTAGAAGCAATAAATAGAATGAATTGGTCTATTAAATCTAATTCTTGAGTGTATAAAAATTTGTAAAACACAATAAATGGCCAGTGAATAAGGTATAATGAATAGGATATTTTACCAAACCATCTAATAAGTTGATTGTTGTAAATTAAACTTACATATTTTGATTGTCCAGTATTGTGTATTAAAATTGCAGAAAAAAGACAAGGTAATAAAGCATTAACACCCGGAAAAGCTACATTATTGTCATAAAAATAACTAAGAAAAACTAATCCAGTAATACTAATAAATGAAAGTACTTCTTTGATAAACAATTTAAATTCAATTTTGTTTGTCCAAAAAAGTAAAGTTCCAATAAGAAATTCAAAAACGCGAAATGGTGTTAAGAAAAATGCAGCAGAACTATTTATGGTTAAATAATACTCACAATAAATTAAACTAATAACACCTATAGTTGTTAACACTAAAATCCTATAAATTTTTTTCTTGATTTTTAAAGTAAAAAATAATAGAAAAGGCCAAATTAAGTAGAATTGTTCTTCAACAGATAATGACCATGTATGAAGTAATGGTTTTAAATGAGCTCCTGAATCAAAATAACCAGATTCATTGAAAAAGAATATATTTGAAAAAGATAATATTGATGCAGTTGATGATTTTAAAGATTTTTCTAATAAGTGTAAAGGAAAAATGATATATCCCATTACTATTGTCAATATTACTACAAATAGCATTGCAGGCATCAATCTTTTCATTCTTCTCAGATAAAAGTCTTTAAATGAAAAGGAATTGCTATCAATTTTATTAATTAGTATTGTGCTAATTAAGTAACCACTAATTACAAAAAAAACATCTACACCAATGTATCCTCCTTTGAAAAGGGAATTATCAAGATGAAACAGTAAAACTAATAAAACAGCAATTCCACGTAATCCATCAATATGAGGGAAGTATTTTTTCTGCGACATTTATTTGTTTTTAGTTTTTTTAGTTTTAAATTTAATAATTGGAAAAAAATTAAAAATTTTCATTAATAACATCATTTACTTTTTCAATAGAAAAAGGGTACAAACTTTTTTCTGAATTTTGAGAAAGTTTTTTCCAAATGACATCATCAGTGTATAATTTTATAATTGAGTTAGCAAAATCTTTTGGTTCATCTGCAATTAAAACATTTTCTTCATCTTTTAAAAACATTCCTTCTGCTCCAATACTAGTTGTTACAACAGGTAGGTAATATTCAAAAGCTTGACCGATTTTTCCTTTCACACCTGCACCAATCAATAAAGGAGCTACCATTAATTTTGCATTATTAAATAGTGGTTCAATATCAGAAACAAAACCATGGAAAATGAATCTTTCATCAGTAATATCTTTAACAACAGTATTTATATTACCAATAATATTTACTTTCATTTTTGGATAAGACTTCCATACAATTGGCATTATATTATTATATAAAAAATAAATAGCATCTACATTTGGATGATGTGTAGAACCAATGAATAGAATATCACTTCTATGGTCAAACTGATTTATTTCTGTTTGTTTTACTTTAGGATAATGAATATTAGATATTGTAATTAGTTTTTCTTCATCACAATATGTTTTCATGAACTCTTTTTCGTCATCAGAAATAGTAATTGTATAATCAGATACTTTTGCGGCTTCTAGTTCAATTTTTTTGTAGGCTAAATAGTTTTTTAAATTACTTTTATCTTCTTTGTTGATTTCAGATGCTCTTTTAAATCTTAAATGATGAATGTCAACCATATCATAAATGAATTTTGCATTTGAAAAAAGAGATTTAATTTTTTCATAATAATTTTTAAAACTATTAGGACCATAAATCCAAACATAGTTAGCATTTGCACAATATTTTGAAATAAAATATTTATAATCTTTGTACTGCAAATGTTCATAAAAACTATTAATTCCCATTCTTTGATAAACTTCTAAATAGGCTTGCCATATGAATATATCTTTAGAAACGAAAGATACATTGTACCCTTTTTCTACAAATACATTCATAATTTCTTTCAATCTATTGGAACCTGAATCTCTATCAAATTCTGGAACAGTATCGTTTATAAATAAAATAGATTTATTGTTGTTGATTTCTAAAATTCTATCTTCAACACATTCAGCTTGAATGCTATTTATTTGTTGATTCCATTTATCATAAAACTTCTTTTGATTCGTTTTAAATAAAATTTCTTTACGGTTATTACTTTCTTGATTTTGTTTAGATTTATCGTTGTATGTAATTCCATTAAAATGTAAAACCTTAGAAAAAGGTGTATAATAAACACTTTTATTTTGATTGTACTTTAAATCAAAACATAAATCAGTTTCTTCAAAATAAGCTGGAGCAAATTGTTCATCGAATAAATTTAAATCTCCATTATCTTTATGCTTTTTAAATAATAAACTACATCCTGAGCAATAATCTACTTTTCTTATATAATTAACTTCTGGATAAAACGGTTTTCTGTTTCTCACAATTTGATGAATAGTAAAATCTTTCATAAAGACAGAACCAGCTTCTTGTAATGTTTGATCTGGATTTAATAACATAGAACCAACAGCACCAACATTCATATGGTTCTCAAAGACATAAAAAAGTTCATCTAGAAAGTTTTCATAGACTTCTGTGTCATTATTTAATAAATAAACATACTCGCCTTTGGAAGCGTTTATTCCTTTGTTAATATTTTTTAAAAAGCCTAAATTAGTTTCATTTTTAATAATATTAATTCCAGAAGCATTTGTGAAATCATATTTCTCAGAACTATTATCGTCAATTAATATAATTTCAAATGGATAATTATCAGTCAAGTTCTTATGTAAATACTGAAGACAATTCCAAGTGTAAATTTCTTGGTTATAAAAAGGAATAATTATAGAAACTTTTGGATTTTCAGAACTTTTAAATGAAATAGGTGTTCTGTCAATTTTAGTAAGTACTTTAGGTTGTATGTTTTTTAGTTTATCTTCAAGTTGTTTAACTTTTCTTCTTCTCCTAAAAAAAAGGCTTATTTTTTTTTTCAACTTCATAACTATATTTTTTTTAATGTTTCTTTTAAAATTTCTCTTGAAAATGGTTTCAAACTATCTTCAGAATTATTTTGAAGTTTTAGCCAAAGATTTTTGTTTTCATAAAGGTTGATTATTTCATTAGCGAAATCTTCAGCATTGTTAGCTATTAATGCATTTTCGTTGTGTTTTAAAAACATTCCTTCTGCTCCAATATTAGTAGTTATTAATGGTAAATGATACTCAAAAGATTGACCAATTTTACCTTTTACACCAGCACCATAACGTAAAGGAGCAATCATAAATTTCGCAGAATTAAAATAGGTTTCAATTTCTGGAACATAGCCATGAAAAATAATATTTGGATGTTTTATATCTGAAATTTCTTTATCTAAATTACCAATGATATCTACTTTAAGTTCTGGTAATTTTTTCCATACTGAAGGCATTATTTTGTCTTTTAAAAAGTATAATGCATCTATATTTGGAGTATGTGCAGAACCTATAAACAAAATATTTTCTCTATCTTCATATGAAGATGTTTTTTGTAATTCAACCTTTATATAATGAATATTTGAAATTGTAATAATTTTGTTTTTGTCAACATAAGCAGACATAACTTCTTTTTCTTGTTCAGAAATTGATATTATTACGTCAACTTTTTTAGCTAAAACAGTTTCAATTTTAAAGTACTTCTTATATCTTTTTTTTAATGAAATTCGTTTAGGATTTAATTCAATGGCTCTTTTATACCTTAGAAAGTGAATATCGACCATATCATAGATAGATTTTGAATTTGGCAATATTTTTTTAAAGATTTTATAGTGCTTTGTTAAAGTGTTAGGTCCATAAAACCATGTGAAATCAACTTTAGGAATAGTTTTTAATAATGATATTAGTTTGTTTTTATTTTCTAATTCTGAATATAAAAGAACTCCTTTATTATTGAAAAATTCAATGTATTTTTCGTCATTACCTGATGATTGGTAACACAATATACAATTGTAGTTTAATTGTTTGTAAGAAAGAATAATTTCTTTTAATCTATTTGAACCTGAATCTTTATCAAAAGTTGGAATCGTTCCAGTAACGATAATAACAGTTTTTCTATTTGAATCATAAAGACCACTATTAAATAGAGAACCAAATTCAAAATGAATTTCCTTGTTAAAAAGCCTTTTAAGAAGAGTCATAAATTTCTATTTATTATTTTGCTTATGCTTCAATGAATCTGTTAATCTTCCACCTCTAAATAAGATATTAAACAAATACCAGTATTTAGGTTTTCTTATACTCTTTATAAAATACTTTATTTGAAGAAAAAGTAATATAATTCTATAGTTTATATAACCATAATGTTTTCTAATTATATAAAGTAAAGAAACTTTTAATTCTGTTTTAATTTCAATAGACTTAGGTGTACTAGCTCCATGAAAATGAATAAATTTTGCTTCAGGAATCAGGTAAGCATATTTTTTTATTTTAGCCAAACGAATACATAAATCAGTTTCTTCATGATATAAAAAAATGTTGGTATCAAATCCACCTACATTCCAAAAATCTTCCGATTTCACCACCATAAAGCTTCCTGATACAAACTGTCCACGTTTAGGACTTTTGTATTCGATTTTTCTATTGGGGTATTTTCTTGGATTAATTTTTTCTAAAAAATATCTTCCAAACAACTCTTTTAATGGAGAGGAAAAGTGATCTAAAGTTGGTAATAATTTTCCATCTTCTTTATAACTTTGAGGCCCACAAATTCCATATTCATCATTTTTTTTCATTTGATTTATAATGATAGTAAAACAATCATTTAGAAGCAATGAATCATTGTTTACAAAAGCATAATAAGTTGCATCCGAAAATTGACAACCAATCATGTTTCCTCCTCCAAATCCAACATTAATATGATTTTTTAAAAAGGAAATTTTAGGGTTATTTAAATTTTTTAAATAGTGTTCAAGGTTGTTAACATCTCCTTTGCTAGAGTGATTATCAACAATCTTTATATTGTAATTTAAATCTTCAGAAGTATGTTCAAAAATGCTTTCTATACATTTAATAGTATAGTTACTTGTATTGTAATTTATAATAACAATAGATAAATCTAGCATTTTTTAGTTTATTTTTTGTTTACTTCTCTTTTGTAACTGCAATTTATTTTATATATTTTTACAAAAAATTACGTAGGCAAAGTAACAAATAATTTTATGAAAATACTACATATATCTGGAGCAAAAGGTTGGGGAGGAAATGAGCAACAGATAATCTATATAGTGCCACAGTTAAACGGATTAAATATTGAAAATATTGTTTATGGACTTAATAGGTCGGTTTTACAAAGCGAATGTAGTAAAATAAATATACCTTTTTTAGCTTGTAAAACAAGAAAACTTAATAAATTTTCTAATTATAAGCATTTAGCAGAAACAATTAAAAATCATAAACCTGATATAGTTCATTTGCATACAAGTGATTCACTAATGTTCTTTTTAATTTCAAATTTCATTTATAGGTTTAAAACAAAATTAATTTTTTCAAAAAAAGGTGTTGGTGTTAGTGGTAGTTTTTTGAGTAAATTAAAATATAATAGTAAAAGAATTGACTCTATAATTTGTGTTTCAAAAATGGTTCAAGATTCTTTTGGTAAAACTTTAAACGAAAAAACGTTAAACAAAACTGTTGTTATCAATGATAGTGTTTCTTTAAATATTTTGGATAAATCTAGTAAAATAAATATTAGAGACTTATATAATATTCCAAAGGATAAATTTATTGTTGGAAATATTGCCAATCATACAAATGCGAAAGATTTATTCACTTTAATTGATTCACTTGCTGAATTAAAATATAATCTGAAAAGAAATGATATAGTGTTTATTCAAGTTGGTGAATTTTCTAAAAAAACTGATAGTTTAAAACA
Source organism: uncultured Flavobacterium sp. (assembly GCF_963922255.1). Classification (GTDB taxonomy): domain Bacteria; phylum Bacteroidota; class Bacteroidia; order Flavobacteriales; family Flavobacteriaceae; genus Flavobacterium. The sequence continues at coordinate 17,799 of NZ_CAWUIC010000016.1, read as the reverse complement.
GTATGCTATTGAAAAAAGAGTTTTCAAGGAGATAGTTTTTATGGATAAAATTAAAAATGCTTCTTCTTTAAATACGCAATTTGATGCGTTTTTACTAACTTCTCAACGTGAAGGTGGTCCAACATCCTTATTAGAAGCTATGTTGATTGGAATTCCAATAGTTTCCACTAAAGTTGGTGTTGTTTCTGATATTATTATTGATGGAGAAAATGGTTTTATAGCTGACATAAAAGACAGTAAATCTTTAGCTGAAAAATTACAGAAATTACTAGATAATAAAGAATTGCAAAAACAATTCTCCGAAAAAGGAAAAGCAATAATAAAAGAACACTTCACTGCAAAATATATTGCTCAGAAAACTTTAGAAGAATATCAAAAATTAGTGGGTGTAAGTTAGTTACAAATATATTGATTTATCCCTTTTTCAATAAAGGTAATTCTTTTTTCAGTGGTTTCTTTTTCTATTGCATTATTAATTTCAAGGTTGTTTTTATCTTGTTCTTTATGATAAATATGATAAGCAATAGCTGTTTGTTTCAACCTTTTTCCTTTAATTCCAATATTATGTAAACGTTGAATCATTTCAGAATCATCAATTCCCCAACCTACTAAACCTTCATTAAAACCGTTGATTTTAATGAAATCTTCTCTCCAAAAAGACATATTACAACCTCTCAATTTTCCTGAACGTTCTTCGTGAATTTTAGCATATTTCATAAATAATGGAAAACGAACAGTTCTAGTTCTTTTTTTAATGCCTTTAGCGAAAAAACCAAAGTTGATTATCTTTTTATCAAAAATAGTTTTTAAAATATCTTTTTGAATATTTACTCTTGAACCAAATAAATAAAGTCCTTTTTCGGCATAAGTCAAATGGTCTTTTACAAAATCTTTGTGCATAATAATGTCACCATCAATTTCTATAATGTAATCATGTTTAGCTTTTGCAATTGCTTTGTTCATGATTTTTGGTTTCTGATTGCCATTGTCTTCGTGCCAAACATGAATTAAAGGCACCGGAAAATCAGTTTGAAATTTTTGAATCAATTGAGTAGTTTCCTCTCTTGAACCATCATCAGCAATTATAACTTCATTTGGTAAAACGCTTTGATTCTTTATGCTTAAAAGTAAAAGTTCTAAAGCTTCTGGCCAATTATAAGTTGGAGTTACAAGGGATGATTTTGGTAATAAACTCATTTTTTTGATTTATTTTTTGGTAAAAATACCTAAAATATTGGTTTAATTAAATTGTATGCATAATTTTGAAAAAAAAATAATGGTGTACAAACTAAACGATACCTTTTTAGAAAAGAAAGAACAAATTGAAAATTTCATCAAGAATTTCGATAATTCGGGTCAAATATTCATAAAAGGAAACAGAAATACCATTAAACTTTTTGAGTTAAATAAGTTAACTTTAAATGTAAAATCGTTTAAAGAACCTAATTTAATTAATAAAATTGCTTACCGATATTTTAGAAAATCTAAAGCTCAACGCTCGTTCGAATATGCAAATCATTTATTAAAGAATAATATTGGAACTCCAAAACCAATTGCTTATTTTGAAAATTCTTCTTTTTTAGGATTAAAAAATAGTTACTACGTAAGTGAACATTTACAATGCGATTTAACGTATCGTGAATTAGTTGAAACCGATTATCCAGATGCAGAAAATATATTACGTCAGTTTACCCAATTCACGTTTTTGATGCATGAAAAAGGAATTGAATTTTTAGATCATTCACCAGGAAACACACTGATTATCAAAAAACCTGAAGGTAAATATGATTTTTATTTAGTGGATTTAAACAGAATGAAATTTCATGATTCAATGAATTTTGAAACTCGAATGAAAAATCTTTCTAAAATTACTCCAAAAGAAGATATGGTTGCTATAATGAGTAACGAATATGCAAAACTTTCAGGAATCGATGAAGATAAAGTTTTTACGACTATGTGGAACTTGACTAAAGATTTTCAATATCGTTTTTACCGAAAAAAAAGGATAAAAAAGAGGTTAAAGTTTTGGAAAAAATAGTAATTTTCCAAACTTAATAGTTTTCATGAAGGTATCCGTAATCATTACTACTTACAATTCAGAAGAATGGCTATCAAAAGTTCTCGAAGGCTATTGCCATCAAACCGAGAATGATTTTGAAGTTGTTGTTGCTGATGATGGTTCTAATGATAAAACTAAGGATGTAATTCAGTCTTTTCAAACTAAATATAAGTTTCCAATTGTTCATGTTTGGCAAGAAGACAATGGTTTTCAAAAATGTAAAATTCTAAATAAAGCCATACTTAAAACTAATTCAGAGTATTTATTATTCACAGATGGAGATTGTATTCCAAGGAAAGATTTTGTGGCTCAACATCTGAAATTTCAAGAAAAAGGATATTTTCTTTCTGGTGGTTATTTTAAATTACCAATGATAACTTCAAAAACTATTTCATTTGAAGATATAAAAATGCAAAATTGTTTTTCAACATCTTGGTTGATTAAAAATGGAGTTAAAAAAAGTTTTAAGTTAACAAAACTGACACATAATAAGTATTTTGCTATTTTTATGAATTGGATAACTCCAACCAAGAAAACCTTCAATGGTCACAATACTTCTTGTTTTAAAAGTGATTTAATCGCTGTAAATGGTTTCAACGAAGAAATGCAATATGGTGGTTTAGATAGAGAAGTTGGAGAACGTTTATTCAATTTTGGTGTTTTGGCAAAACAAATTCGCTATCAAGCTATTTGTTTGCATTTAGATCATAAAAGAGGTTATGCCACCAAAGAAACTTGGGAGAAAAATTTTGCTATCAGAGCATATAATAAAAAACATAATATAACTGCCATTGAAAAGGGAATTTCGCAGTATATTAATTCCTAGTCTTTAATCAAATAATATTTTGTCTTACTATTTGGCATAATTTTGCTCATTTCAAAATCTTCAACATGGTTAGGAAGTTGAAATTCTTTATCATTAATCTCTTTTTTTATTATACATACTAAAGAAGTTTCAATTTTATCAAATTTTAAATTATTACTGTATTTAGAATAGTATAACAAAATTGATTTGTTAATAAAATTTGATACTTCATTAGTGTAATATTGATTTAAATAATTTTCAGACAAAATATTTTTATTAATCATTAATTTGTCAAAACTTTCATTAATAATAAATTCTTCTTCACCAAATTCATAAATTAATTTATAATATTTACAAGTTCCAAAATTTTTATAAATTGTATCTTTTGAAATGATTTCTTTAAAGTCCTCAAATGAGTTATTTTTAATTTCTCTATTAGTATTTAAATAAAATTTTATTAAAGTTTTTTCTTTAGGAAATATTTTAACTGCTTCTTCGAGACTATCAAACAAAATTAAAGTTAGATTCTTTTTGTCATTTTTGTTAATTATGTAATTACCATTTTTGTATTTTATTCGAATAGTATCATAAAACTCGGAAGAATTTTTTAAATCACTTTCTGTTACTTTTGTTTCCTTTCCTTTCTTTAAAAATTTCTTAGGAGTTTTAAATTTAATTGTATCAGTTAAATTTATTTTATAAGTATATATTAGCTCTCCTTCAAATATTTTTTGAGAAAAAGTTAAGTTTGAAAATATTATAAATAAAATAAAGTAAGTTATTTTCATCAAAAAATATTTATAAATCAATCTCCTCAAAAAAAGCATCCAATTTCTCCTTAATCAGCTCAATTGGATATTCTTCAAAGTATTTAAACGTATGTTCTTTGATGAATTTCTCATCATGTTCAGCATAAATTTCTGGTTTTAAATCTTTTAAATGAATGGAAATGTTCTTTTCGTCTTCAAAAATCTGCCAAGTTTCCTTATCAACACTTGGTGAAAACAACGAAAACGTTGGAACAAACAACGCTTTTGCCATATTTACTGAACCACCTTCATTGCCAATCAAAGCATTGCATTGTGATAATAAACCTAAAAATTCACGAAGACTTTTTCCATAAATGTTAAAGAAAATAGCTTGTTGTGTTTTTTCGTTACACAAATTATAAAGCTTCAAAGCATCTTCTTTTTGATTTGGTATATAATTAAATAACAAAGAAGCATTCGTTTTTTCAACGGTGTAATCTAACAATTCAGCCATTTTTTCTAAAGGATACGTTTTGTACCATTCACTTCCCAAAATACCAATCATAAATAAAGGTTGGTTTTGTGGAATATGTGCTTCTATAATTGTTTTTTTGGCAGCTTCAATTTCAGAATTAGAAAGAAAAATTTTCGGTTTAAAATCAGTGATTTCCTCTTTGATTAATGGTTTTAATAAAGCCAATCTATTTTCAATCGCTAAACCATAGTTGCTTTTTGTACCGTTTGGTAATCGTTTGATGTTGTGATTATAAAATATTTTTGAATAGCCTTTTTCATAAGATATTTTATATTTAGCACCGGAAAAAAAGGTAATTAAATTGGTCTCTAATTTACTGTAAGCATCAATAACAACATCATATTTCTGACTTCTAATTTTAAAAATGAATTTAAATAATGAAAGGTAGTTTTTTCTAACTTTTTGTTCCAAAACTATTATGTTAGAAATTGCTTCGTTTTCTTTTAAAACATCCACACAATTGGCATAGCACATATAATCAATTGTTGCATTTGGATAATGGTCTTTTAGACTATTGGCTAAGATTGAACTAGTTAAAACATCACCAATTCGTTTTTGTTGAATGATTAAAATTTTCATTTTTCTTAATTAAAGTGCTAAAGTACATAAGTAAACTGAAAGTTAAAAACTTTAAATAAAAACAGTATTTTTGTGCTTATAAAATTCAAAATATGGCAATCAGCGGTTTGGTTATTACATTTAATGAAGAAAAAAACATTGGAAAATGCATAGATGCTTTGTTCAAAGTTTGTGATGAAGTTATCATTGTTGATTCATTGAGTAAAGATAAAACGGTTGAAATTGCTGAATCTAAAGGAGCAAAAGTGATTTCTCAAGCTTTTTTGGGTGATGGACCACAACGGACACATGGTTTGCCATATTGCAAAAACGATTGGATTTTAAATCTAGATGCTGATGAATTTTTGGATAAAGATGCTGAAAAATTCATTTTAGATGAAAAATATTTAATCGGAAACTATGATGCTTTTTCGTTTCGAGTAAAGAATTTTTTAGGAGATGAATTAATTGATTTTTCAGGTTGGTATCCCGATCATAAAGTTCGATTTTTCAATAAAAAAACAGCAAAACCTTCTGAAGCCAAAGTGCATCAATCTATTGTGACTACTAACGAAAAGAAAGTTCCAGTTCATATTCTACATTATGGTTGGGATTCATTTGAACAAATTGTAGCTAAGAAAAATCAATATTCAACTTGGCATGCACAACAACTTTTTGACCAAGGAAAAAGAGTAGGAGCAGCCAAACCAGTTATAAATGGATTGACAGCTTTTATTAGATGTTATTTCTTGAAAAAAGGAATTTTTAATGGAATTGACGGCATCACAATTGCTTTAATTCAAGGTTTCTTTTCACACATGAAATACGCGAAATTGTTGAAATTACAACGTCAAGAAAAATTATTGAACCGTTAATTTGTTATTGATAATTCGTTCATTAAACGATTGTACATAAGCTTTAATGAATCGTTCCATTTCATCGGTTTTTTCTTTTTCTGTCGAAAGTAAATTGGTTTTCATTAATTCGTCTTTCTTGAAATTATATAAGGCTAAAGCCTTTTTTCCATCAAAAGCCAAGTAATAATCACCTTTTATATAATGGTAAATATTGTCCAAATAATAGACTACAAAGTCTTTTTCAGATTGAAAAGATTTACCAAAAGAAACCATTTTAGTTTTAATATGCAATAGGTCAATTAGTGATGGCATAACGTCAATTTGCTGAACATTTTTATAATTTATGCCTCCAAAATTTGGATTTCCTGGATTATAGAATAAAATTGGTACTCTAAATTTTCCAACGTTTGTTTTGTATTTATCTTCTGTTGGTTCTGATGAAGTATGATCAGCAGTTATTACGAAAATGGTATTTTTAAACCAATCTTCTTTACTGGCAGATTTAAAAAATTGCTTCAAGGCAAAATCAGAATAAGCTATGCTTTCGTGAATTTTAGTTGTTCCTTTTGGAAATTTTCCTTTATATTTTTCAGGAATTGTATATGGATTGTGCGATGAAATACTAAAAATAGAAGTAAAAAAAGGCTGTTTGAAACTCGACATTTTTCGGCAATAAAACTGAAAAAATTCTTCGTCAAAAATACCCCATTTTCCATCAAAAGCTTCTGGACCATCGTATTCATTTTTGCCATAATAAGCATCAAATCCAGCTACTTTGCAATATTGATCAAAGTTTTGACTTCCGTTAAATGCACCATGAAAAAACGCAGTATTGTAACCATTATCTTTTAATATTTTAGGCAAACCATAAATTTCATTAATCGAATAACTAGAGGTAATCAAAGAAGAACTCATCAAACTAGGAATGCTAGAAAGCGTTGACGGAACTGCATCAATAGATAATTTTCCATTGGCAAAACCATTTTCATAAAACAATGATTTTGTAATTAAAGAATCTAAAAAAGGAGTTTGTCCACGTTGGATATTTTCTCTTCCAAAACTTTCTAGAATAATCACAACAACGTTTTGCTTAGTTGGATTTTCTGTTGGATTTGTAGCAACAACTGGATTGAAAATTGAATTTAATTCAGCTTCTTCAAAATATTTTGGAGATTCAAGAGTTTCTTTTTTACCAATAGTCTTCAAAATGCAAAAAGGAGTATTCAACACTAAAGCCGAATGACTAATTGAACCATAATTTACAGCGTCAACGACCTTTAAAGGTTTTTTCTGAAATCCACCACGACCTAATAAAAATACAAATCCAAGTAAAAACAGGAAAAGACCGATTTGTTTAATTACTAAATAGCTGGTTTTTTCTTCAGAAAAGACAAGTTTAATATTTGGAATTGTCTTCCAAAATACAACTGCTAAAACAAAAGCAATAACAGGTAAAAACCAAAATTCAGTTAAAAATGATAAGATCAATCCACCAATTTCATGTTCCATTCCAGAGGCAGTTATCATTCCAAATGAACTTCTTCTTCCAGTGAACTTGTAATATTCAAAATCTACAAAATTGGTTAAAATGAAAATCAAATTCACTACATAAAATCCAATTTTTAATCCTTTTTGGTAACCTGATTTATATTTGAATTTTCCTGGAATAAAATGTAATATTGAAAAGAGTATATTAATATATGCTATAGCAGATATGTCAAAATGTAATCCACCTAAAAATGTTTTTAAAGTTAATCCGTTAAAGGCATTTCTATTAAAAAACAAAAATAAAAGACGGCATAATTGATATATAATTACAATCAATAAAAAGCGTTTAAAAAATAGAATTATACTTTGAAAGTAATTTCTCATGGATGAAATATTTCGGCAAATGTATGAAATGCTAAAATATTTACAATTAGTTAATGATAAATTTACATTGTAAATAAAAATTCCAAATTCTAATCAGGAATAAATTGGAATTTGGAATTTGGAATTTTAAAATTTGGATTTTTATTTCTAAACTGCTACATCATATTCGCGTAAAGCATCGTTCAAAGAAGTTTTTAAATCAGTTGAAGGTTTACGTTTTCCAATGATTAAAGCACAAGGTACTTGATAGTCACCAGCAGCAAATTTTTTAGTATAACTTCCAGGAATTACCACACATCTTGCAGGAACAACACCTTTATATTCAATTGGCTCATCACCAGTAACGTCAATAATTTTTGTAGAACCAGTTAAAACTACATTTGCACCTAAAACAGCTTCTTTTTCCACACGAACACCTTCAACCACAATGCATCTTGAACCGATAAAAGCACCATCTTCAATGATTACTGGAGCAGCTTGTAAGGGTTCTAAAACACCACCAATTCCAACACCACCAGAAAGATGTACATTTTTACCAATTTGAGCACAACTTCCAACTGTAGCCCAAGTATCAACCATAGTTCCTTCGTCTACATAAGCACCAATATTTACATAACTTGGCATCATAATAACACCTTTTGAAATATAAGCACCATATCGAGCAACAGCTGGTGGAACCACACGAATACCTTTTTCGGCATAATTGCGTTTTAATTCCATTTTATCGTGGTATTCAAAAATACCTGTTTCCCAAGTTTCCATTTTTTGAATTGGAAAATACATTACAACTGCTTTTTTAACCCATTCGTTAACTTGCCAACCATTTTCTGTTGGTTCAGCTACACGAAGTTTTCCGTTATCTAATAATTCAATAACTTCTCTAATAGCATTTGTAGTTTCAGTTTCTTGTAATAAAGCACGGTTTTCCCAAGCTTGTTCTATAATTGTTTGTAAGTTTTGCATGGTTTAAAATTTTCACAAAGATAGTATTTTATAAACTTTTGGAATTATTTTTGATTGTTTAATAATTGATTAATTTTACACAATATTGTTAAAAAACAAATACCACAAATATGAAAAAGAGTTTAGTACTAGCATTGATGATAACATTAAGTTTTACTTCGTGTAAAAAAGATGTAGAAATGGATAATGATGAAGTAGCAGTTGATTCAACAGCTGTTGAAATGGTTTCTGATGACCACAATGCTATGAATAGTTTAGATTATCAAGGAACCTATGTTGGAAGTTTGCCTTGTGCAGATTGCGAATCGATAGAAACTATCTTGATTTTGACAGATGGTAGTTACATTAGAGAAACTGTTTATAAAGGAAAGTCAAAAGAAATTTTTAATGAAAGCGGAAATATTGAATGGAACAAAGAGGGAAATACAATAACTTTAGTTGGATTAAATACTCCTAATCAATATTTTGTTGGAGAAAATATATTATTTCATTTAGATGTTAATGGGAAAAGAATTGAGGGTGATTTGGCTTCCAAATATGAATTGAAAAAAGAATTAAAATCAGTTGGTAAAATAGAATTGAAAAATTCTAAATGGAAATTGATTAAGCTTTACGGAAAAGATGTTGAAAATTTGAATGAAGATAAATTAAAAGGAATTACTTTTAATCCAGATGGAAGAATGTCAGCTTTTGCAGGATGTAATTCTATGGGTGGAAATTATGAAATAAATGAAGAGATAAGCAAAATTAAATTTTCAAAAGTATTCTCAACTAAAATGGCTTGTCAAGATATGACAACTGAAAAAGAATTAACAAAGGTTTTAGAAATTGCGGATAACTACTATTTTGATGGGAATTTATTAAAATTAAACAAAGGAAAAATGGCAACTTTAGCCGAATTTGTCATCATTAAATAAAAATTATGTCAAGAATTCTATCCATAGATTATGGAATTAAACGAACAGGAATTGCAGTTACTGATGAAATGCAAATCATTGCTTCAGGATTAACAACAGTTCCTTCTGAAACTTTAATTGCTTTTTTAAAAGATTATTTTTCCAAAGAAAAGGTTGAAAAAGTGATTATTGGTGAACCCAAACAAATGGACGGAACACCATCTGAAAGTACTGCTATTATTGAAAAGTTTATCAAAACATTCACCATGACTTTTCCAGCAATGCCTTTGGATAGAGTAGACGAGCGATTTACTTCAAAAATGGCCTTTCAAACGATGATTGATAGTGGTTTAAAGAAAAAGCAACGTCAAAATAAGGCTTTAATTGATGAAATTGCAGCTACAATTATGTTGCAAGATTATATGAATAGAAAATAGGTTATTGGTTTTAGCTTAAATTAACTTTTTAAACTCATTTCAAAATACTATTTTTGCAGCATATAAGTCTTAATACTTAATACTTTTATCTTAATACAATAAAAATGATATTACCTATATATGGCTATGGTGAAGCCGTTTTAAGAAAAAAATGCGAAGAGATTTCTAAAGATTATCCAAATCTTAAAGAAACAATTGCCAATATGTATGAAACGATGAACAACGCTCATGGTGTTGGATTAGCTGCTCCACAAGTGGGAATGCCAATTCGTATTTTTATTGTAGATACAGCACCTTTTGCTGATAGTGATGATGTTTCTAAAGAAGAAGCGGCTCAATTAAAAGCGTTTAAGCAAACGTTTATAAACGCAAAAATTCTTAAAGAAGAAGGTACAAAATGGACTTTTAACGAAGGCTGTTTAAGTATTCCGGATGTTCGTGAAGATGTTTTGCGTCATGATACCATTACAATTGAATATTTTGATGAAGATTTCAATAAAAAAACTGAAGTCTATAATGGTTTAATTGCACGTGTAATTCAACATGAATATGATCATATAGAAGGAATTTTATTTACAGATCATGTTTCTACTTTAAAAAAGAAATTGATTTCAAAAAAGTTGAAAAACATCATGGAAGGCAAAGCTTTTCCAGATTATAGAATGAAATTTTTTAGTAAAAAAGGAAGATAAAAAGAGAAATTCCGATATTTTTAAAACCCAAATTCCAAATTTTTTGGATATTCTTTGGATTTTGGAATTTCATAATTGGAATTTAAAATTTAAAATATATATTTGCCACCCATTAATTATAAAAAAGAATGAGTTTACAAAAAATATTAGCTATTTCTGGGAAACCAGGTTTATATGATTTAAAATTACAAACACGTACAGGATTTGTTGCTGAATCATTATTAGATGGAAAGAAAATCACAGTAGGTTTAAGAGCAAACGTAAGTTTACTTTCAGAAATTGCTGTTTATACTTATAATGAAGAAGTTCGTTTAGCAGAAGTTTTAAAAACAATTGCTGAAAAAGAAAATGAAGGTCCAGCTATTTCTCATAAAGAAACAGATGAAAAGTTAAAAGCTTATTTCAGAGAAATTTTACCAGAATTTGATGAAGAAAGAGTCTATACATCTGACATCAAAAAAGTATTAAATTGGTATAACTTATTACAATCAAAAGGTTTAGCAACAGTTGAAGCATTAACTGAAAAAGAACCTGAAAATGAAAAATAAGTAGAAATTTAAAAAAAAAGTTTCTTAAATTATAAAAAAGTCCAAACAGAATAAAGTTTGGACTTTTTGTTTTTTATAATTTGGTTACCTATTTTTTCACTATTCTTATACCTAATTTTCCACCAATATATGCCATTGGTATATAAGCCAATGTAATATCAGCAATAGTAAACCAAATAGGACCAGGCAACATATAATTGACATCAATTCCTCCAACAAGAAATAAAACACCAATTACTAATGCCAATTTCATTTTATGATTCGTAGCAATTAAAGTAACAATTAAAGCACCTACTAATGAGCCGAAAGCATGTCCTAAGAAAGGAAATATAAAATATTCACTCGATAAATTTGGCATAATATCCGCTAAAGCTTCCATATCATTCGAATCAACACCTTTTATAGGGAAAATAGAGCTTCCTATCTTAATTAATAGCATGTTTACTGTGCTTCCTATTAGCCATCCTGCTATGACTGCTAGAATATTTTTGAGAATTGTGTTCATATTATTAGTTTTAATTTAAAAATAAACTTTTTAGATATATAATAAATAGAAGACAAAAATATAGTTTGTAAATAGATTTAAATTATTTTTTCAAATAAAAAAGCCTCATTAAAGAAATGAAGCTTTTAGTAATTAATATTTATGGCATCTTAATCAATAACCTTTTGATTAGCATTTGGTCTGTTAGTAATTGTAGTTTGAATTAATTCATAACCTGTGCTGTTTGGTTTTAATAAATAAACTGCTTTAGCTCCATTTGTAAATGACATTCTATTTGTGCTTGAAATCATTTCAACAGCTTTTTTTTCTAGTGTTTTTTGATTTTCAGCGAATACTATTTTGAAATCAAGGTTGTTGCTTTTGGTTGAAGTAAATCTTACGTTAGATAATGGGTTTTCATTAATTTTAACACCATCAACGTAGACTGTAAATAATTTTGAGTCTTCGGTATAAATTTCAACTTCATTAGATTGAGCTTGCATAACGTAAGCAAACAACATTAAAAATAAAGAAAATATAGTTTTTGCTTTCATAAATTTAACTTTTATAGTTTATTATAGTGTCTTTAAAGGAGTAAATATATAAAAAAAAATATTCAGTTGTTGTTTTTTAGATAAATATCTCGTGTTTAGACTATTGGTTCAGCGTATAAGTCAAATTCTGTAGCATCAACGATTTTTAAATCTACAAATTCACCTGTTTTTAGATAGAATTTTGAAGCATCAATTAAAACCTCGTTATCTACATCTGGACTATCAAATTCAGTTCGTCCAATAAAATGCTGACCTTCTTTTCTATCGATTACACATTTAAAAATTTTTCCAATTTTCTCTTGATTCAAATCCCAAGAAATTTGTGCTTGTATATCCATAATTTCCAGCGAGCGAGCTTGTTTAACTTCTTCAGGAACATCATCAACTAAATTATAAGCATGAGTGTTTTCTTCATGAGAATAAGTAAAACAACCTAATCTTTCAAAGCGCATTTCTTGCACCCAATTTTTTAGAATTTGGAAATCTTCTTCTGTTTCTCCTGGATAACCCACAATTAAAGTCGTACGAATAGCCATTTCAGGAACCGCTTTTCTAAAATCTTTTAGTAGGTTAGTTGTTTTTTCATAAGTAGTCCCTCTTCGCATTGATTTTAGAACACTATCTGAAATATGTTGCAATGGAATGTCTATATAGTTACAAATTTTTGGTTCACGTTTCATTAACTCCAAAACTTCCATTGGAAATCCTGTTGGGAAAGCATAATGTAAACGAATCCATTCAATTCCTTCCACTTTTACTAAATTTTCTAATAATTCAGCTAAGTTTCTTTTTTTGTAAATATCTAATCCATAATATGTTAAATCTTGAGCAATTAAGATTAATTCTTTGACACCATTTTTAGCTAATTTTTCAGCTTCAATAACCAAATTTTCAATAGGAGTAGAGACATGTTTTCCTCGCATCAATGGAATCGCACAAAAGCTACATGGTCTATCACAACCTTCAGCAATTTTTAAATAGGCATAATTTTTTGCAGTTGTCGTTAAACGTTCCCCAATCAATTCGTGTTTGTAATCTGCACCTAACGCTTTTAATAAAAGAGGTAATTCAGTAGTACCAAAATATTGATCCACATTTGGAATTTCTTTTTCTAAATCGGGTCTATATCTCTCAGACAGACAACCTGTAACGAAAACTTTATCTACTAAACCTTTTTCTTTTTTATCAGCATATTCTAAAATAGTATTTACTGATTCTTCCTTTGCATTGTCGATAAAACCACAGGTGTTAATTACGATGATGTTTCCTTCATCTTTTTTAGCTTCATGAGTCACTTCTTTGCCATTGGCTTTTAGTTGCCCCATCAAAACTTCACTGTCATAAACATTTTTTGAGCATCCTAACGTAATTACGTTGATTTTATTTTTCTTTAAAGATTTGGTTCTCATGGAATTGAAAATTTATTTCTGAGTTTTGGAGTGCAAAATTACGCTTTTTAAATGTAATTGTTTTGGTTTACATAATTTTTATGATTTAGTTTGTTCATATTTTACTAATTCAATAAAAAAAAACTACCTCAAATGAAGTAGTTTTTACATTTCTTATTTAGAGAATTCTAGAAAGTTACAGTATAACTTAAGCTAACATTGTCATTTTTACTATTGATTCTTGCTTGATCATCCATTCCTGATGAAATAAGACTTTGATTGTAATTTCTGTGTGTGTTTGCGTAAGATAAATCTATTCTAGCATTGTTAAAGCTATAGCCAAGACCACCAGAATATCCAATTAAATCACCATAAACTTGATCCACTTTATATGGGCTTTCTTCAAATCTGTAACCTGCTCTTAAACTGATTTGTTTAATCTTATATTCTCCTCCTATATTGTATGTAATTGCGTTCTTTAAATTAGCATTCATTTCATCATTTAAGTCAGCATATAATTTAGTATTTTTAGGTTTGAATTTAGTATTGCTATAATCTTTTGTTGAAATATCAACGTTGATAAATCCTTTTGTTCCAAAAATATAAGCAGCACTACCTGTCCATTTACTTGGGGTATGAACGTTGTAACTTGGGTAAATATTAACAACGTTAGGGTCAATCACATCAGTATAAGTCCCATTGGCATCAGAATTAACTACAATTAATCGTTGAGTTAATTCGTCATTTAAAGCATACCAAGTTGGTGATTCATAGGCCAACCCTAATCTAAGCTCATTAGTAACTTTTGCAATTGCTCCTAAATTAAATGAAAAGCCTCTTCCATAAGTATATAAATCGTTTTCAAACTGTATCCTATCAACCGTTGAGGCTGTCGTGCCTATGTTGTTATTACTCTCATACACTGAAGTAGATTTTGTGATGTCTGTAAAATGAATATTTAAATTCATTCCTAAGGATAAAATGTCAGCGTAGTTAGCTGCAAAATTTCCAGTTAATTTTCCATTGTATCCTCTTGATTTTATGTAATTTTCTTGATAGAAGTTTCCTCCTGTTGGTACATTTGAGGCATAACTTTCAAAGGATCCTGAATCATCCAAGTCAAATATATAGCCTTGAAATCCTAACATGGCTTGTTGGGCTGCAAAACCCAGGCCAACAGTTTCTCCAAGGTAATTGTATAAACTACCAATTGATTCACCATCTAAAGTAGTTAAGTATTCTACATCAATTCCTTGTGCAAAATTCAAGAAATAATTTCCAATTGAATTATAAGGGTTTATACCTTTTGAGAAAACTTGGTTGTTAAAATTATTAGTGTTTTCATAGTTTACACCAAAGCTTAATTTTTTCCAATCACTTTTTTCATCCGTATTATCAAAAACAAAAACAGCTCCAATTTGATTTAAATCCAATTTAAAATTACTTTCACTAGAACTTGAGCCAAAATAGGTCGAATTGTTTTTTTTGTTAAATCCAGAAACACTTGCACTGAATGTGTTGTATTTGAAAACTACAGAACCAGCAGGGTTAATATTAATAGCTGATAAATCTCCACCAATCGCTCCCATTGAACCACTTAGTGCTCTAAATCGGGCTGTCCCGTTCAAATCCTCTACAGCATATCTTAGTGCGTCATTAGGTGTTGTTTCTTGTGAAAATCCAATAAAAGAGCTTCCTATTAACAAGGATAATAATATTTTTTTCATAGTATATTTTATTTCTTTCTATTTCAATCAATTATTTTTTAACCGCGTCCTCCACGACCACCTCCACCTGAAGATCTACCTCCACCTGAAGTTCCTCTTGAAGAACTACCAGATGACCTACTTCCACCATAAGTTCCGCTTGAATTGCTACTTCTTGGCGTTGTTGTAGTTCTCGTAGAAGTTGATCTTGGATTAGTTGTCGTGCTTCTAGGAGAGACAGTTGAGTTATTACTTCTTGTTGATGTTGATCTTGTTGTTGAATTTGAACGAGTTCTAGTAGTACTTCTTGCAGAAGAGTTTCCTATTTGACTTTTTCTACCTAAGACTGTTGCAGTTCTTCCTGAACTTCTTCCTGAATAAATTCCATTTCTTCCTCTAATACCACTATTATAAGACACATGATTGTTGTAGTGACCAATATAATATCCACCAAAATAAGGGTTGTACCAATTATTCCATCCAAAACCATAGCCATAGTAGGGGTTGTACCAGTTATTCCAGCCATAGTAGAAACCTAATCCCCAAGTATTTCCATAATAAAAGCCATTGTTCCATCCTGGGCCATACCAAGAATTAAAGCCCCAACCCCAATTATTCCAACCATTGTTATAATAATTTATATTTACTTCATTTGAGTTATTTCCCCAACCAGCATAACTTCTTTCAACGACATAAACAGTGTCTACTTGATTTGAGCTATATGAGTCTACATCAGTAAAATATTCAGCTCCACCAAACTCTTCTTGCATATCTTTAAATTTGTCAACATACAAATTGTTAGAATTTACTGGATTATAAGTTTGATTTTCATCCCTCGTAGTTTCTGATGTCGAAGAACTATAAATTCCGTCATAATCATCATAAGAAGAATTCTTAAATGAACTACAAGACGATATAGTAATCATTATTACACCTAATAGTAATAATTGATATTTTTTTATAACAGTTTGGTAAATAGTTTTCATAATAGCAAGTTTTTATTGTTGGACTTCACAAAAATAGTTAGTTTTGTCGAATATTTTAGTTAAAATTTATATAAGAAATAGTAACAATTTTTATGCCAATCCATTAGTAATGAGTAAAAACTTAACAAAAAGAGCAGAGGATTATTCTAAATGGTACAACGAATTAGTTGTAAAAGCCGATTTAGCCGAGAATTCAGGAGTAAGAGGATGTATGGTTATCAAACCATATGGTTTTGCAATTTGGGAAAAGATGCAAGCCGAATTAGATAGAATGTTTAAAGAAACAGGTCATCAGAACGCCTATTTTCCTCTTTTTGTGCCCAAAAGTATGTTTGAAGCTGAAGAGAAAAATGCTGAGGGTTTTGCAAAAGAGTGTGCTATCGTAACGCATTATCGTTTAAAAAATGATGAAGAAAATCCTGGAAAATTAAAAGTTGATGAAAATGCAAAATTAGAAGAAGAGCTTATCGTTCGTCCTACTAGTGAGGCAATTATTTGGTCAACCTACAAAGGTTGGGTTCAATCTTATAGAGATTTACCTCTTTTAATTAATCAATGGGCAAATGTGGTTCGTTGGGAAATGCGTACGCGTTTATTTTTGAGAACTGCAGAGTTTTTATGGCAAGAAGGTCATACAGCTCATGCAACCAGACAAGAAGCAATCGAAGAATCTGAAAAAATGATGAATGTTTATGCTGATTTTGCTCAAAATTTCATGGCAATTCCGGTTATAAAAGGATTGAAGACTGAAACGGAACGTTTTGCTGGAGCTGAAGAAACGTATTGTATTGAAGCTTTAATGCAAGATGGAAAAGCACTTCAAGCAGGAACGTCTCACTTTTTAGGTCAAAATTTTGCCAAAGCTTTTGATGTTAAATTTGCAAATGCAGAAGGTAAACAAGAATATGTTTGGGGAACTTCATGGGGAGTTTCAACACGTTTGATGGGAGCTTTAGTAATGACACACTCTGATGACTTAGGATTGGTTTTGCCACCAAACTTGGCTCCAATTCAGGTTGTGATCGTGCCTATTTTTAAAACAGATGAAGAATTTGAGAGAATCTCAACTGTTGTAAATGATTTAGTAGCTCAATTTAAAAAATTAAATATTTCTGTTAAGTTTGATAATAGAACAACACACAAGCCAGGATTTAAGTTTGCTGAATGGGAATTAAAAGGTGTTCCAGTTCGAATTGCGGTTGGACCAAAAGATTTAGAAAATAAAACTTTTGAAATTGCAAGAAGAGATACTTTAACAAAAGAAGTTATTGCTCAAGAGGGAATTGTAAGCTATATTTCTGACTTATTAGAGACTATTCAAACTGATTTGTTTAATAAGGCTTTGAATTATAGGGATGCACATATTACTGAAGTTCAGAATTTTGAAGAGTTTAAAGATGTATTAGAAAACAAAACAGGTTTTGTTTCGGCTCATTGGGATGGAACTGCAGAGACAGAAGAAAAAATCAAGGAATTAACTAAGGCAACAATCAGATGTATTCCTTTAGATGGAAGAGTTGAGGAAGGAAAATGTATTTTAACTGGCTCAAAATCAGAGCGTAGAGTTTTATTTGCAAAAGCCTATTAAAAAAAAATAAATTTCTGTTGCGAAAATAAAAAATAGTTGTATTTTTGCATCCGCAATACAGAAATGTTGGCCCGTTCGTCTATCGGTTAGGACGCATGGTTTTCATCCATGTAAGAGGGGTT
>NZ_CAWUIC010000015.1:0-82829 GCF_963922255.1 uncultured Flavobacterium sp. | reverse complement strand
ACATTCCTCCCATGTTTGTGACATTACTTACATTCCAGCCACTAATATTTTGGTTAAATGAAGATGCGTCTCTAAACATTCCTCCCATGTTTGTGACATTACTTACATTCCAGCCACTAATATTTTGGTTGAAAAGAGTAGCTCCATTAAATATGTTAGCCATATTTGTAACATTACTTACATTCCACAAACTAAGATTTTGATTCATAGAAGATGCTTCTCTAAAAGCATTTGCTAGGTTAGTTACAGAAGTTAAATCAGGAGCATCACTTGCATTAATCACCAAATTAGAACATCCATAGAATGAGTTTTGGAAAGTATTCCATTGAATATTTCCCCATTGATTAACACTAAGAATTTTCAATCTATCCCCAGTATTGTTAAAATAAATTCTAGGAAAATTACCTGTAATAGCTACAGTATAAGTTCCAGCTGTTGGGTAGGTGTGTGTAATAGTTCCTGTTACGTTAGTATCGTCTATTATACCATCATTTTCCCAATCGATACTAAAATTGTATCCATTCCCTTGTGTTGGAATCGTAATTTGATTTGAAGCTGATGTACCTACATTGTCTGTCTTCCATGTAGTAATAAAACTTTGCGATAGCATCGTTCCTACAAAGAACAGAAATAAGAAAGTAATTCTTTTTTTCATAATCCTTTTATTTTATGTGTTTTACAAAGATAATTGTTTTTACTTAAAATTAATAAGTGTTTTCACTCTTTTTTACATAACCTACTAATTAACTCGTTTATAAATACGATAAATACACTTTTTTTGGATAAAAAAAGTGTATTTAATTTTCCTACAGTAATAGTTAATATTTAAAAAAAAGCTACCTAATTAATAAATTAGATAGCTTCTTAAACATAACTCAAAAAAATTACCAACCAGGATTTTGTTGTGCAGCCAAAGTTGGATTATTATTTAATTCAATTTGTGGTATTGGCCATAAAAACCTAAAGTCACTATACGGAATACTTGCAACTCCTAAAGCACCAGTATAAGGTGTCCCTAGTGTAAATGTTGATGCAGCAGGATTTCCATTTGCAACTTTTGCAGGTATACCATTTATTGGTTGTAAATTATCCCCTTGTAATCTATGAATGTCTCCCCATCTTTTTCCTTCCATGACAAATTCAATCCTTCTTTCTTTCAATATTGCACCAACCATAGCTGCTGGTGTTGTAAAAGAAGTACTTGTGTATGCCTGCGTAGATACATCCGTTAAAGCTCTATTTCTTACTTCATTTAGTTTTGCAAGTGCATTAGTTAAATCTGGATTAGTTTTTCTAGCATAAGCTTCTGCCATATTTAAAACTACCTCAGCGTATCTAATAACTGGAGCAGGATCTGTATAAGTAACTCCATCTCTATATTTATTAGTATATTTTCTACCTGAAAAAGTAAACACCATTCCAGTTCCAGATTCTGTTGAAGTTGAATTATCTGACCTTCTCTTATCATCATTTAACCAACTAGGGTCTCTCCAAATAATTGGACTAATACATACTAATCTTCTTCTATTATATTGAGAAGCTAATGCTGCATTCACACCTGGATTATTAGTAGCTGCATGAAGAATTGAAAATATAGATTCACTATTTGAATAGGGACTATCAAAAGCTATTGATGGTGATGTTCCTAAACTATAACTAGTTAACTTATTACCCTCTAAAATTACATTATCCCAGTCTCTTTTATGTAAGTAAACTTTCGTTTTATATGCAATTGCTGCATTTTTTGAAGCTTTAGTTAATTCTGTATTAGTAATCATCAATTCAGCATCATTTAAATCGGCAAGAATTTTTGTATAACAATCAGCAACAGTGTTTCTTGGTTTTAATAATTCTGAATCTATTTCAGCTTGTGTATCCACTCCAACTTCTCTATAAGGAATACCTAAATGAGTTGCCCCTGGTGTATCATTATAGGTTTTTGCAAAATGATTTAATAATTCAAAATGAGTAATTGCTCTCAAAAATTTAGATTGCCCGATATAGTTATTTGCTACATCTTGAGAAATAATACCTGCAGCAACAGCTTTATTAACTCCTTCAATCATTAAATTACATCTATTTATTAATCTATACCCATCAACCCAGAAGTAAACATTGTTTGCAGTGGTAGGATCATAAGTTGCTGTATAAGTTAATTGATAAAAAGTTGCTGTATTAACAACATCTTCCCCTCTACAATCTCCTTGCTGTACATATGCCGCTCCCCAAACATATCCTCTACCTCCATTTGAAGTAGTAGAATTATATTGACCTATTGCCGCTGCATTATAAACTCCATTCATTGAGCTTTCAATCAACGAAGGTGATGAAAACGCATCGTCGATAGAAATGTTATTAATAGGTTGCAAGTCTAGTATAGCTTCTTCTGTACAAGAATTAAAACTATATACTAAAACACAAAGTCCTAAAATTTTTACTATTTTTTTCATATTCAATATTTTTACAATTTTACATTAACACCAAAAGAAAATACTTTTGCTCTAGGTGTTCCATTTAAATCAACTCCTGATGTTTCCATCTCAGGATTTAATCCTTTGTATTTAGTAATCATTAAAATGTTTTGAGCTTGCACAAAAAATCTAAATGAATCAACTCTCACTAAACTAGTTATAGATTGTGGTAAACTATATCCTATAGAAACATTGTCCAAACTAATAAAATCACCATCTTCAACAAATCTAGTTGTAGCAGCACCCGTTAAATTTGTAAAAGTGTTTGAACTTGCATATAACATTGGAGTAACTCCATCTCCAGGCTGATCAACACTTTGCCATCTTCCTAAAATTTCTGTACTATTATTGTTTAAATTTTGAGTTACTAAATCTCTTCTAGTAGAATTAAACACTTTATTCCCTCCACTGAATCTAAATAAGAAACTCAAATCTAAATTTTTATATGAAAAATTTGAATTAAAACCTCCGTAATAAGTTGGTAGAGTATTTCCTAGAATCTTTTTGTCTTCTGAGGCTACTAAAGAAGAAGCTGTACTCAAATCTCCAGGATTAGCAAGATCAAAAACAAAATAAGTGCTTGTTGGAATATTACCTTGTACTAGTGAACCATCTGCTTTATAGTAAACAGGATTTCCATTTGCAGGATTTACTCCCCAATATTGATAACCATAGATAGAATTCATTGATTCACCTTCTCTAATTATTATATTTGGTGCTATATTAGTATCTGTACTTGAACCTCCCAAAATATCTGCTCCATTTGGCAGTGAAACAATTTCATTTTTAGTTAAAGTTAAGTTTGCTCCAATATTCCATTTAAAATTATTTTTATCTATAACATTATAGTCTACAGAAAATTCCAAACCTTTATTTAAGGATGCTCCAATGTTTTTTGAAATAAAATTATTTGGAACTCCTAAGGAATGAGCTACAGGCACTTGTAAAATTAACCCATCAATGTCATTTTTAAAATAATCAAATGTTAGTTTTAATTTGTTATTTAACAAACCTAAATCAACCCCAAAATCAGTTTTCTTACTTGATTCCCATTTTAATGCATCATTTCCAAATTGAGAAAACGCAATGCCGTTAAGTGTGCCATATTGGGATGCTGTAGTTAAACCTAAATATGGATAGTTTCCAATACTCGCATTTCCTACTTGAGAATATGAACCTCTAATTTTAAACTCATTAATATATTTGTTAATACTTGCCATGAATTCTTCATTAGCAACATTCCAACCTGCAGAATACCCTGTAAAATTACTCCATCTGTTAACATCTCCTAAACTAGAAATCCCATCTCTTCTAAAAGAACCTTGTAAAAAATATCTTTGTTTATAATTGTATGATAATCTACCTAAATAGGATATAATTCCGTTTTCAGTTACACTTCCTCCAGATTCTTGTGTACCATATGAGCCTGTTACTAAGTTCTGATTGTAAAATTGATCTAATAAATCAGTCCCAACTCCTAAAATATATTGATTTTTTTGTTTTTGATATTCTGATACCAAAGTTGCTGATACATTATGAGAATCTAAAAAGGTTTTATTATATGATAGATTATTTTGCCAATTCCAACGTAATAAATCAGTATTATCATTTTGTAATCTACCATTAGACCCTCTTCCATCTCCATGAACTGGATTCCAATATAAAAAACCACTTGTTAAAGGATTATCAACACTACCTTGCATTCTAAAAGTTAATTCTTTCGTTAACTTAGCAGAAGCAAACATATTTGCCAAAGTTCTATTCACTTTAGAATAATATCTATTATTGTCTAAAACATAAATAATATTAGTAATATTATCACCAACTGGATCGGTATTAGTACCCTGACCTACCACAGAATTATCCGCTGATAAATTATATCCTGTAGGATGAGTAGCATCATAAATTGGTGTGTTTGGCAATTGTCTTGTAGCATTAAATATATTACCCGATAATGAACTTCTTCCTGTATTCAATCCATTATATTCAGTTCTAGTTAAAGAAATACCAGCACCCATAGTTAACCATTTATTAATATCATGCTCTAAATTGGTTCTGATATTATAACGTTTCATATTATTTGCTATTGCAACACCTTCTTGATCTGCATAAGCTACTGATAAAAAATATCTTGTTTTATCTGACCCACCACTAAAAGATAAGCTATGGTTCATTTGTAAAGCACTCTTATTTAAAACTGCCGACTGCCAATCTGTATCATATTCATTTCCTATTGCCCAATCTGGTTGACCTCTATTAGCTCTTTTTTCATTGGCAATAGTCAAAAAGTCATTCGTTTTTAACAAATCAAATGTTTCTACAGCTGACGCAAACCCCACTACACTGTTGTAATCAACTTGAAGAGTACCTTTTTTTCCTTTTTTGGTAGTTATTAAAATAACTCCATTTGCACCCCTAGACCCGTAAATAGCGGTAGCTGCACCATCTTTTAGAACATCATAAGTTTCAATATCATTAGGATTTAAATCTCCCAAGGCATTTGTATTGGCAAAACCACCGATATCACCAGTATAAACAGGTAAACCATCTATAACAATTAAAGGATATGTCCCTGAATTAATAGACGAAATACCTCTAATTCTAATTCTTGGAACATCTCCAACTATACCATTAGAAGTAGTAATTTGAACACCTGCTGCTCTTCCGGCTAATTGACTTTCAAAACTCGGAGTTACTAAATTCTGAATAGCATCACCTTTAATCTGAGAAACTGAACCCGTAACTTCACTTCTTTTCTGAGTTCCGTAACCTATCACAACTACCGCTTCAAGAGATTCAATGTTCTCTTTTAAAACTACGTTAATTGAGTTTGTCTTTCCTACTAAAGCAGATTGCTTTTCCATACCTACAAATGAAAATTCTAATAGATCATTTTCACTTGCAGTAATTGTGTAGTTTCCATCTAAATCCGTTGTAGTTCCGCTCGATGTTGTTTTGTTAACGACGGTAACACCCGTTAAAGGACCTGTTGAATCAGAAACTGTCCCTGAAATTTGTTTCTGTTGGGCAAATAAGGTAAACCCAATCAAAAAAAACATTACTGTTAATAGATTGTTTTTCTTCATAAATATTAGATTAGTTAGTCTTCAAAAATAATCGAAAAACAAAATGAAAAATCAGTGTCGAATGAATCTTACCTGAAAAAATTATAATTTGATGAAAAAAAAAATCAATTAAATATAAAGAAACCTCTATTTACAATGTCTCAACATATTAACATCCCTTTTGTTTTATTTGTAAAAAAATTGATAAATAATCATCAAATTGATACAAAAAAACAAATAGTTCATTTTAAATAATAATTATTTTCTTACATAATATTTTTAAAATTAACATTTGATTAACTTTTAATTAAAAAATAAAAAACTTAATGAGAAATTTTAAAAACTTAATATTAAGACACATGAATAAAAAGTTAGACTTTATTCATAAATTTATGATTTTATAAAAAACGTTTCAAATCATTAGCATCAATTCCATCGTGAGTTGATGAAAAAACACAAACACCACTTTTTATTACTAAAATTTGTGGCGATTGATGCTGAATAGTGTAGCGTTGGGCAATTTCATTTGAAATATCCCTGTGGTTTAATAAATCCAACAAATACCAATCTATTTGATTATCAGCATAATTAAATTCAGCATCAAAACGTTTTAATGCAAAACGACTAATACTACATCTTGTGCTGTGTTTAAAAAGCACCACTGGTTTTGTTTGTGAAATAGCGTCAACTTCATCCAATAATTTAATATCATCTAAAGTATAAAATTTAGCTTCTACTCTATTTTCATTTTTTTCTTCTGAAGGGTTTCCTCCAAATAATTTATCTAAAAATCCCATAATTGTCTGTTTTTAAGACATTTTGACCGATAAATATGATAAATATCATCTAAAAACAGTCATTTTGTCGTTAATTTTGTATAGGTACATTTATTGATTTGTACACAACAAATGTAAAACAATTAAGTTAATTGAAATGTTAGTTTTAAAACAGATTTAAATAAAAAAATATATGAACTTAAACAATTTAACCATTAAATCGCAAGAAGCTTTGCAACAAGCTCAGCAAATTGCGCAAAGTCTCGGCCATCAACAAATTGAAAACGAACATGTTTTTAAAGGTTTGTTAGAAGTCGATGAAAACGTAACTCCATTTATTCTAAAAAAACTAAATGTAAACATTGACCTTTTCAAAAAAGTGTTAGAAAGCACATTACAAAGTTTTGCAAAAGTAACAGGTGGTGAAATTCAGTTGTCTCGTGATACATCATACATGTTGAACGAAGCTATTGCCATTGCCAAAAAAATGAATGATGAATACGTTTCTATCGAACATTTAATTTTAGCTATTTTCAAATCAAAAAGTAAAATTGCTCAAATCTTAAAAGATCAAGGAGTTACCGAAAAAGGATTAGAAAGTGCTATTGCCGAATTAAGAAAAGGAGAGCGAGTAACCTCAGCTTCAGCCGAAGAAACGTATAATGCCTTAAATAAATATGCAAAAAACTTAAACGAATTAGCTAAAAGTGGAAAACTAGATCCAGTGATTGGACGTGATGAAGAAATTCGTAGAGTATTACAAATCTTAACCAGAAGAACCAAAAACAACCCAATGTTAGTAGGTGAACCTGGTGTTGGTAAAACAGCAATTGCAGAAGGTTTAGCGCATAGAATAGTTGATGGTGATGTACCTGAAAATCTAAAAGATAAAATTGTTTTTTCTTTAGATATGGGTGCTTTAATCGCTGGTGCAAAATTCAAAGGTGAGTTCGAAGAACGTTTAAAAGCTGTAGTTAAAGAAGTAACTTCTGCCGAAGGTGACATTGTCCTATTTATTGATGAAATTCACACTTTAGTTGGTGCTGGTGGTGGTGAAGGTGCTATGGATGCAGCCAATATCTTAAAACCTGCTTTAGCTCGTGGAGAACTTCGTGCCATTGGTGCAACGACTTTGGATGAATATCAAAAATATTTTGAGAAAGACAAAGCATTAGAAAGACGTTTTCAAAAAGTTATTGTGGATGAACCAGATACTGAAAGTGCAATTTCTATTTTACGTGGAATTAAAGAAAAATATGAAACCCATCATAAAGTAAGAATTCAAGATGATGCTATTATTGGTGCAGTTGAATTATCACAGCGTTATATTACAAATCGTTTTCTTCCAGATAAAGCCATTGACTTGATGGATGAAGCGGCTTCTAAATTGCGTATGGAAATCAATTCAAAACCTGAAGAATTAGATGTTTTGGATAGAAAAATCATGCAATTAGAAATTGAAATCGAAGCCATAAAGAGAGAAAATGATGAAACAAAATTAAAAGGTCTTGGTTTAGATTTAGCCAACTTGAAAGAAGAACGCAATGAAATATACAGCAAATGGAAAGCTGAAAAAGACGTTGTAGACAATATTCAAAGTGTAAAACAAGAAATTGAAGATTTAAAATTAGAAGCTGAACAAGCTGAACGAAATGGTGATTATGGAAAAGTAGCCGAAATTCGTTATGGAAAAATCAAAGAAGCTCAAGAAAATTTAGATGCTTTACAAATTCAATTAGCCGAAAATCAATCGGGAACTTCATTAATTAAAGAAGAAGTAACTCGTGAAGATATTGCAGAAGTTGTAGCCAAATGGACTGGAATTCCAGTAATGAAAATGCTTCAAGGGGAACGTGAAAAGCTATTGAATTTAGAAAACGAATTACACAAACGAGTTGTAGGTCAACAAGAAGCTATTGTAGCTGTGAGTGATGCTGTTCGTAGAAGTCGTGCTGGTTTACAAGACATGAAAAAACCAATCGGTTCATTTCTATTCTTAGGTACAACTGGAGTCGGTAAAACCGAATTAGCCAAAGCGTTAGCCGAATATTTATTTGATGATGAAAGTGCTTTAACGCGAATCGATATGAGTGAATACCAAGAAAGACATAGCGTAAGTCGTTTAGTGGGTGCTCCTCCAGGATATGTTGGTTATGACGAAGGTGGACAATTAACAGAAGCTGTTCGAAGAAAACCGTATTCTGTGATTTTGTTAGACGAAATTGAAAAAGCGCATCCTGATACTTTCAATATATTGCTACAAGTTTTAGATGAAGGCCGTTTAACCGATAACAAAGGAAGAACAGCTGATTTTAAAAACACAATTATCATCATGACTTCCAATATGGGAAGTGATATTATACAAGAGAAGTTTGATAATTTAAAAGGAAGTATAGAAGCTGCAACTGAAACTGCAAAAGTGGAAGTTTTAGGTTTGTTGAAACAAACTGTTCGACCAGAATTTATTAATCGTATTGATGAAATTGTATTATTCACCCCATTAACTAATGCAGACATAAGAAATATTGTGAGCATTCAATTAAAAGGAGTAACCAAAATGTTAGCTCATCAACAAATAACGCTTGATGCTACACCTGAAGCAATTGATTATTTAGCCGAAAAAGGTTTCGATCCACAATACGGAGCAAGACCTGTAAAAAGAGTAATTCAAAGAGAAGTTTTAAACGAATTATCAAAAGATATTTTATCTGGAAAAATTACTACAGATAGTATAATATTACTAGATAGTTTTGATGGTAAATTAGTTTTTAGAAATGAATAAGTAGTATTCAGTGTTCAGTAATTAGTTAGCAGATTACATTTTGAAATTGCTATTGAACTTGAAATTGATTTTTGTTTAGTTTAATTTAGTATAGTTTAGTTAGTTTGATTGAAAACACCCAACGTTCAAAATAGAATGTTGGGTGTTTTGCTTTAACCAAAATTTATTTCAGATTTTTTAAATGTATATAATGAATTAATTTTATCATTATGAATCCAAAACCTTTTGACCTATAATCTAAATTAATAATTTTCTCTCATTTTCTCATGAGTAGAATTCAGTACTTTTTTCACTTTAGTAAGCGAATTATTAAAAGCCTTTTCGATTGTGTCTGCGTAATCAGTAACAGCAACTGGTTCCTTTTTAGCTACACGCACTTCAATTAAGCAACGTTTATCATTTTTACCGAATTTCTCACTGTTTTCATCTCCAAAATGAACCTCTACTCTTGTTATTAGGTTATCAAAACGTTCCAATTCATTTTTCACTTCATTTGAAAAAAAGTTAGTTAATCTCTCACTGTTTTCAATGTTGTTGTCGGTGTTAATCTGTATTTGCATATAGTTTTCTGTTTTTTAATTAATATTTTAAAATTACAGCAATAAGCTCAGTTTTCAAAAGAATTTAGGATAATTTTAATATTCGTTAGAGATTTTTAAAAACTAAAATTAGAAATTATTCAAATTGATTTTTTACATTTACTATCTAATTATAAAAATGCAACTAACCACCCTAAATACCAAACGTCTTTTACTCAGAAAACTAACTCCTGAAGTGTATGACCATATCTACAAAACACTTTCAGAAAAAGAACAATTGCATTTCTTAGGATTAACTTCTTTAGAAGATTTAAAAAAAGAACAAGTAAAACACAAAAAAGGATTAGCTACTTACAACAAAACCTTTGTTTATTTTCAACTCATTGATAAAAAAACTCAATTAGTTATTGGTTGGTGTGGTTATCATACATGGTACACTGATCACAACAGAGCAGAAATTGGATATGGATTAATCAGTGACGATTATAAAAATAAAGGTCTAATGACCGAAGCATTAAAACCAATTATTTCCTATGGCTTTGAAACAATGAACTTGTTAAGAATTGAAGCTTTATTGAGCTTAGAAAACATTCCTTCTTTTAAATTACTTACCAAATTTGGCTTCATTCAAGAAGGTTTACTTCGAAATCATTATCTAAAAGATGGAATTTATGAAGATTCAGCTGTTTTTTCTCTATTAAAATCAGAGTATTAAATAGGTACTAATAAAAATACGAAACCCTTTCAGCAAAACTGAAAGGGTTTCTAGCAAGAATACTAAATGGTAATAAAGTAATCTTAACTAACCAACTTATATAGCACTAACTCATATAATATTTCATTATTCTTTCTTTTTCTTATCGTCAATAATAGCTCCTGTACCTGCTCCAACACCTGCTCCAGCTAAACCACCTATAACGGCTCCTTTTCCTTTTTGATCACTAACTGCTGCTCCAGTTACGGCTCCTACTCCTGCTCCAATAAGAGCCCCTTTAACAGCTCCACTCATTTTTTTCTTTTCAGGAGTTGCGGCAGTTTGATTTACAATTATAACTTCTTTTTGTTGTGCTTGTTGTCTAACCATAGCATCATTCATAGAATCGATTACTCTTTGTTTTGCATAAACAACTTCTAAAGAGTCTAAGGTTGCTTCTTTGGCTAAATCTGCATCCGACTTATCTGTATTTTTACATGAGATAACACTCATTGCAATTAATAATAGGCTTAACTTTTTCATAATGTTATATTTTTAATGATTAATAACATTACAAACATACAATCACTATACATAATTCGTTTTACAGGATTTAATCAATTTGTTACAGAATTTTGAGTAATTATTCATTTCTTATTATAAAACTTATATTTTTTTTAAAGAGGATATAAACTCTTCTCGCACATAAAAAAAGGACTCCATTTCTGAAGTCCTTTTTTGTATTAAAGCTTGTTTAAAAAATCTAATCTCTAGTAAAATCAAAGTTTTGACCTTGAACTGCTAATTTAAAACTTTTTTTATCATCAGCAAACTTAATTTCCATTCCTTGAGAAGATTCGGTAAAAGTTCCATTTCCTTTGTCTTCTACTGCTAACTCTTCTCCATTTGCAGCCATAATTAATTGATCACCTTCCTCATAAACACTAATTGTAACAGGTACTTGTTTACTTGAATATTCTCCAACATAAGCAGCATATTTTCCTGGTTTTGGAGCTTCAAATCCTTCTGTTTTCCAAATATTATTTTCGTCATTTGAGTCTGGTAATACTTTCTCTGGATCAATTGTTACCTTTTTTATTTCTTCTGTTGAATTATAATTAAATGACCAACTAGTATTACGTTGCCATACTTCTACAGGTAATTTTACAATTTCTTTATTTCCTGAAATCGTTTCAATTTCTAAAGTCACTGGCATTGCCATTTTCTCTAAATTTTCAATTGAAATTATGGCACCGTTTTTCGGATTATTTTTATTATACTTTACACCTGTTACTGCTTGGTCTAATCTCCAATTGTTTAAAATCCAACCTCTCCAGAACCATCCTAAATCTTCACCTGAAACATTTTCCATAGTTCTAAAGAAATCATCTGGTGTTGGGTGTTTAAAAGCCCATCTTTCTACATAAGTTCTAAAAGCTCTATCAAAACGCTCTTTTCCTAAAACTTCATTACGAAGTAAATCTAAAGCTGCACCTGGTTTATAATAAGCAAGAGTACCTAAATTACGTTCTTTCATTCCATCAGGAGCAGTATATACTGGTTCTAATGAAGGATTCGTCAAATATTCAGCCATTCTATGCATACTGATTTTTTTTTCTTTGTATTCACCTGCATTAAAATCTTCAGAACTTACACCATTAATAAAAGTATTAAAGCCTTCATCCATCCAAGCAAATTGTCTTTCATTAGAACCTACAATCATTGGAAACCATGCATGCCCAAACTCATGGTCTGTAACTCCCCATAAACTTGAACCTTTTGAAGTGTATTTACAAAATACTATTCCAGGATATTCCATTCCACCTTCATTACCTGCAACGTTGATTGCTGCCGGATAAGGATATTCTAACCATCTTTTTGAATAACCTTCAATACTTGCTTTTGTATATTCAGTGGAACGAGTCCAAGCTTTTTGCCCTTCACTTTCAATAGGGTAAGCCGA
This sequence comes from uncultured Flavobacterium sp., assembly GCF_963922255.1. Lineage (GTDB taxonomy): Bacteria > Bacteroidota > Bacteroidia > Flavobacteriales > Flavobacteriaceae > Flavobacterium. Next base: position 70,539 of record NZ_CAWUIC010000015.1, on the reverse strand, counting down.
AATTGCCATTGCTTTTTTACCACTTGGTAAGTTGATTCCTGCTGCATCAATAATAAAAGCTGCAGAAGAAGCCCAAGCAACATCACGGGTGTTTTCCATTTTAAACTTCCATGTTTTTGTTCCATTAGCTGTCAATTTTTTTAAATCATCAGACGAACGTACCATAACAGTAGTTTCACTTTCTTTAGCTTTTGCCCAATTTGCTTGCTCTGTAGCAGTCATTACTTGAGAAGCATTTGTAATATCTCCTGAACAAACCACGAAATGATTTGAAGGAACAGTAATAGCCATTTCAAAATCTCCATACTCACAATAAAATTCACCAGCTCCTAAGTAAGGTTGAATGTTCCATCCTCTAACGTCATCATATACTGCCATTTTAGGATACCATTGTGCAATTGTATAAATTGTTCCGTTCTTCGTTGGTAAATATCCCATTCTATCTGAACCATATTCTGGAGAAATAAATGAAAAACTCATGCTAACTTTAATTTTTCCACCATTAGCTTTTAATGGCTTATCAAGCATAACTTTCATTCTTGTATCTGTTATCTCATACTTAGCAGACTTTCCATCTACATTTAAGTTACTTATTTTATGTCCACCATCAAATTCTTCTCCTTTTGCTCCATTTCTTGAACCACTAACAGGCACAACTGCATTTCCACGAGAATCTTTAGCAAATAAATTTTGTTCTAAGTACATCCAAATAAATTCCATGTCATCTGGACTATTGTTTGTATAAGTAAGTTCTACTGAACCCGTAATCGTTTTTGCGGTTTCATTTAAATTTGCTGTTAGTTTATAATCAGCTTTATTTTGCCAATATTTAGGTCCTGGTTTTCCACTTGCAGAACGGAATTCGTTACCGTTTTTAGTATAAAAATTAGGTGCAAATGCATCCACATAACTGTACTTGTTTTCTTTTGTTTCTTGTGCTTGAATACTAGAAAACCCAATACATAAAGCTACTATTGTAATAGCTTTTGAGAAAAAGTTCTTCATTGAAATGGTTTTTTATTAATATTAACTTAATTAATGATAAGCAAATTAACGAAAATTTTGGTTAGCAATTGTAATATTTACTATATTCACATCTAAAATATTTGTAAATGCTTACGCTCAATTTTTCTCCTTTTCCATTAATAACTTCTGAACGTATACAATTTAGAAGATTAACGGAACTTGGTTAAATTATTTTACCATAACATAGTAACAAAGACTATAGAACTAAAGCTGTCAAAATATTAGTGCCTTTTGCTTTAAACGAATTAGAGTTTAATTCTATTGAAGCCATAATTGATTTTGAAAATTGTCCTTTAAAACAAGTTTTTTAAAAAAAAAGGTCTTATAAAGAAGCTCATTTGGTATAAAATTAATGCTATAACGGAAATTTATGGATACATTAATTATTCACTTTTAAAAAGAAATTTTAAATAAATATGACAGAATTTGAAAAACAATTCCAACAAGTAAAAGAACTTTTGCATTTTGACGATTACAATAAAGTCATTAAAAGAGTGATTGATTTTACTTTGGATACAGAAAACATTCTTTTTTATGAAAAAACCAATGTGTTTTTAAATTGGTTAGACACAAATGAATCGAATGAATCAGAAATAAAGAATAAACTAAATGTTTTATTAGATGAACTACATGCTTTTTTAAAATCTAAAAGTTTGAATGAACATCAGAATATTATTTCAGTTAAAAACCTAGTTAAACAATATAGCTCATTTACACTTGGTCCAATTGATTTAAAAATAAAAACAGGTGAAATAATTGGTTTAGTTGGTGAAAATGGTAATGGAAAAACTACTCTTTTACGTAGTTTATGTGGTGAATTACATCCATCAAGTGGAACTATTACTTATAATTTTGAGTATGATGATTCTTTTGATTTGAGAACCAAATTAGTTTATATTCCACAAAGAACAGAAACTTGGAGAGGTTCAATGTATGAAAACTTAGAGTTTACAGCTAGTTGTTATGGTTTTTCTGCTGAAGAAAATAATTTGGTTGTTGATTTAATTATTACTCGTTTAGGATTGAGAAAATTCAGAAATCATGGTTGGAATAATTTATCTTCTGGGTATAAAATGCGTTTTGAATTAGCTAGAATGTTGCTTAGAAAACCGAAAATTTTATTGATTGATGAACCGTTAGCAAATCTTGATATTTTGGCACAACAAACCATTTTAGATGATTTTAGAAACATAGCCAATTCACCGTTTAGACCAATTGCAATTGTTCTAAGTTCGCAACAATTGTATGAAGTGGAGAAAACTTCTAATCAAGTTGTTTTCTTGAAAAAAGGTTCTCAAAAAAACCTAAATACTGGTAAAGAAAATGACGAAAAACATTTGGTAATTGAATTTGAAAGCACACAATCTTTAAGCGAACTAAAAACTGCTTTTGAAAGTTTACATCTTCAAAACATGGAACAAAACGGTGGAACTATAATTGCCACTTTTCCTGATCATGTTACCGTAACCGACTTTATGAAAACTGTAATTAACCAAAACGTTACCATTAGTTATATGCGAAATATTTCTAATTCAACAAGACGTTTTTTTGTAAACTAAATCATTATGCTTAAAGATATTCAAAAGAAATTATTATTAAAGTATCCTTTGATTTGGAATACTAAATTTGTTCCCATGCTACTGATTGGAATGCTGTTTCATATTATATATTTTGGAATTGGTTATTTAAATGGAAGCATCGATTTTACAGGAAGAGATTATTACGATAGCGAAACAACTGCTATAATGTTTGGTGTTTTAATTGCTATATTAATCATTATTCTTTGGTTAGTTTATTACTTTAAAAACAATTCTTTAAAATCATTTTATAAGAAAAGTAAAAATGCTTTATTTTATGAATGGTTTCAAGTTTTTGTAATATGTTTTCTATTGGTTTCCTTTTTTATTCCATATAGTATTGGAAAACAACTGCACGAAAGAAGTTATTTTTCTAAAACAGAAGCTACTAAAAGATGTGAAACTATTGCTTTAGCTGATTTATTTATTGATGGTTATTTTGCTCAAACAGAAGTTGATTCTACCAAATCAGTTTTAAATGACACAATTATTAATGGTGAATATCAATATTATCAGTTGTTTTATAAAGATTCCATGATATTTCAAGGAAAAAAATACGCTCAATATTCGTTACTCAACAGAAGATCTTATGATTTTAGTTTAATTTCTAGAGAAGAAGATTCGCTAAAAGTTATTGAAGTAAAAAATTGGTTAATCAATAACCAACAAGAAAAAGTAAAAACTTTAATGGATGATTATTTGAAAATTGTAAATGAACATCAGTTAAAGACTAATTTGAAAACCAATAAATGGTTTAAAGAAGTATATAAATATCCAGATTTTGCAAATTTTACTTATATAAAACCTTATTTTGACGAATATGAATCAGAGGCTCAATATGGTGATTATGAAAATAAAATGATTCCTAACAATAGAAACCAAAACAAATATTCAAATTATTTTGTACAGCAAGACATTTTAAAATCTAATTATGATACTATAAGCGACGCTCATACGAATGTATTTTTAGAATATGAAGCTTTTTTAGCTTTTTTATGTGGTGCTTTAGGGTTATCATTACTGGTATTTTCATTCAAAGTAACAACTGGTAAAAGTTGGTTAATTGCCGTAGTTTGTGTTGGTGTTCTAAATATCTTATTTGGTATATTTACTTTATTCATACCTTCTGTTTTAACTTATTTCTATCTTGTTTTAATCACTTTTGGAATATTGAAAATATATTTTGCTGCAATTTACATGCAACGAAAAGGTATAGGGTTTTCAAGAGTCGTTTTAAATATTCTATTATGGAGTTTTCCACTAATGATTCCTTTAATTTATGGCTTAATCATGCAATATTATCAATCGTATGAATATTCAATTGAATATGGTTACAATTCTCCAGAATATAATTGGTTACAAGAAAATTTTGTAAATATGATAACCATAAACTTTATTGTTTGTGTTATTATTTTGTTTGTTATGAGTAGAATTATTAGAAATTGGAAAGGAATTGCAGAAGAATAAATGAAAACACTATTAAAAGATAAAAATTATTCAGCATCAATTAATCACTTTGGTGCTGAATTAGAAACTTTCTTTAAAGACAATACCAATTATATTTGGACAATTGATGAGCATTACTGGAACAAAACTTCACCTGTTTTATTTCCTATTGTTGGTCGATTAAAAAATGATTCCTATACATTAAATGGAAAAGAATATTCTTTGCCAAGACATGGTTTTGCAAGAAATTTTGAATTTAAAGTTATTGAAAAGTCTGAAAACATGGTAGTATTATCTTTAATGCAAAATGAAGAAACTTTAAAAGTTTTTCCTTATGAATTTGAATTACAATTAAAATATGTACTAGAAGACAATAAACTAACAATCAGTTATTTGGTTATCAATAATTCTAACAAAATTATGCCTTTTAACATTGGAGCACATCCTGCCTTCTCGATTCCAACCCGTTTTGAGGATTATAGTTTACAATTCAATATTGATGAACGTTTTAAAACACATCATTTAGAAAATGAACTTTTTGATGGAAAATCAACTTTAATTGAAAGTAAAAATGGTCTTATTCCATTAAAATATTCGCTCTTTGAGAATGATGCCTTGGTTTTTAAACATCTACAATCTAATGAAGTTAATGTTCTAAAAAATAATAATCCTTATTTAAAAGTAAGTTTTGATAGTTTTCCTTTTTTAGGAATTTGGACTAAACAAAATGCTCCGTTTATTTGTATTGAACCTTGGTTTGGTCATGCTGACGAAACAACTTCAGATGGAAATATTCACAACAAAAAATCGATTCAGGTGTTAAATTCTGAAGCGATTTTCCAATGTAGTTTCCATATTGAAATTGAATAAAAAAGGTGTTACTTAATTAGAAATCGTTCAACCAAAACAAACAAATATAAAATAACTTTATAAAATAACACCTATTTTAGAACAAAAAATTATAATTTATCTCTATTATCCGGTAAAATAATTCCTCCGCTTTCAATCATCTGAATTTTATGTTGAATGGTGTCATCATTTTTTTGTTCTAACAATTTATCTTCTTCTTTAGTTACACAAGAATCAAATAGGATAATTGCAAATAATAACGTGAAAACATTTTTCATTTATAGCTTCTTATTTTAATTTTACAGCTAAATTTATATTAATAAATTATATTATTCCACTTATTTTCTCTAGAATTTCTGAGAAATCAATATAAAATCGATTAAAGTTTATTTTAAATCGATTAAAGAATAATTCAAATAAATAAACCATCCAGAAATATTCTGAATGGTTCTTTCAATTTAATTTAATTTAAGATTATTGAACTGCTAAAAGTGCATTTACATTTCCATACCCAAATTGTGAATTTTTAGTTGGATAATAAGCTGCTGACTGCTTCATTTTTGTAAACACTTGATCTTTTGTCCAAGTTGGATGTTTTGCCCATACTAAAGCGGCAATTCCAGCTGTTGTAGCTGTTGCAACAGACGAGCCACCTACATAATTTGCTTGATTTGTATAATAACTTAAAACAGGAGAAGTATTTCCTGTCGAAGAACGCTCCATTACAACTGTAAAATCAATTTCAGAGCCAGTATGACAAACATTACATTTTTGATAACTTGTTGTATCTTTCAAACCCGTTATAGCAACAGTTTCTGACATCCAAGCCGGAAAAATAACCCCTACAAAAGTGGTAAAACTAGTTGAAGTTCCTCCAGCACAAAAAATTAGTTTTCCTCTATTATTGGCATATCTAACACCATCTTCAATTCTTCCAACAGAAAAAATATGTCCCATTGACATAGAAATGATTTTTACATTTGAGTTATTTCCTAAACCAGTAAATGCATTTTGAACACCTTTTTGTTCGTGATAACCATCTAAAACCACATTTGATGCTGCTCTGTAGGTAATTAAATTTGAATTGTATGCAACTCCTACTGGCATCCCAGTGTTATTTCTTGGTGCTCCAACTGTTGAAGCCATACTTGTTCCATGACCACATTGGTCGTTTGGTCCATCTGTTGAAGAACTCCAAGGCCAAATAGAATCTACATAAGTTCCGTATTTTTGAATAGTTCTTCCTGAAGATAAACCATTGTTAAAGCTACTTCCCATTAAAACTTGACTTGGAGATATTCCTGTATCGATAACTCCTACAGTAATTCCAGCACCAGAACTATAATTCCAAGCAGTTGGAATATTATGCTTATAAAAAGTCCAAGGAGCTTTTGCGTTTGGAGTAACAGTAGTATAATCCGAAGTACTTAATGTTGCAGTATCAAAACCACAACCTGAACTACCAGAACTTGAAGATTTGTAGGTATTATTTTCAGTTTCATATTGAAAATACTTGTAATCTGCTGGTTCAACATATCTAATTTTTTGATTTTTTCTTAATAATTCTAATGTTTCTTGTTTAGTAATAACTACATCAAATATATTTAAAAATTCATCTTTATAAACTACAATTTTGTGAATTTCTAATTTTTCTGAATTTGCTATAAGGTTTAATAATTCTGATTCTATTTCACTTGATTTTGGTGATTTAGATTTATCAAAATCTTCTTTGTCAGTTCCAAAACCAATAGTAACTAATTTGTTACCATGCTGTGTAGCACTCCATAACATTTGAAGTGAAGCATCTTTCCAATAAAATCTTCCTGTAGCTTGCACAGACTCATTAATGGCTCGATTTATCAATTTTGTTGAAAGTAGAGTTTCATCAAAATTTATTGTAGTTTTCTCTACGTCAATATTTGAGTCATCAGTACAAGACACGACAACAAATAATGAAAAAATTAAAAATTTAAAATAATTTTTACGCATGTGGCAATAATTTAGATTAGTTATTACGAATGTAATACTTTTTTTATTCATAAATTAAACTGTTTATAACTTTATAAATTATCTTATGAACATAAATTTATTGCTTTTTTAATGTTTTACCTTACATTTGCAATCTATGCAAAAAATGATTAACATATTTAACAAAAGAGCAAAATTTGACTATGAAATATTAGACAAATACAATGCGGGTATTGTGTTAACTGGTACAGAAATCAAATCTATACGATTAGGAAAAGCTTCTATTGCCGAAAGTTTTTGTGAATTTCATAATAATGAACTTTTTATAATCAATTCTCATATTGAAGAATATCAATACGGAACGTATTACAATCACAAATCTAAAAGTGAACGTAAATTACTTTTAAATAGAAAAGAATTAAAAAAGCTAGAAAAAGATAGTCAAAACAAAGGATTAACTATTGTTCCTTTAAAACTATATACCAACGAAAAAGGTTTAGCTAAACTTGAAATTGCATTAGCAAAAGGAAAGAAAAATTACGACAAACGTGAATCTTTAAAAGAACAAGATTCTAAAAGAGATATTGACAGGATAAAAAAATCGTTTTAAATTTTTTTTATTCAAAATTATGACTAAATTTGTCAAGAATTAATTTGTCAATATTATGAATGCTTTGTTAAAAAATGCTAGAGAGCAAAAAAATCTAAAAACTCGTGAGTTAGCACAACTGATTGGTATTGATCAAGCATTAATAAGTAAATTTGAAAATGGCTCAAGAAAACCAACAAAAGAACAAGTAAAAAAACTATCTGAAGTTTTAGAAATTGATTATGAAACACTCATTATAGAATGGATCAAAGCAAGAATTCTATATGAAATCAAAGATGAAGAATTCGGTTTAAAAGCATTACAATTAGCAGAAGAAGAAGCTATTTATAATGCAGCTTTTAAAAGAAAACCACTTTCAAAAAATTTGCAAACTATTTTAGTTGATATTGATTTATTAAAAAAAGAATTAGACAACTTTCGTCAGTTTGATAGTTTTAGAATTGCTCAAGCTTTAGAGTTAGAATACACTTTTGAAAGTAACAAAATAGAAGGAAACACATTAACCTTAAGAGAAACTGATTTAGTAGTTAATGAAGGTTTAACGGTTTCAGGAAAAAGTATGAGAGAACATCTTGAAGCTATTAATCATCAAGAAGCCATAAATTACATAAAACAGTTAATTGATAGAAACTTTCAGCTTAATGAAAGAGAAGTTTTATCTATTCATAATTTAATTCTTCGAGGGATTATTCCAGAAGATGCTGGTAAATATAGAAAAGTGCAAGTAATGATAAAAGGCAGTGCTCATATGCCACCACAACCGTTTTTAGTTGCAAAAGCTATGGAAGATTATTTTATTTGGTTTTTAGAAAATAAAAATAAGATGCATCCTATAATTCTAGCAGCAGAAATGCATGAAAGATTGGTAACAATTCATCCTTTTATTGATGGAAATGGAAGAACTTCTCGTTTAATTATGAATCTTATTCTCTTGCAAAATGGCTATGTAATTGCTAACATCAAAGGAGATTACGACTCAAGAATGAAGTATTATAAAGCATTAGAAATTGCACAAACTTCAAACAATAATGAAGATTTTTTGCTGTTTATTGCTCAAACAGAAAAAGAAAGCTTAGAACGATATATTTCTATAATTAGGCAATAAAAAAAGTCCCTTGATTGGGACTTTTTAATTATTTATAACCAGCAATTTGTTCTTCTGTTGCTAATATATCTTCAACATATTTTTTATATTGTGCATATTCACTAGTTTGAATATCTTCCCAATCTAATGTTACTTTACGTTTAACCAACAGTTGATTTGGTTTAGCTAATTCATAGCTTATATTATATTGATGATTTTTAAAACTAAATACTTTACTTTCTGGAATTTCAACAAACTTCTTACCTTCTGGAATATTTAGTATAATTTCTGTATTATATTCATTTGTTGACTCATAATTTGCATATAAAATTGGATAATTTCTAGTTGCCTCATTGATTATATCTTTTGTATAAACTTTATCTATAAAAGGAATTGAAACTACTTTTAAACTTCCCAATTGTTGCAAACGTTCATTTATAGTAAACTTTGTTTCAAATTCTATTATTGGATCATATTTAGATGTGGAAATTAATTTAGATTCATCTAAAACTATTAGATTATTTAATCTACTGTTATAGTATTCTTCTAAATCTTTTTTACGAATATCTTCTGTGGTAGCATTTGAAAATAACTCAGTATAATATCCTTTACTAAATCCTTGATAAGTGTGCTTATTTACATATTTTTTTGAATTATCATCTATTTCTATTTCATATTTAGAGTTTAAAATGTTTGTAACTGCATTATTGAAAGGAATTTTTATAAGTTTTGCAGATTCATTTTCAGCTTTATCAAATGACACAATTAAAGCACTTGCATTATAAAGTGACATAGGTAAAGTCATAAATGGTAAATATTTATTTGTCATTTCAAGAAAAACATCTTTGTTATCAATAACAACCTTTACAATGCAATGATTAAAATCTTTTGAAGGTAAAGTCAGTGATTTTAATCCATTATCATTAGTTAACACTAAAACTAGATTAGCTTTTAAACCTGATTTTTCAGCTAATGTTACAAATAATGTTGATAAATCTTTACAATCTCCTAATTTTGAAGAAATAGTTTTTGATGGTTTTTGAGGTACATAACCACTTTGTCTAAAGTCTAAATAACTATAAGTAATATTATCTTCTATATATTGATAAATTTTTAAAGCTCTTTCTTTTTCTGAAAATTGTTTGAATCCATCAGGAAATATTTCATTAAAAGTATTGCTTGTTATTTTATCAAATTTAATATTTTTCTTAACTAAATCTGAATACCAATTTGCAATTTCTTTCCATTCTTTAATAGTAGAAACACTAACTTCATTTGTAATATCTGAGTATTCATGAGAATAAGATTCCATAATTGCAATGGATGGAATATTCGTTTTTCTCCATTGTTTAATTATTTTGTTTTTTAATTTTTTCTCCACCATTGGAATTTCTCCATTTTTGTAATTAACATATAATTTTAATTCAGGTTCATGGATTATTGTAAAAATTGATTCCATAGAAGGATAGCTTCCGTTCATAACTGAAGAAGCTTCAAAATCTTTATAAAATCTTCCATAAGAATTAGAAGTATAGTCATATTCAATATAAATAACGTCTCCAACCTCTAGTTTAGGAAAAACTAACATATCACTACTTGTTTCTGCTGGAACTAAATTTCCGTTTTTCTTAACTATTTCAGACTTTTTTAAATTTACATTATAAGTATTTAAACTATACTCCTTTAAATTTTCAATTCCATTTTCGGCTGTAATTTCATATATAATTCTAACTTTTGAGTTTCTTCCTCCTTCTGGAAAAACATTTACAATAAATTCATCATGCAATATAGTTACTCCATAATTTCCTTTTAATGAAGTATTCCTTCTTTTTTTGATAAGTTCATAAACTTCTTTTGTTTCAACATCTTCAATTTCATCATGAATATTCATCAAATCATAAAGTTTTTCTCTTAATGATATACTCGAAGAATTATGAGATAAGGCTTTTAAATAATATTTTTGGGCTTCTTTATCATTTTTCATTAAACTAAAAACTTTGGCTTTAGTTTGAAAATTATTGAATGAATAAGGAAAATATTCTAAGTTTTCATCTATTAATTTTAATGCTTCATCATATTGATTATCCTTGATTAGAATATCAATCATACCATTCCTTAAATAATTATAACTTGGTTCTCTATCAAGTAAACTTAGAGCTATTTTCTTTACTTCTTCTTTGTTATTTGAATCATTATAGTAATCTTGAAGAGCATATATTGCCTCAATATTATCTCTTGTTTCTAATATTTCTTTAATTATTGATAAGTATTTTGTTTTATCATTCTTTATGGATTTATAAAGATTTGCCAGCATTAATTTAAACTTATCGTTATTATAGGTTTCCTGACATAACTTTTCAAAAATTGAAATCATTCCGTCCAAGTCAGATTTTCTTGAAGCAATAATAAAATCAAACATCATATAAATATAAGTTGATTTATATTTTTTTGATTTTTTACTATATTCTTCTAATTCACTTATTTGAGCAGATTTTAACCAATCACTATCTTGCAATTTATTAACTGTTACTAAATAATAATCTTTATCATAAATTTCCATGTTTTTGATGATTTCTTGACCTTTCAGAAATTCATCATCCATATTATAATAGTTTAAAAATATTTTTGATATAAATGAACTTTTTGGATATAATTCGTCTAAACCTTCAATAACATTATGAGCTAATTCCTTTTTTTTGTTGCAACTATATGCATGATATAAATAGTATTTATACAACACATTTTCAGGATTTTTCTTAACTAAATCTTCAAAATATTTTTCATAATCTAATTTTACTTCTTCAACTTCTAATTCTTCATAGGTAGATACATTATAGCTTTTATATTTATTGGAAACAATTAATTCTGGTGCGAATGTTCCATCAATATTTTTAATTTGCCCCGAAAAGTAATTTGAATTTGAAACTATTTCTACCTTAAATAATATTCTGTTTATTCCTTTCTTTAATTTAACTTTTACATTAAATGCATCCAAATTTGTTCTTCCTGTTTCTTCTTTAATTGCAACTTCAACATCATTTACAAATACTTTTATTGCTGACGAAGTTCCAAAACTAATTGCATAATTTTTATCTGTTGGAACATCAACAAACGTTTGAGCGTAAATTATTCCGTTTCCATATTCCGTTTCATTAGTAACATGATAGTAAACTTCACTACTGTATGATTTAGGAATATACCAACCAACCTTTCCATTGCTACTAGCATCAAAAAGCTTGTCATTTTTAGCATAAATTTCTGGTTCATACTCTGTATTAAGACCACTGCCATTTAAATTTTCAAAAACCCCACAAAATTCCCATTGTTTAATGACATTTAAATCTTTAAAATATGTATTAGCTTCTTCTTCTTTCTTTCTTTTAACTGCTGAAACTGCTGCTCTATATTTAACAATTGGCAAGTTTTTAAACTTTTCAGAATTTTTTAAAAAATCAATCTTAGCAAATGTTAAATCATTGTAACCTTCATCATTAATATTACTAAAAATAAAATTTGTATTAATAAATGGAGCTATATAATATTGAGAATTAGGCAATTTCTCTATATTCTAAAGTCTCATTATAATTTGATTCACCAAGTTCTTCATCTATCAAAACATCTAAAAACAATAAATCAATATTATTCAATTTTTGACTTGCAAATTGTTTATCGAATAAACTTCTTGCTTCTTCACGTTTATTATCCAGTAATAAACCTAAAACTTTTGAATAATTTTGTTGCGCAAAAGACAGATTGCAAATCATTAGCAATCCTAATATAATTTTTTTCATTTTTATTTTCTTAATTCTTATTTTCTAATAAAGGTACAAATCGAAACTCACCAAATTCGTGTTTTTCAAATTGCGATTCATTTTTACGAATCAACATCGTCATAATTTGATGTTCTTCTCCCAAAGGAATAACTAACCTTCCTCCTATTTTCAATTGAGCCATTAAAGGTTGTGGAATAAATGGTGCTCCAGCAGTTACAATAATTCCATCAAAAGGTGCAAATTCTGGCAAACCTTTGTAGCCATCTCCAAAAATTACTTTTTTGGGTCTAATTCCTAATTTAGGTAATAAAAGAGATGTTTTTTTAAATAATTCGTTTTGCCTTTCAATAGTATACACTTTTGCTCCCATTGCACATAAAACAGCTGTTTGATACCCACTTCCTGTACCTATTTCAAGAATAGTATCATCCTTTTTTACTTCTAAAAGTTGAGTCTGAAATGCTACAGTATATGGTTGTGAAATAGTTTGATCAGCTGCAATTGGAAATGCTTTATCTTGATATGCAAAATCTTCAAAACTCGAATTTAAAAACAAATGTCTCGGAATAATTTTTATAGCTGCTAAGACATTTTTATCTGTAATTCCTTTATCTTCAAGTAATTTGGCTAATTGGTTTCGAAGACCCTGATGTTTGGCTGTGTTTTTCAATTTGGAATATAAATTTGAATGGTAAAAATATACCTAAAAATTCCAAAAAGCAAATCCCAAATTCCAAAATATATAGATTAAATAAAATAGTTCTTTTTTATCCTATTAAATTGGAATTTGGAATTTCTACTATTGGAATTTCTTATATATTTAGTACTTTTGATAAAATTTAATTTTTATGATAAAAGTCGGAGTTTTAGGTGCTGGTCATCTTGGAAAAATACATTTACGATTATTGCAACAATCTGAAAAATATGAATTAGTTGGTTTCTACGATGATAATCTTGAAAATGGAAAAAAAGTAGCAGCCGAATTTGGTTATAAACAATTTGACACTATCGCAAGGTTAATTCACGCTGTTGATGTTGTGGATATTGTAACTCCTACGCTTTCACATTATAAATGTGCTAAAGTAGCTATCAAATCTGGAAAACATGTTTTTATAGAAAAACCTATTTCAACAACTGTTGAAGAAGCTGAAGAAATCATAGCTCTTGCTAAAGAATATAATGTAAAAGGCCAAGTTGGACACGTGGAACGATTTAATCCTGCTTTTATAGCTGTGAAAAATCAAATTGAAAGTCCAATGTTTATTGAAACGCATCGTTTGGCTGAATTCAATCCAAGAGGCACAGATGTTCCTGTGGTTTTAGATTTAATGATTCACGATATTGATGCCATTTTGAGTGTTGTAAAATCTAAAGTTAAAGCGGTACATGCCAGTGGTGTTTCTGTTTTGAGTCAATCTCCAGATATTGCTAATGCTAGAATTGAATTCGAAAATGGTTGTGTTGCCAACATTACTTCAAGTAGAATTTCGATGAAAAATATGAGAAAATCTCGTTTCTTTCAAAAAGATGCGTATATCTCAGTAGATTATTTAGATAAAATTTGTGAAGTCGTAAAAATGAAAGAAGCTCCAGAAGTTCCTGGTGATTTTGATATGATTTTACAAAATGCAGAAGGTGAAAAGAAACAGATTTATTTTGATAATCCAGAAGTGTCTCCAAACAATGCCATTTTAGATGAATTGGAATCTTTTGCTGATGCAATTGTAAATAATTCAACTCCAATTGTAACATTAGAAGATGGAACGGAAGCTTTGAGAGTAGCTTATATGATTATTGATTCTATGAATGAAAAATAAAAAATTTAACCATTAAGATATTTAGTAAAATTAAGACTTAATGAAACTTAATATCTTAATGGTTTTAAAAAATAATAAACAAAACTTACACAATGAAACAAATAGCTGTAATTGGAGCTGGAACAATGGGTAACGGAATTGCTCATACCTTTGCTCAATCAGGATTTACTGTAAAATTAATCGATATTTCTGAAAAATCATTAGAAAAAGGAATGGCAACTATTGCTAATAACTTGGACAGAATGGTTTCTAAAGGAACAATATCAGAAGAAGATAAACACAAAACCATTGGAAATATAATCACTTATACTGACATTAAAGATGGTGTCGTTGGTTGTGATTTAGTAGTTGAAGCTGCCACAGAAAATGTGGGTTTAAAAATGAATATCTTCAAACAATTGAGTGATACTTGTGATCATAATGTGATTTTAGCTTCCAATACTTCTTCAATTTCTATCACGCAAATTGCTGCACAAGTAGTTCATCCAGAACGAGTTATAGGGATGCATTTTATGAATCCAGTACCCATCATGAAATTAGTCGAAATCATTCGTGGTTACAACACTTCTGAGGAAGTAACTAAAATCATCATGGATTTATCCGTTAAATTAGGAAAAACTCCAACAGAAGTTAACGATTATCCTGGTTTTGTGGCAAACAGAATCTTAATGCCTATGATTAACGAAGCCATCGAAACTTTATATAATGGTGTTGCTGGTGTTGAAGAAATTGATACCGTTATGAAATTAGGTATGGCTCATCCAATGGGACCATTACAATTAGCCGATTTTATTGGTTTAGACGTTTGTCTTTCTATACTTAACGTGATGTATGATGGTTTCAAAAACCCAAAATACGCTCCTTGTCCTTTATTAGTAAATATGGTGATGGCTGGAAAACTCGGTGCAAAATCTGGTGAAGGTTTTTACGATTATGCTGAAAGTAGAAAAGCAGAGAAAGTTTCAAAACAATTTAGTAAATAAAGTGAATAGTGATTAGTAATTAGTGAATAGCTAGTTACTAATTACTAATTACTAATCACTAATCACTCAAACATGAGTAAAATAATCCCATTTAAAGCAGTTCGTCCTGCTCCTGATAAAGTTGCACTAGTTTCATGTAGAAATTACGATGATTATAGTGCAGCTGAATTGGCCGCGTGGTTAAATTTTAATCCATATTCTTTTCTACATGTAATAAACCCTGCGTACATTCATGCTCAAAAAACAACTTTGGATAAACGTTTTAAAGGAGTTGCTCTAAAATATCAGGATTTTAAAAACGAAAAAATTTTTATTCAGGAAGAAAATCCTGTTTTTTATGTTTATGAAATTGAATCTAAAACTCAAAAATTTACTGGAATAATAGCTGGAACATCAGTAGAAGATTATCAAAAAAATATCATTAAAAAACACGAGGATACACTGCAATATCGTGTTGAAATGTTCAAAGATTACTTACATCAAACTGAATTTAATACTGAGCCTGTTTTAATCACTTATCCTGATAGTGTTGAACTAAACACTTGGATTTTACTCAAAAAACAAAACGAACCTCTTTATCAATTTTCTACAACAAATAAAGAGAAACATTCGCTATGGAAAATTGAGACAGAACACGACATAAACTGGCTTCAAACACATTTTGAAAACATACCAAATTTATATATCGCAGACGGACATCATCGTTCGGCTTCGGCAGAATTACTTTATGAAGAAGGTAAACATATAGGAAATAAAAACTTAAGCTATTTTATGAGTTTTTTAATTCCTGAAAGTAATGTAAAAATTTATGAATTTAATAGGATAATTCGTGATTTAAATGGAAATTCGAAAGAAGAATTTTTAGTTAAATTAGAAGAAAATTTCATCATTAAAAGCAAAGAACAAGAATTGTGGAAACCGCAAGACAAGTTTGAATTTGGAATGTATTTAGACGGAGATTTCTATGCTTTATTTTATAAAAAAAATAATAATGAAAACGGAATTTTAGAAAATTTAGATGCACAAATTTTATATGATAAAGTCCTGCAACCTATTTTAGGAATTGGAGATTTGAGAAACGATGAACGCATTGATTATATTTCTGGAAAACAATCTGTTGCTGCTATAAAATTAATTGTCGACGAAGGAGAATTTGAGGTAGGTTTTATGCTTTATCCATCTAATATAAATGAAATAAAAGACTTTGCTGACAACGGTTTAATTATGCCTCCAAAAAGCACTTATATTGAGCCGAAGTTTAGAAGTGGTTTGGTTGTTTATGAATTGTAAGAAAGTATTAAGGTAGAAGATTTATGTATTAAGACTTAGAAAAAACAGATAAAAAAGGAACGCAGATATAAGGAATTATTATAATTTTTGAAATTTCTTAAATCTGTGTTCCAAAAAAATAAAAAAATGTCAATAGCAAACAACCTTAAAAACATAAAAACTCAATTACCATCAAATGTTACACTTGTTGCCGTTTCAAAAACTAAACCTGTAGCAGATTTAATGGAAGCTTATGAAGCTGGTCAACGCATTTTTGGTGAAAACAAAATCCAAGAAATGACAGAAAAATGGGAAGAAATGCCCAAAGATATTCAATGGCATATGATTGGTCATGTTCAGACCAATAAAGTCAAATATATGGCTGAATATGTAAGTTTAGTTCATGGTGTTGATAGTTTAAAATTGCTAAAAGAAATTAATAAACAAGCTAAAAAGCATAATAGAATTATTGATGTTTTATTGCAAATGCATATTGCTGAAGAAGAAACAAAATTTGGTTTAGATGAAGAAGAATTGGAAGAGATTCTGAATCAAGTACAGAATGACAAGTTTGAAAACATCAAAATTATAGGTTTAATGGGAATGGCTACTTTCACAGATAATCAAACCCAAATCAAAAAAGAATTTCTTCATTTAAAATCGCTTTTTGATAAACTGAACACAGAACACTTGCAACTAAGCACTCTTTCAATGGGAATGTCAGGTGATTATCAATTAGCTATTAAATGTGGAAGTACAATGGTTCGAATTGGAAGTAGTATTTTTGGTTCAAGATAATTCATAAAAGAAAATTTAAAAAAGATAGTATAAATACTTTACGCTTTGTAACTTTGTTTCCTTGCAACATTAAAGAAAAAGAAAATTTACGCAATTCTCGACATAGAAACCACTGGTGGTCAATTTAATGAAGAAGGAATTACAGAAATTGCTATTTATAAATACAATGGACATGAAGTAATTGACCAATTCATAAGTCTTGTTAATCCTGAAAAACCAATTCAACCATTTGTTGTAAAATTAACGGGTATTAACAATGCTATGTTGCGTTCTGCTCCCAAGTTTTATGAAGTTGCTAAAAGAATCATCGAAATTACTGAAGGGTGCATTATTGTAGCTCACAATTCATCATTTGATTATAGAATCTTACGAACCGAATTTGACCGTTTAGGTTATAAATATATTCGTCCAACAATTTGTACTGTTGAATTATCAAAAAAACTACTTCCAGAACAAGCTTCTTATAGTTTAGGTAAACTGGTTCGTTCACTTGGAATTCCAGTTACTGATAGACATAGAGCAAGTGGTGATGCATTGGCAACTGTGAAACTTTTTAAACTTCTTTTATCAAAAGATACC
The DNA here is from genome assembly GCF_963922255.1 of uncultured Flavobacterium sp. Lineage (GTDB taxonomy): Bacteria > Bacteroidota > Bacteroidia > Flavobacteriales > Flavobacteriaceae > Flavobacterium. Next base: position 52,760 of record NZ_CAWUIC010000015.1, on the reverse strand, counting down.
ACTAAAGAAATCGTAAAAGAATACATTAAGACAGAAGTTAAACCTGGAATGGCTCCAAAACTTCTAGATATTGTTGAAAGTTTACCCAACAAAGTGGGAATCTATTACATTCATAATGAAAAAGGGGATTTAATTTACATTGGTAAAAGTAAAAATATTAAAAACAGAATCAACCAACACTTTACTTCAAAAGTTTCAAAATCTATAAAAATTCAAAAGCAAGTTTATGCTGTAACTTATGAAGAAACTGGCTCTGAGTTAATTGCTCTTTTGAAAGAAAGTGAAGAAATTAAAATCAACAAACCTATATACAACAGAGCACAACGAAAAACTTTGTTAAATTGGGCTTTATATTCAGAAAAAAACAAAGATGGATACATTTCGTTAAAAGTTGAAAAAACTGATGGCAGAAAAAAAGAAATAACATCATTTTCGTCTCTTCAAGAAGGAAAAAATGCTTTGTTTAAAATTACCGAAAAATATAATCTTTGTCAAAAAGTAAACGGTATTTATGACACTAAAAAAAGCTGTTTTCAATATGATATAAAGCAGTGTTTTGGTGCTTGTATTGGCAAAGAAAACCCGGAAGAATATAACAAAAGAGTCAATGAATTTATACAAAATAATTCATTTGAAAATAACAATATGGTTATTATTGATAGAGGAAGATCTTATGATGAACGAAGTGCCATTTTAATTGAAAATGGGGTGTATAAAGGCTATTGTTTCTATGATTTGAATTACCAAATAAACAATATTGAAATTCTTCGAAACTTAATAATTCCAATGCAAAATAATAGAGATACACGTTCTATTATTCAAGCATATATGCGAAAAAACAAACACTTGAAGATAGTAAAGTTTAATTAATTATATTTGTTTATATTTAATACTTAATGGAAGGAAAAAAAACTTTTTTTGAAAGGCTAAGACAAAAAACATTCGTAATTATTTACGGAACAAATACTGTTGCAGGTAGACTTTTTGATTTGCTTCTTTTAGGATTAATAGTACTGAGTGTAATTTTAGTTATGCTAGAAACAGTAGAAGGTTTTGATTTAAAATACCATAAAGAAGTTGTTTTTTTTGAATGGATAATTACAGCTTTTTTTACTGTCGAATATATATTGCGAATATTAACTATTAAAAAACCATTAAAATATATCTTAAGCTTTTATGGCATTATCGATTTAATTGCAGTTTTGCCTATGTATTTGTCTATTTTTTTAACAGGAACAAGTGTGCTCACGATTATTAGAGCATTTAGGTTAGTACGTCTATTTAAAATATTAAATCACCCTCAATTTACAGGACAATCATTGCATCTAAAAGAAGCATTAATTGCAAGTAAAGGAAAAATAGTAGTTTTTATCTATTTCGTTTTAATTAGTACCGTTTTTATTGGCTCAATTATGTATGTGGTCGAAGGAGCAGAAAGTGGTTTTACTAGTATTCCAACAAGTATTTATTGGACGATTGTTACATTAACAACAGTTGGTTATGGAGATATTTCACCAATAACCCCTTTAGGTCAATTTATAGCTTCATTTGTTATGATATTAGGTTATGGAATTATTGCTGTACCAACGGGTATCGTTTCAGCAGAATATGTAAGCACTAAAAAAACTAATACAGCAATTGATAAAAACACACCATGTTCAACTTGTGGAACTGATGACCAAAGAAATTTAGCCAAATATTGCTATGAGTGTGGAAGTAAATTAATAAAGTAATTAAAAGCATCTAATTATGTGGAAAAGAGTTGTTTTTTTAGTTTTGATTTTATCAACTTTAATTTCGTGTAAATTAGGTCGTTTTATAATCTATAATTTTGCGGATATTAATGACCATAAAAAATTTCCAAAAAGAGAAATTGAAAAACCAATTGAACCATTCCAATTTCATTATAATTTAAGAGACCAAATAGCAAAAAAAGTTACTTTAGATATTAAAGGTAAAGAAAAAGTTTATTCTTTTGACGAATATCTAGAATTGAATAAAACGGTTGCTTTTGTAGTAATCAGAAAGGATACCGTCATCTATGAAAAATATTTTGATGGTTATGACAAAGAAAAAATTGTGCCTTCATTTTCAATGGCAAAATCTGTAATCTCTATATTAATTGGTTGTGCTATTGATGATGGTTATATAAAATCTGTTGATGAACCTATAACCAATTATCTGCCTGAATTAAAAGAAAACGGTTTTAACAAAGTTACCATTAGTCATTTATTAAACATGACATCGGGTATTGATTTTAATGAAAGTTACTATAACCCTTTTGGAAATGCTGCAAGTGTTTATTATGGTAGAAATTTAAAAAAAGAAATCTCAAAATTAAAATTAGAAAAAAACCACAATAATTCTTTTAGTTATAGTAGCGGTGATTCTCAAATTTTAGGATTAATTTTAGAATCAAGTTTAAAAGGTAAAAAAATCAGCGAATATCTTGAAGAAAAAATCTGGAAACCTTTAGGAATGGAATATAATGCTAGTTGGAGTTTAGATAAAAAAGAAGGTGTTGAAAAGACATTTTGTTGTTTAAATTCGGTTGCCATTGATTATGCCAAATTAGGACGTTTATTTTTAAATAATGGAAATTGGAATGGTAAACAAATCATTTCTAAAGAATGGGTTGAAAAAACTACAAAAGCAGAAAATAATTTAAGTGGTGTTTGGTATTATCAAAATCATTGGTGGATTTCAAACAAAGAAGATATGAGTTTTAATGCTCAAGGAATTTTAGGTCAATATATTTATGTAAATCCAAAAACTGAAACAATAATTGTAAGATTAGGTAGAGATTACGGAAAATATAGCAGTTGGAATACCGTTTTTGAATCAATCGCTAAAGTAAAATAATTGAAAAATATTCTGATCATAATCGTTGGTCCAACAGCTATTGGAAAAACAGCTCTAAGTATTAAATTAGCTCAACATTTTGGTTGCGACATACTTTCCTGCGATAGTCGTCAGTTTTTTAAGGAAATGAAAATTGGTACTGCTGTTCCAAATGATGAAGAATTAGCAGCTGCATCTCATCATTTTATCCAAAATAAATCGATTTTTGAAACTTATACGGTTGGTGATTTTGAAAAAGAAGCAATTGCCAAATTAGATGAACTGTTTCAACAAAATAATGTTCAAATTGTCGTTGGTGGTTCAGGTTTATATGTAAATGCTATTTTACAGGGTTTTGATGATTTTCCTGATATTCCAACTGAAATTCGTGAAAATGTTAGAAATCAATATGAAGAAAAAGGTCTTGAATTTTTACAACAAAAACTCCAAGAATTAGATACAGTCTACTACTCTACTCTTTCTAATGAAAATCCTCAAACATTACAAAATCCACAACGAATGATGCGTTTTGTAGAAGTTTGTATGGCTTCAAACTTACCTTATTCTTCTTTTTTGAATCAGAAAATAAATCAACGAAATTTTAAACCAATTGTCATTGGATTAGAAGCAGATAGAGAAATCATGTACAACAGAATCAATCAAAGAGTTGACATCATGATAAATGAAGGTTTACTTGAAGAAGCCAAAAGTGTTTATCCAAATAAAGAGTTAAATGCCTTACAAACTGTTGGCTATAGAGAATTATTTGATTATTTTGATGACAAAACTACTTTAGACTTTGCCATCGAACAAATAAAAATGAATACTAGAAGATTTGCCAAACGTCAATTGACTTGGTTTAAACGCAATGAAAATACCATTTGGTTTGATTTTCAAACGGAAACTTCAACAATTATAAATACAATTTCAGAAAAAATAAAGAATGCAAATTAACCCCAATTTCACATCTACGTACAAACAAGAATTTGAACTTACTTTTTTAAACTGTTATCCAAATGGTTTATTAAAGTACACTGATTTATGCAATTTTATTCAAATTGTTGCTGGAAATCATGCAGATTTAGGAGGAATTAGTTATTCTGATATGCAAACCAAAGATCAAGCTTGGGTAGTCAGTAGAATGCGAGTTGAAATTTCAAAATTACCTAAATGGCGTGATGTTGTTACCATGAAAACTTGGATTAAATCATTGGAAAATTCACGTTCCATTCGTTGTATGGAAATGTATTTGAATGGTGAGAAAATTATGGGTTGTGAAACCTATTGGGTTGTAATTAATACCAAAACACGAAGACCTGAAAATTTAGCTTTAAACCATGATCATTTTCAACTTTTTGATATAAATGCAACTGTAAAACCAACTGAAAAAATAAGTACTAATGAAGAATTTAAAAAAGTTGGAAACAAACTTGTAGTTTTTTCAGATTTAGACATCGTCAATCATGCTAATAACGTAAAATATTTAGAATGGTGTTTGGATTTTGAAAATTCTAAAAAACTTTTAAAAAGCCAAGTTAAAGCGTTTGATATGAATTTTATGCGTGAATTAAACTTAAATGATGAAGCTGAAATTAGGAACAGTTCAAATGAAAATGAAAGTACTTTTACATTATCAAAAGATGACAAAGTAGCTTATGCGCTAAAAATTGAATGGAAATAAATTCTATATTAAATTTATATTAAGTGAATGAAAATTAACGCAACCAATTTATTTTTTCATCATCTTTATTTTAAAAATTATTTGTATGAAAAAAATTGTTTTAATGGCTATCATTTCTATTCTACTTAACTCATGTTCAATCCCGTATGACCTAGAGACAAGATACATTATTGAAACCAAATTAGTTGATTCTAATGGAAATGCTGTTTCAAATGAAAAAATTGAAGTCTATGTAGACGCAAATAATAGTGGTGAAACAATATCAAGTTCAATTTCTGATGAAAATGGTTATATTAGAATGATATTTCCAAAACCAGATGTAGAGAACTTTACTATATCGGTAAATAATACTACTAATTCTATTAATGGTTTTTTAAATAAAAACATTTATAATATAAAACAAGATAATTTTATTGATTATAAATTGGTTTTAGACGAAATTAAATTAGTAAAATTTGATGAACTTGTAGATCTTATAATAGAAATAAACCAAACAAGTCAGGATAAAGAATTGCGAAAAATTGAAGTTATTGGTGAAATTTACAACCAATATGAGTATTTAAACCCTATTCAAACTTCAAATAATTATTATGAGCTTCAAACGTATTTTAATTTATTAAAAAATCAAAGTTTTACGCTTAGATATTATGTTTACAATTATACAACTATGCTATTGGAAGAAAGTAATGTAAATTTAAATATAGCAGAACAATCATTAAATTACACCTTAACTTATTAAAAGTATAATTATGAAAAAGATTTTTTTTGTTGCTTTACTTTTAACAAGTCAACTTAATTTTTGCCAAGAAAATAATGATGTAAAAAAGGTTAGTTTTGAAAACTATTTCAGATTTAATTTCATCCTTCCTATTCAAACTGGTAATCATTCTCTAGCTAAAGATTTTGAACCTAAAATAGGTTTTAATACAAATTTATCCTTGGTTTCATACAATAATTTTAGTTTGGTTTTTGGGTATCAATTTTCAAGATATCATGTAATTAATAGTTCTAATGTTGGAGATATTAATCGACTTAATTATTCAGTAATTTATGGTGAAATAGATTATGATATAGTTGTTTATGATAAACTAAAAGTAATTCCTAATATTGGTTATGGATATGTTAATAATAAATATAAATCTGCTAAAAGAAATTTTGGAAGTCAAGAAGGAACAGAATTTAGACTAGGAACTTCAATAAATTATAACTTTACCAAAACATTTTCAACATTTATAGGTTTTAATTATGTTTTAACAGATTTGAATATTAATACCAATAAAGCATATGAAGACTATTTTGGAAAAGCAAGTAGATTTCAAATAAATTTAGGTGTTAAATTTGAATAGAAAACATAAAAAAAGCCCTAATTTCTTAGAGCTTAAAGTATTGCAGGATCAAATTATTTCTTCACTACTAATCTAAATCCTTCACCATGTATATTTAGTATTTCTACATTCTCATCTGGTTTTAAGTATTTTCGAAGTTTAGCAATGTAAACATCCATACTTCTTGAAGTAAAATAGTTGTCATCTCTCCATATTTTTGTAAGTGCTAATTCTCTTGGCATTACATCATCTTCGTGCAAAGCTAGCATTTTAAGTAATTCACATTCTTTAGGAGACAGTTTAATAGGTTCTCCGCCATCAAATGATAATTGTCTTAATTTAGAATTTAAATGGAATTTGCCAATGTTAAATTCAAACACCGTTGAATCTGGTTTTGTTTCAGCACTTTTTCTTTGAATAATCGCTTTGATTTTCATTAACAAAACTTCACTATCAAAAGGCTTATTCAAATAATCATCAGCACCCACTTTATATCCTTTTAACACATCTTCTTTCATAGATTTTGCAGTTAAAAAAACAATTGGCACATCTTGATTTTTTTCGCGAATTTCTCTTGCTAAAGTATAACCATCTTTGTAAGGCATCATCACGTCCAAAATACATAAATCGAAGGTGTCTTTTTTGAATTTTTCAAAACCTTCCATTCCGTTTTTGGCATGAGTCACTTCAAAGTCATTTAACATTAAATAATCTTTAAGTATGGCTCCAAAATTTGGATCATCTTCTACGAGTAATATTTTTTTTGCTGTTTCCATAGTATTTTTCTTTTCTTTTAATTAATAATTGGCATTTTAATGGTAAAAGTACTTCCTTTTCCTTTTTCACTTTCTACCGAAATATAACCGTTGTGGTCATCTATAATTTGTTTAACGTATGACAAGCCTAAACCATGTCCTTTTACATTATGAACGTCCCCTGTATGTTCTCTAAAAAACTTATCAAAAGCTTTTTTCTGAGCTACTTTACTCATTCCTATTCCGTTATCTTTTATCTTTATTAAGATAAAGTCTCTTAAATTTTCTGTATGAATACTTATAATTGGCTTTTCAACAGAATATTTTATGGCATTGTCTAATATATTTACAATCACATTTGTAAAATGCGAATCGTTTAATAAAGCAGTTGTTCTCGTTGCTTTAAAATCAGTTGTTACTTCACCTTCTCTATCTTCTACAATTAAACTGATGTGTTCCACTGCGACCTCAATAATATCATGAACATTATGTGGTTCTTTATTAATATCTAATTCTTTCTTTTCTAATTTCGAAATACGAAGTACATTTTCAACTTGAGCATGCATTCTTTTATTTTCATCCTTAATCATTTGAAGGTATCGCTGCACTTTATCTTTATCATCAATAATTTTGGGATTTTTAATAGCATCCAAAGCCAAATTTATTGTTGCAATTGGAGTTTTAAACTCATGTGTCATATTATTAATGAAATCTGACTTAATTTCTGAGATTTGCTTTTGTGTAATTAATTGTTTTAAAGCACTCGCATAAGTCAAAATAATAATCAATGTTAATAACAAAGACAACGCAACTACCCAAAAAATAGATGATAATACATATTTATTTTTTTGAGGAAAAGTGACTAATAATTGATATCGACTATTGCCATCAATATCTTGAAAAATAGGCACTCCATATGAATTTTCTTTATCGTAGGTGAAATTCTCAGACTTCAATTTAGTGGCTAACCCATTATTATACACACTAAACTCAAAAGGTGTTTTTACCTCATATTTATTCAATTCATTGAATAAAATTCGTTCTAAATCAGCTTTAGATAATCGCTCATAAAGAGATTTTTGAGCCATTACATCTTTAAAAGCAATTTCGTATTGTGCTCTATCTAATATATCTAAATTACCTTTGTTTTCAATCGTAACATCAGGAGTGTTTCTTAATCCAATTGATGAATTGTCAATAGCATTTCCATTATAAACTTCAGTTTTACGTTCTGCAACATATGATTTTATGGATGCTGTATCTGCTTTACTGTCAAAGAACGTACCTTTAATATCAAAATCTTGAGGAATTATTGAATTTGAATAAATTATGGTTTCATTAGTATTATTATTCTTTGAGATATAATAAAAATTTCTAATATCACTTTGCTTAGGTAGTTTTCCAAGACTATCAGCCATTTGATTAAATTGTTTGTAGAAGGTATAAAACTCTCTATCATTAATCTTTTGTGATACATTCCCTATAACTTGTTGCACATGTTGCTTAAACTGTTCGTTATTTTTTTGCAGCAACAGGTTTATCCAATAAAACTTAATTAATATTAGTCCAATTAATGAAACACTCATAAAAAAAACCAATATTCTAAATCTTGCTTTGTTCATCAATACAAATTTAGTATTTTAACATAATTAATGAATATACATTAACCAAACATTAACAAATAGGAAGTAGATTATGTTATTTGAAATTTTTTAACAAATTATCTAACTGAGAATGAGTGTCTTTCAAGTAGTTATTTTGAATGATATAATCACTTTTTTTTATCTTTTCTTCTTCAGACATTTGATTATTAATTCGTTGCAATACACTTTCTCTATCAATTTTGTCGCGCTTCATTGTTCGTTCAATTCGAACTTCCAATGGAGCTGTGACCAAAATAATAGCATCACAATCCTTGTATGAACCTGACTCAAACAAAATTGCAGATTCTTTGACAACAAATTTGTAATCTAGCTTACTTTTTAACCACTTTTTAAAATGTTTTTTTACTTCAGGATGGATAATAGCGTTGAGTTGAGCTAATTTTTCTTTATCCTTAAAAACAATTTTAGCTAACGCTGCCCTGTCGATTTTACTGTTTTTTAAAACTTCATTTCCAAAAATAGCAACAATTTTATCTATCACTTTTTTTGAATTTGTAATTTTTCTAGCTTCATCATCAGCTATATATACAGGAATATTTTTCTCTAATAAATAGTTTGCAACAGTGGTTTTTCCACTACCAATTCCTCCTGTCAAGCCAATAATTTTCGTCATGCTTTTTTTAAAAAAATAATTCCGGAAAAGCTATCTTAGGCTCTTGCTTCATTAATTTAATTTTAATGAATGATAATAAAAATCCTTTTCCATAACCATAAAACTGTATCAAAGTTGCAATAATAGACAACGTACCTACCACGATGCTTTTGTTTTTAACAGTGCTATCAATAGCTACTATCAAAAAGTATGCAAATAGTATTAAAATGGGTAAATAAAATTGAAAAAACACCATTATTAATGCAAATAGTATACCCAACAAGAAAATTGAAGGAAACCAAAAAGTATTTTTTTTGTATTCTGGATACCATGAATCTAAAATAGGTCTAGCCTTTCCAAACTTATTGACTTGTATGTAAAATTTTCTCCAATCTATTCTTCGTTTATGATATACAAATGCTTTTTTAATTAAAGTTGTTTTATAACCTTTTTTCCAAAGTCGTATAGATAAATCTGGATCTTCACCAGGATGAATGTTTCCAAAACCGTTTGAATCTTCAAAAGCTTTTTTGGATAAACCCATATTGAAACTTCTAGGTTGAAATTTTTCTAATTTTTCACTTCCACCTCGAATTCCTCCAGTTGTAAAGAAAGAAGTCATCGCAAAATTAATAGCTTTTTGAACATTTGAAAAACTATCTAAAGCGTTATCTGGACCACCAAAACAATCAACATAGTTTTCTTGCAAAGCATTTTTAACATTTTCAAAATATGTATTTGGAAGTATACAATCTGAATCTAAAATGATAAAATAATCACCAGAAGCTCTTTTCATACCATAATTTCTAGAATCTCCTGGTCCAGAATTTTGCTTAAATAAATACAAAATAGTTAATTTGGAAGAAAATGTTTTTACAATTTCTTCTGAAGTGTTTTTTGAACCATCTTCAACAATGACAACTTCAAAACCTAAATCAGTTTGATTAGACAAACTCTCTAAAAGTTCTTTAGTTTCTTCTGGACGATTATAAACAGGTATGATAAACGAAAAATTCATGTAGCAAAGATACTTTAATTCTAAAAAAAACCACTTTAAAAAAAGTGGCTTTATGAATTATTGTTTAACAATTTTTAGGGTCTTTATAAAATCATCAATGAGTAAAGTAACTATATAGTTTCCTGCCGTTAATTTTGATAAATCTAAAATAGCTTCCTTTTCATTGATCTTTTGAGCAAAAACTTCTTGACCTAAAGTGTTAGTGATTTTTACAGATGATATTCTTGAAGAATAACTTATCATAAAATAATCTTTAACTGGATTTGGATAAGAACTGAAACTATTTGAATCAAAATCAGGTGTACTAAGAGTTCCGTCATAAGCTGAAATTCTAAATAATGAAAAATCATTTCCTCCAAAATCCCAAACTCTCGCATAAATAATTTCTCCAGGTGTTCGACCTGTTAGAGCAATTTTAGCATGAAATGGATCAGAACCACTATCATTATCACATTGTAATAAAGTTAGATTGGAACAACTTCCAGCATACAATGCCATTCCAGTATCAGACAAACCACCAGGTTCTTGTTTTGTTTCCAATGTAATGTTTCCTGAAGATGGAACAGTAACTTTATACCAAACGTCTAGAAAAACTGAACCAGTACAACCTGGACTAGGAACAGTTGATGCTAAAGCTCCATAATTTGCTGATGTAATTTCGTTTTGAGTAAAGCTATTTCCAACATTTAAATTAATAGCTCCGCTACAATCATCATTAGCTGGTGGACAACTCGATTGAGTTAAAAATGGACTTGTAAGTACACATGAAGAATCTTGATTATTTGTTATCGAAATTACAACAGAAGTTGCATTTTGAAAAGGTCCTAATTGAACATTTCCTATAGAACTCAAACTAATTGGATTGCTTCCTAAATTATCGGAAACTGTTACAGATGAAGCTGATCCAAAACTAGTGACATTTGTACTAACAAAAAACTGAGTATTTCCATTAGTACAATCAGGAATTATTGTATAAGTTGCTGAAGGGTTTATACAAGTTGCTATTTGAATATCAAGTGTATAAGATATAGATTGTGGTGAAGGATAAGAAGATATTACAAAATAATAAGATTGTCCACTAGTAATTGGAAACTGAGAAATAGTTCTAAGATTAGATGTCCCATTTGCAACACCAGCTAAGCAATTTGCTCCAATATCTGAACAACTACCATAAACAAAAATACCAGAATATATATCTGCACTTGTAGAAGGTGTTAAATTTATATTTATAAAACCTGTAATTGTTGCAGTATATCTGTAAACTACATCATCTCCATCTAAATAAAACTGAGTATTACTTCCACAATTGGATCCTTGACCACCAGAATAATCATCTGCATAGTTTAAAGTGTTATCTGTTACATTATAGGGTAAAGATGAAATTATTATTGGGTTTTCACAGACATTTCCTAATGGAGGAGCAGCATTTGTTGTAAATGAATACTGAGTACATCCTATTGCATTTCCATTACCGTTGTAAGGAGTTATAAACACATAATAAGTTGTGGAATACGACAAAATGGGTAAATCATAAAAAGTTACATTACCAACATTTAGATTATTTATAACTTGTGTTCCTCCAGAAGTTGTTCCAACATTTAAAATATATCCAGTTGGAAATCCTGTAGCTGCTGACCATGATAAATTTGTAGTTTCACTTACATTAGATGCTAAGTTAGTTGGAGTTGTCATAACTGCATTACAATTAGGAACTGAAGCACTTTGCGAAGCATTTACGTTATCTATATAAAAATAATAATCACCAGCTGTCCAAGAAGATAAAAATCTTAATTTAAAATTTGAACCGTTGGGTATTGATGCAGCAGGAATTGTAAATGATTTATTAGCACAAATATTACTAACTATATGATTTGAATCATCAACTGTAAATTGGGTTACCCAATTACTTCCATTATCTTGAGACATTTGTACTTGCATATTTCCCCACCCTGCTGGAGTTGGTACGTTCGTTCCTGAAAAATTTATTATTTTATAATCAAATGTAATTACAACATTTTGTCCATTTGATACAGATGGGTAATTTGGAGTTGATAGCCAACCTGATGTAGAGGTTGTTCCAGTATATAAGCTACATCTAAAAGAATTCCCATTACAAGCTTGATTTGCAGAACCAGAATATCTACTCGAAGTCCATCCTGTAGGCAATGAAGTAGAAACGTTAAAATCTTCAGAAATAGTGACTTGTGAGAATAAATCTAAAGAAATAAGACAAATTATGAGAATCGTAATTTTTTTCATAAACAATTGTTTTTCAGCTCAAATGTATTAAAAAATTGAATACAAAAAAAACTGCTCCTAAATAAGGAGCAGTTAAAATATTTTTTGATTTATATTTTATAAATTATTGCTTAATCACTTTAATTGTTTTAGTTACATTATTAACAGTAACGTTTACAATATAAGCACCAGCTGTTAAATTACTCATATCAAGTTGAGTTGAAGTAGTTCCAACTTTTCTTGAAATGACTTCTTGACCTAATAAGTTTATTACTTTAACAGAAGTAATTTCTGTAGAGTACGATAAATTTAATACATCTCTAACAGGGTTAGGATAAGCTACAAAACTAGCGTTATCAAAAGTTTCATTTGATAATGCATTATCTACAGTGATTGTATAATCTTCTATTTCACCTCTTCCACTAGCAAAAGCACATGCGTCATCATCACCAGGATTAGAATCATTATAATCTACCATTACTCGCATTCTATAATTACCATTAGCTGTTGCTGCAGGTACGTTTATAGTTCCTGTATATGGTCCAGATCCATAAGATGTAGTTGAGAATACCATTTCGTTTGCATCAAACACTAAATTATTATTCCAATCAACCCAAATAGCACATCCAAGAGTTCCACCAGCAACAACAATATTGAAATTAAAACTTTGTGTTGAACCAACAGAAACGCTTTGAGAAGTGAAATTACCATAATTTGCAGTTGAAAATCCAGAAGCTGTATTTGTTATGTTAGTTGCTCCTAAAGTTGTTGAAAAATTATCAACATAAGTGGCATTACTTGTTCCTGATGGAACACAATATCCAACAATTGCAGTTAAAGGTGTAGACCAATCACTAGTTTCAGAAGTTCCACATAATGTTCTAACATAAATTTGATATGTTGTATCCATTACTAAACCTGTTGCTAAAGCATTTGTAACTCCTGTTGTTACAGAACCTGAAGCTGCAGGTGTGACTAGGTTTACATCGCTACCGTTGTTCATTACTCTCCATTCATATCCACCAGTTTCTGTTGGAGAAGCTGTCCAAGCAAATGCTAAAGAGTTTTGTGTTGTAGTTGTAACGTTTATTGCTGTTGGAGCTACACAAGAAGGAGTCACATCAATTTTAATATCATCCAAAGAAATATACCATGGAGTACCACTCATATACCCTTTAATCCCTACATAGTAAGTTCCATTTGTAGCAGGTGTAAATGCTCCTGAAATAAGTTGATAATTACCGTTAATAATACCTGTAGAAGGTACAATAGCATTAATCATTGCTGCAGATGTTGCACTTGAACCATAACTAACTAACATATTAGAGTTTGCTGCCGTTGCTCCATCTTGACGTGCATATAATTCAACGGTGTAGCTAGTTCCTCCTACTAATTCAATAGGTATAAATAACCAATCTTCATTACTGTATTGTAAAAATGCATTCCAATTTCCTGTTCTTGGAGTTCTGTTATAAGTAGTTAAAGTATTATTAGCTGTCCAAACAGAAGTACCAGTTACTGAAGATTGTGATAGACAACCTGCAACAGCTGCATTATGCGTGTATCCAGATTCAAATCCTTCAAAATAAGGAATTGTATATGGAACACAAGAAGTTGTAAAACTGAAAGGTCCTGACCAAGTACTTGAACCAATGGTACTACCACAATTTGATCTTACATAAAAACTATAAGAAGTATTTGGAGATAATCCTGATAAACTTTGAGGATTTGTAGTTGTCGCTGCGATATTTGGTGTTCCTGTTGGTGTAAAACCTGAAGTTCCCCACTCTATATCCCAATTTGCACTGGTTCCATTCTCTGTCCAACCTAAATTTGCTGAATTACTTGTAATATTTAAAGCAGTTAGATTAGTTGGAGCTAAACATAAAGGTGTTACATCAATTTTAATATCATCTAAAGAAATATACCATGGAGTACCACTCATATACCCTTTAATCCCTACATAGTAAGTTCCATTTGTAGCAGGTGTAAATGCTCCTGAAATAAGTTGATAATTACCGTTAATAATACCTGTAGAAGGTACAATAGCATTAATCATTGCTGCAGATGTTGCACTTGAACCATAACTAACTAACATATTAGAGTTTGCTGCCGTTGCTCCATCTTGACGTGCATATAATTCAACGGTGTAGCTAGTTCCTCCTACTAATTCAATAGGTATAAATAACCAATCTTCATTACTGTATTGTAAAAATGCATTCCAATTTCCTGTTCTTGGAGTTCTGTTATAAGTAGTTAAAGTATTATTAGCTGTCCAAACAGAAGTACCAGTTACTGAAGATTGTGATAAACAACCTGAAACAGCTACATTATGTGTATATCCAGATTCAAATCCTTCAAAATAAGGAATTGTGTACGGTAGACAAGGAGTAGTAAAATTAAATGGTCCAACCCAAACACTATTTCCGTTTGTACTACCACAACTAGCTTGAACATAAAAGCTATAAGCTGTTGAAGGTGTTAATCCATTTAATGTATATGGATTTGCTGTTATTGCATTAATTGATGTACCTGTTCCTAAAACAAACCCTACAGATCCATATTCAATATTCCATGTTGTTGCACTTCCTCCTTCAATCCAATTTAATTGTGCTGAAGATGAAGTAATTGAAGAAGTTGATAACATCATTGGTTCTGGACAAGCAGGAATTAATTCCCATTTAACATCATCAATATATGCTGTTGTAACAGCACCAGGATAACCTGAGTTTTTAATTGCTAAATGTTTAACTCCAGCAGGTATTCCTACAGGAACAATTGTAAATTCTTGTGTGTTTTGAATTAAAGTTGATGGCAATGTAATCTCTTCCAACTGTATAAAAGTATTCATGTCTGTTGGATCAGTTAAATAACCAATCTGTAATGGACTATTTGCAGTAGTTGAAAAAGCTTTAAACTTTAACCTATGTGTATTAGCCTGTAAATTTGAAACTGCTGGTAAGATAGCATAAGCTTCTGTTGGAGTTATTCCACTAGCATTTATGTATAATCTATTAGAAGGAGACATAGGAGCTACTGCACCATTTGTTATATATGTATTTAAACTTGTACCTCCTCTACTCCAACATTCTGGTAAGCTGTTAGTTCCAGTGATATATGTATCAAAATTTTCAAAATAATCCGTTAAATCATTACACTTGGTCTTGAATGCCATAGGTCCAGCCCAGTAACTTAATTGAGTAGCACCACAAACAGTTCTTACATAGAAATCATATGATGTATTTGATGTTAAACCATTTAAAACAAACGGATTAGTTGATGCCGGAACTAAAGTTCCTGTACCACTTACAAATCCTGCAGGTCCATACTCAATTTCCCAAGTATTAGCAGTTCCTAATTCAGTCCAACCTAAAGCAGCTGAATTAGCTGTTATTGTATTTACTGTTAATAATGTTGGTTCTAAACAAGAAGGTGTTTGTCTTACTTGAACATTATCAACATAAAAATTTATATCTGCTAATCCATTTGCTGTTCCTTCAACAACTCTAAAAGCAAATCTTACATTTTGTCCTGCATAAGCATCTAAATTAATAATGTTTACATCTCCTGTTGGTGATGGCACATTTGTATCATTATAAGTATATAAAACTGTCCAGTTACTTAAACTAGTTGATACTAATACTTCTACAAAATCGTCAGATTCCCAAGGTGTTGTTGGTGCTGCAGTTGTATTCCATTGTGTTGCAGCAGCATCAAACTTTAGCTCATAACCAGTTGCAGGAACGCTTACTAATGGAGAAATAATCCAATCATTAGCAGCAGCTAACCAAATTTCATATCTAATAGAACCTGTTGTACCATTATTTCCAAAACCATCCGCTACCCAAGAACTACTGCCAAAAGTTGCAGGACCAGATATTAAATCACCATTATCAGCAGCTTGCCAACAATTTGGTAAAAAAGTATTAAATTCTTCTAACCAAGGAAAAGAATTGATGATTAAAGGTGTTACACTAACTGAAGTTGTTGCTGTTGTGTTTCCAGCACAAGTAACTTCACAATGGAAAGAATCTGGTGTAGTGATTGATTGACTGTAAGTTGAATTTGTGGCTCCAGAAATGGCACCTGAAGAATTATACCATTGATAGGTTACACCTGAACCCATAGTAGGATTTTGTGTAGTAAAAGTAACTGTTCCTCCTGCACAAGGAGTTAAGTTAGAAGCAATTGTATTCCCTGGAGCTGGAACACCAGTACAAGGAGAATTTGAAAAAGTCAATTGTGTGTTGTATAATCTAGATTGTGAAGTAGTTAAATTACCCGTAATAGCACTACTATTTGATGTTCCTACTGCCTTAACAGCAGTTGCTGCTGTATATTGCCAAAGAAATGCTCCAGTAGTTAATCCACTACCTGCACCGTTTCCAGTCCAATCTATTGCTACTTCAATTGATCCTCCAGTATAATTAAATGGAGTTGTAAAAGTAAATTCTACCCATCCTGCAGTAGCCGGAATATTAGTATCAGAAACAGCTGGATTAGAATAACATAATGTGGCTCCAGTAGTCCATGTAGTCATGTTTTGAGTTGTAACTAAACTTGTACTACCAGAATTTTTTAAATAAATTTTTAAATCCGCAGTCCTACCAGCTCCCATAGTAGAAGTATTTGTCTTATAGTAAGCGATTTTTGTGATTGTTGAACCACCAGATAGACCAACTGAACTTAGATCTGCTTGTGTTAGCAACTGCACACTTTGCGAAAAGCTAAAACCGCTCGTTGCAGATGACCTGTAAATTGGATTTCCATTATCACTAGTTCCAGAGGCACTTGTTCCAGTACCTATTGTGACTGTTGTTTGTGAAAAACCAATTACATTTGATAGTAAGAAAGCTATCAATAAGGTAATTTTTTTCATAATAATTTAATTGTTTGTTAATAGTAAGATAATTTTCCGCTAATATAAATAAATAACAAATATGTTTGATTTTGTTATAAAAAAAAACTGCTCCAAATTTGGAGCAGTTTAAAAAATAAAGATTTTGTGTTATTGCTTAATCACTTTAATTGTCTTTAAAACATCACCAACTGTGACATTTACAATATAAGCTCCAGCAGTTAAACTTGTCATATCTATTTGAGTTGAATTAGTTCCAACTTTTCTTGAGATAACCTCTTGACCTAATAAATTGATCACTTTAACTGATGAAATTTCTGACGTGTAAGACACATTTAGAACATCTTTTACTGGATTTGGATATGCTATAAAACTTGCATTGTCAAAAGTACTTGAATTTAAGAATACATCTACATTGATATTGTCCACATATAAATTATATTGGTTAGCATCAGAATAAACATTAAATCCAAAATAATAAACTCCAGATGTTGTTGGTGTAAATTGAGTTGAACTATTTAAAGGTGTATTATTTGAAATACTTGTAAGGTCAACAATCACATTAGTCATTGCCGCAGCATCATCAGAAGTTCCATAAGCAACTTTTAATTTTTCAACATAACCAGTTGAGTTTGAACCATAATCAAAAGCAACAGCATAAGTAGTTCCTGCTGTTAAATTCACACCTTGAGTGTAGAACCAAACATTAGCAGGGTCTGAAAAACTATAAAGATATTGCAGAGTTTTATTAGTAAAACCATATCCTGGGTTGTTTGCTACTGTCCATAAATTACCTGTTCCAACATTTTGTATTGAAGTACAGTTTGGCAAAGCTGGTACAGTTGCTGATTCAAAATCCATTACATATGGTACATTAGTAGCATCACATGTTGTTAAGAAATTATATGGTCCAGACCAAGCACTTTCACCGTTTGTACCACCACAATTTGCTCTAACATAAAAACTATATGCAGTATTAGCTGTTAAACCAGTTAAATTATATGGGTTAGTAGTTGTAGCTGCAATATTTGGAGTTCCTGTTGGTGTAAAGCCATTAGTACCCCATTCTATATCCCAAACTGTTGCTGTTCCATTTTCTGTCCAACCTAAATCCGCAGATACATTTGTAATATTTGCAACAGATAAGTTTGTTGGTGGTATACAAGATGGTGCTGGAAGAATATTAATTGAGAAATCTAAAGTAACTCCAAAAGCACCCGAATAACAAGGGTTTGCAACTAATAAATCATCAGCTGTTACAATTCGCATTCTATGAATTCCTAATGGAGCCGATGCTGGCATATTAAAGGATGCATTTAATACAGTTGGGTTTGCACTAGTCGAGACACCACTATATACAATTTCTGAAGTTTCTAAAGTAAAGTCATCATTAAAATCTATCCAAATATATGTATCGTAAGTGTAACCTGTTGCAAAAGTTATTTGAACATTTGTATTAACAGCTTGAGATAATGAAACCGTTGTACTTGTATGATCAAAATACGTAACATCATTAGTTGGGAAATTTGTTGATCCCAATTGAACATTTGTAATTCCTAAATCATCATTAGAAGTTGGTAAAGAAGTACAGTAACAACCCGTTGCAGCAGTGGTAAAAGTTTGCTCTAAACATCCACTAGCAGATCCGTTAGCATTATAAGGAGTAACTGTCCAATAATAAGTTGCGTTAATATTTCCAACAAATGAGTAAGAACTTGATGTTAGATTAACATTATTAGCAATGTCATTTCCTCCTGATGTTGTACCAACTGTGATATAATAACCTGTTGCTGTAGGATCAGCATCCCAACTTAAAGTATTTGAAAAATTACCACAAGAGACATGTGGAGTGCTTATAGGGTTGGTCGCACAATTAGGAGCAGTCAAAGGAGTTTCAATCACATAAAAATCATCTACACCTAAATCATTAAAATAATAGTCAGCAGTTGTACCAGCTGGATTAGCGATTGCGTAAATTCTAAATTTCGTTGTTGTTGGTACGGTTGAAGGCACTGTAGCTTCAACTTTAACCCAACCTGTAAAATTACCTGTTTCTGTTGTTAAATTTAGCCACGCAGATCCATCCCACACATCCAAAGCAATCGTATGATTAATTGCATTATTTGTGTTATTTGATGCAAACCAAAAACCAGCTAAAGGAGTTGTTAATGCACTCATATCAATTAATGGTGAGATCATCTCATTTGCAATAATATTAGTAGATGCATCAATCCATAAATAATTTGATGTTCCTGTAGTATGATCTCCTATATTTGGCAAATATGTATGACCAGTATTAATAACATCATTAGTTACTGTCCAATAATCATTACCTACAACTTGTGGTTCCCAACATATTGGAAGTTCTCTATATGGAGAAACTAAAGGCAATGAATCAAAATTTTCTGTGTAAGGAGCAGTATATGAAACACAAGCCGTTGTAAAAGTATAAGGTCCTACCCAAACACTTGTTCCATTAGCTGTTCCACAATCAGCCTGCACATAATAATCATACGTCGTTTGTGGACTCAAACCAGATAAATTATAAGGGTTTGCAACTCCTGAAACTACTGTTCCTCCAGTACCTTGTGTAAATCCTGTTGGTCCATATTCTATATTATATAGTGTCGCTGAACCTAATTCTGTCCAACTTAAATCTGCAGATGCTGATCCAATATTGGTTGCTGTTAAATAAACTGGTTCTGGACATGCAGGTATTGCTTCCCAAATTACATCATCAATATAAGCTGTTGTTGTGGCACCAGGATAACCAGGATTTTTAATTACTAAATTTTTAACTCCTGCAGGAATTCCTGTAGGTACAATAATAAATTCTTGAGTAGATGCGATTGCAGTTCCAGGAAGATTTACTTCTTCTAATTGAATAAATGTTGTAATATCAGTTAGATCTGTCATATATCCAATTTCTATAAATCTTCCTGCGATAGTTGCATAACTTTTAAATTTCAATCTATGTGTGTTGGCTTGCAAATTTGAAACAGAAGGTAAAATAGCATATGCTTCTGTAGGTGTTGTTCCGCTAGCAAACATATAAAGTCTGTTTGATGGAGACATTGGAGAAGTTGCTCCTGTTGTAACATATGTATTTCCTGTTCCTGCTTTACTCCAACAAACAGGCATAGGGCTTGTAGTACCTGTAAGTGAACTGTCAAAGTTTTGAACAAAGTCTGTAAGATCATTACAAACAGTATCAAATGTACCTGCTGCTGACCAAATTGAATTTTCAGAAGTACAGTTAGATCTTATCCAAAAATAATAGGTTGTACTTGCTGTTAACCCTGTCAAGTTAGCTGTTGTAGTTGTAGCTGTTCCACTTGGAGTTGTTGTTGCTGTTGGTGCAGTATTACTTGTAGAGTAATAATATTCATATCCATTTGATGGATTTGTTAAAACTGACCATGAAATATCTGCAGAAGTTGTCGTTAAATTGCTTGCAGTTAATCCAGAAGGAATTGGACAACTAGGTAAAAACATTACTGAAGTATTATGACAAGTTGCTGTTCCTGCACAGCTAGAATCATCTGATAGGTGAATTCTAACTGATGTTACCGACACATTTGTAATAGTTTGAGGAGAAAGTCCATGTTGTATTACATTATTAGAAGTATCAGTTAATGTAACATAAATGTGATTTCCCGAAAAATATGTACTACCCACTTGAGCTGAAAACATATAATCTTCTCCAACAATTAAGCCGTTAACTGTTGAATATTCAACAGTACTGTAGGCACATGTTGTAATTCCTTGTTGTAAACCAGAATTATTTGATGTAACCGTACCAAATGCAGTAGTTCTAATACATTGGGCATTAGTTGTCAATAATGAAGTTGCAAAATACCCAAACAGGATAAGAAAAAACTTCATTTGCTTGATTGTAATTTTTTTCATAAAATTTAGTTATTAATAGTTAAATAAATATAATCCACTAATATAACAAAATTTATTTAAATTGTGTTATTTTTTAGTTAAAAACATAAAAAAAACTGCTCCTAAAAGGAGCAGTTTAAAATATTTATATATTAATAACAATTATTGCTTAATTACTTTTATTGTTTTTATTACGTTTCCAATTGAAACATTAACAATATAAGCTCCAGCTGATAAGTTTGTCATATCAATTTTAGTTGAAGTACTTCCAACATTTCTACTAATAACTTGCTGACCCAATAAGTTAATTACATTCACAGAAGTAATCTCTGAAGAATATGATATATTTAAAATATCATTAACTGGATTTGGATAAGCTACAAAACTAGCAGTATCGAAATTACCTGTTGCTAACAACGGTGTAACATTTATTGAAAAATCTAAAGTAACACCATAACTTCCTGAGTAACATGGATTTGCTGTAGACTGTCCAGTATCTGCTGTTCCAATTCTCATTTTATGAGTTCCTAATGGTGCGGTTGCAGGTAATAAGAACGATGCATTTAAAGTATTAGGACTTGTTGTTCCTGATACACCCGAATAAACAATTTCTGAAACATCAAAAATATAGTCATCATTAAAATCAATCCATATATGAGCATCATAATCGTAAATTGATGTCTCAAATGTAATTTGAGTATTTACGTTACTATCTTGAGCAAATGAAACTGCTGTGGCAGAGTGATCAAAATAGAAAACATCACCAGTTGGAAAATCTGTAGTTCCTAATTGAACATTTGTTATCCCTGAACCGTCATTTGATGTTGGATTTGATACACAATAACAACCAGTTGCAAATGTCATAAAACTTTGCTCTGTACATCCAACCGCAGAACCTTGAGGATTGTAAGGTGTAATCGTATAATAATATGTAGTATTAATTAAACCAACAAATGAATAAGTTGGAGAACCTCCAATATCTACATTATCTAATACATCATTACCACCTGTTGTAGTTCCAATTGTCATATAATAACCACTAGCTAAAGGTGTTGCATCCCAAGTTATTACTGTTGGTTCATTTCCACAAGTAGCGTTTGGTGTTGCGACAATATTGGTTGCACAAGAAGGAGCTACAGTAGGTGCCTCTTCTACAAAGAAATCATCAACTCCTAAATCGTTAAAATAATAATCAGAGGTTGTACCCGCTGGATTAGCTATAGCATAAACACGGAATTTAGTAATTACTGGTACAGTTGAAGGAACTGGGGCAGAAACTTTAACCCAACCTGTGAAATTTCCTGTTTCTGTTTTGATATTCAACCAAGCAGATCCATCCCAAACATCTAAAGCAATAGTATGATTAATTGTGTTATTTGTATTATCCGATGCAAACCAGAAACCTGCAATAGGAGTAGTTAATGCACTCATATCAATTAATGGAGAAACCATTTCATTTGCAGTAATATTACTCGAAGCATCAATCCACATATAGTTTGAAGTACCTGTTGTATGATCTCCAATATTTGGTAAATAGGTGTGACCACTATTTGTTACATCATTTGTAACATCCCAATAGTCAGGACCAACTTGTTGTTCCCAACAGTTTGGCAAATCTGTATAAGGAGATGTTAAAGCTAAACTATCAAAATTTTCTAAATATGGAGCCACAAATGGTATACAAGCAGTAGTAAATGAATAGGGTCCTACCCAAACACTTAAACCATCTGCTGTTCCACAATCTGTTTGCACATAAAAATCATATGTTGTAGCAGCGGTTAATCCTGTTAATGTGTAAGGATTAGTTGTTAAACCGTTCACTAATGTTCCACCTGTACCTTGAGTAAAACCAACTGGCCCATACTCTAAATTCCAAATTGCAGCTGTACCATTTTCAGTCCAACTTAAGTCTGCAGATGTAGTTAAAATATTAGAAGCATTTAATGCTGTTGGAGCTGGACATGAAATTAAGGTAGTGAAATTAAACGGTCCTGACCAAATACTTTGTCCATTAGTAGCGCCACAATCAGTTCTAACGTAAAAACTGTATTCTGTGTCTGAAGTTAAACCAGTTAAACTATGAGGGTTTGTAGTTGTTCCAGTAATATTTGGAGTTCCTGTTGGTGTAAAACCAAAAAGTCCCCATTCTATATCCCAAACAGTTGCTGTACCATTTTCAGTCCATCCTAAATCAACAGAATTTGAAGTAATATTTGTTGCTGTTAAAGACGAAGGAGCAATACAAGTAGGTGTCTCCATTACAAAGAAATCATCAACTCCTAAATCATTATAATAATAGTCAGAAGTCGTTCCTGCTGGATTAGCAATGGCGTATATTCTAAATTTAGTTGTAGTTGGTACCGTTGAAGGAACAGTTCCTCCTACTTCTACCCAACCCGTAAAATTACCAGACTCTGTAGTAATATTAAGCCATGCAGAACCATCCCAAACATCCAAAGCAATTGTATGGTTAATAGCATTTGTCGTGTTATCAGACGCAAACCAAAAACCTGCGTAAGGAACCGTTAATCCACTCATGTCAATTAATGGTGAAATCATTGCGTTATCTGTAATATTACTTGAAGCATCAATCCACATATAGTTTGCAGTGGTGCTAGTATGATCCCCTATATTTGGCAAATAAGTATGACCTGTATTAATTACATCGTTAGTAACATCCCAATAATCAGGACCAGTTTGTGGTTCCCAGCAGTTCGGCAAATCTGTATAAGGAGATGTTAAAGCTAAACTGTCAAAATTTTCAAAGTATGGAGCAACAAAAGATGTACATAAAGTTGAGAAGGTAAATGGACCGACCCATACACTTGTTCCATCTGTTCCACCACAATCAGCTTGTACATAATAATCAAATGTAGTTGAAGGCGTTAATCCACTTAATGTATATGGGTTTGATGTAACTCCTGAAACAATAGTTCCACCTGTACCTTGCGTATATCCTACTGGACCATATTCTATATTCCATGTAGTTGCAGTTCCCATTTCAATCCAACTTAAATCAGCTGTACTTGATGTAACATTTGTAGCCGATGGCGATGTTGGTTCAGGACAAGCTGGAATAGCTTCCCACGTTACATCATCTATGTAAGCTATTGTAGTTCCTGAAGGATGACCAGAATTTTTAATTGCCAAATGTTTAACTCCAGCAGGTATTCCTATAGGGACAATTGTAAATTCTTGAGTAGTCGATAATGCTGTCCCCGGAAGATTTACTTCTTGCAATTGAACAAAAGTATTGATATCTAATGGATCTATCATATATCCAATCGCTACAAATCTATCAGTACCTGATGATGAATAAGCTTTAAATTTTAACCTATGTGTATTGGCTTGTAAATTTGAAACAGAAGGCAAAACAGCACATGTTTCTGTAGGTACTGTTCCACTTGCTGTCATGTATAATCTGTTAGCAGGAGACATTGGTGCATTTGCTCCTGTAGTAATATATGAATTACCAGTTCCTACATTTAACTCTCCCCAACAATCTGGTACTGGATTAGAAGATCCTGTTGCATAACCTTCAAAGTTTTCCACAAAATCTGTAACATCTGCACATTGTGTTTTAAATTGATAAGGTCCTGCCCATGAACTATTTTCTGGCCCTGTACAAACACCTCTAACATAAAACTGGTAAGAAGTATTAGCTGTCAAACCAGAAATAACATGGGGATGAGAACTTACACCATTAACTATGGTACCAGAACCTATTGAGAAACCTGTTAAACCATATTGGATATCCCACATTGTCTCTGGCCCTCCATTTGTCCAATCAAGTGTTGCATCTGTAGTCGTAATCATTGATGCTGATAAAGCTGAAGGTTCAATACAAGTCGAATTTACTTCCCACTTCACGTCATCTATATAAAGAGTTGTTGCTGTTCCTGATGGAATTGAAAAAACTAGTTGTTTCACACCTGCTGGTACATTGTTAGGAATTACTGTAAATTCTTCTGTTGAAGCAACATTTGTTCCTTGCATTTGAAATGGATTAATTTCAACATAAGTTGTTTCGTCTCCAGGTGTAGTAAAATAACCTACACTGATACTTTTACCTGTGGTTGTACAATATACTTTAAACTTCAGCTTGTGTGTGTTTGCCTGTAAATTAGAAACTGGTGGCATAACCGCAAATGCTGTTGTACTACTAGATATATTCATATATAACCTATTAGAGGGAGACATTGGCGCAAGTGCTCCAGAATTTACATATACATTGTTTGATGTTCCGACTTTACTCCAACAAGTTGGTAAATTACCTGTTCCAGTAGGAGTTGTATCAAAATTTTCAACAAAAGAAGCAACGTCAACACACAAAGTTGTATAACTAATTGGACCTAACCAAATACTTTTGTCAGCGGTACCACAATTTCCTCTTACCCAGAAATAATAATTAGTAGCTGGTGTTAATGAAGATAATGAAACTGTTGTTACACCTAAACCAGTAGTTCCAGTTGGTGTTGTTGTTCCATCTGGAGCAGTGTTAGAGGTAGAGTTATAATATTCATATCCATTCTGAGGTTGTATAGCATTTTCAGTCCATGCAATATCAACAGATGATGTTGTTAAATTTGAAGACACTAAAGTATTAGGTGCATTACAAGAAACAACGTAGTCAAATCCTATTAACGGTCTTCTGTAATTCGAAGAAGTCAAAGATGCTGCTAAATTTCCTGTAGTATTGTTGTTATATTTAGTTGTATTATTATTCGAAGTGTCAGCACATGGAGAAGTATATTCATAATTCCATGAAATTGAACTACTCGCAGTTGAGTTTTGATATTCAAAAAACACAGCTAAATTTTGTGTTCCTGAATATAAAAAGTTAGTTGTTAAAGGAAATGATTTCCATCCTGCATCACTTCCCACAATAGTAGCTGGGTTTGAATCGTAAACAAGAGTTGCTCCAGTAGTTTCAGTAGTCCAGTCAAGTGAACCTGTACCCCAATCAGTTGAAGCAACTTCTTTCAAGTATATTTTAAAATTAGGCGTTCCTGCCATTGAACCTGACGTAGTACTTCTTTGAAAATACATAGCGTTCAAGGTTTGTCCTGCTAAAGTAGCCAATTGAGCTGAAGGGTAAATAATAGCTGTTCTATTATTCGCGTTAGCAGTAGAAGTACTATACATCGGACCGTAAGTGGTTGATCCTAAGTTAGAACAAGAATTAATAGTCCATAGTTGGGCGTTCACCTGAGTGAACGCTAATAAGGCAAAGAGCCAAATCGTAATTTTTTTCATTTCTTTTTGTATTTGTTAATAAAATCTTAATTAGACGCCAATTTAATCATTTTTAAGGTAAAAAACAAAAAAAACCACTAATAATAGTGGCTTTTTCATTAAAATATGATAAAAATGCAAAAAATCTTACTTCTTATTAATCTTTATTGTTTTGATTGTATTATCAATTACTACATTGACAATATAAGTACCTGTTGATAAAGTACTCATATCAATTTGAGTAGAATTACTATTTACAGTTTTAGAAATTAATTCTTGTCCTAATAAGTTAATTACTCTAATAGAAGTAATTTCAGAACTGTATGATAAATTCAAAATATCATTAACTGGATTTGGATATGCTTTAAAATTTAATACATCAAAATTATCAACTGATGCAGTTGTGTTTTCCACAACAAAGAAATCATCAACTCCTAAATCATTGAAATAATAATCTGTAGCCGTACCTGCTGGGTTAGCAATAGCATAAATACGGAATTTAGTGATTAAAGGCACTGTTGTAGGTACCGCTGCTCCAACTTCTACCCATGTTGTGAAATTTCCTGTCTGCATCGCAATGTTTAACCAAGCTGCTCCATCCCAAACATCTAAAGCAATTGTATGGTTTATAGCATTATCAGTATTATTTGATGCAAACCAAAAACCTGCGTAAGGAGAAGTTAATCCACTCATATCAATTAATGGCGTAACCATTTCATTTCCAGCAATATCACCTGATGAATCTATCCACATATAATTTGATGTTCCTGTTGTATGATCTCCTATATTTGGCAAATAAGTATGTGATACATTTATTACATCATTAGTTACATCCCAATAATCAGGACCTGTTTGAGCTTCCCAACAATTTGGCATATCAGTATAAGGAGAAACTAATGGCAAACTATCAAAATTTTGAAAATAAGGAGCCATATTGGTTACACAAAGTGTAGTAAATGTATACGGCCCAGTCCATGTACTAGTTCCATTTGTACTACCACAATCAGCTTGTACATAAAAATCATATGTAACTGATGAAGTAAGAGAGCCAAGAATATAAGGATTAGTATTTACTCCTGAAATTAATGTTCCAGAGCCTTGTGTAAATCCTGTAGGTCCATATTCAATATTCCAAGTTGTCGTCGTACCCATTTCTGTCCAACTTAGTTCAGCAGAGTTTGATGTTATATTAGCAGCCATCAATGTTGTTGGTTCCGGACATGCTGGTATAGCTTCCCATATTACATCGTCAATATATAATGTAGTCGATGCTGTTGAAATACCTGGATTTCTAAAACATAAATTTTTAACTCCTGCAGGAAGAGCACCAGGCACAATTGTAAATGATTGCGCAAAACTAGCTACACCTGCTGGTAGAATAATTTCATCTAATTGGACATAAGTATTTACATCACTTGGATCTGTTAAATATCCTACTTGTAATACTCTATCTACTAATGAAGATACTGCCATAAATCGCAGTCTATGAGTATTTGCTTGTAAATTTGATACAGCCGGCATGATAGCATAACTAACAGTTGGTGGAGCAACTGAACCGTTACCAAACATATACATTCTGTTAGATGGTGACATTGGAGCAGTAGCACCTGTTGCAATATAAGCATTTGATGTACCTGCTTTATTCCAACAATCTGGCAGAGGATTTGTGGTTCCTGTAGGATAAGAATCAAAGTTTTCAGAAAACTCAGTAACAGCATCACATTGTGTTCTAAATACTGAAGGCCCAGACCAAGTACTTGAATCTGTAGTACTACAAACTGATCTAATGTAATAATCATAGACAGTATCAGACATTAAACCTGTTAAAACAAACGGATTAGTTGATGCAGTAATTATTGTTCCTGAACCTTGTGTAAATCCTGAAGCTCCATATTCAATTTCCCATTGTGTTGCTGTTCCTGCTTCAATCCATGAAATATTAGCAGAATTATTTGTTATTAAATTTGCTGCAAATGAAACAGCATTTGGCTCTAAACATGAAGGTATTGGCTCCCAAATCACATCATCAACATAAGCAATTGTTGTACCTAATGGATGACCTGCATTTTTAATTGCCAAATGTTTAACTCCAGCAGGTATTCCCGAAGGAATTACTGTTAATTCTTGAGTGTCTGTATTTGATGTTCCTGGAATATTAACCTCTTCTAATTGAATAAAAGTAGTTAGATCATTTGGATTTAATAAATATCCTATCACTAGAAATCTTCCTGCAGAAGTAGAATAAGCTTTAAACTTCAATCTATGTGTATTTGCCTGTAAATTAGAAACCGGTGGTAAAACAGCACATGTTTCTGTAGGAATAGTTCCACTAGCACTCATGTACAATCTATTAGATGGCGACATTGGTGCTGTAGCTCCTGTTGTAATATAAGAATTCGCTGTTCCTGTATTCAATTCTCCCCAACAATCTGGTAAGGGATTTGATGTTCCCGTAGCATAACCTTCAAAATCTTCAATAAAAGCGGTTACATCATCACATTGGGTTTTAAAATTTGATGGACCAGCCCAAGGACTTAAATCCGTTGTACTACAAATTGCTCTTATATAATAGTCATAATTTGTATTAGCAGTTAAACCTGTTAACACAAATGGATTAGTTGATGCAGCAACTACAGTGCCTGAACCTTGTGTAAATCCTGGAGCTCCATATTCAATTTCCCATTGAGTAGCAGTTCCTGCTTCAACCCATGAAATAGTAGCTGAATTATTTGTAATTAAATTTGTGGCAAATGAACTAGCGTCAGGATCAATACAAGAAGGAATTGCTTCCCAAATTACGTCATCAATATATAAAGTTGTTGAAACTCCACTTGGAATACTAAATGCTAGTTGATCAACTCCAGCTGGAATGCCTACAGGTGTAACTATAAACTCTTCTGTAGACGCAACATTAGTTCCTTGCATAGGAAATTGATTAATTTCAATATAAGTACTCACATCACCTGGTGTAGAGAAATAACCTACACTAATAGCTTTATTAGTTGTTGAACAATAAACCTTAAATCTTAGTCTGTGTGTACCTGATGTCAAATTAGAAAGGAATGGCATAACTGCATAAGCAGTTGTTGTTGCACTTATATTCATATATAACCTATTAGGTGCCGACATAGCTGATGACGAACTAGCACTTACATATACGTTGCTCGAAGTTCCTAGTTTACTCCAACAATTTGGTAAGTTTCCAGTTCCCGTAGGAGTAGAATCAAAACTTTCTGTAAAAGTTGGAACGCCAACACATACTGTTGTATAAACTGCAGGGCCTATCCATATACTCTTACCGTCAGTTCCGCAATCAGATCTTACCCATGTATAATAAGTAGTACCTGGACTTAATGATGATAAAGTAACAGATGTAACTCCTGTCGCAGTTGTTCCTGTAGGAATTGTAGTGGGATATGGAGATGCACTTGATGTTGAATTATAATATTCAAAACTACTAACTGGTTGAGCACTATTTACAGTCCAAATAATATCTGCAGTTGTAGGTGTAAGATTTGAAGTGTTTAATGTAGTTGGGGAATAACAAGTAGTTATAAAGTCAAAACCTATTACAGGTCTTCTAACATTTGAACTTGCTAAAGAAGTAGCTAAAGTTCCTGTAGTATTATTATTGTATTTTGAAGAATTAGTATTATTTCCATCAATACATGGTTCAAAATATTCATATTCCCATGTTATTGAAGTACTGGCAGTCGGGTTGTAGTATTCAAAAAAAACAGCTAAATTTTGAGTTCCTGTGTACACAAAATTAGTTGAAAAAGGAAATGATTTCCACCCTGCTGTATTACCTACAATTGTAGAAGGGTCAGAGTCATAAACGAGTGTTGCTCCTGTTGTAGCTGTTGCCCAATCAAGCGCACCTGAACCCCAACCAGTTGCAGTAACTTCTTTTACATAAATTTTAAAATTTGCACCAGCTGTCATTGCACCAGAAGAAGTGGCTCTTTTAAAATAAATAGAGTTCAATGTCTGACCTACTAACGTAGATAACTGAGAAGAAGGATAGATAACAGCCATTCTGTTATTTGCATTTGCAGTTGTTGTACTATACATTGGACCGTAAGCAGTTGATGTTGATGTCACACATGTATTTATAGTCCATAATTGCGCATTCATTTGGGTAAACGCAAAGAGCGTAAAAAGCCAAATAGTAATTTTTTTCATTTTTTTGTGTTTGTTAGTGACTTGTTAGTAAATTTATTAAACAGTAATTAACGCGCAATTTAATCTATAATTTAATCATCTCTATAAAAAAAACCGCTCGAAAGCGGTTTTTCACATAATAGTTATAAAGTGTTATAATTTTTATTTTTTATTGATCTTTATTGATTTAACTAAATCATCAATAATTATATTAACAATATAAGTTCCTGCAGATAAACTACTCATATCAATTTGAGCAGTAGTATTGCCTACATTTTTAGAAATTAATTCTTGCCCTAGTAAGTTAATCACTCTAACAGAAGTAATTTCTGACGAGTAAGATAAATTCAAAATGTCATTAACTGGATTTGGATATGCTTTAAAATTTGATGCATCAAAATTATCAACAGACATTACAGGAGCTTCCGTAACAAAGAAGTCATCTACTCCCAAGTCATTTTGAAAATAATCGGTACCTGTACCATTCGGATTTGCAATAGCATAAATACGGAATTTAGTTGTTGTAGGTACAGTTGAAGGAATAGCTGCTCCAACTTCAACCCATGTAGTGAAATTCCCTGTCTGCATTGCTATATTTAACCATGCAGAACCATCCCATACATCTAAAGCTATAGTATGATTAATGGCATTTGTAACATTGTTTGATCCAAACCAAAAACCTACGTAAGGATTTGTTAAACTACTACAATCTATTAATGGAGTTACCATTTCGTTTCCTGTAATATTTGATGAGGCATCAATCCACATAAAATTACCTGTTCCAGTAGTATGATCCACAAAACCTGCTAAATAAGTAGCCAAATTAGTTGTACCATTAGTTACATCCCAAAAATCAGGTCCAACCTGAGTTTCCCAACAATTAGGTAATGCTGTGTAAGGACTTACCAATGCTAAACTGTCAAAATTTTGAGTATATGGAGCTGAAAAAGCTGTACAAGGTGTAGTAAAAGTAAATGGTCCCGTCCAAGTACTTACTCCATTTGTGCCTCCACAATCAGCTTGAACATAATAATCATAAGTAGTAGCGGAAGTTAATCCAATTAATGTGTATGGATTTGTATTGACTCCTGAAATTAATGTTCCTGAACCTTGAGTATATCCTGTAGGTCCATATTCAATATTCCAAGTTGTCGCTGCACCCATTTCAGTCCAGTTTAAAATAGCAGTACTTGCTGTAATATTTGTAGCTGAAGGTACATATGGTTCAGGACATGCAGGTATAGTTTCCCAGATCACATCATCTATATACATAGTTGTTGATGCAGATGCAAAACCTGGATTCTTCAAGACTAAATGTTTAACTCCAGCTGGAATAGTAGTTGGAACTACAGTATATTCTTGTGTGTTTGCTATTACAGTTGAAGCAAGTGCTACCTCTTCAATTTGTACAAAGGTACTAACATCACTAGGATCTGTTAAGTATCCAACTTGTACAACTCTATCCATAGCAGTTGCAAAACCTTTAAATTTAAGTCTATGCGTATTTGCATGTAAATTTGATACTGGTGGCATGATTGCATAACTAACCGTATTAGGTGTAGCAGTACTACTAGCAAACATAAAAATTCTATTCGCTGGTGACATAGGTGAATTAGCTCCAGTAGTCAAATAAACAGAACCATTACCTCCTTTTGCCCAACAATTACCTAGTGGATTTGCAGTTCCTGTAGGATAAGTATCAAAATTCTCTGAAAATTCGGTTACATCATCACATTGAGTTTTAAATGTTAAAGGACCAGCCCAAGGACTTGAACTTGTTGTATTACAAACTGCTCTTACGTAAAAATCATAAGTTGTATTAGCAGTTAAGCCGGTTAAAACAAATGGGTTTGTTGGTGCAGAAACAATTGTTCCTGAACCTAAAACAAAACCTGGAGCCCCATACTCTATTTCCCACTGTGTTGCAGTACCTGCTTCAACCCAAGAAATATTCGCTGAATTATTTGTAATTAAATTTGTTGTAATCAAATTGATGTTCGGATCCACACAAGATGGTATTGCTTCCCATTTTACATCGTCTATATAAATAATTGTAGTTCCTGTTGGGTGACCTGCATTTTTAATGGCTAGATGACTAACACCTGCTGGCAGTATCCCTGGAACAACAGTAATTTCTTGAGTAGTCGTACTTGCAGTTCCTGGAATACTTACCTCTTCTAATTGAATAAAAGTAGCTAAGTCAGATGGATCTGTCAAATATCCCACAGCTACAACTCTATCTGTACCTGAAGAAGAAAATACTTTAAACTTTAGTCTATGTGTATTTGCTTGTAAATTGGAAACAGCTGGTAAAACGGCACAAGTTTCAGTAGGAGTTGTTCCACTAGCAGTCATATATAACCTATTTGAAGGAGACATCGGTGCTGTAGCTCCAGTAGTAATATAGGAATTACCGGTTCCTGTATTTAATTCTCCCCAACAATCTGGCAATGGATTTGCTGTTCCTGTAGGGTAACCTTCAAAAGTCTCAAAAAATTCTGTAACATCTCCACATTGTGTTTTGAAAACATAAGGACCTGACCATGAACTATTTTGCGGCCCAGTACAAACTCCTCTTACATAAAACTCATATGAAGTGTTAGCAATTAAACCTGTCAAAACATGAGGATTTGATGTTAAGCCATTAACCATTGTTCCTGTTCCTAAATTAAAACCTGCTAAACCATATTGAACGTCCCACATTGTCTCAGGTCCACCATTAGTCCATCCAAGTGTAGCGCTTGAATTTGTTATCATAGTTGCAGATAGAGCTGTAGGTTCTACACATGAAGAATTTATTTCCCATTTCACGTCATCGATATAAAGAGTTGTTGATGTTCCTGATGGAATTGAAAAAACCAATTGTTTAACACCTACAGGTATACCCGTTGGGATAACAGTAAATTCTTCTGTAGAAGCAACAGTTGTTCCTTGCATTTGAAAAGAAGCAATTTGAACATAAGTATTTATATCACCTGGAGTAGTAAAATAACCAACATTCATAGTTTTATTAGAAGTAGTACAATAAACTTTGAATTTTAATCTATGCGTGTTTGCTTGTAAATTAGAAACTGGTGGCATAATAGCAAAAGCTGTTGTAGTCGTAGAGATACTCATGTATAGCCTATTAGAAGGCGACATAGGTGCTGTCGATCCAGTTTGATTATAAACTATTGTACTAGTTCCTAATTTACTCCAGCATGCAGGCAAGTTACCTGAGCCAGTTGGTGATGTATCAAAATTTTCATTAAAATCTGTAACTTCTGCACAAGGAGTAGTAAAAATGTATGGACCTGCCCAAATACTTAATCCATCAGTAGCTCCACAATTAGATTGTACATAAAAACTATAAGTTGTATTTGAATTTAAACCTGTTAAGGTATATGGATTAGTTGTTACTCCATTAATCATAGTACCTGAACCTTGAGAAAATCCAGATATACCATATTCAATATTTGAACTTAAAGCTGAACTTGTTAAAGTCCAACTTATTTCTGCTGAACTAGAAGTTAAATTAGATGCTAATAAGTTAACTGGTTCAACACAAGTTGGTGTTTCAATAACAAAAAAATCATCTACACCTAAATCATTAAAGTAATAATCTGCAGTTGTACCTGCTGGATTAGCAGTAGCATAAATTTTAAACTTCGTTATAGAAGGTATAGTTGAAGGAACAACACCCGCTACTTTTACCCAAGTTGCAAAATTTCCTGATAAAGAAGTTATATTTATCCAAGATGTACCATTCCAAACATCTAAATTAATAGTATGATTAATAGCATTATCAACATTATTAGAAGCGAACCAAAAACCTACATAAGGAGAAGTTAAACCACTTAAGTCAATATTAGGAGAAACCATTTCATTTGCAGTAATATCACCCGAAGCATCAATCCACATATAGTTTGAAGTACCTGTTGTATGATCTCCAATATTTGGTAAATAGGTGTGACCACTATTTGTTACATCATTTGTAACATCCCAATAGTCAGGACCAACTTGTTGTTCCCAACAGTTTGGCAAACTTGTATAAGGAGATGTTAAAGGCAAACTGTCGAAGTTTTCTGAAAATGGTGCAACATATGCTATACATGGTGTGGTATATGATAAGGGTCCTACCCAAATACTCTTGTCTGTAGCTCCACAATTACCTCTTACCCAGAAATAATAGTTAGTTGCTGGTGTTAATGAAGACAAAGAAACTGATGTGACTCCAGTTGTTGTAGTACCTGTAGGTGTCGTAGTTCCATCTGGAGCTGTATTTGTGGTTGAATTGTAATATTCATAACCGTTTTGAGGTTGAATAGCGTTTTCTGTCCATGCAACATCAATAGATGTACTCATTAAATTTGAAGAAATTATTGTGTTTGGAGCATTACAAGAAACAACAAAATCAAAACCTATCATAGGTCTTCTATAATTTGACGAACCAAGAGAAGTTGCTAAAGTACCTGTTGTATTATTACTATATTTTGTAGTATTATTATTAGACGTATTTGCACATGGTGTAGTAAATTCATAATTCCATGAAATGGAAGCACTTGCAGTAGTATTAATATATTCATAAAAAACTGCTAAATTTTGACCTGAATATAAAAAATTTGTCGACAGTGTAAACATTTTCCAACCAGCGTCAGTCCCAACTGCAGTAGCAGGGTTTGAGTCATACACCAATGTTGCACCACTTACTTGAGTTGCCCAATCTATCGCACCTGAACCAAAATCAGTAACAGTAACTTCTTTCAGATAGATTTTAAAATTTGGTGTTCCTGCCATTGAACCAGTTGCAGTGGTTCTATTAAAATACATTGTAGTTAGGTTTTGACCTACAATGCCTGTAAGCTGAGAAGCAGGGTAAATAACAGCTGTTCTGTTATTTGCATTTACTGCACTGGTACTATACATTGGTCCGTAAGTTAATGAACCACCAGTTCCACAGGTTGTAATATTCCACAACTGCGCATTCATTTGACTACACGCTAATAGTAGAAATAACCATAAGGTAATTTTTTTCATTTTAATGGTATTTGTTAGTTAATTATATTGCATGTCAATATTCCATGACTTAGCTATGCAATTTAGTTTATTATTAAATAGTTAACTTTAAAAAAATTACTTGAAAATGATTTTATCACATAAAAATATTAAAAAGTTATAAAATTTTTATGTGAATAATCTTTTATAATCAAAAAAACAAAAACAACTACCTAAAAAACAACAACTTAAACCATGAAATCATAATTACTTAGAGAAAATTTTTTAATTTTCATTCAATTTAATTTAAAGAAATAAATTACAAATAACTTTACCTAATCATTAAAAAAAATGTAAATAAAATAAAAAAAACTCACAAAGAAATTGTGAGTTTTATATAAATTATTAGGTTCGTGTTATATACTTGATACTTGAACCATTTCATCAGCTTCAGCTAAATAATCAACTCCTTCAAATCCGAAACCAAATAAATTTAAGAAATCTTGTTTATAACCGGCCAAATCACCAATTTCTGGTAAGTTTTCTGTAGTTGCCTTTTCCCAAAGAACTGCAATTTTTTCTTGAATATCATCACGCATTTCCCAATCGTCAATTCTGATTCTTCCTGCTTCATCTAATGGAATTTCTTTTCCTGTAAAAACTCTATCAGCATACAAACGTTGAATTTGCTCAATACAACCTTCATGTATTCCTTCTTCTTTCATTAATTTGTATAATAACGAAATATATAAAGGAATCACTGGAATAGCTGAACTTGCCTGAGTAACTAATGCTTTATTTACAGAAACATAAGCTTTCCCGTTAAGGTCTTTTAGACTATCTGTAATCTCAAAAGCAGTTGCTTCTAAATGATCTTTTGCACGACCAATTGTTCCTTTTCTATAAACTGGTTCTGTTAATGTTGGCCCGATATAAGAATATGCAATTGTTGTTGCTCCATCAGCCAATAAATTTTCATTTTTTAAAGCTTCTATCCACATTGCCCAATCTTCACCACCCATTACTGTAACCGTGTTTTCAATATCTTCTTCATTAGCTGGCTCAATTGAAACATTTGTAACATTTCCGGTGTGAAAATCAACAGTTTTATTTGTAAAAGTTTGTCCGATAGGTTTTAAAGTTGAACGATGTAAAACTCCCGTTTTTGGATGTAATCTTACCGGTGAAGCTAAACTATAAATTACTAAATCAACCTGACCTAAATCAGCTTTAATCATATCTAAAGTTTGTCTTTTTATTTCATCAGAAAATGCATCTCCATTGATACTTTTTGCATACAAACCAGCTTTAGTTGCTTCTTGTTCGAAAGCAGCTGAATTATACCAACCTGGAGAAGCTGTTTTTCCTTCTTGCGGTGGTTTTTCAAAGAAAACTCCAATTGTAGCAGCATCAGAACCAAAAGCACTTGCAATTCTAGAAGCTAATCCAAAACCTGTTGAAGCACCAATTACCAATACCTTTTTTGCACCATCAATTTTTCCTTTCGATTTTACATATTCAATTTGATTTTTTACATTTTGTTCACAACCTTTTGGATGTGCTGTTAAACAAATGAATCCTCTCATTCTTGGTTCTATAATCATCTTTTATATTTTTTATTTAAATTTTACTTTTAACTTTTCAAAAATAGACATTTTATCATAAACTCTTTTATTATTAATATTCATATTATCTATAAACTGTGGATTGAAGGCATGTTTTTTTGATAAAGAATAATTTTTATAGGCTTCCAAGTAATCAAATTCCAATTCTGCTATTCTTCCTAATTCACTGTAAAACGTAGCATAATCTAAATTTTCTAACGTTCTAAATGATTTTTCTATATGCTCCTTTGCATCTTTATATCTTCCAATATCAATCAAAAGATAAGTATAATTTAAATAAGGAGCAGCATATTTTGGATCAAATTTCATTGCCAATTTATAATGAAAAATACCTTTTTCATAATTACTCAATTTATTATAGTAAATCCAACCAATATGATTATGAGCTTTACCAAAATCTGGACATTGCTCCAAAATTTCTTCTAAAATTTCTTTTGCTTCTGAAACTTTTCCTTCAGAAATTAAAGCATCTGCTTTGATAAACTGATTTTCATAATAGGCTAAATTATCCATATTTACTTAATTTAAAAGTGCTTTTGCGTGATTGATTGCTGATTCTGAAATATCTTTACCTGAAAGCATTTCTGCAATCTCCACTACCCTTTCGTCATCTGTTAGTAACTTAATTTCAGAAATAGTATCGTTATTTTGTGTGATTTTAAATACTTTGTAATGCTGATTTCCTTTTGATGCAATTTGAGGCAAATGTGTTATGGCAAATACTTGCATTTTATCACTCATTATTTTCATGATTTCTGCCATTTTTAAAGCAATTTCACCTGAAACTCCTGTATCAATTTCATCAAATAGTATTGTTGGTAATTTTGAATAATCCGTTAAAACAGCTTTTATAGCCAACATTATTCTCGACATTTCTCCACCAGAAGCTACCTTTTTTATAGGTTCTAATTTTGAGCCTCTATTGGCTGAAAACAATAAGTTTATTTGATCTTTTCCAAACTTGTTATATGTTTCTGTTGCTGTGATTTCGAACTCAAATTGAGCATCAGGCATTCCTAATTGCGTTATGATTTGAGTGATTTGTGTAATGAATATTTTAGACGC
The DNA here is from genome assembly GCF_963922255.1 of uncultured Flavobacterium sp. Lineage (GTDB taxonomy): Bacteria > Bacteroidota > Bacteroidia > Flavobacteriales > Flavobacteriaceae > Flavobacterium. The sequence continues at coordinate 14,837 of NZ_CAWUIC010000015.1, read as the reverse complement.
TTTTTGTCTAGCTTGAGTAATTATTGAAGCTTGTTTGTCTAATGTTTCTTTTGAGGCTGAAATTTTACTTTCTAACTTTTTAATCAAGGAATCAATATCATCAAACTTAACTACTTTTTGTTCTAAATTTTCTTGAATTTGAAGCAACTCTTCTATCGAATTTACCTGATGTTTTTTCTGTAAATCATAAATAGCTTGCAGCTTATTATTTACTAATTCTGTTCTAGTTGGATCATCAATTAACTTTTCAGCTAATGACTCATTTTCTGCAATGATATCTTCAATTTCAATAAGAGAAACCGTAATTCTCTCATGTAAATCATTAAACTCTGAAGAAATAGGTGCAATCTTTTGTAAACTCGTTTTTACTTCTTTTAAATTTGCTAAAAGTCCGATTTCTTCTTGGTTTGAGATAGCAATAACTTTACTTAAATTTTCTTTCAAAAATTCTAGGTTGTTCAGTTTTTCTGATTCGGCTTCTAGGTCTTCTTGTTCACCAACTTTAAGTTTGGCTTTTTCTAATTCTTCAAACAAAAACAAATTGTATTCTTGTTCTTTTCCTAATGTTTCTTTTTCGAAAATAATTTTCTTTAATTCTGATTGAAAAGCTTTATAGTTCTTCAATTCCGTTTGAAAAATTTGGATAACAGACTCATTATTAGCAACTTTATCTAATAAATCAATTTGATATTCTTCATTAATTATGTTTCTAGTTTGAAATTGCGAATGAATATCAATTAAGTAATTCCCTAACTCTTGAAGTTCTTGCAAATTAACTGGACTATCATTTACAAAAGCACGAGATTTTCCTGTTGGAAGAATTTCTCTTCTGATTATTGTATTATCGTCATAATCTAAATCCAAAGATTCAAACAATTGTTTAAGATTATAATTTGAAATTGAAAAATGAGCTTCGATAACACATTTCTGTTCTTTGTCTTTTAGTGTAGATAAATCAGCTCTATTTCCTAGCACTAACCCTAAAGCACCTAGCAAGATAGATTTTCCAGCACCAGTTTCCCCTGTAATAATAGAGAAATTTGTAGAGAAGTTAATCTCTAGCGATTCAATAAGTGCGTAGTTTTTAATATATAATGATTGAAGCATGTAGTTTATAAATAAGCTTCAAATTTAAGCAAAAAGATAAGACTTAAAAACGCTTATCTAATTTTATTCCATTTACTTGAATTGAGTGGAGAAATTTTATTTAATATATCTAATAATTCAGTATTAGACATTGTAGGTCCACCAGAAAATATACTTACAATTTCATCAGATTTAGCATCAAAAAATGTTCTTGTTAATAAAGCATTTGGTCTAACTTTATTAATTTGAGAAATAGTTTTTATGGATTCTAATACTTTTTCCTTTGCTAACTTTAAATCTTCAGCCATTAAATCCAATCCCTTTAAGTGATATTCATATAAAGTTTTTCTGTAAGGTGAATAGGTACTCGATAAAATATCAGAAATAATATAATATCTATTGTTGTATTTCGCATCTGATTGACTCCAACCACCATAACCACTTGATTGCGCTAAATTCATAATATTTGAAGCTATTTCTAGCTGTTTTGTACCACCCATTTCTTCAAAAGAATCTTTATCTAATCCAATAATAATATTAGCATAATACGCTAAAATTGAAATTAAATTAGAAGTATAACTATTTGGATCATAAATAAAATTCTCATATTCAATATATCTAAAACTTACATCATTATCATTAAAATTAACAATTGGTGAATTGTAACTTGAATTAAATATTGGTCGAGAAGACTGCAATTGAAGGGTTGCACCAAAATTATTTGAATCAAAAGAAGATATATTCAAGAAAAAAGAGCATTCAATTTTCTCATTTTGTTGGTACTCTTGATTAGTGAATTTAGTGTTATTTAAAAACTCTGTTATTTGAGTTTGAAGGGTTTTAAAAATTTGTGTATTAACATTTGTTACTCTATCGTAATTAATGGTAACTGTAGCTTTTAATTCTTGAGCGTTAGCCATACTAACCACAAAAAACGCAACTATACATGTTAATTTCTTCATCATTTTATTTTATTTTTGAAAGTGTTGCAATACCTTTTCAATGATATCTTTGGCAACGTCTTCTTTTGATTTTAAAGCTATAGGTTCAATTGAAAAATTCTTATCGATAAAAGTAACTTTATTTGTTGGTTTTCCAAAACCTGCTCCTTCATCGTTTAAAGAATTTAGAACAATCAAATCTAAGTTTTTTTTCTGAATTTTCAATTTTGCATTTTCAATTTCGTTTTCGGTTTCCAATGCAAAGCCAATTAAAAATTGGTTTTTCTTTTGTTCACCAAGAGAAGCTAAAATATCTTTTGTCTTCTCTAACTCTATAGATAACGTTGAATCGTTCTTTTTTATTTTTTGAGAAGCCACATTTTTTGGTCGATAATCCGCAACAGCTGCTGCTGCAATAGCTACATCAACTTTTGAAAAAGTAGCATGACAAGCTTCATACATTTCTTGAGCAGAAGTTACGTTTACCAATTCTACTAAATGATGATTTATTTTTTGATGAGAAGGACCTGAAACTAAAATTACTTTTGCTCCCAATTGTGCTGCTTCATGAGCAATATCATAACCCATTTTACCTGAAGAATGATTACCTATAAAACGAACAGGATCAATGGCTTCGTATGTTGGACCAGCTGTAATAAGAATTGTTTTTCCTTTTAAAGGTAATTTACTTTCAATATCTTTTTCTAAAAATGAAATTATATTTTCCGGTTCAGCCATTCGACCTTCTCCTGATAAACCACTGGCTAATTCTCCACTTTCAGCAGGAATTATTGTGTTTTTAAAACTGGCTAATTTTTCAAAACTTACTAAAGTAGAAGGATGTTTATACATATCTAAATCCATTGCTGGAGCAAAATAAACTGGACATTTAGCGGAAAGATAAGTAGCTAATAACAAATTATCGCATGTTCCATTGGCCATTTTTGATAATGTATTGGCAGTTGCTGGTGCAATGACCATATAATCTGCCCAAAGACCTAAATCAACATGGTTGTTCCACATTGCATTTTCATCTTCTTCATTATAAAAACTGGAATAAACTGGATTTTTGGATAAAGTAGATAATGTTAAAGGAGTAACAAAATCTTTAGAAGCAGGTGTCATTACAACTTGTACTTGAGCACCTGCTTTTATAAAGAGTCTAACTAAAGACGCTGTTTTATACGCGGCAATTCCACCAGAAACACCTAGTAAGATTTTTTTACCACTTAAAACAGACATATTATTATTGATTTTTTGAATCTCTGTAATAGATTTTATTTTCTAACCATTCTTGAACAGCTAAAGCATGAGCTTTTGGTAATTTTTCGTAAAATTTAGAAACTTCAATTTGTTCTTTGTTTTCGAAGATTTCTTCTAAACTATCATTGTAAGTTGCAAATTCTTCTAACTTTTCAATTAACTCCTTTTTAATATCAGCATTGATTTGATTAGCTCTTTTTGAGATAATTGTAATCGCTTCGTACACATTTCCTGTTGGAGCTTCAATTTCACTTTTGTTGTAAGTGATAGTGTTTATTGGAGCAGTTGTTTTCTTTAAATCCATCTTAATTATTTGAATATTGCGTTAATTCTCTTTCAATTTCTGCTAATTGCTTATCGGCAGTTTCTTTATATTTTGTGTCGATTTTAAACTTGATTAAAGTTTCGTATGCCATTTTAGCATTCGTTAAACGTTCTTGCTTCTTTGATTCAATACTGTTTAATGCATATTGATACAATGTGTCAAATTTATAATACAAAGCATCTTCTTTGTATTTTGTACCAGGATAATCTGCTAAAAAATTATCTAAAACCTTAATTGGAGCCACAAAATCTCTGTAGTATTCTGCTATAGTATTATATTGTTTTGCGTTTTCAAAAGCTTTTTTCTCTAACTTATCTGTTAACTCTTTTACCAAAATATTAGCCATTGGCAAATATTCTGATTTTGGATATGTATCGATAAAACTTTGTAATTTTTCTAATGCCTTGTATGTGTCAGCTTGATCTAAACTATATCTTGGAGACTTGGTGTAAAAACATTTAGCACCTAAAAAAGCAGCTTCTTCTCTTTTTTCACTTTTTGGATAATTTGAAGCAAAACTTTCAAAAGCATAACCTGCTAAATAATATTGATTTGTCTCATAGTAAGACTTAGCAAGCATGTAGAATATTTTTTCAGCACTTGGTTTTCCTCTAAGAGATGGTGTTGCTTGTTCCAGTAAACCAATGGTTTTTTTATACTTTTCTTTCTCAAAATAATCTGCTGCTAATTTAGTCTTAACAGCCAAATCATCTGATTTTAAAGCTTTTTGATATTCGCTACATGAGCCAAAAGCCAATGCAATAAGAAGTATGTAAATTATTTTATTCATCAATGTTTTTTTAACTTATTAAGTTCTAAATTGATAGACCATAAAAAGCAGTCGGCAAATTTAGGGAATATTTATGGAGTATAAAAATCTTTTTTTAGCTTAAGCTTTTAGTAAAATCATCTAGTCTTTTAGCCAAATTTTCATCTACGTTCACTAAAGGTAAACGAACTGTGTTTTCTGCCAAACCTCTTGATTTGAATATTTCTTTAATTCCACCTGGATTTCCTTGTTCAAAAATCATATCAATAGAATCAGCTAATTTATAATGTAATTCATAAGCTTCATGGACTTTTCTTTGTAATCCCAATCGAACCATTTCTGAAAATTCTTTTGGAAAACCTTCCCCAATTACAGAAATAACTCCTGCTCCACCAGCTAAAACCATAGGTAAAGTTATCATGTCATCACCAGAAATCACTAGAAAGTCTTCTGGAGCATGCTGGATTAATTTCATTGCTTGAACAATATCACCAGCAGCTTCTTTAACTCCTATTACATTTTTAAAGTCTTTTGCCAAACGTACAACTGTTGAAGGCAACATATTACTTGCTGTTCTACCTGGAACATTGTATAAAATTATTGGAAGCGGTGAAGCTTCTGCAATTTTTTTAAAATGTTGGTAAATTCCCTCTTGAGTAGGTTTATTGTAATAAGGTGAAACGGATAAAATTCCAGCAAATCCTGTAAAATCTCTGGTCTGAAGTTCTTCTACAACATCCATTGTATTATTTCCTCCAACACCTAAAACTAAAGGCAATCTACCGGCATTTGCAGTTTTAATTGTTTCAATTACAAGTTCTTTTTCCTCTTTTGTCAAAGTTGCGGATTCAGCAGTTGTCCCTAAAACCACTAAATATTCAACTCCACCTTCAATAACGAAATTTACAATTCGCTTTAAAGCTTCAGTATCTACTGAAAAATCTTTTTTGAATGGTGTGACCAATGCAACACCCGTTCCTACAAACATTTGCATACTAAACTTTTTTTAAAATTTTTAAATAATCAAATAACACTTGTGTAAATTCTACATGTTTTTCTACAAAAGTATTGACAAAAAAATGATTTAATTCTTTATTTACTGAAGCAAATCCAACTTTAAATTTTGCTTTAGATTGTGCTGTAATTAATTCTAAATTTGCATTACTTTCATCGTAATAATTAACCAACAAATCAAAAGGGAAGTTTACAAAATTGTCAATTTCTCCTTTAGAAAAATTTCCAGAAAAACTAATATCCCTTTTAGTGAAATAAGGGTATTCTATACTTTCATCCTTCTTTGCTTTTTTTCTGTAAACCAACAAATTGACTTTAAATTGACCATTAGCATATTTTTTAAATTCATTTATTAGTTTATCTTTATCAGAAAAGTGAATTCCGTCAATAAGAACTCCAATTGTTTTGATGGGTTCATTGTTAACGGCCGACAAACCTAAAGCTAATGATTTCTTAATCTGCTTTTTTACTAGAAAATCTTTAATAGTTCTATAAAACATAGTATTTTTACCAAATACAAAATTAAATTATTCATCTTATATTATGATGGTAAAAGTAAAAAAGATAAACGCATTTTCGACCTATTTTGTTATATTATTAACATTTATAAGTTTAGTTTCTTGTAAATCAAAAAGCTATTATAATTATGAAGTTTTAAGTTCGAAAATAAATGTTAATGAAAATTATAATTCTGACAGTTCTATTGAACAATTTATAGCACCTTTTAGAACTCACATTAATAAAGATTTAGATAGTGTTTTAGCTTTTTGTCCAGAAACATTAGATAAAAGTAAAGGAAAATGGGAAACAAATATTGGTTTATTTATGGCCAATGTAACTTATGAATTAGCGAATCCTATTTTTGAAAAAAGAGAACAAAAAGCCATTGACATTTGCCTTTTAAATCATGGTGGAATTCGTTCTATCATTCCAAAAGGAAACGTTACAACTCGAACAGCTTACAATGTTATGCCGTTTGAAAACAGCGTAATCATTATTGGTTTATCTGGTTTAAAAATTAGAGAGCTAGCCAACTATATTATTTCTGAAAGAAAGCCTCATCCTTTACACGGTTTAAAAATACATGTAAATAATAAGCAAGAAATCACAAAACTAGAGATCAACAATCAACCTGTTGATGATGCCAAAATTTATTATGTTGCTACTTCTGATTATTTAGCTAATGGTGGTGATAATATGAGCTTTTTTGTTGAAAGCCAACTAAAATATGATTTGGATTATAAATTACGAAATTTGCTGATTGATTACTTCAAAAAAGTGGAAACGATTGAACTATTTAATGAAAAAACCGTAATTGAAGAATAAGATGAAAAGAAGAGCATTTATAAAAAACACAGCAGCAACTTCAAGTTTATTGACTTTTGGAGGACTATCATTAACCAACTTCGATACTGTTGAAAAAATAAAAAAAATAACGATTTTACATACCAATGACACCCATAGCCACATTGATCCATTTCCTGCAGATGACCCTAAAAACCCTAACCAAGCTGGTGCTGCACGAAGGGCTTCAATTATTCAAAAAATTAGGTCCGAAGAAGAAAATGTTTTGTTATTAGATGCTGGTGATATTTTTCAAGGAACACCTTATTTTAACTATTATGGTGGGGAATTGGAATTCAAATTAATGAGTATGATGCAATATGATTTGGCAACGTTAGGAAATCATGATTTTGACAATGGAATTGATGGCTTTTATACACAATTACCTAATGCAAAATTTGATTTTGTTTCAGCTAATTATGATTTCAAAAACACTATTTTAGATGGCATTGTTAAACCTTATAAAATCTTTAAAAAAGCGGGTTTAAAAATTGGAGTTTTTGGTTTAGGTGTTGAACTAGAAGGTTTGGTTGACAAAAAACTATACAAAGAAACAGCTTATAACAATCCTATTGATGTTACTAAAGATATTGTTCGAGAATTAAAAGAGATTGAAAAATGTGATTTGATTATCTGTCTTTCACACCTTGGTTTTAAATACAAAAACAACCCTGAAAAAATATGCGATGTACTTTTAGCTCAACAAACAAAAGATATTGATTTAATAATTGGTGGTCATACTCATACTTTTTTAGACAAGCCCGTTATTGAAAAAAATAGTGATGGAAACGATGTATTAATTAATCAAGTTGGGTGCTATGGAATTAATTTAGGTCGATTGGATTTTTATTTTTCTGATGATAAAAAATATAGTAATGAATCAAAAAACATTATTATTTAAGGTCAAAAATTTTATTTCGGTTTAGTTCAAATTTTAACAAAAAATAATAGACAGTTATTTGTGGAATTAAGAATAGAAACTTAAATACATTTATATCATCATAAATGGTTAAAATTAAATAGAAAACATCACTGACAATAAAACAAGCTACTGCAATTTGTAAACTTGTATTACTTATGTTTGGTTTAAGAATATATTTAATTGTTATTAGAATACTCATTATAAACATAATAACAGCATAAAGTGCCAAAATAAAGTAGTTTTCTACCTGTTGCTCTAACAATATTTCATTTACGACATATAGAATATAAAGGTAAAAACAGCAAACAATAACAAAGGATAAATAGAAAATAAAGTCTAAGTGCTTAGATTTTTTATAATCCATAGTTTTTAAAATAAAGAAAACCAAAATGATGTAAGCTATTGAATTTAGATAGGCACAAAATAAATTATTAATACTTGGTTTTGTTATTAAATGATAAATATCTGTTGCATAAAGAGCTAAAATTAAGAAAATAAAATACCATTTATAATTAAGTTTTGTGATTCTTAAATAAATAAACAATATTAACGGAGCTCCTAAAACATTTGAAAGAATATGCAATATTTCCAGTCCAAAAAACAAAGAAATAAACTCTAGTGCTATTAGACTGAAATATAAATTTAATAATCTTGTATTATCCATTCAATAATTGGTTAAAATCAACTTCCGTGATGATTGGAATCTTAAGTTGATTTGCTTTTTCTAATTTTGATGGCCCCATATTATCACCAGCAATGACATAATCGGTTTTTGACGATATTGAACTTCCAACTTTTCCACCATTATCTTCAATGGCTTTTTTGAGTTCGTCTCTTGAATAAATTTCAAAAACTCCTGAAACAACGAAAATTTTGCCTTTTAATTTTTCTGAAACACTTGTGTCGTTGGCAGCATTCATTTCCAATTGAACACCATAATTTTTCAATCTTTCAATGATAGTGATATTTTCTTGATTTTCAAAAAATTGAACTACACTTTGTGCAATCTTATCTCCTATTTCATCCACTAAAATTAATTCTAACAAATTAGCATTAGCAATTGCATCAATGTTTTTGTAATGTTTTGCCAATTTTTTAGCTACAGTTTCTCCTACATAACGAATTCCTAAAGCATACAAAACACGTTCAAATGGAACTTTTTTAGATGCTTCTACACCTTTAACTAAATTTTCGGCTGATTTTTCTGCCATTCTTTCCAATGGAATAATTTGTTCTTTTTGCAATTCATACAAATCTGCATAATTTGAAACCAAACCAGCATTGAACAATAAAGCAACCGTTTCTCCACCAAGACCTTCAATATCCATTGCTTTTCGCGAAATAAAATGTTGAATTCTTCCAATAATTTGTGGTGGACAACCGTAAAAATTTGGACAATAATGATTGGCTTCTCCTTCAATTCTTACTAATTCTGTGTTGCATTCTGGGCAATTAGTAATGTATTGCGTTGGTTCAGCATTTGAATTTCTGGCTGCTAAATCAACTGCTATAATTTTCGGAATAATTTCTCCTCCTTTTTCTACATAAACGGTATCACCTATTCGAATATCTAATTTTTCAATTTGGTCTGCATTATGCAAAGAGGCTCTTTTTACGATTGTACCAGCTAATTGAACAGGTTCTAAATTTGCAACTGGTGTAATGGCTCCGGTTCGTCCAACTTGATAAGAAATTGAGTTTAAAACAGTACTAACTTGTTCTGATTTAAACTTATAAGCCATTGCCCAACGTGGTGATTTTGCTGTGTAATCCAATTCATTTTGGTATTGAATTAAATTGACTTTCACCACTACTCCATCCGTTTCATAAGGCAAATCGTGACGATGCACATCCCAATAATCAATGAATTGAAAAACCTCATCTAAGTTTTTAGCTAGTTTGGATTGATTTGGAACTTTAAAACCCCAATCTCTTGCTTTTTGTAAAGCTTCATCTTGCGTTTTAAAATTTAAGTTATTTCCAATAATTGAATATAATAAACAATCTAAAGGTCGTTTTGCAACTTCAGCACTGTCTTGTAATTTCAAACTTCCTGAAGCTGTATTTCTTGGGTTTGAATAGGGAGTTTCTCCAATTTCAATTAAATCTTGATTCATTTTTTCAAATCCTGCAAAAGGCAAAATGATTTCTCCACGAATGTCAAATTTTTCAGGAAAATCTCCTTTTAATTTTATAGGAACTGATTTTATAGTCTTGATGTTATTCGTTACATCATCACCTTGAAAACCATCTCCACGAGTTACAGCTCTTTTAAGTAATCCGTTTTCATAACTAATACTAATTGATGCTCCATCATATTTTAGTTCACAAGTATATTCTATAGCAACATCACCTACTATTTTTTTACAACGAGCTTCCCAGTCTTGTAAATCTTCTTTAGAATAGGAATTATCTAACGAATACATTCGATATTCATGTTGAACTGTTTCAAAATTTTTGGTTACTGTTCCTCCTACTCTATGTGTTGGTGAATTTTCATCAAAATATTCAGGATGATTGTTTTCTAATTCTTGAAGTTCTTTTAGCTTTATATCAAATTCATAATCAGTAATTGTTGGGTTATCTAGAACATAATAATTATAATTATGTTGATTTAATTCAGCACGAAGCTTTGTTATAGTTTCTAAAACGTTCATAAAACTAGTTATTGATAAGATGTTCTAATTTGGAAAACAATTCGCCTTTACTGATGATTCCTCCTTCTTTGATGATTTTAAAAAGAGCTTGATTTCTGTCTTCAGAGATATCTTTTTTACCTTTTTGAATTTCTACACTGTCTGAAAACATATTTTCACTTAACCAATTGATACCTTCTTTGGTAAGAAAGTCAACGTTTTTATCACTTGTATTAATTACTAATGAAAAAACTACAGTGCCTACACATTTAAACAAAAAGATATAATTAGTTGAAAAATGATCAATATAATTGACATTAGTTAAAGCTCTTTCCCAAATTAAATCAGAAAAAACATCTACTTCTTGCAAAGCTACTTGAGGTTTATTTTCTTTAATTTCATCCCATTCTTTCTTGTCTATTGATTGAGTAGCCAAAAAATTAATAAATTCAGGATGTAATTCTTCTAATTGTTCTTTTGTTAGTCTAGCGTATTTCATTAAATCGTATAAATGTTGGGTAAAGATAAAAAAAAAGCCTTCTGATATAGAAGGCTTTTTATAGATATTTATAAAAAATCTTATTTTGCAGTTATAATAAAATCGGATCTTCTGTTTTTAAAATGTTCCAATTCTGTACATTTTACTCCGTTTGAACATTTATTGATTAATCTACTTTCTCCATAACCATTTGCACTGATTATTCGTGAAGCATCAATTCCTTTTGATAAGATATAGGTTTGAGTTGATTTTGCTCTTTGGTCAGAAAGTTTTAAGTTGTAATCGTCGTTTCCTCTTGAATCTGTATGCGATTCTATTTTGATTTTTACATTAGGGAATTTTTCCAATACAAAAACAACTTTGTCCAATTCCATTGCAGCTTGATGAGTTATATCAAATTTGTCATAATCAAAAAATATAGGCTCAATATTAATTTTTTCTTGCCCATTATCAGTAACTATTAAATCGGAATAATTGCTCAATTCAAAGTTAACACCTTTAGTTTCTTTACCGTTTTGACCATCTATTTCAACTTCTTTTTTGTCGTTGCTATGATTATCCTTTGATGCAACTACTTTAACTTTTTTATTGCAAGGAATTTCAAATTTATAGTTCCCTTTCTGATCTGTTGTTGTAGTTAAAACAAGAACATCAAACAAATCAAACACTTCAATTTTAACGTTAGCTATAATTTCTCTTGATTTTGTATTAATTACGTTTCCAGAAACAACTTGTTTACACTCAGGTTTTGCTTTAGTAAAGTAATAAATATCATCATCACCTTTTCCTAAAGCTCTGTTAGATGACACATAACCAAAACTATCTGTTTCGTCAACTATATAAGCAAAGTCATCTTTGTTACTGTTAATGGGTGAACCCAAATTGTGTGGTGTTGTAAAATCTAATCCTTCTAATAATGTACTTTGATAAACATCTAAATCACCCCAACCATAATGTCCGTCTGATGAAAAATATAGAATTCCATTTTTAAAAAAAGGAAATAATTCATTTCCAATTGTGTTGATTTTTGGCCCAAGGTTTTTTGGGGAACTCATAGTTCCATCATCAGCAATTCTTACTACATATAAATCTGTTTCACCATATCCACCTGGCATATCAGAAGCAAAAAACAACCATTTCCCATCTGCTGACAATGAAGGATGACCCACAGAATACTCTTTACTATTGAAGAAAACGCTTTCTGAATCTACTAATTTTCCGTCTTTAACCTTCCCTTTAATAATTTGGAAATTATTAGTTCTTGTATCATCCAAAGCCAATTTGTTTTTCTTAACAATATTAGTTGTGTAGTAAACTGTTTGTAAATCTGGACTAAAAGTTGCTGTTGCTTCATGATATTTTGTCATAACATCTTTTAAGAAAAGAATTGGGTTATAAAGATTTCCATTAATTTGGTTTCTCTCTCCAACATATAAATTTAGAAAATGTTGTTTATTCCAGGAATATAATTTGTCCTTTGAATTTCCGTCTTCTCTGCTTGATGTAAATACAATTTTATTTCCGTAAAAAGTTGTTCCAAAATCAGATTGATCTGTATTTATGTCTAAATTTGTAAGGGTGTATATTGGTTTTTCTTTAGCAAGACTATCGTTGTATCTTTTCTGATACATATACCTTTCAATCTCCTTTTGGTCACCCTTGAATTTTAAACGTTCTCTAATTAACGTATGAGCTTTGTCATAATCCATAACTCCTTTTAAAGATTGGATAAACCTTAGGAAATAATCATCGCTTAAACCGTTTCCTTCTATTTCGTATAGTTTTTGATACCACTTTAATGCATTTCTATTATCGTTAATATGATAATAGGAATCCCCAGCATTTTTTAAGGTTTGCACAGACGGTTGTTTAACATCTTCAAGATATTCGTCATAAGCTTTAGCTGCATCCATATACGCTAATGACTTAAATAGGTCATCAGCTTTATTTAATTTAGCTTGTGAAAAAACGGTTGCAAAACATAAAAGTAAACTAAGTATATAAATTTTTTTCATGGTTGTAGTTTTTAGTAGAATCTTGGTGATTTAATTTGAGTAGTTTTCTTTTGAAATTGATAACGAAGAATTATTTCATGAGAACCATCGTTATATTTATTAAGCTCAGTAATAGTATAATCATAGGAATATCCTAAGAAAAAACTGTCTGATACTTGAAATCCCGCAACAGCACTCATTGAATCATCAAATTGATAGGAAGCTCCTAATGTTAGTTTTTCTTGAATTAAAAAGTTTAAAGATGCATTATAATAAAGTGGTGCTCCACTTACTGCTTTTGCTAAAAATGCAGGTTTAAATTTTAATCCTTCAGTAACATCAAAAACGTAACCTCCAATTAAATAATAATGTAATCGGTCAATGTTTACGGATTCCTGTACATCATCATAGTAATTACCTCTTATAAAGTTAGGAATTGAAGCTCCCAAATACCATTTGTCTGTGTAGTAGTATAAACCTGCTCCTAATGAGGGTTTTATTTCATTACTAATATTTGAATTAAGTAAAACATCAGAGTTATCTTTATATCTTCCTTTTGTCCAGTCGACATCTAGTTTTCGCATTCCGGCTTTTAAACCAAATGCTAGTTTTTTATCTTCAGCAAATTTAAGAGCATAAGAAAAATTTCCTTCAAAATTAAACTCACTAGAAGGACCTAATCTATCATTAACCACACTTAAACCTAACCCAACATTATCATTTCGCAAGGGTGAATGTAAGGTAAAAGATTGAGTTGTGGGAGCACCGTCTATTCCGACCCACTGAGAACGATGAAGAAGTGCAGCTTCTAAGGTTCCAACTGAACCAGCATAACCTGAGTTAATGGTCATAGTATTGTACATATATTGAGTATATTCAGGGTTTTGTTGTCCTTTCATTTCAGAATATCCAATTAGACTTAAGCCTAAAAAACAAAACATTTTTAATTTTATATTTAATTTCATAATAATAAATTTTAGTGTAAATATTTATTGTAAGACTTTATCTAACTATTGATAACCAACCATTTCTTTTGCCTTCTTTTTCACCTATATCTAAAAGGTAATAATAAGTACCCGCAGGTAATCTATCATCTTTATTTACGGTGCCAGAAACATTGGCTGTTCCGTCCCAATCGTTTGTGTATCTGTCTTTTGAATAAACAAGCACACCATATCTATTAAATACTTCTAATTTATTAGCAGGATAATTTTCAATACAATCAATTGTAAAGAAGTCATTAGAACCATCATTATTTGGACTAAACTCATTGTATACTAAGAGACATAATGGCTCTGTAGTAACTTGTGCTGAATTATTGTTTAAATCAATATCTATTGGTGTTGAAGTTTCAATAAAGGCAATATTTGTATAATCTCCAGAACCCAAAACTGTGGCAGTTATTACCAAAGACACACTTTGATTTGCGTCTATTAGCGGTATATTCCATAATCCCGTTAAATAGTTATATGTGCCAGCAGATACTTGTGAACCTACGTAAGTATATCCGGATGGTATAACTTCAGAAACTACTAAATCTGTAACTTGACTACTTCCAACATTGTTTACTGTTATAGTGAACACCACATTATCTCCAACAAATGGTGTTAAATTATCTACAGTTTTAGTGATTGTTAAATCTGAACAAATATTTACGCTTAAATTTAAAGTCGCATTATTTAATCCTAAACATGAGTTTTGATAAGATACATTTACAGAAGCAGATCCTTCGTTTGTCCATGAAATGGTGATAGTGTTATCTGTAGATTGGCCTCCCGAAACAACTACTCCACCTGTAATTGTCCATACATAATTTGTCATACCAGATTCTGTTGTATAAGTTACCTCATCTGAAGAACAAACTTCATTTGTACCTCCAGTTATTTGAGCTATTCCATTATTTGATAGTATCACCAAAACTTCTAATCGTATAGCACTGTCACATCCTGAACCATCAATCAAAGAACCATAATAAGTTGTACCATCAACTAATACTTCTGTTGAAGCTAATACTGTTCCTCCTGTTGGAGTTGCATACCAACTA
>NZ_CAWUIC010000014.1:0-89860 GCF_963922255.1 uncultured Flavobacterium sp. | reverse complement strand
AGACGGTACATTAGTACCTAAACAATTTAAAGCTCACTTTTCATTAAAACGTTAATACATTATGAATTTTAAAAGAGGATACTTATTATTATTAGTGTTTATTACACAGTTTTCATTCTCACAAGAAGGAATCGCAGTTTATTCAGATTATCTATCAGATAACTATTATTTAATTCATCCATCAATGGCTGGAGCTGCTGATTGTGCTAAAGTTAGATTAACAGCACGACAACAATGGTTTGATCAGGATGAAGCACCTGCATTACAAACTTTAAGTTTTAATACTTCAGTGGGAGAACGTTCAGGAATTGGAGCAATTGTTTTTAATGACAGAAACGGTTATCATACACAAACAGGAGCAAAACTTTCTTATGCACACCATTTGAGGTTTTCGAGAAGTACATTGGACTTAAATCAATTGTCATTTGGTATGAATGCTGGTTTAATTCAGAGTAATTTAGATGAAACTTCATTCTACACCTCAAATCCATCGTATGATCCAATTGTAAATGGAGGGATTGTTCAAAAAGATTCTTATTTTAATGTCGATTTAGGAGCTTCATATTTCTATTTAGATTTTTATACACATTTTACAGTTAAAAATGTTATAGCTAGCAAAAGAGAGTTGTATACAGATATAGAAACTGATAACTTAAGAAAATATTTATGGAGTGCTGGATATGTTTTTAATGTAGGAGATAATGGCTTATTGTTAGAACCATCTACTATGTTTCAATATGTTGATCAAACTAAAGAAAAAACTATTGATTTAAACTTAAAGCTTTATAAAAATTTAGATTTTGGTAGAGTATGGGGTGGTTTATCTTATAGAAGAAGTTTTGACGGTGCGCAATTTATTGATGGTGCTAATATTGGAGAACAAAAACTACAATACATTACTCCAATATTAGGAATAAACTATAAGAAATTTATGTTTGCATATACTTATTCTCATTTGACAGGTGATGTTAAATTTGATAATGCAGGATTTCATCAAATTACTTTAGGTCTTGACCTTTTCTGTAAAGACACTAGATTTGATTGCAACTGTCCAGCAGTTAACTAATTGTAAAAATTTTAATATAAGTCCCGTTTTTTATAAGCGGGATTTTTTTTGTTATGATAATAAAAACTATAAAAGGAAAAACACCAATTATACCAGATGATTGCTATGTTGCAGAAAATGCAACGATTATTGGTGATGTTACTATTGGAGAAAATTGTAGTATTTGGTTTAATGCTGTTGTTAGAGGAGATGTTCATTTCATTTCTATTGGAAATAAAGTAAATATCCAAGATGGTGCTATAATTCATTGTACTTATCAAAAACATCCAACAATAATTGGAAATAATGTTTCAATAGGGCATAATGCTATAGTGCATGGTTGTACTATAAAAGATAATGTCTTAATTGGAATGGGTTCAATTGTAATGGATAATTGCGTTGTAGAAAGTAATTCAATTATCGCTGCGGGTGCAGTTGTTACACAGAACACAATTGTTGAATCAGGTTGTATATATGCAGGTGTTCCAGCTAAGAAAGTTAAAGATATTGATCAAAGTGACTTTGCAGGAGAAATAGAGCGTATTTCAAATAACTATGTGATGTATTCAGGTTGGTTTAAAGACGAAGAGTAATTTAAAAATTCTCTTTAATAACCTTGTGTTTATTTTCTAATATAGATTTTAATACTTCAGGATCTGAATTAGTTAAAAAAACATGATTAACATCTTTGTTGTTCAAGTTTAGTAAGTTGTTTTCAACTAATATTTTTTTGGTTTGTTTCGCAACAGCTTCACCTGAATCAATAATTTTAATTTTTGGAGGGATTATTTTTTTTATTTGGGGAATCAAGTAAGGATAATGACTGCATCCTAAAACCAAGTAATCAATATTTTGTTCAATCATTGGTTTTAGATAAGTTTTTAATAGATCAAACATTTCTGGTGTATCGATATCACCGTTTTCTATTAATTGAACCAATCCATGGCCTATTTGCTCAATTATCTTAATGTTTTCGAATGATGCTGAAGTTTTATGGAATAAATCGCTGTTAAGAGTTCCTTTTGTGGCTAAAATTCCAATTCTATGAGTTTGTGAATTATTTGCAGCAGGTTTTATTGCAGGTTCAATTCCTATAAATGGAACATCATAAGATGCTCTTAATTCTTTAATGGCATTTGTAGTAGCAGTATTGCAAGCCACAACGATAATTTTACAATTTTTATCTAGTAGAAATTCAGTGTTTTTTCTACTTAAAGCAATAATTTCATCTTTGCTTTTTAATCCATAGGGAGCATTTGTACTATCTGCTAAATAAATAGAATTTTCTAAGGGAAGTAATTTATTGATTTCTTTCCAAATAGATGTTCCACCAATACCAGAATCGAAAAGTCCAATGGGATTATTTTTTTTCATGAACCAAAAATAAAAAAAAACTGCATATGTTTGAAAATATGCAGTTTTTTAATTTTGTATTGAAGTTTTATTAGAATCCTAATTCTTTTTTAACATCAGCTAATAAGTCAGTACCTGCAGCTACAAGTAGCCCACTACCTTCTGTTGCGTCTAAAACATAGTCAAAACCTCTAGCAGCAGCCACTTTTTGAATAGCTTTTTGAGCTTTTTCCATAATTGGTTTTAATAAATCCAATTCTTTTTGTTGCAATTGCTGAGAAGCATTTTGTTGAAATTCTTGGATACGTTGCCCCATACCTTGCATTTCAGATGAACGTGTTTCGTTTACAGCATCACCGGCAGTTGGAGCTTCTTGTTCGTATTTTTTTAATTTTGTTTGGTATTCTTGTACCATACTTTTGTATTCTTTGTCATATGTTCCTTGAATTGTTTGTAACTGCGTTTGAGCTGTTTTCATTTCAGGCATATTGGTCATTAGTGCTTTAACATCAATATGAGCTATTTTTGATTGTGCATTAACAAATTGAGCACTCATTATAAGAGCAAGTGCAATAAAAATTGATTTTAATTGTTTCATTTTTGTTTTTAATTTTAATTTATTCTTATTCTCCGGTTTTGTTTTCTTCTTCTCTTTTCTTTTTAGCGGCTTCTCTTTCGTCTAGAATTTTTTGTCTTCTTTCTTCAGCTGCTTTCTTACGTTCTTCTATTTTTTTGTTTCGCTCTTCTAGAGCTTTTTCTCTTATCTCAGCAGGAGTTAATGCGGTTTCTTCTGAAGTTGTTTTTTTCTCTTCTTCAGTCGACTTATCATCATCTGCTGTTTTGTTATCTTCAATTAGCGTGCCATTTTTTTTGGCTTCTCTTTCGTCAATTAATTTTTGTCTTTTTTCAGCAGCTTCTTGTTTTCTGGCTTCATAAGCCGCTTTCTTTTCTTCTGCCAATTTTTCACGAGCTGCTTTTTTCTCATCTAGTATTCTTTGACGCTCTGCCATTTCTGGATTTTCGTCTTGCATGTCTTCTAATGCGTCTCTAGCTTCTTGATCTTTTAATTGTTTAGCCGTTAATTGTTCTCTTTTTTCAGCTCTTACTAATTGTCTAACAACTTGGTCGCTTATGTCGTATCTTTGTGCTGCAAATAGCATTGTCATGTCTGAAGATTTATCAAAAATAAAGTCATATTTTTTTTGCTCAGCAATATCTTGTACGATAGTAAATACTTGGTCTTGAATGGGTTTTACTAAAACTGACTTTTGAATAATTAAATCACCTTTTGGTCCAAATCTATTTTGTTGGTATTCTAATAGTTCAGTTTCAAGGTAATTTATTTCTTCTTCTCTTTCTTCAATCAATTCTTTAGTTAAAAGAGGGCTTTCAATTTTTAAATCTTCTTTTAACTTATTTATTTCATTTTTTTTTGCTTCAATTTCTTGTTTCCATTTTTGAGCTTTAATTTCTAATTGGTTTTTAGCTTCTGCATAATTTGGAACTTTTTCTAAGATATATTCCATATCAATAAAACCAATTCTTATGCCTCTTGATTGAGAAAAAGTAATTGTCGTACTTAAAAATAAAAATAATAAAACTGTTTTTTTCATACTTATATTATTTTAGTTTATATAGTTAGCAAATTAAAATTGCTGACCTATAATAAAATGTGTTTGCCATCCGCTTTTTCCTGTTGTTCCAGGAACAGCATCAAATCCATGTGCAAAGTCAATTCCTAATAATCCAAAAGCAGGCATAAATACTCTTAAACCAAAACCTGCGGAACGTTGTACGCTAAATGGATTGTATGATTTAAAGTCATTAAAAGCTGCTCCTGCTTCTAAAAATGACAATCCATATATCGATGCACTAGACTTCAATGTAATTGGATATCTTAATTCTAACGAAAATTTGTTATAAATAGTACCTCCATCTGTCGAAGATAATGAATTATTTGGATATCCACGCAATTGAATTGTTTCTCTTCCGTCTAATGAATAGTTAGCAAGACCATCTCCACCTAAGTAAAAACGCTCAAATGGTACTAATCCTCTATCTTGATTGTAAGCTCCCATAAAACCAAATTCACCTAAAGAACGTAATACTAATTTATCATAAATTTTTGTATACCAATCAGCTTTAAATTTAACTTTATAATATTCAAGCCATTTGTATTTTTCTTGGTCTACTTTTGAAGGGTCAGAAGCGGCATCATTTATGCTATATGCTTTTGCTGGATTAGGGTTTTCTGTCGAAGGAATTTCTGTAACATAATCACCAGTATTTACTAAAACCTCTGCTCCAGTTTCATCAGTATATATATAACTGTTACCTGTGTAAACATACTTGTTTTTTTCTAAATCCCCTAAATTTGCATAATCTACATTATTGAATAGTGAATATGGTGGTGTGAACTTCGCAGATACACTAAATTCTGAACCATAAGTAGGATAAATAGGGTTTAATCCTTTATTATTTCTTGTTAACCCAATAGTATATGCTAGGTTTCTTGAAGCTCCATTTCCAAATGTGAATAAACCGGTATTATAATTGTTTAATTTATAATATTGAAATGAAACTGCTTGCGATAATGTAAAATATGGATCAGGCACAGTTAATCTTTTAGCAATACCTACAGAAAGTGACGTAATATTGAAACTTTGAGATTTGTCCACATCTCTTGTAGAATAGTTATATAAGAATTGCTTACTATGTGATAATGATGTAGAAAAACTAACTGGTTTTTTTCCACCATACCAAGGTTCTTGAAAACTTAAGCTATAAGTTTGAAAGTAAGTACTACCTTGAAGATTTAATGACATTTTTTGTCCATCTCCCATTGGTAAAGGTTTGTAAGCGTCTTTATTGAAAATATTTCGGATTGAAAAATTATTAAAAGACAATCCTAGGGTTCCAATGAAACCACCACCACCATATCCACCTTGTAGTTGAATTTGACTTGCTCCCTTTTCAACTACACTATATTCAATATCAACTGTTCCGGCAGCTGCATCAACATTTTTGAAATTTGGATTTATGGCTTCCGGATCGAAGAAACCTAATTGTCCAAGTTCTCTAATTGTGTTTACTAATGCTTCCTTACTGTATTTTTTTCCAGGTTTGGTAAGGAGTTCTCTATAAATAACATGATCATTTGTTTTTTCATTACCAACTACAGTTATTTTGTTGAAATAAGCCAAAGGACCTTCACTAATTCTTATCTCAAAATCAATTGTGTCATTTTCAGTTTTTACTTCAACAGTATTGATATTAGAAAATAGATAACCATTGTTTTGATATAAATTCGTTATATCTTCAGCATCTGGTCTTGTATTATCGGCAATTCTTTTTTGTAGTAATACACCATTATAGACATCACCTTTTTCAACACCTAAAATTCTTTTTAAATATTCTTCTGAATAAACGGTATTTCCTAAGAAACGAATATCTCCAAAATAATATTTTCTTCCTTCTTCTAATTTTACATCAATGAAAATTTTATTTTTTTCTTTATCATAGACTACTGTATCGTTTATGATTCTTGCATCTCTGTATCCTTTTTCTTTGTATTTGCTAATTACATTTGTTAAATCTTCCTCATATTTATCTTTAATGAATTTTGAAGCTTTAAAGATTCGAAGTGGATTTTGTTGTTTAGTGTTTTTAAAAGCCTTTCTTAATTTCTTATCAGTAAATTGCTCATTACCTTCAAAATTTATCTTCTTAACTTTTACTTTGTCTCCTTTATCAATTTTTATAAGCATATCAACATTTGTGTCTGTTGAATCTGGAAAGGTGTTTACAACAACTTTAGTGTTGTAAAATCCATCTTTCTTATATTTGTTTTGAATGTAATTTTTTGTAGTAGTAATTAAGTTTTCATTGACAATTTTTCCTTTTTTTAAGTCATTGTCTTTGATTAATTCTTCAATTTTTCCTTTTTTAACTCCAGTTATTTTTACATCAGCAAGTTTAGGTAATTCATTAATATTTAATTCGAGATAAATACTGTCATTTTCAATTTTATTTACATAAATATTTATATCGTTGAAATAACCAAGTTTCCATAATTTTTTGATAGCGTTACTTATTTCTTCACCAGGAACAATAATGTTTTGTCCCTTTTCTAAACCTGCAAAAGTTACGATAGTTTGAGGGTTGTAATTTACTTTTCCTGTAACCTCAATATCCGCTAAAATATATGATTTACCATTTTCAAAATTAGTTTCTTGTGCAGAAATTTTGAATAGGCCTAAAAATAAAAATAATATCGCGCTTAACTTGATATTGTTGTTTAAAAGAGAATTTCTTTTATAATTGTTCACTTGTTTTTCCAAATCTACGTTCTCTTTTTTGGTAACTAATAATTGCTTCATACAAATTGTTTTCTGTAAAATCAGGCCATAATACATCGGTAAAGTAAAATTCTGCATAGGCAATTTGCCATAATAAGAAGTTACTTATCCTGTGTTCGCCACTTGTTCTGATTACTAAATCTACATCTGGTAAATTGTGCGTGTAAAGATGCTGATTAATAATTGATTCATCAATAGCTGATTCAGAAATTATATTATTTTTAACTTTATTGCTAATATTTTTAACAACTTGAACGATTTCTTCTCGAGAGCCATAGCTTAAAGCTAATGTCAATGTCATTCGGGTGTTGTTTTTTGTTTTGTCTATTACTTCATGCAATTCTTTGTAAACATTTTTTGGTAAGGTTGTTAAATTTCCAATTGCATTTAATCGTATGTTATTTTTCATAAGAGTTTCTTCTTCTTTTTTAAGAGAAGAAATCAACAACTTCATTAAGGTGTCTACTTCAAGTTTTGGTCTGTTCCAATTTTCCGTTGAAAAAGCATATAAAGTAAGATTTTCAATGCCTAATTTAGCGCAAGTTTCAACAGTTGTTTTTACAGATTTTGTCCCGTTTTCATGACCAAAAGCTCTTAAAAGACCTTTTTGTTTAGCCCAACGACCATTTCCATCCATTATGATTGCCAAATGGTTGGGAAGTTTTTTGCTGTCTATTTTTTCTAAATAATTCATTGTTTTCCTTGTGGACAAAAGCATGGGTTTTCTCCAAACGTGTATGTTAAAGTTGCTCCAGTAAACATATACCAATCATTGCTATTAGTGTTTCCAAAACGAATACTCTCATAATTGTCATTAGGTGAATTACTTCCATCTAAATTGTCGGATAAAGTATATCGTGCTCCAGCTTCAATTCCTAAAATAAAAGAATGTGCAATTCTTGCCTTAAATCCTAAAACCATTGGAATAGAAATTGATCTTCCTTTGTCAAAACCTTTTCCAACATTTATATCGTCACTTTCAAAATCATTATGCCAAAAATAGTTTACACCAGTAAACACATAAGGTGTATATTGCATGTCAAATTGATGTAAATCAAATGGGAAAAAATTAAATTCTAAACCAGCCGAAACTTCTTTGATAGTATTTGTAAAACTATAGCCTCTTAGATTTCTACTGGCAACTTTAGAATCTAAATCGTTAGCACTAATGTTTCCCTGCATATAGGTAAATCTATAGGAATGTCGTACGCTTTTGTTCCATTTGTATATAAACCCAAAACCTAATTCATTTGGATTTATGTAATTTGTTTTTCCAATGTCTCCAACATAATTTGTTCCTCCAAGAAACACACCCACTTCATGTATTTGTGCTTTGGAAGAATTAAAAAATCCTATAAAAAATATGTATAAAACTAGTCTTTTCATTTTTTTTCAGATTGCAAATATAACAATATTGATGTTTTAACTTCATAAAGAAGCATTTTTTTACTCAATATTAGTAACGTAAAAAAATGAAAAGTAATATAATCAAATTTAAAAGAGTTCTTAATTTCTTTTATCTTCTCCCCAAAGTAGCTTTTTTCGAATAGTTTTTAAAAATCCTTCTTCAAAAAATTCAACCATATTAATTTCAAATGCTGCTTTGTTAATGGTTAAAGAGGTTTCTTTTGTCACCGTTGTAATTCTTGAGTCTAATGAAACTAAGAATTGATCTTCTCTTCCAGAAATATTTAATTTTATTTCAATATTGTCTGGAATTACTAATGGTCTAGCTGTTAAATTATGAGGTGCAATAGGGGTAATTACTAAACTTGAATTTTCTGGCATTAAAACTGGTCCACCACAACTTAATGAATAGCCTGTTGAGCCGGTTGGAGTTGCAATAATTAAACCGTCTGCCCAATAAGAATTTAAATATTCATTGTTAAGGTAAGTTTCAATAGTTATCATCGAAGTAGTATCCTTTCTTGAAACTGTAATTTCATTAAGTGCAAAATTAATGTCTTCTAAATCTTTATTTGAAGGAGAACATTTTAAACTAAGTAGCGTTCTTTTTGAAATTTTAAAATCATTAGAAAACAATTTTGGTAAAAACATTTCAATGTTTTCTTCCTGAACGGTTGCTAAGAAACCTAGCCTTCCAGCATTTACACCAACTATTGGTATGTTTTTATCTCTTACTAAAGTTGCGGCTCTTAATATTGTTCCGTCTCCACCAACGCTGATTAAAAAATCGAAATCATTGTCTAAATCAGTGTGGTCTTTGAAGGTTTTAAATGATTTCTGAAAAGAGTGGTTTTCATTTAGTACTTTCCAAAAACGTTCAATGAAGAAAATTTCTGCACCTTTTTTTTCAAGGACATGGACTACTTTACTAATGATTTCAAAAGTATTGTTTTGATAATATTGTCCAAAAATAGCTATCTTCATACTAGATATTAAGGTATTTGTCTAAATAATCTGAACGCTCTTTCAAGTTTTCTAGATAAGAATCTTCTTGATGTTCAGAAACAACAATGTATTCATATCTTCTAAAGCCTTGCAGAATTTCATTCATATAACTTTGAGAGATCTTTAATGTGACTTCTACAGAAGTTTCATCTATATTGGAAATAAACAATCCTAAAAGTTTTCCACCATTTCCTTCAACAATTTGAGCTATTTGTCCAATTGAATAATCAGCTTTAGCTTTTTGAACTACAATAATTCCTCCTTCTTCTTTTATAAAAGGACTTTCATAAAAAAACTTAACAACATCATTCAATTCATAATAGCCTACATAAATGTTTTTTTCATTTAAAACAGGCATGATGTTGCAGTCGTTTTTACCAAACTCTTCTAAAACATCTAACCAAATCATAGAATCTCTCACAAAAAAACGTTCAAAATTGAATTTGTTTTCGCTTATTAAGCTATTTTCATCAATTAAAGTCGCGTCTTCACTCTTTATGCAACCAATATATGCATTGTTCTCACTCACGGGAAAATGGGAATAAGGAATCTCTAGAAACAAATCTTGTGCATCTGCAATAGTTTGAGTTGTTTTTAATGGTTTGATATCGAAATTTATGTAATCTATTAAATTGTGCATAGGGTTTAATTTCTTTTGCAAAATAATCAAAAAAATACAATACTAAACTTATTAGACTTTGTATTTTTGTAAAGTTAAAAAACAAAGTTATGACAAAGTTATCAGTAAATATTAATAAAATAGCAACTTTAAGAAATTCTCGTGGTGGAAATATTCCAAATGTGTTACAAGTTGCGAAAGATTTGCAGCAATTTGGAGCGCAAGGAATTACTATTCATCCAAGACCAGATGAACGACATATTAGATATCAAGATGCTTATGATTTAAAAGATATTGTACATACGGAATATAATATTGAAGGTAATCCAGTAAAGAAATTTATGGATATGGTTTTGGAAATAAAGCCTACTCAAGTTACTTTGGTGCCAGATGCTGATGATGCTTTGACTTCAAATGCTGGTTGGAATACAATAAAACATAAAGACTTTTTGAAAGAAATTATTCAAGAATTTAAAAACAATAAAATTCGAACTTCAATTTTTGTTGATCCTGTTATTCAAATGATAGAAGGTGCAAAAGAAACGGGTGCAGATAGAATTGAATTATATACTGAAGAATTTGCACATCAGTTTGGTTTAGGAAATAAAAAAGGAATTGATGTTTATGTGCAATCAGCTATAAAAGCAAATGAATTAGGGTTAGGTGTAAATGCAGGTCATGATTTGAGTTTGGATAATATTCAGTTCTTCAAACAAAATATACCTAATTTATTAGAAGTTTCAATTGGACACGCTTTGGTTGCAGAATCTTTGTATTTAGGATTTGAAAATGTGGTGAACATGTATTTAAATAAATTAAAATGATATTACATTCAAGAATAGAAGGGACAGGAAAGCCGTTTGTAATTCTTCATGGTTTTTTAGGTATGTCAGACAACTGGAAAACGTTGGGTTCTCAATTTGCTGAAGAGGGTTTTCAAGTTCATATGTTGGACATGAGAAATCACGGAAAAAGTTTTCATTCTGATGATTTTAGTTATGAAGACATGGCAAATGATGTGAAAGTCTATTGTGATTATCATAATTTAGAAAATATCATTCTCTTAGGACATTCAATGGGTGGAAAAACAGCTATGCTTTTAGCAACTTTACATCCTGAATTAATAGAAAAACTAATTATTGCTGATATTGGGCCAAAGTTTTATCCACAACATCATCAATCTATTTTAGAAGGATTAAATGCAGTCGATTTTTCTGAACAACCAAGTAGAAGTGAAGTAGAAGAAACAGTTGCAAAATACATAACTGATTTTGGGACAAGACAATTTCTTTTAAAAAGTTTATATTGGAAAGAAAAAGAACAATTAGCCTTTCGTTTTAATTTAGATGTTTTTAATAAAAAAATTGAAGAAATAGGTAAAGCTTTACCTGAATCAAATAAATTTGAAAAACCAACGCTATTTTTAAGAGGAGCAAAATCTGACTACATTTTAGATTCTGATTTTGAAATTATTCATAACCACTTTCCAAACGTAACTATTGAAACCATTTCAAATGCAGGACATTGGTTGCATGCTGAAAATCCAACAGATTTTTATAGTAAAACAATTAATTTTATTGAATAAATAAAGTTAATTTACTATGCATGCATAATTTTTTTGTTAAAAAAATTGTAAAATTCATAATTTGTAGTAATTTTGAAGTATTGCTTTTAACAAATTCAAAAAAAACTAAACATTTATTTTTATTATGAGAAAATTACTTTCTTTAACAATTTTTGCTTTGGCAAGCTCTACCGTTTTCGCAGGAGGATATAGAGTAAGTATCCAAGGGCAGAAACAATTAGCAATGGGACACACTGGTGTTGCTATTGTAAATAGTGCTGAAACAGCCTTTTTTAATCCTGCAGGTATGGCTTATTTAAAAGATAAGTTCAATTTATCAGTTGGTGGAAGTGCTTTGTTTTCAAAAACAAGATTTCAAAATTCCGAATACAACTGGAAAGCTTCTTCAGATAATGTAGGTACTCCTTTTAATGTTTATGCTACATATAAAGTAACAGATTGGTTAACGGCTGGTTTGGCTGTATATTCTCCTTACGGAAGTGCAGTAGAATGGGATCAAGATTGGCAAGGAGCACATTTGGTCAATAATATTGATTTAAAAGCCATTTTTGTTCAACCAACAGTTTCTATAAGAATTGGTGATGAATTCAGTTTTGGTGGTGGACCAATTTATGCAACAGGTTCTGTAAATTTCAATAGAAATTTATCAATAAATCCTTTGTTATCCGCAAATGGAAGTGGTTCTGATGTTACCATAGATGCAACAGGAATTTCTGCTTGGGGATATAATGTTGGTTTTATGTTTAATCCAAGTGATAAATTAAGATTAGGTTTCAATTATCGTTCAGAGATTATTATGGAAGCAAGAGACGGTGATGCTAATTATGCTGATTTACCAGGGTTTTATCCATTAAATGATACAAAATTCGATGCAGATTTACCTTTACCTGCTGAAGTTACAACAGGTTTATCATATCAAGTTACAGACAAATGGTTAGTGGCTTTTGATTATAATTATGCAATGTGGAGTGCTTATGAAGCATTAGATGTGAAATTTGCAAACGGTACAGAATCATTAAATCCAAGAAATTATAAAAATTCTAGCACTTATAGAGTAGGTACTCAATATGTAGCAAATGATAAATTTACTTTCAGAGCAGGTTGGTATTTTGACGAAAGTCCAGTACAAGATGGTTATTTTGCTCCAGAAACACCTAGAAACGATTCAATGGGTTATACAGGTGGTTTGACTTATCAATTAAATCCTAAATTCGGTATCGATGTTTCTTTATTATATTTACACTTTGATGAAATAGATAATTCATACAATCATTCTACAGATCCAGTGTCTGGAACTCCAAATCCAGATTTCGGTGGAACCTATAAATCATCAGTTTTCTCACCAGGTGTAGGTGTAACTTACAGCTTCTAATTAAAAAATTTTAAAAAAATGAAAAATAAATTTATATACTTATCTATTTTGGCAGTTGCAGGATTAGTTTCTTGTGAACCAGAATTTGAAAATGAAGTAGACGCAAATTATACGGCTGGAGAAGCTGATTTCTCAACTTATGTTGCCGTTGGTAATTCATTAACTGCAGGTTATATGGATGGTACAATGTACAAAAGTGGTCAAGCAAATTCATTTCCTAACTTGTTAGCGCAACAATTTGCAACTGTCGGAGGAGGCGCGTTTACACAGCCATCTTTTGAAGAAGATGTAAATAATCTAGGAGGAATTTTAGGTGTTCCTGGATTTGGAACTCGAAGAGTAATTAATTTTGCTTCAAGTGCACCTGAGAATTTAGTTGGAACACCAACAATTACTTTAACTGCTCAAGCTACAGCCTATAATAATATGGGTGTTCCTGGAGCAAAATCATTTCATTTATTAGCACCAGGATATGGTAACCCAGCTGGTTTAGCATTAGGACAAGCAAATCCATATTACGTTAGACATGCTACTTCTACAACTTCAACTGTTTTAGGTGATGCAGTTTCTAAAAATCCAACATTTTTTACCAACTGGATAGGGGCAAATGATGTATTGTCTTATGCAACTACTGGGGGAATAGGTGTAGATAGAACAGGTAATCCAGATGCGACTCAATACGGTTCAAATGACATTACTGACCCAACATTATTCGCAGGTGTTTATTCTACAATTGTTAATCAATTAACAGCTAATGGAGCAAAAGGTGTTGTAGCTACTATTCCTAGCGTTACTTCTATCCCTTTCTTTACAACTGTTCCTTATAATGCGTTGCCAGCTGAAGCAACTTCATCAAATGTTAACGCTTTACAATTATACGGTTTCTTAGCTCAAGTAACAGGAGGTAGGATTTTACCTTTATCAACTGCTGCAGGAACTAAAAACCCAATATTAATTACTGATGAAACGTTAACTGATTTAAGTGCGCAAATTGCTGGTGCAGCTGCTACAGTTCCATCTTTAGCACCTTATGCTACTGCTTTGGGTCAATTATATGGTAGAGCTCGACAAGCAACTTCAAATGATTTAATCTTATTAACTTCTTCTGGGAAAATTGGACAACCAAATCCAGCTGGAACAGCACCTTTTAATGTAAATGGAGTTACTTTTCCATTTCAAGATGGAGACGTTTTAATACCTTCTGAGCAAACAGCAATTTCAAATGCAACAAATGCTTATAATGCGGCAATTAAATCTATTGCAGCATCTAAAGGTCTTGCTGTTGCTGATATGAATGCAATTTTAAATCAATTAGTAAGCGGATTACGTTCTGTGGATGGTTCAATTTATACTGCTAACTATTTTAGTGGCGCAGCAACAGAAAACAAAGTATTGTTTTCATTAGATGGTGTTCATCCTAATGCTAGAGGTTATGCAGTAATTGCGAATGAAATTATCAAAGTGATTAACTCTCACTACAAATCTAATATGCCGTTTTTAAACCCTTCATATTTTCCTGGAATTCAAATTGTAGCTAAGAACGAATAATAGAATTAAATATATTAAATAAAAGACATCATTTTTGGTGTCTTTTTTTTATCTTTAAAATAAAATTTAAATTATGAATTTACTGATAAAACTTTTAATGTCTACAATTGTAGTGTTTGTACTAGCTCATTTTTTGCCAGGAATTGCAGTGGCAAGTTTTTCAACTGCATTAATTGTTGCGGTAGTTTTAGCTCTATTAAATACGTTTTTAAAACCAATATTAGTCTTGTTAACTATACCAGTAACTATTGTGACTTTAGGACTTTTTCTATTGGTGATTAATGCAGTGATAATAATGATTTGTGATAAAATGATTGATGGTTTTGCGGTTTCTGGATTTTGGTATGCCTTATTATTTAGCTTACTTTTATCCATAGGTCAGTCAATTCTGAATAATATTTTCGTAGAGAAAAGCTAAATTTTTATACAATTGAATTTCAATTAATTAAAAACTTGTTTGGGTTGTGAAATTTTTATAATTTTGCAACCCAATTTTCAATAGGAAAAAAAGACAAAATGAACATTACAAGAGAAAACGTTGATGCATTAAATGCAATAGTAACTGTAGCAGTTGCTAAAGAAGATTATTCAGCTAATGTAGCTAAAATTTTAGCAGATTATAGAAAAAACGCAAACATTCCAGGATTTAGAAAAGGTGCTGTGCCAATGAGCGTTATCCAAAAACAATATGGTAAAGCCGTTTTATTAGACGAAGTAAATAAATTATTGCAAAAATCTTTAAACGACTACCTAGTTCAAGAAAAATTAGATATTTTAGGAAATCCACTTCCAAAAGTAACTGAAGATTTCAATTGGGATAAAGAAGATTATACTTTTGAATTCGAATTAGGATTAGCTCCAGAATTTAATGTAGACTTAACAGCTAAAACAAAAGTAACTCGTTTTGCAATTGTTGCTGACGAAACTATGTTAAACGAGCAAATTGAAAGAATTCAAAAGCAGTACGGAAAATTAATTCCTCAAGATAAAGTAGAAGAAGGGTTTGATGTTTCAGGAACTTTCTCAAACGAAGAAAAAGGAATTGAAAACAGAACAACTTTTTCATTAGGTATCTTTAAAGACAAAAAAATAGCTAAAGAATTTATCGGTAAAAAAGTAGGTGATGTTGTTGTTTTAAATACAAAAGGACTTTTTGATGACGACCATAAATTAATGGATTATTTAAAAGTTTCTCATGATGATGTGCATGGTTTAGATGTTGATGTAAACTTTACTATTGAAGAAATCAATGCAACTGAATTGGCTGAATTAAACCAAGAATTGTTTGATAAATTATTTGGAGAAGGAAATGTAAAATCAGTTGAAGAATTAAAAGCAAAAATCAAAGAAGATGCTGAAGGTCAATTTGCACAACAAGCTGATCAAAAATTCTTAAATGATGTTACGGAGTCTTTAATTGATAATACTAAATTTGATTTACCAGCAGAATTCCTAAAAAAATGGATTCAAAATGCTGGTGAAAATCCTTTAACGGCTGAACAAGCTGAGGAAGAATATGAAAAATCAGAAAAAGGTTTACGTTACCAATTGATTGAAGGAAAAGTAATTGTTGAAAATAACCTTCAAACTACTTTTGAAGAATTAAAAGCATTTACTTCTGATTTAATCAAAAAACAAATGGCTCAATTTGGTCAAGTAAATCCAACGGATGAAGAAGTTGATAGTATTGTAGCTAGAGTTTTATCAAACCAAGATGAAATCAAACGTTTGTCTGAACAAATTATGAGCGAAAAAATGATTAATCTTTACAAAGAAAAAGTTCCTGCAAAAACAAAAGAAGTTTCTTACCAAGACTTTATTAAAGAAATGTATGGAGAATAATTTCTCATAAAAAATAATTATCTTTGAACGTCAAACTTTTTGGGTTTGGCGTTTTTTATTCTGAATTAAACTCAGAATTAGTATAACTATAATTTAATTATTCGAAAATAATATGAACTACGGAAAAGAATTTAGAAAATTTGCTACTAAGCATCAAGGTATAAATAATTTGTATTATGATAAAATCGTAAAACAAATCACACCAACAGGAATGACTCCTTACATTATGGAAGAGCGTCAATTAAATGTTTCTCAATTAGACGTTTTTTCGCGTTTGATGATGGACAGAATTATCTTTTTAGGAACTGGTGTTGATGATCAAATTGCAAACATCGTTCAAGCACAATTGTTGTTTTTAGAAAGTACAGATGCTTCTAAAGACATTCAAATTTACATCAATTCTCCAGGAGGAAGTGTTTATGCTGGATTAGGTATTTATGATACTATGCAATTCATTAAACCAGATGTAGCTACAATTTGTACAGGAATGGCTGCTTCAATGGGAGCTGTTTTATTATGTGCTGGTGCAGACGGAAAAAGAAGTGCATTGCCTCATTCACGTGTAATGATTCACCAACCAAGCGGAGGAGCACAAGGAGTTGCTTCAGATATGGAAATCAACTTACGAGAAATGTTGAAATTAAAAGATGAATTGTATCATATTATAGCAAAGCATTCAAAACAAGATTTTGATAAAGTATACAAAGATTCAGAAAGAGATTACTGGATGATTGCTGCTGAAGCAAAAGAGTATGGTATGATTGATGAAGTATTAGAAAGAAAATAAAACTGGTGATAGGTGATTGGTAATGGGAAAGAGATTTGCTTATTACCAATAGCCCATAACCCATAACAAAAAAAAATGCCAAAAGAAGTACTAGAATGTTCATTTTGTGGAAGAAAAAAACCAGAAACTAATTTATTAATTGCTGGTATAGATGCACATATTTGTGATAGATGTATTGAACAAGCCCATGGAATAGTAATTGAAGAAATCAAACAAACCGGAAATTCCGAATTGTTAGCAGATTTGAATTTACTTAAACCAAAAGAAATTAAAACTTTTTTAGATGATTATGTCATTGGACAAGATCAAACAAAAAGAGTGATGAGTGTTGCTGTATATAATCACTATAAAAGATTAATGCAAAAACAGACCGATGATGATGTTGAAATTGAAAAAAGTAACATATTAATGGTCGGACAAACCGGAACAGGAAAAACATTAGTAGCAAAAACTATTGCAAGAATGTTAAATGTTCCTTTAGCGATTGTTGATGCAACTGTTTTAACAGAAGCTGGTTATGTAGGAGAAGATGTAGAAAGTATTTTAACTCGTTTACTTCAAGCAGCTGATTATGATGTTGAAAAAGCCGAAAGAGGAATTGTTTTTATTGATGAGATTGATAAAATTGCTCGAAAGAGCGATAATCCTTCTATAACTAGAGATGTTTCTGGAGAAGGTGTTCAACAAGCTTTATTGAAATTGTTAGAAGGTACAGTTGTAAATGTGCCACCAAAAGGAGGAAGAAAACATCCAGACCAAAAATTTGTTGAGGTGAATACACAAAATATCTTATTTATTGCTGGTGGTGCTTTTGACGGAATTGAACGTGTCATTTCAAAACGATTAAATCGTCAAGCTGTTGGATATAGTTCTTCTATTAATACAGACCAAATTGACAAAGACAATTTATTGCAATATATCATTCCAAAAGATGTAAAAGACTTTGGTTTAATTCCTGAAATAATTGGTCGTTTACCAGTGCTGACTCACATGGATCCATTAGATGCAGACACATTGAGAAGTATCTTAACAGAACCAAAAAATGCTTTAATAAAACAATACAAAAAGTTGTTTGAAATGGATGAGGTTGCTTTAGAAATTGAAGAAGGAGCTTTAGAATTTATTGTCTCAAAAGCATTGGAATACAAATTAGGAGCAAGAGGTTTGCGTTCACTTTGTGAAGCTATTTTAACGGATGCGATGTTTGATTTACCAGGTTCTGAAGATAAATCACTATTAGTTACAAAAGAATATGCAGAACAGAGTTTAAATAAAAATTTATTACAACGACTGAAAGCTGTTTCATAAAAAATAAAAAATCCCGATTTAAATTTAAAATCGGGATTTTTTTTGATTTTTATTTTACAAATCCACCACCACTTTTTACTTTTTCGGTTTCAATAGTAGTGTTTTCTTTTTCTAACTTAAGATTCCCAAAATTATAACTCAAAGAAATTCTAAAAACTCTACTATCATTCTTTTCATAGAAGTTAGTGTTTAAGTTTGGAGATGCAATTTGAGCTGTAATACTATTTTGATTGAATAAATCTATTGCATGAAGTCCTATTTTAAGTTTTTTGTCTAAAAACTCTTTTTGGAAAGAGATG
The DNA here is from genome assembly GCF_963922255.1 of uncultured Flavobacterium sp. Classification (GTDB taxonomy): domain Bacteria; phylum Bacteroidota; class Bacteroidia; order Flavobacteriales; family Flavobacteriaceae; genus Flavobacterium. The sequence goes on along the minus strand of NZ_CAWUIC010000014.1, from coordinate 71,332 downwards.
TCAAACTGTTGGATAGGTTTTGTTACATCATAAATCTCCCAGTTTCCTGGAGGAAGAATATAATAAGTCATGCTATTTCTGATGTCCCAAGGCAATAAAATTTGAGCTTCAGCTGCATAATTCCAAATGGGTTTTTGCTTAAATGGAAATTCATAACCATCAATTGTTGTTTTGATGTAATTTACACTTAAATAAATATAATTCATTCGGTCAATAATATTCAAACGCTCCATAAAAACATCTTTACCTTTAAAGAAATAATCTAACGGAATTGGAAAGTTAGCAAAAGCACTAAAAGTTTTCACTCTATCAAATTGTCTAAAAGCGCTTGAACTTACTAATTCATTCGGTTCAGCACTAAAAACAAAGAAGTTTTGATCTTTGGCAACACTATAATTGGTTCCAATTTGCACATAATCTAAAGCTGTGATTTTAAAATTATAATTATCAAAAAATACTGGATTTAAAAGTAAATTTCCACCAGAACTGTTGTATTGATCGAAGTTGCTTCCATTTGGATCTAATGTATTATAATTAGGTTGTCTAATTTTTCTTGAATAAGAAGAGCTTATGTTTATTTCATCAGAAAGTTGGTATAAAACACTTGCATTCGGAAATAAATTGGTGTTTGAAAATTCTATTTTTGTAGCTGTGTTGTCAACAATTCCTGTTCTGTTAACATTGAAATCTTCTAAACGCAATCCTAAAGTAAAATTGAATTTTTTAATTTTCTTTCGAGCTTCAGCATAAAAAGCCAAATTAGATTCTTCATAGTCAAAATCAATAACACTTGTAATTGGACTATCTAAATTATAATTTCCAATATTGTTTACGTCCAAATGGTTAAACTTTCCACCAGTAGTTAAAGAGAAATCATATTTTTGAAACGGAATTGTAAAATCATATTTCAAATAATAATTCAATAAATCAAAATTGTTTTTGGTTATAAATGTGCTATTTGTGTTGTTTTCTGTAGCTGTTGAAAATGAGTTAGGATTATTTGAAAAGAAATTAGAAAATCCAATGATATCTAATTTTCTTCCCAATGTATCTAGTTTGGTTTTGTATTGCAAACTAACTTCGTGATTGTTGGATTTATTTTTAGAAATTCCTTCATTGTAATAATCTGGAATGCTTGAACCGAAAGTTTGTGCCTCAAAAACATTTCTGTTATTACTTAAAGTAGCATTATAGTTCAATAATAAATTTGATTTTTTAGACAATTTATAATTAGTTCCAATTCTCGAATAAAAATTACGATTCGTAGAAACAGTCAATCGTTCTTGTTGAATAGTTTCATTAGGATTAAAAGAAGTAAACGTTTGTCCGTTCTCAGATTTTTGTTCACTATCAATATAGTTGTAACCAATCATTGTTTGCCAACTCAAGTTTTTCTCTTTTCCATTTAATAAAATTTGAGGACTTGGTTTTTGGTATTTATTAAAATTATAATTGATATTAAAATTGGCATTAATTCCTTTTAAACGAACAGAACTTGTTACTAAATTAATAACCGAACCACTCGCATTGGCATCAAAAGAAGCTCCTGGATTGTAAATTAATTCGATATTTTCAATGGCTTTAGCAGGAAGTGAAGAAAGATAATTTTTCAAATCATTTCCGCTTAAAGAATTTGGAGCATCATCAATATAAACAACAATTGGCTTTCCATTTAAAGTAAATCCACCAGTTGGTGAAGCTACAACTCCAGGCATTTTTTTAATAGCATCTAAAGCTGTTCCTGAACTAACCAAAGGATTGTCTTTGACATTAATAGTGGTTTTGTCAGATTCAACTTTGATGTATTTTTTTCTATCTGTAAGAACAACTTCTTTTAAATTAGTCATTTTTTCAGTCAAAATAACATCTTCTAAAGTTATAGAATTACTTGTGTCAGTAATCTCAAAAGAGATAACTTCTTGATTGTATTCGTAAGTAAAAATGGTTAGGGTGTAATTTCCAGCGGCTAAATTTTCTTTAATAGTAAATTCGCAACCAGTTGTGTTGAAGTATTTGTTGTACAAAACTTCGTTGTTGACTTTTCGCTCTAAAGTATAAAAACGATCAATGTTGTCGTTAGAACAGTCAACTTTTTCATTAGAAGATTTAACTTTTATTGTTTTTACAGCTTCTTGTGCGAAACTTAAACTGCAAACAAAAAATAAAGCAGTTAAAGTGATTTTTTTAAATAGTTTCATTTAATTTTGATTTGATTGATGATTGCTAATAAGACTCACCTAAATCAAAATTGTTACAAAACATATTTTTATTGTTGTGTTTGACTCACATCACATCTTCTAGAATTACAACCATATCTTGGTGTACTTGAGCAAGAAACTAAAAATAACGTAAGTAAAAATAAAGCAATAATTTTTTTCATAATTCAATTTTTAAGCATTCACCATTTGCATTCGCAATAATTGTTCCATATAATTTCTGTCGTTAGAAAGTCTAGGAATTTTGTGTTGTCCACCTAATTTGTCATTTTCTTTTAACCAATCATAAAACAATTTTGGTCTAGCAATATTTAATACTAACGGATTTAAAGTCATGTTATTGTAGCGTTTAGCTTCGTAATCTGAATTTAAATTTTGTAAATTTTTGTCTAAAAGTTCACTAAAAGTAGAAATACATTCAGGTAAAGATTTGAATTCAATCATCCATTCATGAGCTCCTTTTTTCTTTCCTTCCATAAAAATTGGTGCAACAGTATAATCAATGATTTCACAATTTAATTCCTTGCAAGTTGCTGTTAAAGCCATTTCCGTATTTTCTACCATTAACTCTTCACCAAAAACATTCAAATGGTGTTTTGTTCTTCCTGTTACTCTAATTCTATATGGATTTAAATTAGTAAAACGAATGGTGTCTCCAATCATATATCTCCATAAACCTGAATTCGTGGTGATTACTACAGCATAATTTTTATTAACTTCAACTTCATTTAAACGAATAATTTTTTGAGTCGGTTGCCCAAAAGTATCCATTGGAATAAATTCATAGAAAATTCCGTAATCCAACATCAAAAGTAAATCGTTAGAATTGTTTAAATCTTGCAAAGCAAAAAATCCTTCCGAAGCATTATATATTTCATAATACTGAAAATTATCTTTTGGAAACAACTTTTTGTATTGTTCTCTATAAGGATCAAAATTGACACCGCCATGAAAATATACTTCAGCATTTGGCCAAATTTCCAGCATGTTTTGTTTGCCTGTTTGTTCTAAAGTTTTATTTAACAGAACCATCATCCAACTCGGAACGCCAGCTAAACTGGTTACATTTTCATTTATGGTTTCATTAATAATGGCTGGCATTTTATTTTCCCAATCACCCATTAATGAAATACTGCTGCTTGGTGTGGAACTAAATTCGGCCCAAATAGGCATATTGTCAATTAAAATTGCCGATAAATCTCCAAAAAAGGTATTGTTGTCTTCGTATAATTGCTTGCTTCCACCTAAGCGAAGACTTTTACCTACAAATAATTGAGAATCTTCATTGTTGTTTAAATACAAACACAATAAATCTTTACTGGCTTTGTAATGACAATTTTCTAAAGCTTCATTACTAACAGGAATAAATTTACTCTTTGCATTGGTAGTTCCACTTGATTTAGCAAACCATTTTATGGATGTATTCCAAAAAATATTTTGTTCCCCTTTTCGAGTTCGCTCAATTAAAGGTTCTAATTCTTCATAAGTTGAAACAGGAACTCTCTCTGAAAATGTTTTATAATTTTGGATAGAATTAAACTCATATTGCTTTCCAATAAAAGTGTTTTCAGCTTGTTTCAATAAACTAAAAAGGAGTTCTTCTTGTACTTCATGTGGATATTTTAAAAACAATTCCATTTGATGAATTCGTTTTTTTAAAATAAATGAAGCGATAGAATTTATAATCGGAAATGCCATATTTTAAGCTGTGAATTATGAATTTCGATATACGAATTATAACTTTACCAAAAATAACAAATTTTGTTGAATATAAAACTTTAAACCAAAATCTTTACAAGAATGACTTACGAAGGTGTTTTAACCAAAATGCAAACCGAAATAGGAAATCCAATTCAATACTACTTGGTTTTTGAAAATAGTTTTTTGAATGTGAATCAATTAATTGGAAAAGAAACCGAAATAGTTTTTCAAGGCTATCAATGTTTGAATTGTGGAAAGCAAAAGAAAATTTTCCGTCAAGGATTTTGCTATGATTGTTTTATGAGTAGTGCTGCTGTTGGGGATTGGATTATGAAACCTGAATTAAGTACTGCCCATTTGGATATTGAAGACAGAGATTTAGTGTATGAGAAAAAAGTACAATTGCAACCTCATGTTGTGTATTTAGCTTTGTCAAGTGAAGTAAAAGTTGGTGTAACCAGAAAAACTCAAGTTCCTACAAGATGGATTGATCAAGGTGCAGTACAAGCTGTTCCAATTGTTGAGGTTCCAAATCGTTATTTGGCTGGAATTACTGAAGTTGCCTTAAAAAATCATTTTGCAGATAAAACAGCTTGGCAAAAAATGCTAAAAAATGAAGTTTTACCAGTAGATTTATTAATAGAAAGACAAAAGACATTGGATTGGTTACCAGAAGAAGTTAAACCTTATTTTGCGGCTGACCAACAAGTTTTAGACTTACATTATCCTGTTTTGCAGTATCCCAAGAAAATAAGTAGTATCAATTTAGATAAAGTACCATCATTCACAGGTAAAGTATCTGGAATTAAAGGTCAATATCTCTTATTTGAAGATGGAACAGTTTTTAATGTGAGAAGTAATGAAGGTTATGTGGTGAGAATTAGTTTGTAAACAAAGAATCCCTTTTCAAATAAATGTGAAGGGATTCTTTTTTTACAATATTCTTAAATTCTACTCGTCTTTTTTCTTCTTATTAAAAAGATTATTTAAACCATCTTTAACTTTGTCTTTTACAACTTCTGTGGCTTTAGTTTTTACTTCTTCCTTAACTTCTTCTTTTGTTTTTGGCACGGTCGTTCCGGTAGAGTCTGTTTTTGTTGGAAGTCCAGCAGCATTTCCTAACTGATTTAAACCCTGATTTAAGTATTTATCTTTTTGTTGTTTGGCTAATTGGGTTACTAAATTAGTTGTTGCTGTTTTTAAATCTGTAGTTAATTTTGGTGCTCCAAAACTTCCTGTCATCATTGCATTAATTGGAATGCTTTCTAATTTGTTAGCATCTGCTGGAGTTAATTTAGCAATCAAATTGTTTACTTCTGTACCTAAATATTTAGCAGGAACATCAAATTTTAAATTATAATTCATGCTTTGATCAAAACCGTGTGTTCCACCAATATTAACTTTAATATCTTGATATTTCAAATCAAAAGGTTTTAAATTTACTTTTCCATCACTAAAAGTCAAAGCTGCTTTTAAATCATTTAAATTTAATTTGTTTAAATCTATAAAATTCAAATTAGAAGATAAAATGGTAAGTAATTTTGAGTTTTTCTCATTTATAGTAGTTGATAACAATTGCCCAATTAAATCACCAGAAAGTGTTTTTAGATCTGGAGTCATGTCATTGGTTAATTTTCCAGATAAATTTATGGTTGAATTTAATTTTCCATTAATTACACCAGCAATTGGAGCAATGGATTTCAACATATCTAATTGTGTAAATGCTTCAGAAATTCCTACTTGATTTAGGCCTAAGTCCATTGTAAAAGTCGGAACATTTCCTTTAGTTGAAACATTTCCTGTCAAACCAATATTTCCTCCAAAAATGCCCATTTTTAAATTGTTTAAAGCAATTGCTTCATCTTTAATAACTAGATTTCCTGAAACATCTTTTAAAATTAAATTGTCATAAACCACATTGTTAGCTTTTGCCGAAATTGTACAATCTAAAAACGAAGGAATTTTTACTGGTTCAGTAGTCTTTTTACCTTCAGCTGTAGTAGTTGTTGAAGGTTCCATGAAATCCGAAACTAGTAGATTATTTGAATTCATATTGAAATTTCCTTTCAATACTTGGTTTTTAAACATAAATCCGTAAAAATTATCTAAAGCACCTGTGACTTTTAAATCGGAACTACCTGTTTTCGCATCAAGCTCATTTAACTGAATTTTACTAGTGTTGAAAACAATAGCTGCTTTATTAATTCTTATTGGTTTTGCTAATTCTGGTCCTTCATAATTGAAACCAGTAATCGACATATTTCCTGAACTTTGAATGTTTTGATATTGCGAAGTTTCAACCGATTTCATGTCAAATTTAGTAGCAACATCAGCTTTTAAAATTCCAGATAAAGGCATGTCTAATTGAACAGGGTAAGCCTTTGTTACATTAGCTAAATTAATTGTTCCGTTTAGTTGTGCATCAACTAATGCGTTTTCAAAGTTTTTTACATTTGCTTTTACATTGAACACATCTTGATCTATAGAAAATGAAAGTTTATTTAAATTCACATAAGTATCATTCATTAAACCTGTTTCATTTACAATATGTGTATCAATAACAATATTTTTCACTGCTTTTGGTAAGTCAGGATATTTAAACATCGCATTGTTTGAGGAAATTTCCACATTAAATTTCGGAATTGTAGTTTCGGTTAAACTTCCTTTTACAACTCCATTTACAGTAAAGTCACCAGAAGTTTCTACTTTATTTAAATCGCCAGAATAGGCTTCTGGAACTAATCCTAAAAAGTTTTTAAAAGATGAAGTTGGTGTTTTGAATTTCAAATCATAATCTTGCCCAGCTTCAACCATTTGTAAATAACCATCAAATTCTAAAGGCAATTGATTAATTAAGGCTCTGTTGTCTTTAAATTCGAATTTCATTTTATCCAAATCAATTCCTAAAACTGCATCTAAAGTGATTCCAACATTAGTCATTAGTTTATTTTTTTCCATTTCAAAGGAAAGCTTTGCAGTAGTTTCTGTATCTAAATCTAATTTCTGTTCGGCAAAATTTCCAGTTCCAGAATGATTGATGCTATCCAAAACCATTTTCATATCAGAAGCTTCGTCTATATAAGTAAAACGAAGATTCTCAATTTTATAATCTTGAATGTTTAACGCAAATGGTTTATTGTTACTTTCGCTTTCAGGTTTGTCATCTTTGAGAGCAATGTCATAATTTCCTAAACCATCTTTATTGAAAATGATATTAACTATTCCGTTTTGTGAAGAAATACTCTCTAAATTTATAGTTTCTGAAGCATCTTTAAATAACTCTTTGATGCTCATTTTCAAATTCGTTTGACCACTATAAAATAAAGTATCATCTTCAAAAGGAGCTTTGTTGATGATGCTTAATTTTTCAATAGTTACGTTTGCTTGAGGAAAACTTTTCAATAAACTCAAATCCACATCCTCAAAGGCAATTTTTGCATCTACACTTTCATTAAGTGTTTTTGCAATCATTTGTTTGATTTTATCTTTGAAAATAAATGGTGCAGCAACTAATCCGATGATTAATACTAACAAAGTTATTCCAGTAATTTTTAAAATTTTCTTTAACATAACGAATTATTTAAGCAGCTATTATTTATATTTTACTAAAAACAAATGTAATACCAAATTGGAAAAGAAAGTATTAAGATTTTAATAAATTTTTGTAGAATTTAAATTAATTGACAATTAATGTTTTAATATGTTTAAAGTATTTGAAATAAAAAACCACTAATTTTTGATTAGTGGTTTTGAAGCTTTTTTTCTGAATATTTATAATCTATTTGATATCCAACTCGTATGGCATCATAGCTTGAATACCTTTGAAGTTTTGAGCTCTTTTAATTTTTTCTAAAAGTAAGTAACCTTCAATTCCTAATTGTTCCTTTAATAAATCTTCTTTGGTTTTAAAAATTGAGATTCCAGTCATTCCAGCTAATAAATCTTCAATATTAGTTTCATATTCTGGGTAATTTTCTGTTCTAAAATCTTTTACTTTTGCTAAAGTTGCTGCATATTTAATAGCATCGTTTAAACTTCCAATTTTATCCACTAAACCATTTTTTATAGCATCAGTTCCAGTCCAAACTCTTCCTTGTGCTATTGCATCAACTTGTTCTGTTGTCATTTTTCTTCCATCAGCTACACGTTGTAAAAAAGTTCCGTAAACATCTTCAATACTTTCTAAAACTACTGCTTTGAAATTTTCATCTATAGGTTCAAAAACACTATATCCATTAGAGTTTTTATGCGTTTTAACTTGTTCAGCATTTATCCCAATATTTTTACTTAATTCAGTCATGTTAGGAAGCATTCCAAAAACACCAATTGATCCTGTAATTGTACTTGGTTCGGCAAAAATATAATCAGAATTACAAGAAATATAATAGCCACCGGATGCTGCTAAATTACCCATTGAAACCACAACAGGTTTTACTTTTTTGGTCAATTCAATTTCTCTCCAAATTAATTCTGACGTTAATGCACTTCCACCTGGACTATCAACTCTTAAAACAATAGCTTTTACATCATCATCTTCACGAGCTTCTTTTAAGGAACGATTTATAGAACCTTCGCCAATGATGTTTACACTTCCTTCACCACCTTGAATTTCTCCTTGAGCGTAAATTACAGCAATAGTATTATCAGCTGTGAAATTCGTTGAAGGTGAATCAGCTAAATCTGCGTAATCAGAAATTGAAATTGAATTGTATTCTTCATCATCTTTAACCTTTAGTTTTTTACGAATCAAATCGTGATATTCATCTTCATAACCAATTTTATCAATCATTTTTGCTGCTAAAGCCATTTGTGGAGTTCTTGCTCCTAAATTATCTGCAATGTTGTTCAAAGTTGAAACGTCAACTTTTCTACTTGTGGCAATATCAGTAACTATGGTTTCCCAAATTGACTGTAACAAAACGGTCATTTGCTCTCTGTTTTCTGGACTCATTTCTTGTGCTAAGAAAGGTTCTACAGCACTTTTATATTTTCCATGACGAATAACTTCAAATTTTACACCTGATTTTTCTTGTAAATCTTTCAGGTAAAGCACCTCTGAAGACAAACCTTTAAAATCTAATTCTCCAACAGGATTTAAATAAATTTGGTCAGCAACCGAATTCAAATAATAATCTTTTTGACTTAAAACATCAGAATAAGCATATACAAATTTCCCTGTTTTTTTAAATTCATTTAATTTGTTTCTAATAGCTTTTGATTGGGCTAAACCTAAAGATGATTCGTTTTTTAAAATGGAAATCCCTTCAATATCTTTGTCTTTTTTGGCTGCTTCAATGGCATCAATAACTTCGCTTACACTTGCTTTACTTTTTTGCTCTAATAAAGCTTCAAAAGGACTTGGTTCAAATTTTCCATTGTAATCCAAACTGATTTCAGATAAATCTAACTCGATAACTGAGTTTTTCTTTAATTTAGGTTTCCTATCACCACTTCCAGCCAAAGCTCCAATAATTAAGATGAAAAAGAAAAATATAAAACAGAATAAAAATATTCCGACTATGGTTGATAAAACGTTACTTAAGAATCTCATTTTTAATAATGTATTTAATGTATCTATAAGTATTGTTTTTAGTTAGAATGTTACAAGTTTTAAAAAAAATAAATTTCTTTTGAGATAAGCCGAAAATTGTTTGTTATTTTGCCAAGGTATGAATCTACAAAATCAAATAATTTTATCATTAGGAAGTAATATTGGCAATAGATTAGAGGCTATTGAGTCTTGTATTGCTACAATTCATAATGAAATAGCAACGGTTGTAAAGGTTTCGAAAATATATGAAACTCCAGCTTGGGGTTTTGAAAGCGATCCTTTTTATAATTGTGCTATTATAATTCATACTTCAAAATCAGCTCAAAAAATTCTTTCACAGGTTTTAAAATTAGAAAAACAATTAGGAAGAACTCGTTCTTATGAAAAAGGATATCAAGCTAGAACTATTGATATCGATATTATTTCATGTAATGAAGATATTCTAGAATTTGAAAATTTGGAAATTCCACACAAACAAATGCAAAATAGAAAGTTTGTTTTGCTGCCAATGAATGATTTGAATTTGGATTGGATGCATCCGATTTTAAAAAAATCAATTTCAGAATTACTGCAAATTTGTGAAGATGAAAGTGAATGTGTAGTTGTTGAAAAATTAGTTTCTCCAATTGAAAAATTAAGCTTACAAAATTTCAATTACATTGCTATAGAAGGAAATATTGGAGCAGGAAAAACGACTTTAGCAACCAAAATAGCAGAAGATTGTAATGCAAAATTAGTTTTAGAACGTTTTGCCGATAATCCATTTTTGCCAAAATTTTATAAAGATCAAAATCGATATGCTTTTCCGTTAGAAATGTCATTTTTAGCAGATAGATATCAACAGTTAACAGATGATTTAGCGCAATTTGATTTGTTTAAAGATTTTATAGTAGCGGATTATCATATTTTTAAATCCTTAATTTTTGCAAAAGTAACGCTTCACGAAGATGAATTTCGTTTATATAAAACGATGTTTGATATCATTCGTAAAGAAATGCCAAAACCTGATTTATATGTGTATTTATACCAAAACACAGAACGACTTTTGGCAAATATCAAAAAAAGAGGTAGAAGTTATGAGCAAGAAATTCCAGCTGATTACTTAGAGAAAATCAATCGTGGTTATTTAGATTATATCAAAACTCAAACCGATTTGAATGTTTTAGTTATTGATATTTCAGATTTGGACTTTATAAAAAACCAAAATGATTACATCTATTTATTGAATGAAATAAATGCTAAAGTAAATTAGTTTAGTCTTTTTTTCTTTGATTTTTTAATATAATTCTTCCAATAAGCATAAACTGTAAAGCAGCAAGAAGTTTATAATCACTCAAAGGATTGTTGTCAATCCAATCTAAAGTTGTTACTAACATAATCGCAAAAGAAACAAGTAAAATAGTTATTGATAAAGGTCCTATTTTCATTGGTTTATTTTTTGAAACAAATCCCAAATCACAATTCCAGCACTAACCGAAATATTAAGAGAATGTTTGCTTCCTAACTGCGGAATTTCAATTACACCATCACTCAAATTAATAGCTTCTTGTTGCACACCTTTTACTTCGTTACCGAAAATTAAAGCATATTTTTTATCCGTTTCAGGCTGAAAATCATTCAACATAATAGAATTTTCAACTTGTTCTATTGAGTAAATAGAAACTTTTTCAGATTTCAACTTTTCAATTACTGCTAAAACATCTTTAGCATATTCCCAAGTAACTGTATCTGTTGCTCCAAGAGCTGTTTTGTGAATTTCCTTATTTGGAGGAACAGCAGTTATGCCACACAAATAAATTTTTTCAATCAAAAAAGCATCAGAAGTTCTAAAAACAGAACCTATGTTATGTAAACTTCGAATGTCATCTAAAATAATAATAATCGGAGTTTTTTCAGCTTCTTTGAATTCTTCTTTACTAATTCTATTTAATTCTTCGTTGGCTAATTTTTTCATGAAGCAAAGATAGTTTTTAGTTTAAAAGTTTAAAAAAATATTAGGTTAAAAGGTTAGGAGTTTATAAGTTTAAAAGAATTTCTTAATGAACCATAATCTCTAAATGGTTCAAAATTGAATTTTGCCATTGAAATTGAAATTGTCATTGATTTTTGTAACTTCGCAAGCATTACCTAAAATTAATTATTGTGGCTAAGAAAACAGCAAAAGAATCTAAACCCAAAGAAGTTAAAGAAACTCCTTTAATGAAGCAATACAACGGCATCAAAGCGAAATATCCAGATGCTTGTTTGTTGTTTAGAGTGGGAGATTTTTATGAAACTTTTGGTGAAGATGCTGTTCGTGCTGCCAATATTTTAGGAATTACGTTAACCAAACGTGGAGCAGGTTCTGATACCGAAACAGCTTTAGCAGGTTTTCCACATCATTCTATAAATACGTATTTACCAAAGCTAGTAAAAGCTGGACTTCGTGTTGCGATTTGCGACCAATTAGAAGATCCAAAAATGACCAAAACCATTGTAAAACGTGGTGTAACCGAATTAATTACACCAGGAGTTTCCATGAATGATGAGGTCTTGCAATCGAAATCAAACAACTTTTTAGCAGCTTTACATTTTGGAAAAATTAGTATTGGAATTTCTTTTTTAGATGTTTCAACAGGAGAATTTTTAACAGCGCAAGGAAACGAAGAATATATTGATAAATTGTTGCAAAATTTCCAACCTAGTGAAGTTTTAATTCCGAAGCAATTCAAATTAAAATTTAGAGAAGTTTTTGGAGAAGATTACCATACTTTTTTCTTGGAAGATTGGGTTTTTAGACAGGATTATGCTTTTGAAAGTTTAACGAATCATTTTCAAACCAATTCTCTAAAAGGATTTGGGATAGAAGAATTGCAAGAAGGAATTATTTCTTCTGGAGCTATTTTGTATTATTTATCAGAAACCCAACACAATAAAATCCAACATATCACTTCCATTCAACGAATTGCTGAAGATGCTTATGTTTGGATGGATAGATTTACCATTCGAAATTTAGAATTGTATCATTCTACCAATCAAAATGCTGTAACCCTTTTGGATGTCATTGATAGAACTTTGTCGCCCATGGGTTCACGATTGTTGAAGCGTTGGTTGGCTTTACCTTTGAAAGATGCTGTTAAGATAAAAAGCCGTCACGAAGTTGTTGCTTATTTCAAAGAAAATCAAGAAATCTTGAAGAAAATCCAAGTTCAAATCAAGCAAATTTCTGATTTAGAACGATTAATTTCAAAAGTAGCTACTGGAAAAATTTCACCAAGAGAAGTCATCTATTTAAAAGATTCTTTAGATGCTATTATTCCTATAAAAGAGTTGGCATTATCGTCCAATAACGATTCATTAAAAGTCATTGGTGATAGTTTACATGCTTGTGAATTACTTCGCGAAAAAATAAAAACCACTTTAAACCAAGAAGCACCAGTTGCTATAAACAAAGGAAATGCTATTGCTTCAGGTGTAAATGAAGAATTAGATGAATTGAGAGCAATCTCTTCCAAAGGGAAAGGTTTTTTAGAAGATTTAGAACTTCGTGAAAGTGAAAAAACAGGAATAACATCACTAAAAGTTTCTTTCAATAATGTATTTGGATATTATATTGAAGTTAGAAATACGCATAAAGATAAAGTTCCAGAAGAGTGGATTAGAAAGCAAACTTTGGTAAGTGCAGAAAGATATATTACGGAAGAATTAAAAGAATATGAAGCTAAAATTTTAGGTGCTGAAGAAAAAATTCAAGTCATAGAAAATCAATTGTTTGAGCAATTAATTCAATGGATGGCAACTTATATCAAACCTGTTCAATTGAATGCAAATTTAATTGCACAATTGGATTGTTTGAATTCATTTACGCAAATGGCTATCGAACAAAAATTCGTGCAACCTCAAATTGACGATAGTTTTGATTTGGAAATTACAGAAGGTCGTCATCCTGTTATTGAAAGACAATTGCCTGTTGGAGTTCCTTATATTTCAAACAATGTGTTTTTAGATAGAGAAACGCAACAAATCATTATGATTACGGGTCCAAATATGTCTGGTAAATCAGCAATTTTGCGTCAAACGGCTTTGATTGTGCTGTTGGCTCAAATGGGAAGTTTTGTTCCTGCAGAAGCTGTTAGAATGGGAATTGTAGATAAAATATTTACTAGAGTAGGAGCAAGTGATAATATCTCAATGGGTGAATCGACTTTTATGGTCGAAATGAATGAAACGGCTTCCATTTTGAATAACCTTTCAGAAAGAAGTTTAATTTTATTAGACGAAATTGGTCGTGGAACATCTACATATGACGGAATTTCAATTGCTTGGGCTATTGCTGAATATTTACACGAACACCCAAATAAACCTAAAACACTTTTTGCCACACATTATCACGAATTAAATGAAATGGAAGTCACGTTTGATAGAATTCAGAACTTTAATGTTTCTGTAAAAGAATTAAAAGATACGGTTTTGTTTATTCGTAAATTGGTCAAAGGAGGAAGTGCACATAGTTTTGGAATTCATGTGGCAAAAATGGCAGGAATGCCTCAAATTGTAATACAAAAAGCACAAAAACTTTTAAAGCAACTAGAGAAAAAACATTCTTCAAACGAATTGATGGATATAAAAGCAGCCAATGATGAGTTGCAATTGAGTTTTTTCAATTTAGATGATCCCTTGTTGGAAGAAATAAAAGAACAAATCGTTAATTTAGACATTAATACATTGACTCCTGTGGAAGCTTTGATGAAATTAAATGAAATTAGACGAATGATAGTTAAAAATTAATTGGCTACTATGTCACGTACTTTTCATGATATTACCTTAAATTTTTTAGTTTTTCATAATTTTATCAAGGGAGGAATTTATTTAAGTTCTTTTTGTATTGATTTTTTGCAGGACGGATAATATAAATTATTCTTTCCAATTTTTTTCTAATTCTTTTATTGTTTGAGGTTTGATATCTGTTTCTATGTCCATTACTTCTGTTGATTTATTTTCGTCATACTTAAAATAAATAAATTCTATTGTAAAATAATTTTTTGATGTTAATTCAAATATAAAACCAGGTAGGTTGTGAAAATGAAAAGGCCCATCTTTTATTGGTATTTGTTCACAAAACCATGCGGTTATTGGAAGTTTATATCCAAATGAAATATGAGTGGTAGTTGCTTTTTTACATATAAACCCATTTATAATTTTAGTATCATTTGAGATGTTCCAAATAAATGTTGGTAAAGAGTCATTAATATAGTATTCTTTATTTTTTAAACAATATTTGTTTTTAAATGTTTTCGATGATAAATTTTTTGTTAATTCATAGTCAGACATTTTGATAGTAGTTTCTATGACTTTATTATCTATTTCATATCCATTAAGATCATTTTTTAAAGTGTCAATTACGGTACCTCCTTTTGTTAATTTTATAAGAGATGATTTGTTGTTAGAAAACATGTACTCATATATTTCAGGAATCTGAGCATTTTCCGATAACTTACTGTCATCACCAACGCCACCCTTCATTTGCTTGATATAATAACCGCTTATTGTTTGAGCTTTTAAAATGTGACTGTAAAATGAAATTATGATAGTTATTAAAACTAGTTTTTTCATATTTTTTAATTAAATATTTGTGTTATTATTTTACTATTCAAACAAAAATAAAGAAGAAATATGCTTCAAAATAATTTGTTTATATTTTTTAAGTAAAATTTAATAATAATTTTAAAAACCAATTATATAGTTATCAAAAGGTTATAAAAAAGTTTTTTTTTTTTTGATTAAAGTCCTTGTAGTAATAAAAATATATTCTATATTTGCACTCGCAATACGGAACAAGTATGGCGAAGTTCTTAAACAAAACAAGTGAAAATAGGCTCATTTAGAGTGTGATTCTGTTCTACTTAATCTAGTCTTTTTTTGAGTTTATCCTAAACGCGAAAATAGCTCAGCTGGTAGAGCGCGACCTTGCCAAGGTCGAGGTCGCGGGTTCGAGCCCCGTTTTTCGCTCAAAAATATACCAATGGTTTTTCAGTAAACCAAATGCTTGAGTGGTGGAATTGGTAGACACGCTGGACTTAAAATCCAGTGGGTAGTAATGCCCGTGCGGGTTCAAGTCCCGCCTCGAGTACTAAAAGCTTCAAACTATGTTTGGAGCTTTTTTTGTTTATAACATCTTCATTACTTTTTTTTAAACCTTTTCTTCTTTAAGTTAAAAATAGTAGCTTGCTATTTCATTTCTAAAACTATTTATGGGAACATTCGTCATTACAAAAAGAATAAGTGATCTGTACAAATACGAGTTTGTATCTAGAAAAGGAAAACCTATTTTTATTAGTAAAGATTTTGAATTGCGATTTGAATGTGAGAACGAAATAGAAAACTTAAAGACAAAATTAGAAGATTGTTTTTTTATGCAGTTTAAGTCTACAAAAGGAAAATTCTATTTTAAAATTGTTTTAGAAAATCAGGAAATTGCAGTGAGCAGAAAATTTTCAACACAATTGATGATGCAAAAAAGTATTAACGAAATAATTAAATACGGAAGTCTATCTGAAATTTTAGATTTTTCTTTAGAATTAGATATTTTTAAAGATTAATATTTTTAATTTTTATAAAAATTTTCTTTCATAAATGTTTTTAAAAGGTAAAAAAAAAGCTCCACATTGTGGAGCTTTAATTTTTTTGCGTTAGCGCTAATTACTTAGCAACTTCTTCTACTTTTTCAGTAGCTACTTCAGCAGCACCTTCAACAGCAGCAGCAGCTGAATCACCAACAACTTCTACAGCTTCAACAGCCTCTTCAGTAGTAGCTTCTACAGCTTCAACTGCGTCAGTAGTAGCTTCTTCAGTGTTAGCTTCAGTTTCTTTACAAGATACGAACATCATAGCAACTAATGCTAAGCTTAATACAACTTTTTTCATCTTTTTTATTATAAAAGGTTAATTATTAATTCGGAGCAAAGATATAAAATTTTTGACATGACAAAATATTTTTTCATTTTTTTTTCAAAATATTTTTTACCCTTGAATTCCGCTTATGAAATTTACAATTTTCGTGCCAAAAAAATATGATTTTAAAATTATTTACTACTGATTTTTAGTTCATTAATAATGTTCTTGGCACCTGCATATTTATCAATAATAAATAATACATATCTAATATCAACCATAATATTTCTACAGATATCTGGACTATAATATATGTCACTCATAGTGCCTTCCCAAACTCTATCAAAGTTTAATCCTATAAGGTTTCCTTTAGCATCGATTGCAGGACTTCCAGAGTTACCACCAGTAGTATGATTTGTGGCAATGAAACAAACAGGTAGTTTCCCATTTTGCGCATAATTACCATAATCTTTTTTATTATATAAGTCAATTAGCTTTTGAGGTACATCAAATTCATAATCATTAGGAACATATTTTTCCATAACACCTTCTAAATAAGTTATTGGCTCATAATAAACAGCATCTTGTGGAGCATAACCTTTCACTTTTCCATAAGTTACACGTAAAGTACTATTAGCATCTGGGAAAATTCTGTCATTTGGAAATAATTCTACTATGGCTTTCATATAAGTTCTTTGTAAAGCCGAATTTTTTAAATCCAATTCATTATAAGTAGGTGCAATTTTTTCAAAATAAGCATCAGCTAATGATTTTACTAATTGAAATCCTTTATCATTATTAAGTTTTTCGATTACAGATTTTGCATCACCATTTAATAATTCTTTTAATTTATCATAAGAAGTTAAACTAGAAGTTGCATATATTTCTTTAGACAAAGTTGTTGGATTAATATTTTCTAAAGAACTTGGTAAAAATTGCTTTGGAGATTTTGTTGCATATAACTGAATTAACTGTTCAAAAACCTTTTCGTCCACTTGTGCGTTAAAATCTTTGTAAGAATCTTCAAAACTTGTAATTAGATTGTTTTTTCTATCGTTAAAGGATTGTTCTCCTTTAGAAGCATAAACTTGCTCTAATTGATATAATTTGAAGCCAAAGCTCAATAATTCTGTATTTCTTAAAACAACTTCACTAAAATAATCTCTGGCAACAGCATAATCTTTAATTGCTGCATAATTTTTTTCAAATTCAGAAAGTAAATTCCCGTATTCAGCTTGTTTTCCAGCTTTCGCAACTCTATTTTTAAAATCAGCTTCAAATTTTTGTTTGATTCCAACAGCATTTGATTTTTTTAATCCTTTACTCTCACCAATCCATTTTTTCCAATAATTAGCTACACTTGCATATTTGGAAGCATATTGAATTTTGATGGCTTGATCTTTTCGCATGAAACCATCTTGAACTTTCAAAGCAGCATCACGAATTTCAATTTTGGCTGGATTTAAATCATTAATAATTTGTTCGACAGCATAAGAAGGTAAATATTCTTGTGTTCTTCCAGGATAACCCATTACCATTGTAAAATCGTCTTCTTTAATTCCTTTTGTTGAAATAGGTAAAAAGTGCTTTGATTTGTAAGGAACATTATCTTTTGAATATTCTGCTGGTCGATTGTTTTTGTCTGCGTAAATTCTGAACAATGAAAAATCTCCTGTATGTCTTGGCCAAACCCAATTGTCAGTATCAGAACCAAATTTTCCAATAGAACTTGGTGGTGCACCAACTAAACGAATATCTTTGAATGTTTCTGTTACAAATAATAGGTATTGATTTCCGTCATAAAATGTTTTAATTCTATTTTCTTGCCATGATTCTTTTGGTAAAGATTCACTATATTTTGAAATATTTTCTTGGATTTTCTTTTGTTTTTGTGCTTCATCAGTCAAACTTTCTGTTCCTTCTAAAATTTTTGAAGTTACATCTTCAATTCTGACTACAAAAGTTACTACCATGCCTTTGTTAGGTAATTCTTCTTCCATTTTATAAGCCCAAAATCCATCTTGAAGATAATCATGCTCTACAGTAGAATGATTTTGAATAGCTCCATAACCACAGTGGTGATTGGTTAAAATTAGTCCTTGAGGAGAAATGACTTCAGAGGTACAACCATTGTTAAAATGAGGAACAGCATCTTTTAAACTAGAATTGTTGGCATCATAAATATCTTTGGCTGAAATCTTCATGCCAAGTGATTTCATTTCTTTTTCGTTCATTCCATTTAATAAAGAAGGAATCCACATGCCACCTTGTTGTGCTTGTGTTGAAATAACGAAAAGTAATAGTAGTAATTTAATATGTTTCATAAGTTTTGTTTTGATAAGTTTTGCAAGTTACGATTTTTGTATTTTATTGAAATTAATTTAAGTTTTCATTAAGAATGTGATTCATGATGCTGTTTGTTGCCCCTTTATTCATTTGAACAAAAGTGCTACAAATATGCCCTTTTTCATGACGAATATCCTCATTGAAAAGTAAGTTGTCCAAAGCTTCATTCAATTCGTTTTGATTGGAAATTGAAACACAACCTTCTTGATGAACTAAAGCTATAGCTTCTGCAAAATGGGAATAATTTGGTCCAATTACAATTGGAACTCCAAAAGTGGCTGGTTCTAAAATATTATGTATTCCAGGATTTCCAAAGCCACCACCAACATAAGCAATGTCTGCGTAAGAATAGATTTTGGTTAAAATTCCAATGGTGTCAATTATGAAAACATTAAAATCTGATAATTTTTGATTTTCTTTTTGAGAAAACAAAACTGTATTTTTTTTGATTGAAGATTGAAGATTAACGATTGTTGATTGCAGAATGTTATGCGGAGCAATGATAAATTTCAAATCATCTGAACTTTGATTGATATAATTCACTAATAATTCCTCGTCCTTTGGCCACGAACTTCCAATAACGATTGTAGTTTTGTTATCCTTAAAAGTTTCAATGAAATCCAATGTATTATCTCTTTCTAAAATAGAAACTACTCTGTCAAATCTTGTATCTCCAGAAATTTTCACATTGGTAAATCCTATGCTTTGCAATAATTTTTTTGAATTTTCATTTTGAACAAAAAAGTAGTCAAAAGTTTTTAAGGCATTTCTATAAAAACCGCCATACCACTTAAAAAAAGCTTGATTTTCTCGTAAGATTCCAGAAATTAAATACGTTTTAATATTTTTTTTCTTTAATTCATTCAAGTAATTGGGCCAATATTCATATTTAATAAAGAAAACCATTTCTGGATGAACTAATTCAATAAATTTTTTAGCATTTGATGTTGAATCTAATGGTAAATAAACGGTAACATCTGCAACAGTATTATTTTTTCTAACTTCATAACCAGAAGGAGAAAAGAAAGTCACAATAATTTTATGATTAGGATATTTTTCTTTAATTTTTTCGATTACAGGTAAACCTTGTTCATATTCACCTAAAGAAGCTGCGTGAAACCAAATCGTTTTATCATTTAAGCTAATTTTACTTTGTAAAGTAGAAAAAACTGTTTTTCTTCCCTCAACAAAAAGCTTCATTTTAGGGCTAAAAAGAGCTAAAATTTTAACGATGAGCGATGCTAAAAACGTAATGAAATTATAAATAAAATACATTCTTTCTTTTTTGATGGGCTAAAAATACGTTTCTTTTGTGATACTTTAAATTGTAAGGCAGAATTTCTTACTTTTGTAACACTTAATTTTATTTCCAATGAGAAAACTACAAATGGTTGACCTTAAAAGTCAATACGAAAAAATAAAAGACGAAGTTAACGCTTCAATTCAAGAAGTTTTAGATACAAATACTTATATAAATGGACCTTTGGTTCACCAATTTCAAGCAGATTTAGAAAAATATTTAGGAGTAAAACATGTTATTCCTTGTGCTAATGGTACGGATGCTTTGCAAATTGCCATGATGGGATTGGATTTGAAACCAGGTGATGAAGTGATTACGGCTGATTTTACTTTTGCTGCAACAGTTGAAGTTATTGCTTTGTTACAATTAACTCCTGTTTTAGTTGATGTGGATATGAATAACATGAATATTTCACTTGATGCAATTAAAAAAGCTATTACGCCAAAAACAAAAGCAATTGTTCCGGTTCACTTGTTTGGACGTGCAGCCAATATGGATGCTATAATGGAAATTGCAAAAGAGCATAATTTATATGTAATTGAAGACAATGCACAGGCTATTGGAGCAAATTATACTTCAAAAGATGGTTCTAAAACTAAAGTTGGAACGATTGGTCATGTTGGAGCTACGTCATTTTTCCCTTCTAAGAATTTAGGATGTTATGGTGATGGTGGAGCGATTTTCACAAATGATGATGCTTTGGCTCATACTTTAAGAGGTATTGTCAATCATGGAATGTATGAAAGGTACCATCATGATGTTGTTGGAGTTAATTCTCGTTTAGATAGTATGCAAGCTGGTGTTTTGAAAGCTAAATTACCTCATTTAGATACTTACAACAAAGCACGTCAAGATGCTGCTAGAAAATATTCTGCTGCTTTGAGTGTTAATCCTAACATTTGGGCTCCAACCATCTGCGAAACTTGTGATTGCCATGTGTTTCATCAATATGTAATCCGAATTATTAATGGAAAACGTGATGGATTGTTGGCTCATTTACAAAGTAAAGATATTCCTTGTGCAATTTATTATCCAATTCCATTGCACAGTCAAAAAGCATATGCTGATTCAAGATATAAAGAAGAAGATTTTCCGGTAACGAATCAATTGTGTAAAGAAGTAATTGCTTTGCCAATGCACACGGAATTGGATGATGAACAAATTAAGTTTATCACAGATTCGGTTTTAGAATTTGTTTAAAAGTTTAACAATTAAAAAGATTTCCGTTTTCACGGAAAATGAATATGAAAATAGTAGTAACAGGAGGATTAGGTTTTATTGGATCTCACACAGTAGTTGAATTACAAAATGAAGGTTTTGAAGTAGTAGCCATTGATAATTTATCGAATTCTTCCGAAAGTGTTTTAGACGGAATTTTCAATATCACAGGAAAGAAACCCATTTTTGAAAAGTTAGATTTAAGAGAAAAAACTGTTGTTCAAGATTTTTTCAAAAGGCATAATGATGTGGTTGGTGTGATTCATTTTGCAGCTTCAAAAGCTGTTGGAGAAAGTGTTGAAAATCCTCTTTTATATTATGAAAATAATATCAATGCATTAGTTTATGTTTTACAAGAATTGACAAAATTGAAAGAAGCTAATTTTATATTTAGTTCTTCTTGTACGGTTTACGGTCAAGCTGAAAAAATGCCAATTACAGAAAATGCATCTATTCAACCAGCAATTTCACCTTACGGTAATACTAAGCAAATAGGTGAAGAAATAATAACTGATGTTGCTAAAGTAACTAATGTAAATTCAATATTGTTACGTTACTTTAATCCAATAGGTTCACATCCAACTGCTGAAATTGGTGAATTACCATTAGGTGTTCCGCAAAATTTAGTACCTTTTATCACACAAACAGCAATAGGATTACGTGAAAAATTATCTGTTTTTGGAGATGATTATCCAACTTCAGATGGAACGGCTGTTCGAGATTATATTCATGTAGTGGATTTAGCTAAAGCACATGTTGTAGCTTTGAAACGTTTATTGGACAATAAAAATTTAGAAAAAGTAGAAACCTTCAATTTAGGAACAGGAACAGGAAGTTCGGTTTTGGAAGTAATTACTGTTTTTGAAAAGGTTTCAAATAAGAAATTAAATTATCAAATTGTAGGCAGAAGAGAAGGTGATGTGACTGAAGCTTATGCTAATACGGATAAAGCAAACAATGTTTTAGGCTGGAAAGCACAATCTTCTCTGGAAGAAGCCTTAGCAAGTGCTTGGAAATGGGAGCAAAAAATTAGAAGTTAAAAACAACAAAAAACCCAAATGAATTTCATTTGGGTTTTGTTTTTTAATAGGAAGAATTACTTTGTAGCTTCATCCATTTTATCATCCATTTTTTCTACACCAGCTTCAATATCGTTTCCAACTTCAGTTGCTGTAGAATCAATTGCATCTACTGCGTTTTCTGTAGCTGTTTCAATGTCGTTTCCAACTGCTTCAGTTGCTTCTTCTACTTTGTCTTCTGTAGATTCTTTACAAGAAACAAATGCTAAGGTAGAAATAAATGCTAATGCTAAAATTACTTTTTTCATAAATAAATGTTTTGAATTAATAAATTTTTGGTAATCAAATATATAAAAATCTATTGAATCTTTAACAGTAAATTTGGATTTGGACAGTTTCTTGAGTAAAATTCCAACTCTTTTTGGCTACAAACTCCAGGATAATCTCCTTTTTTTTCTTGTAAATCTTTTATAATTTGAAAATGCAAATGAGGTGCATAATCTCCATTAATAGGTGAAGCTCCAAGTTTAGCAATAACTTCATCTTTTTTTACAATTTGTCCGACTTCTTTTCCAATTAAACTGTTTAAATCTAAATGACCATATAATGTGTAAAATGTACTATTTTCGATTGTATGTTCTAAAACTATAGTTGGACCATAATCACCTAAAGCGGTATTGTTTTGAAAACTATGGATTTTTCCATCTAAAGCAGCTAAAACACTTGTTCCAGCCTTTATCCATAAATCTAGTCCAATGTGAATGTTACGTTCATCAGTGATTTCATTTTTAAAAACGGTACTTCTTCGGTATAAATTTCTAGTTTCTAAATAACCACCAAAGGCAACTTTAGCCTTGTTTTTTGAAAGATGATTTTCTATGAATGCTTCAAAAATTAGCGCATTAGTTAGGTCTAAATTCAATTGATCTGTGTGAGTCGCAGACAAATCTAAAGTAACATAATCTTTGTAATCAATTGAAGAGTCAATAACTTTTACATTTTTTTGTTCTTGAAGTAACTGTTCTAAGTTTTTGTACATGTTTTTTATTCTACTAATTCACTGTATAATTTTTCGAAAGTTTTATCTAAATCATCACTAAAACCTGAATGGGGTCTCGAAGTTTGAATACTTGAGCTTTTTATTGCACTTATCCATCTAAAACGTTCGTCTTTTTCAAATTGAGCAATGGGTCCACCTTCTTTTTTTCCTTCGCAAATATTTACTAATGCATCAAGATTAATTTTAAGCAAATCCAAATCAAATTCAGAGCAGAAAGCTTTTATTTTTTCAGATGGAATATGGTACTTGATTCTCAAATATTTTTGACGCTTTGAGTACAACATCAAACCAACATTGATAAATTCTTCGCGTTCAACTTTCGGTACAACACGAATTACAGCATATTCATATAAGTGTTTATCGTGCATCTTGAGCTTGTTTTAAAAATAGTTCAGCGTTTTGTAATCTGATAGATAAGAATTGAAAATACACTTCCTTAATTTCTGAAGGAGAAATGTTCTGTTCTTCCCATTGCAACCAATCTTCCGGAATTTGATTGACTATTTCCTTCAGAATGGTATCGTTTAATTTGGAAGTAAATTCTTGATGTACTTCAACTAATTTACTGGCTTTTGGTAATAAGACATGATCTTTAATTAATGCAAATGGTGTCTTAGCTGTTGCTTCCCAATTTGTCCAAGAATGATGAAAATAAAAGGAAGCACCATGATCAATCAACCAAAGTTCTTTTTTCCAAATCAATAAATTGGTGTTTTTGAAAGTTCTATCTACATTAGTGATAAAAGCATCTAACCAAACGATTTTTGAAGCTAAAAAAGCATCACAATCATTGGCTGCTGCATCATAAGTCAAAGCTCCTGATAAAAAGTGTAAGCCCAAATTTAAACCTTGACTGAATTTCAATAAATCTTGAATTTCTTCATCAGCTTCTGTTCTTCCAAAGGCTTCGTCCAAATTAGCGAAAACTAACTCAGGAACTGGTAATTCAAGAAATTTTGCAATTTGTCCACCTAAAAACTCTGCGATTAGTGCTTTTACTCCATGACCAGCTCCTCTAAATTTCAAAACGTATTTAAAATCATCATCTGCTTCCGCTAAGGCTGGTAAAGAACCACCTTCTCGTAATGGAGTTATATATCTTGTGACGTTTACTGTGCGTAAATCTAAATTCATAAATGGAGCATTCTTTTTACAAATATAACTAATTCAAATTTTGAATATGATTATTCAAATATTTTTGAAATATAAAAATATATATTACTTTTAGTAGTTAAGTTTAAAGAAAAATAATTCTGATAAACATGAAATTTTCAAAAGAAGAAAAAAAATTTTGGCAAACACATTATCATGTCGATAAGCCATCACAGATTTATAAGGATTGGCATCAGATTTGGTCAGTAGATGGAAATCATGATGATGATTTTTTTTATTTTTTTTCATTACGTGTAAAATCAATTACTGAAGTTCATTTAAAAGACACTTTAATTACTGATAAAGCAGTTAAATATATGCTTGAATTTAAAGAACTTAAAATGCTTTTTTTGAGAAAACATGACAACATAACTAAAGTGAGTATACCGTTTTTTAATCAAATGAAAGGTTTGGAAAGTTTAAACATAACCAGAACCAAAATAACATTAACTGATTTATGTGAACTTTTAAACAATCAAAGTCTTAAAGAAGTGTTTCTAGATTCAGAAGAGAATGAAGAACACATTGAAGAAAAAGGTTTTGTCTTAAAGGAACGAATGCCTAACTGTAATGTTTACCTCAATTGCTCCGATGCTATTGATGCATTTGGAAATAAAGAAAAACCAATATTTTAAAAAAGAGAAAGCCTCATAATTTTCATTACAAGGCTTTTATTTTGTGTGATTAATTTATGCAGAATGAGTTTCTACATCACGGTTAATTTTATTTACCAATCCAACTAATACTTTTCCTGGACCAACTTCTGTAAAACTTGTAGCACCATCAGCAATCATTTGATTAACTGATTGTGTCCATTTAACAGGAGCTGTCAATTGTATAATTAAGTTTTTCTTGATTTCGTTTGCATCTGAAACAGCAGTTGCCGTTACATTCTGATAAACCGGACAAATAGGAGTAGAGAAAGTTGTTGCTTCAATGGCTGCTGCTAATTCTTCTCTAGCCGGTTCCATCATTGGTGAGTGAAATGCTCCACCAACAGGTAATATTAAAGCTCTTTTTGCTCCAGCTTCTTTCATTTTTTCACAAGCTTCTTCTACAGCTTTGTATTCTCCAGAAATAACTAATTGACCTGGACAGTTATAGTTTGCAGCCACAACAACACCATCAATTGAAGCACAAATTTCTTCCACAATTTTATCGTCAAGATTTAAAACAGCAGCCATTGTTGAAGGTTTAATTTCACAAGCTTTTTGCATAGCTAACGCACGTTTTGAAACTAATTTTAATCCATCTTCAAAAGATAATGCTCCGTTAGCAACTAAAGCAGAAAATTCACCTAAAGAGTGACCTGCAACCATTTCTGGTTTAAAGTCTTCTCCTAATGTTTTTGCTAAAATTACTGAATGTAAAAAAACAGCTGGTTGTGTTACTTTCGTTTCTTTTAATTCTTCGGAAGTTCCTTCAAACATAATGTCTGTGATTTTAAAACCTAGAATATCGTTTGCTTTTTCAAATAGTTCTTTGGCTAATGCCGAATTTTCATATAAATCTTTTCCCATTCCTGAGAATTGTGCTCCTTGACCAGGAAATACGTATGCTTTCATGTTTTGAGTTTAAAAGTTTAAAAGTTATGAGGTTAAAAAGCACTCACAAACTGTTGCAAAAATAACATTTTTATTATAAATCAAATGATTTAATGATTTCCAACAATTCTTTATTTAAGTCTTCATCAATAATTCCTTTTTCTTCGTCAAAATTATCATAAAAACTTGGTAAAGAAAATGTGCCTACTAAATTAGCATCGTGTCTAGGAAATCTGTCCTTTGCCATTTCTAAAACTGACTTTCCACCACGAGCACCAGGTGAAGTTGCCATTAATAGCATTCTTTTTCCTTGAAAAACTTTTCCATTAATTCTTGAAGTCCAATCTAAAATATTTTTAAAAGCAGCCGTGTAAGCACCGTTGTGTTCGGCTAAAGAAACCACAAGAAAATCAGCTTCTCCAATTTTATCAAGGAAATTTTGAGCTTCTTTAGGAAATCCCTTTTCTTCTTTGTCAACTGAAAATATTGGCATTTCATAATCGTTTAAATCGATAATTTCTACAGAAGCATTTTTAAATAAATTGGATGTATAAGTTGCTAGTTTTTTATTAATTGATTTTTTGCTCGATGAACCTCCAAACGCAATAATTTTTTTAGTCATTAGTTTTGTTTTTGTAATGTGATAAAGCTCCAGAAGGGCATTTATTTACAGTTTCTATAATTTTATCTGAACTTGAAGCATCAATTTTAACCCAAGGTTTTTCTTTAGGCTGAAAAACATCAGGGTTGTTTCTAACGCAATTTCCAGAATGAGTACATTTTCCAGATTGCCATACAACAGTAACTTCACCGTTTGTGTATTCTTTTGTTATGTCTTTTTGATGCATAGCTACAATATTTAGGTTATAAAATATCTTGAAATTCTTCGGTTTTATTAATCACACTCTTTACAAACGGACAAAGTGGAATTATTTTTATATTTTTTTCTCTAGCGAATTCAACAGCTTTTGTCAACATCATTTTACCAAAACCTTTACCGTTATTTCCTTCGTTAACTTCTGTGTGATCAATTATAATTTTATCATCACCAGCAAAAACGAAAGTCATTTTAGCTTGTGTTTTTCCATCAATTTCAATGTAGAAAAAGCCATTTTTTTCGTTTAGTTGTAATTTTACTTCTTTTTTCATACTTTAAAAATAAAGAAACCTTTCCACATTTCAAAAACGAGAAAAGGTTAAGTTTAATTAATTTTCCATTGGAACTTCCATTACTAAAAATTTTGAAGCTGAAATGGCTTTGATTTCTAGTTCAGTTGTATCCCAAATCCCAATTGCATCTCTTTTTTCTAATATTGAACCATTTACTTCAATTTTTCCTTCAATATTCATGATATAAAATCCGTTTCCTTCTTTTTTAAGGGAAAGTTTTTTTGAAAAATCAGCATCAAAATCACTTAAATAAAACCAAGCATCTTGATGAATCCAAACACCTTCGTCATCAGCATTTGGTGATAAAATTTGAGCAAAATCGTTTTTTTCTAATGATTTATCTAGTGTGATTTGTTGGTATCTTGGCTCCACATTTCTCATTTTTGGAAACAACCAAATTTGAAATAATTTAGTGTGTTGATCGTGATTAGGGTTAAATTCAGAATGTTGAATTCCTGTTCCAGCACTCATTACTTGTACATCTCCAGTTTTTATAGTTGCAGCATTTCCCATACTATCTTTATGTGCTAAATCACCTTCTAACGGAATTGTAATGATTTCCATATTATCATGTGGATGTGTTCCAAAACCCATTCCAGCTGCTACAGTGTCATCATTTAAAACTCTTAAAGCTCCAAATTGAACTCTATCTGGATTATACCAACTGGCAAAACTAAAACTGTGATAAGCATTCAACCAACCATGATCAGCGTGGCCTCTTGTGTTGGCTTTGTGTAAGACTGTATTTTTCATATCGTATAAATTTAATAAATTTTATAATATAAATTTATGACGATACACACTTTGAAATGCTTAACCTAGATTAAGAAATCAATTCCTCAGCATCTTACCTTTCATTTTACTAAAAAATTCTGGAGTTACTCCAATGTATGAGGCTATGTGTTTTTGAGGAACTTTTTGGATTAATGTTGGGTATTTTAAACAAAATTTTTCAAATCGTTCTTCAGCAGATAAGCTTAAATTATCCATTAATCGTTCTTGATGAGCTACTAATGAGTTTTCAGTTAAAATTCTAAAAAAACGTTCTAGTTTTGGAATTTGATGGTATAATTCTTCTTGGTTTTCTTTTGATAGTTGAGCAACTTCAGCATCTTCCAATACTTCAATAAACAAGTTTCCAGGTTTTTGAGAAATTAAGCTATACATGTCTCCAATCCACCAATCTTCGCAGGCAAATTGAAGAACATGTTCAACAATATTATCGTTAATAGTAAAACTTCTTAAAATTCCAGATTTAACAAAATAGGAGTATTTAGCAACTTCTCCAGCTTGTAATAAAACAGTTTTGGCTTTGTAATGATTTAATTCAATTTTGGATAGGATTAGTTCTTTCTCTTCATCGCTTAGTGAAATAATCTTTTCTATATTTTGAATTATTAAAGTCATTTATGCATTAACTTTTACTAAAGCTGCTGTTAATTTTGCTCTTTCTACAATTTTTTCAATTGGAGTTTCTTTTGAGTCATAAGATAAAACAACACCCATTCTTCTGTAAGGTCTTGAGGTTGGTTTTCCAAATAATCTAAAATCTGTTTTTGGTAAACAAGCAACATTTTCAATACCAGTAAATGTTGGGTTATTAGAGCTTTCAGAAGCTAGAATTACAGCACTTGCACCGTTTTTTTCGTGAGTGATTTCTGCAATAGGTAAACTTAAAATAGCTCTTAAATGTAATTCAAATTCATTAAAGTTTTGTGTTCCTGCAAGAGTTACCATTCCAGTATCATGAGGTCTTGGAGACAATTCAGAAAAATAAACACCTTCATCAGTCAAGAAAAATTCAACACCAAAAAGTCCAGCTCCACCAAGTGCTTCTGTAACTTTTTCGGCCATATCTTGAGCTTCAAATAAATCTTTGTCTGAAACTCTAGCTGGTTGCCAACTTTCTTGATAATCACCACGTTCTTGTCTGTGTCCTATTGGAGCACAAAATAGCGTAGGGTTATTGTTTTGTGTTACCGTTAATAAAGTTATTTCAGAATGAAAATTTACAAATGCTTCAACAATTACTTCCACAACATCTCCACGAGAACCTTCTACTGCATAATTCCATGCTTTTACGATATCTTCGTTAGTTTTAATGGTAGATTGTCCTTTTCCAGACGAGCTCATTAATGGTTTTACAACACAAGGCATTCCAACCTCTTTAACCGCTTTTTCTAACTCTTCGGCAGTTGTTGCATATCGATAATCAGCAGTTCTTAAGCCTAAATCTTTAGCAGCTAAATCGCGAATTGCTTTTCTATTCATGGTAAAATTTGCCGCTTTAGCAGAAGGAACAACTGTTAATCCTTGCTTTTCATAATCGTAAAAACGTTCTGTACGAATAGCTTCAATTTCTGGAACAATAAAATCAGGTTGGTGTTTGGCTACAATTCTGTCCAATTCAGAACCGTCTAACATATTAATGACTTCAAAACCATGTGCGACTTGCATGGCTGGAGCGTTTTCATAACTATCAACTGCAATTACCGTTTGGCCAATTCGCTGTGCTGCAATTACAAATTCTTTTCCTAGTTCACCAGAGCCTAATAGTAGTATTTTTTTATTCATTTTAGTTGTAATAAAAAGCCCCAAGTTTCCTTGAGGCAAATGTTATTATGCTAATGCTTCTTTAATTCTTCGCATTGCTTCTGTTAGTTGTTCTTCGCTGGTAGCATAAGAAAAACGAATGCAATTTGGATTTCCAAAAGCTTCACCTGTTACTGTGGCAACGTTTGCTTCAGAAAGTAAATACATGGCAAAATCGTTAGCATCTTTGATTTCTGTTCCTTTTAAAGTTTTTCCAAAATAGTCAGATACATCTGGGAAAACATAAAATGCTCCTTCAGGTGAATTGATTTTTAATCCAGGAATTTCTTGGATTAATCCAACGACTAAATCTCTTCTGCTTTTGAAAGCTGAAACCATTTCGTTTAATACTTTTGGATCAGCATCAACAGCTGCAATTGTAGCTCTTTGCGCAATTGAATTTGCTCCAGAAGTCACTTGTCCTTGCATTTTTGTACAAGCTTTTGCAATAATTTCTGATGCTCCAATATAACCAATTCTCCAACCTGTCATAGCAAATGCTTTTGCAACTCCATTCACAGTAATTGTTTTTTCAAACATACCAGGAATTGAAGCGATACTACAAAATGTTCCTGAAAAATTGATGTGTTCGTAGATTTCATCTGAAACTACATAGATATTTGGATACTTTTCTAATACTTTGGCTAAAGCAGTTAATTCTTCACAATTATAAACTGAACCACTTGGATTACAAGGTGAACTATACCAAACCATTTTTGTTTTTGGAGTAATGGCTTTTTCTAATTGCTCAGGTGTAATTTTAAAATCACTTTCTATAGTCGTTGGAACTTCAACCGGAATTCCTCCAGCCATTTTTACAATTTCATAATATGAAACCCAATAAGGAGCTGGTAAAATTACTTCGTCACCATCGTTAAGCATTACTTGCGCAATGTTATATAACGATTGTTTTGCACCTGTTGATACAACAATGTTTGAGGGTTTATACTCTAATTCGTTATCTCTTTTAAATTTTCTACAAATTGCTTCTTTTAAATCGGCATATCCATCAACAGGAGAGTAAGTAGAATAATTTTCGTCAATTGCTTTTTTTGCTGCTTCTTTGATGAAATCAGGTGTATTGAAATCAGGTTCTCCTAGACTTAAACTTATGATGTCTTTTCCTTGAGATTTTAACTCTCTTGCTAAAGCTGCCATAGCTAAAGTTTGAGAGGTCGATAATTTGTTAATTCTGTCTGAAAGTGGATTGTTCATTATGTTGTTGATGTTAAATAAAGAGACGCGAAATTAATCGCGTCTTGAATTTTTATACTAGTTGAGGTTTTTGACCTAATTCTTTTAAATGTTTAAAGTGCGAGTACAGAGCAGCCCTCATGGTTTTGAATTCATAATAAGGCAAATCATATTCTTGAGCAGTTTCTTTAACGATTTTTGCAATCTTATCATAATGAATATGACTGATGTGCGGAAAAATATGATGTTCTATTTGATGGTTTAATCCACCAGTGTAATAATTTACTAACCAGTTTTTAGGAGCAAAATTAGCTGTTGTGAATAACTGATGAATTGCCCAAGTGTTTTCCATTGACATGTCTTCATCAGGTGAAGGTGTAACGGTGTCTTCTACAATATGTGCTAATTGGAATACAACACTTAAGATTACTCCAGCTGTATAATGCATAACCACGAATCCTAATAAAACTTTCCACCAAACAATTCCGATTACCATTGGAATCACCAACCAGATTGAAAAGTAAATCACTTTTGTAATAACTAAAGTTGTCCATCTTACAGAAGGTTTTTTCCATTCTCCATAAGATAATTTTCTTTTTAAGTAACGTTTCATTTGAAGGAAATCTGTAGTGATTGCCCAATTGAAAGTCAATAATCCATATAAAAATACAGAATAAATATGTTGAAACTTGTGAAAGTATTTCCAGTCAGCTTGTTTGGTAAAGCGCATTACTCTTCCAGCATCTAAATCTTCATCATGACCATGAATATTGGTATAAGTGTGATGTAATACATTGTGTTGTACCTGCCAGTTGTACACATTTCCGGCTAAAATATAGATGCTTCCACCCATAATTTTGTTTAACCATCCTTTTGAAGAATACGAACCGTGATTTCCATCGTGCATAACATTCATTCCAACACCAGCCATTCCTATTCCGATAACTACGTTAAGTAATAAATAAACCCAAAAAGGCATATTCATTGCTAAAAGAAAGAAATAAGGTGTTAAAAATATGGCAAACATCACTACAGTTTTTAAATGTAGTTTCCAGTTGCCTGTTTTTTGTATTTTGTTTTCTTTGAAATATTCGTTAACTCTCTTGTTTAGAGTACGAAAGAATTTCAATGAATCAATATTTGAAAATGTAGGTGAATTTGAATTCATAATAATGTAATTAAGTGCCAAAGATAAATATTATAATTTTTTCAAATATGATATTAGTCATTTTTTATTAGTTAAAAACACTATTTTTGTGGAAAAATTAACTTTATGGAAGAAATTTTAAGACAATTTCCTAATTTAACTTCAATTCAAATTGAACAGTTTGAAAAATTACAAGCTTTATATGAAGATTGGAATTCAAAAATAAATGTGATTTCAAGAAAAGATATTGACGAATTGTATACAAGACATGTTTTGCATTCATTAGGAATTGCTAAAATTCAAGAATTTGAAAAAGGAACTTCTATTTTAGATGTTGGAACTGGTGGTGGTTTTCCTGGAATTCCATTGGCTATTTTATTTCCAGAAACGCGTTTTTACTTGATTGATGTTATTGCCAAAAAAATAAAAGTGGTGAATGAAGTGGCTACTGCTTTAGGTTTACAAAATGTAAAAGCAGAACAAATGCGTGCCGAAAACGTAAAAGGTGATTTCGATTTTATCTTAAGTAGAGCAGTTACAAATATGCCAGACTTTGTAAGTTGGATTAAAGATAAAATCAAAAAACAAAACAAACACGAACTTAAAAACGGAATTTTATATCTAAAGGGTGGTGATTTAACCGAAGAATTAAAGGATTTTCCAAAAGCAACTGAATATAATTTATCCAATTATTTTAAAGAAGATTTTTTCGAAACTAAAAAAGTGGTTCATTTGCCTTTGAAGTTTAAAGCTTAATAGACTTTTTTATTATCAATTAGAACTACACCCAGTTACAGGATCAAAAACACTTTGAATAGTACAAGAAATAGTAGCTGTTATATTTGGAATAGTTAGCGTTGCTTCACCTAAATTATTTAATGTAATCGTTTGGGTTTGACCAGTTGTTAATGTATAGGTAACAACAGCGTTTGGAGTGCCTGTAAAATTAAAAACAGCTGTTTCATTTACACAAATATCACTTGCTGCTGCTACGTTTGCAAAAGGTGCTTCAATAATTTCTAAAACTACACTTTCATTTAAAGTTTGAAAACATGTAGGGTTATTTGCAAGAGCCACTTGGGTTAAATTTATAGTATATGTCCCAAAATTAGCAGTTGGAAAATTAAGGTTTACAATTGATGAACCAGCTGTTGTAGTGACAGTTTGTGGATTT
This sequence comes from uncultured Flavobacterium sp., assembly GCF_963922255.1. Classification (GTDB taxonomy): domain Bacteria; phylum Bacteroidota; class Bacteroidia; order Flavobacteriales; family Flavobacteriaceae; genus Flavobacterium. The sequence goes on along the minus strand of NZ_CAWUIC010000014.1, from coordinate 38,078 downwards.
AAACCATTTACATTAAAGCTAAATTCATAAGGAGCTGTTGCGTTACTACCCGTAAAAGTTAATACTGGTAATGTTCCATTTTGACATACTTGATTAACATCTAATGCTATTGTTCCATTAGGTAAGCCACTAGTTGTAACCGCATAATTTGCTTCATTATTTGAAGTATTGCTCTCTGCAACTATTCCTGTGGTTGTACCATCATTGTTTGCAATAATTTGTAATTGAAAATTATTAGGTATTGTTGAAGGAATAACAATATTTTGTGTTAAAGAAATACTACCATTTATAGGAATAGGAACAGTTGTGTAAATAGTTTGTAACAACGTACTATTAGCATAAAAAGATATAGGTGTGTTAGCAGGCAAAACCGCATTACTGTTATTATTTGAAACGGTGTAATTAACACTCAAATTTTGATTTGTACAAACACCTTGACCAGTAACTTGGTCAATAGTAACTGTAGCATCTGGTAGCTCTGAACGGATGGAGGTTATTACTGTCTGTATAAAACGAATTGCTACTGAATTCATGGTAATGTTAGCATTTGTATCTCCTATATTGATGTAAGGACTAACATCGTAGGTGTCAATGTCCTGGTTCCAATTGGTTATGCTTCCTGTAAAACTATTTGTGCCATTAAAAGGATTGTTTATTGGGTTTAAAGTATTAGATAATAAATTATTATTAAATTGAATATCTTCTCCAAAAAATAAATTAGGACTACCATTCCATACTATATAAGTCATGTTTGCGTTTTGAGTGTCCACAACATTAAGGTTGTCAATTGGTATTTGTATTGGAATTGGAACACCAAAAGGATTGTAAGTAAACCTAAACCCATTATAAATATTTAGTTGTTGATTTGGTAAAGTTAAATCTTCATAGACTACAATAATATTCCAGCCACTGAAATAAATTGAGCCGGAACAATAAGTTGTTATTATTGAATTTAAATCAAAGTTAGTAAAATTATAAATACTGTTACCAGTAGTCTGAACATAACTACTTATATCTTTAACTGCAGAAAAATAAGGAATTGGTTGTATAGGTACACTTACATCGGCAACATTTATAAAATCCGGCATTTGTGTAATGCCATTCAATTGAACGCTAGCATCATTACCAGTCCCTGTTCCTGACCAAATTAAATATGCAGCTACTACATTTTGTGAAGGTAGAAGATTAAGAGTTGCAGAAGATTGAGATAGCATTTGACAAGGTGGAGGAGGAGTTTGCCAATTATCAAATTCATTGTGTGTATTGCCAATTATGGTATAACCATATTGACCATTAAACTGTTGTAATAAGGTGATAGGTACGTCATATTGTGCATTACAAAAAGTAAAAGTTAATAATAGAAATAGAGTTAATCTCATAGATAATGGGCTTTTAAAACAAATATAGGCTTATTTTAACATAAGAAAAGAAAAACAAACTGTTAAATAAAAGTTAAAAATCTTTTTTTTTTTTTTTTTGTTTAAAATAAATTGTATTGCTTTGAGTAATTAATCCTAAAATTCTTATTTATGAAAACAAAATTACTTATTTTCAGTTTATTTGCTTTTGGTATTTCATTTGCTCAAAACAAATCTTCAGGTTCTGTGCAGTCTGTAATATCAAGTCCCACAGCTGTAGCAGGAGAGATATTTAGATTCCAACCTGGCAACGTTAAGCAATTAGATGCTGGTTCGAGTTTTACTACTAATAATTCTCGTTGGTTTTCTATGGGTAATGTAGCAGCAGGTTCTATTACCAGTTATGGTTTACGCTTTCAATTGCCTTCAAAATCTGTATTTTTTGGGTATCAAGATATCACTAGTGCCAATCCAAGAATAGAATGGTTTGGTGAAAGTGCTAATTTAGGTGATTTAGAATTTAGAGTTGGTAATAACTTTGCTTCATCATCAACTACTCTTGCAGCAACTATGACAAAATTTGGCAATACAGTATTTGGTACAACTAATCCTTTTGGTAATAATTCTGCATCTCCTCGTGTAGGTATTGTTTCTTCGGGTAATAGTACAGCTCTTTCTATAATTTCAGATTTAACAGCTATAGATGTTATATCAACAGGTGGAGCAGGGGTTAGTGTTGATGTTTCAGGTAGCACTACAAATTATGGAGGTCTATTTAATGCTTATGGTGGAGAATATGGTATAGGCATATATGCACAAGCCCAAGGTGTGATTCAATCTACAGGTGTAAATTCTTATAGTACTAGTGCAGAAAATAACATAGGTGTAAGAGGTACTACATTAGGTCAAGGTGGTTTTGAAGCAGGTATTTATGGAGATACTCCAACTACTGGAAACTATTTTGCTGGTTACTTTGATGGTGATGTATTTACTACTGCCTCATATTTGCCTTCTGATGCAAAATTAAAAGATAATGTAGTTAATGAAGAAAATGTTTTAAAACGTTTAGAAAAATTGCGTCCTGTTACTTATGAGTATAAAGACATTAAAGAAATGCATTTACCGATGCAGAAGCAACACGGTTTTATTTCGCAAGAATTAGCAGCAGTTTTTCCAGAGCTAACTAAAGATGTTACAAAACCAATTTTTGATGAAAAAGGAAAAATTGTATCTAGTTTTGAATTTAAGTCTATTAATTACAATGGCTTAATTTCTGTTTTAACTGCTGGTATGTTAGAGTTGAATAAAGAAGTTAAAGCTTTAAAAGAAGAATTGGCTGAATATAAATCAAACGAGATACTACGTAATCGTTTAAATGAGAGTTCAAACACACACATAAAAGGTTACAGTATGGAACAAAACGTACCTAATCCATTTACAGATCAAACACAAATTCGTTTTCAATTGCCAACAAACGTGAGCAAAGCAAATATTGTTGTTTTTGATTTAAATGGTAGATTAATAAAAGAATATGATTTAAACCAAAATAGTGGATTATTAAACATACAATCTTCAGATTTAGGTAAAGGAATGTTTTTATACACAATGGTTTACAATGGTTCTGAAATAATGACAAAGAAAATGATTGTTAGATAAATAGTTTATAAAATTAAAGTTAAAAAGGGATTCATAATTGAACCCCTTTTTTTTTAATAGTATTTTACAAATTAGCACAAATTTAAGTAGTGAAAATTAATAAAATTTGTGTTAAAACTTTATTCTCCTAAAAACGGATATCTGTAATCTTCTGGTGTAACGAAAGTTTCTTTAATTGTTCTTGGAGAAACCCAACGCAATAAGTTTTGCATAGAACCTGCTTTGTCATTGGTTCCTGAAGCTCTTGCTCCTCCAAAAGGTTGCATTCCTACAACAGCTCCTGTTGGTTTGTCGTTGATGTAGAAATTTCCAGCTGCATTTTCTAAGGCTTTTGTTGCTTCTACAATTGCATATCTATCTTGACTAAAAATAGCTCCAGTTAAAGCGTATTCTGAAGTTTCGTCTACTAATTTTAAAGTCTCAGCCCATTTCGCATCTTCATATACATAAATCGTAATTACTGGTCCAAAAAGTTCCGTACACATAGTTTCGTATTTTGGATTTGTGGTTACGATAACCGTTGGTTCAATAAAGTACCCTTTAGATTTATCGTAATTTCCACCTACTAAAATTTCAGCATCAGAATCTTTTTTAGCTTGATCAATAAAACTAGCTAATTTGTCAAATGAACCTTCGTGAATTACAGCTGTAATGAAGTTTCCAAAATCTTCTGGAGAACCCATTTTGAATGATTTTACATCAGCAACTAATTGTTCTTTTGCTGCTGCCCACATACTTTGAGGAATGTAAGCTCTAGAAGCTGCCGAACATTTTTGTCCTTGAAATTCAAAAGCTCCACGAACAATTCCTGTAACAACTTGTTTTACATTCGCTGATGGATGCGCTACGATAAAATCTTTTCCACCAGTTTCTCCTACAATTCTTGGATAGGTTTTGTATATATGAATATTGTTTCCAATTTTCTTAAAAATTTCTTTGAAAACATATGTTGAACCCGTGTAATGAACTCCAGCAAAATCTGGATGATCAAAAATAGTATCAGAAATCATAACTGGATCACCAAAAACCACATTGATAACTCCATCAGGAACTCCAGCTTCTTTGAAAATATCAATAATGATTTTTGCAGAAAAAACTTGACTATCACTTGGTTTCCAAACAACAGTATTTCCCATTAAAGCTGCACTTGCTGGTAAATTAGCCGCAATTGCTGTAAAGTTGAAAGGAGTAATCGCATAAACAAATCCTTCTAATGGACGGTATTCTACTTTGTTCCAAACGTCAGAATTTGAAGTAGGTTGGTCATTATAAATTTGCGTCATGAATTCTACGTTGTATCGTAAAAAATCAATCAACTCACATGAAGCATCAATTTCTGCTTGAAAAATATTTTTTGATTGTGCAATCATTGTTGCAGCATTAATTCTAGCTCTATATGGTCCAGCAATTAATTCAGCTGCTTTTAAAAATATAGCTGCTCTGTGTTCCCATGGCATTTGTGACCATTCTTTTCTAGCTTCTAATGCAGCAGAAATAGCTTTGTCTACATGAGATTTTTCAGCTAAATGATATTTTCCTACAATGTGTTGATGATCGTGAGGAGCTGACATTGTTTTTGTATTGTTAGTTCGAACTTCTTCTGAACCAATATACATAGGAACGTCTATAGTTTCATTCCACATTTTCTTGTAAGCTGCTAAAACGGCTGCTTTTTCTGGAGAATTTGGAGCGTAAGATTTTACGGGTTCGTTAACCGCTTTTGGGACATGAAAGAATCCTTTTGGCATAATGTGAATTATTAGATTATTAAACTTTTATGAAATTTTGCTACTTTTTATTGTAGAAAATTTAATTGAATGCAAAAATACAAATGATTTTTCAAAAAGTATGTTAGAAAAGATACAAATTAATTTAAAGCAAAAGTTGCACTTAATTTGAAAGTAGGAATTTCCACTCTAAAGCTTCTTGTTGAGGTGAAATTTATCATGTTGAAATGTCCTTTCATAGCTCCAATAGGAGAAGCTAATAAACATCCAGAAGAATACACATGAGATTCACCTGGTTTTAAAACTGGTTTTTTACCTACAACGCCTTCACCGTCAACAATTTCTTTATTGTTTAAAGAATCATAAATTTCCCAATGACGCGAGTTTAGTTGGACAGAATCTTTACTTTGGTTTTCAATCGTAATCTGATAAGAAAAGGCAAAATGAATTTTGTAGTTCTTGAAGTAAGTGCCTTCAAAACTAGTCAAAACTGAAATTTTAATGCCTCTTGTTATTTGAGTTACCATTTTCTAGAATAAAATAATTCCTATAAACATCATTATTATTGCAGAAATAAATAAAAATATTCCAAATAATGGATTCAAAAGTACAAATTTTAAAATGGTTTTCCAACGACCTTGTTGGTAAAAATTTCTTAAAGATTTATAGAAGTATATTGGAAATACAATAAAAAAACTAACAGAGGAAAATAGATAGGATAATGTTGGGCTCACAAAATCAAATAAATTAAATATAATCATACAAATAAATATGAAAGTAAAATAGGTGTATGAAAATACTAAATGCTCTGTATAATTAATTTTTTTTCGAATATATACCAACCAAAAAATAATAGTTATTATGGGTAAGCTTAAGAAAATTAAAAAAGGTAATTTTTGATAAAAGAACTCAATAAGTTCATCGCTAATATTGTTAGATTTAAATAGTTTAGATTTATTGTATAGAAACTTATTTGCATAGTTATTGTCAAAACCTAATTCTTTTAAACAGTCTTCAGCATCTTTGTCTGGATATTTTAAAGAATAGTTTCTAAAAGAAGAGATTCTGTAAGTTAAAGGTTCAATATTAGAATGTAGATTTTTGTTAATAAAGTCACTTGTGTAAATAGAATCTTTACTAATGTGTAAGCTATCTCTTTTTAGTTTTTTTAAAGAACTGTATGTCAGAGTGTCTTCTTGCTCTAAATCTTTTTCAATTTGATCTGTCTTTTGTTTTTCTTCACTAAATGTTTCTTGAGTTGGACTTAAATTGAATGAAATAAAAAGCATAATGGAAACACTTAAAAACAAACGAAAAGGATTAGCATATTTTTGACGCTTTCCCTCATTAAATTCTCTAGCCAAAACTCCTGGCTTAGTGAATATTGAAATTATCGAATTTCTTAAACGAGAATCATAGGCATAAAAATTAGAAAGAAATTCTTCAAAAAAATCACTAATTGTTAGTTTTTTAGTTGAATTAAGTTGTCCGCATTGATGACAATATTTTTCACTAATATCTAAAGCTGTTTCGCAGTTTAAACATTTCGTTCCTCTAAATTGCCTTGATTTTCTTTTAGACATTAATTTTTAATAATTTTAGAAGAAGTTGTTCCGTGACCAATTACACGATCGTATCTGTCATTATTTCCACGATAATACACTATTATATTGTATTGATTCTCTGTCTGAAAAAAGTTTCCATCTATTGCATTTTCACTGTCAATATTTCCTTTTTTATCGGTTAAAGTGTATTCAAAATTGACAAAACCTTGTTTTATTAAAACAGCCTTTTCGTAGTAACCGCTTTCTTTATTATACTCCATTTTGTACTCGTCAGTTTTGGCATAATTATTAAACATCCCTCCTACATATATGTTGTTATTTGTAAAAGTAGTTGCTGCATCTAAAGTGAAATATACCCATGTATAATCTGCTTGAATATCTGAATTTTCGGCACCTCTATTATACACTAAAAACCTTCCATTGATGTCTGGATAATAGGTATAAATTCTGTTTTTTCTTTCAACATTTGGATATAAATGCGTGTTATAAATATCTCCAGCAGTATATTTTAAAACGGTGTTGCTTGTAGCTCTAATTGTACTGTTTTCAAAATTCCAAAATTCGTTTCCACCCCAAAATTGCGTTTCTTCATTATAACGATAAACTAATTCATTTCCAATGGTGTATTGGGGAGCAATATTATATTTTGCATTGTCCCAACGGGCATTTTGAAAAATACTGACTTTTACATTTTGTTTTGGATTTTGATATGTAGTTTCTCCTAAATTAATTGTGAAATCTAAATTTTGTTTTTCTTGAATGGTTTGGATATTTCTAGATTTTCTAACAATTGCTGGTATGGTAACTATGTCTTCGTAAATAATAAATTTTCTTGAAAAAACAATTTCACGATCATCATTAAATACTTTAATCATGTAGTTTCCACTTTTTGTAATTTGATTGAAACGATTTGGAAAAGTTTGAACATAATGCGAATATAATTGTAATGTGTTGAATGAATTTTCGTAGGTAATAATTCGTTGATTGTCCATTCCTTGCAAATATTCTACTTTGGCTAAACCTGTTGGCTTCCAATCATAAGTATATTGTGTAATTGTGTAATAATAATCTGCTTCGTTGCCAAATAAATCGTCAAATTGCAACTCAAAACCTTCTCCTAATTTAAAAAAAGGAACCGAAACAGAATCTCTTTGATGAAATGAAACAGCTTTAATATTATAAGGTGGATTGACTTCTTTTTCAATTTGCGATTGTGAATACATAGTTGTGAAGCCAAGTGTAATCAACAATAAAGTAATTATTTTTTTCATAAAAGTAGTTGTAGTAAAGTGTAAATTTAGTAAATCTAAAAAGAACTTTGCAATAATTATGCTCGAAACCTAAAAAACAATTATTTAGAATTATTTTAAATAGTAAAATCATAGGGTTAAATATTTGGTAAGCATATTGGTAAATGATTAAATTTGCACGTTTTATAAAATAGTACTAACCATATCTTCAATAAACATGTCAAAAGACATTCGAATTAAAAAAGGTTTAGACCTTAAATTGAAGGGTGAAGCAGAAAATACAATTTCTGTTGTTTCCCGCTCGAAAGTCTATGCTATTACTCCTTCTGATTTTCATGGAACTACTCCAAAAATGATAGTTAAGGAAGGTGCAAAAGTTAAAGCTGGTGAAGTAATTTTCTACTCAAAAAATGATGAGTCAGTAAAATTTGTTTCTCCTGTAAGTGGAACAATCCAACAAATCACACGTGGTGATAAAAGAGTTATTTTAGAAATTCTTATCGCTGCAGATTCTCAAGATGTACACGTAGAGCATAGCAAAAAAAATCCAAAAGATTTATCGTCTCAAGAAGTAAAAGAACAACTGTTAGCTTCTGGTTGTTGGCCATTTATCAATCAACGTCCGTATGATGTGATTGCTAATTCTGCTGATACTCCAAAAGCAATTTTTGTATCTGGAATTAATTCTGCACCATTAGCTGCCGATTTAAACTTTACTTTAGAAGGTAAAAAAGAATTTTTAAAAGCTGGTTTTGAGGCTTTAGCCAAATTGACAACTGGAAAAGTTCATGTAACTACTAGGCCAAACGCTACTTTCATGCCTGAAACGGATGCAGTTGTACTTCATAAAGGAGAAGGAGTTCATCCAATTGGATTAGTTTCTACGCAAATAGCAAAAATTGATCCTATCAATAAAGGGGAGAAAGTTTGGACTGTTCAGATAGAAGATGTTGCTATAATTGGTGAATTGTTCTCAACAGGAAAAGTAAACTTTGAAAGAAAAGTGGCTTTAACAGGAACTGGATTTGAAAAACCTTCTTATGTTACCGTAATTGCTGGTGGTCAAATGGCAGATGTTGTTGCTTCTAACTTAAAAGATGGAAATTTCAGAATCATTAGTGGGAACGTTTTAACTGGAGATAAAAAATCTAAAGAGCAATCATTAGGATTTTATCATTCTCAAGTTACAGTAATTCCAGAAGGTGATGATTATGATTTCTTTGGTTGGAATTTACCAAGACCTAATAAATTTAGTATTTATAGAGCTGGAATGTTCTCGTTCTTAACTCCAAATAAAAAATACGATTTAAATACTAATACAAACGGAGAACACAGAGGATTTGTACTTACTGGGAAATATGAAAAAGTATTTCCATTAGATATTTATCCAATGGAATTATTAAAATCTATTTTAGTTAAAGATATTGACCAAATGGAAGCTTTAGGAATTTATGAAGTAGCTCCAGAAGATTTTGCTTTAACAGAATATGTTGACGTTTCTAAACAAGATCATCAAAAAATAATCCGTGCAGGATTAGATATGATGATAAATGAAGTGGGTTAATTTCAAAATAAAGAAATAAGAAAATGGGATTAAAACAAAATTTACATAATTTAAAAGGGAAGTATAAAGGAACAAAGATGGAACAAACGTTCAATGCTTTGCATACTTTTCTATATTTACCAAACATCACAACGCATTCTGGTGCTCACGTTAGAGATGCTGCCGATTTGAAACGTGTGATGAATACAGTTATCATGTCATTGATTCCTGCATTAATTTTTGGTATGTTCAATGCTGGTTTTCAGCATTATGGTCAGATAAACGGTTTTCCAACTGATGGAATGACTTTTTTATCTACAAACTTCTGGAATTTAGATAATTTATTGGTTGGAGCTTCAAAAATTCTTCCAATGCTTATCGTCTCTTATGGTGTTGGATTAGGAGTTGAGTTTATCTTCGCAACCGTTAAAAAACATGAAGTTGAAGAAGGATATCTTGTAACAGGAATGCTTGTACCACTTATCATGCCTATCGATTTGCCGCTTTGGATGTTAGCAGTAGCTGTAATCTTTGGTGTTATCATAGGTAAAGAATTATTTGGTGGAACAGGAATGAATGTTTTAAATCCTGCTTTAACAATTCGTGCTTTCTTATTCTTCAACTGGGCAGCTTGGATGTCTGGAGATAAAGTTTGGGTTCACGGAGCAGTTGAAGGAGTTAAAAATGCTGCTGGTACAGATGCTATTTCAGGAGAAACTATTTTAGGAACTCTTGCTGCAAATAAACCGCTATTGCATTCGGCTCAAGATATGTTCTTTGGGTTTATTCCGGGTTCTGTCGGAGAAACTTCTACGTTAATGATATTATTAGGTGCAGCTTTCTTAATCTTTACAGGAATTGGAAGTGCAAGAATTATGATTTCTTCTGTAGTAGGAGCAATCGCAATGGGATTAATATTTAATGGTTTAGTAGATTCAGGTGTAATTGTAGAAGGAAGTAAATTCTATGGTTTAATGAATTTTCCATTCTGGCAACATTTACTAGTTGGAGGTATTGCCTTTGGAATTGTCTTTATGGCAACAGATCCAGTATCAGCTTCACAAACTGCAACAGGTAAAATAATTTATGGATTTTTAATTGGATTTATTAGTATTTTAATACGTGTATTCAATCCAGCTTATCCAGAAGGTGTAATGATGGCTATTCTATTAATGAATGTTTTCGCACCAACAATTGACCATTATGTAGTTCAGGCAAACATAAAGAGAAGAATGAAACGTTTAAAAGTAAAAACTACATAATATGTCAAAACGTACAGATTCAAACGGATATACTATTATCTTTTCAGTTGTAATGGTAATAGTAGTAGGAGCTTTATTAGCATTTTTTGCTAATTTCACAAAAGAAGATAGAGTTAAAAACGACCAAGTTAAAGCTCAAATAGATATTTTAAATGCAATTGGTGTGGAAGCAACTAGATCAAATGCAACAGAAATGTTTACTAAATATATTAAAGAGCAAAAAGTTATTGAAGCAGAAAATGTTTCTGATAATGATAAAGCTTATTTAATTGACGTTAAAAAAGAATTAGATAACGCAAAAAATGGTAAGACTCAAAAATTACCATTGTTTATCGCTGAAAAAGACGGAAAAACGGTTTACATATTGCCTGTTAGAGGTAATGGTTTATGGGATGCAATTTGGGGTTACATTGCGCTTAACGATGATTTAAAAACTGTAAATGGTGTTTATTTTGACCACAAAGGTGAAACACCAGGTTTAGGAGCTAACATTACTGAAACTTTCTTTACCGATGATTTTAAAGGGGAAAGCCTTTATGATGGTTCAGGTAATTTCAAAGGTATTGAAATCTCTAAATCAAACGGTGACCCAAACAACACTGATAAGTCAGACAATCAAGTGGATGCTATATCAGGTGCAACAATTACAGGTAATGGAGTAGGAGCTATGATTAATTCAGGAATCCGTTCCTATTTACCTTATTTTTCAACATTAAAAAAATAAAAATGGCAGAAAATAAAACACAAAGCGAACCATTGTTTTCAAAGAAAAACATGGGTTTATTAAAAGATCCTTTAACAGATAACAACCCAGTTACTGTTCAAGTATTAGGAATTTGTTCTGCATTAGCAATTACAGCTGAATTAAAAGCTTCAGTTATTATGGGACTTTCTGTAATATTTGTTTTAGGAGCTGGTAACGTTGTTATCTCTTTATTGAGAAATGTTATTCCTTCTGCAATTCGTATTATTGTTCAACTTGTTGTAGTTGCTGCTTTAGTAATTATTGTAGATTTAACACTTAAAGCTTATGTTCCTGATTTAGCAAAGAAATTATCAGTATTCGTAGGATTAATTATTACAAATTGTATTATCATGGGACGTTTTGAAGCTTTTGCTTTAGGGAACGGTCCTTGGAAATCATTTTTAGATGGTGTTGGTAATGCAGCTGGATATGCTTTAATTCTTGTAATAGTAGGTTTCTTTAGAGAATTACTAGGTTCAGGTAAATTATTTGGTTTCCCAGTTTTTGGAGATCCAGTTGAAAAAACAGGTCTTTATGCTACAGGATATGAAAATAACGGATTTATGTTGTTAGCTCCAATGGCCTTAATTACTTTAGGGTTAATAATTGGTTTCCAACGTTCAAGAAATAAAAGTCTAATAGAAACAAACTAAGAAATGGAATTATTACAATTATTTTTAAAGTCAATTTTTATTGATAATATGGTATTCGCAACGTTCCTTGGAATGTGTTCGTACTTAGCAGTTTCTAAAAAAGTTTCAACAGCAGTTGGACTTGGTGCAGCAGTAATTTTTGTGATGCTAGTAACTGTACCTTTAAACTACTTATTAGATCAATACATACTTCAACCAGGTGCATTAGCATGGTTAGGTGAAGAATATGCTGATTATGATTTAAGTTTCTTAACGTTTATTTTATTTATTGCTACTATTGCTACAATGGTTCAATTAGTAGAAATGATTGTTGAAAAATTTGCTCCATCACTTTATACGTCTTTAGGTATATTTTTACCACTTATTGCTGTAAACTGTGCTATTTTAGGAGGATCTTTATTCATGCAGCAAAAAGAATTTAATAACATTACAGAAGCAACAGTTTACGGTGTAGGCTCTGGAATTGGTTGGTTCTTGGCAATTGTTGCAATTGGTGCAATTAGAGAGAAAATTAGATATTCAAATGTGCCTGATGCTTTTAGAGGTTTAGGTATGACATTTATTTTAACAGGATTAATGGCTATTGGTTTCATGTCTTTTGGAGGTATGTTAACTGGTGGTGATGCACCTGTAGAAAAGAAAGAAGTTGTAGAAAATGTTGAAGTTTCAACTGAAATTAAAGTGGAAGAAACGGCAAATGATTCAACAGCATTAGAAATAGTAACTGATTCATTAACTAAAATATCTCAATAAAAAGTATGATAGTTCTAGAAGTAACAACTGGTGGTTTAATCAGTACAACAGTAATAGCATTTTTAGTATTGTTATTGGTTTTAGTGGGAGTAATTTTGTTTGCAAAATCTAAATTAGTTTCAACAGGACCAGTATCAATTAAAATTAATGGAGAAAGTGAAATTGAAGTAAATTCAGGAAACACTTTGTTATCTACTTTAGGTAATTCTAAAATTTTCTTACCATCAGCTTGTGGTGGTGGTGGAACATGTGTTCAGTGTAAATGTATTGTTAAAGAAGGTGGTGGAGAAGCATTGCCGACTGAAACTCCTCACTTTTCAAGAAAAGAATTAGCAGAAGGATGGAGATTAGGTTGTCAAGTTAAAGTTAAAAACGACATGGTTATCGAAGTTCCAGAAGAAGTATTTGGAATTAAAAAATTCGAAGCTAAAGTATACTCAAACTATAACGTAGCATCTTTCATTAAAGAATTCATTGTTGAATTACCAGAAGACATGCATTATGAAGCAGGTGGATATATTCAAATTGAAATTCCTGAATGTGAAATTAAGTATACTGATATAGATATTACTGCTCACCCAGAAGAACATCCAGGTGAACCAGACAAATTCAAAGCAGAATGGGATAAATTTAATTTATGGCCATTAGTAATGAAAAATGATTCATTAGTAGAAAGAGCTTATTCTATGGCTTCTTACCCTGCAGAAGGTAGAAAAATCATGTTGAACGTTCGTGTGGCTACTCCACCATGGGATAGAAATATCAACGGTTGGGCAAAAGTAAATCCAGGAATTGCATCATCTTATATTTTCTCAAGAAAAGCAGGTGATCCAGTAGTGGTTTCTGGTCCTTATGGTGAATTCTTCATTAATGAGTCTGAAGCAGAAATGCTATACGTTGGTGGTGGTGCTGGAATGGCTCCAATGCGTTCACATTTATACCATCTTTTCCGTACAGTAAAAACTGGAAGAAAAGTTACTTACTGGTACGGTGGACGTTCAAAAAGAGAGTTATTCTACACAGAACACTTTAGAGCATTAGAGAAAGATTTCCCTAACTTTAAATTCTATTTAGCACTTTCTGAACCACAACCAGAAGATAACTGGAAAATTAAAGAAGATATCAATGCAGAAGGAGATGGATTCGTTGGATTCATTCACAATGTAGTAATTGATAATTATTTATCTAAACACGAAGAACCAGAAGATATTGAATTATATTTCTGTGGACCACCAATGATGAACAATGCAGTTCAAAAAATGGGTGAAGACTTTGGTTTAGACCCAGAAAATATTAGATTTGATGACTTTGGAGGATAATCTAAACACACAAAACCGATTCAGCAATGAATCGGTTTTTTTATTTTATGATTTCTTCTAATTTTTACATTTCGTAATTTATTATCTTTGCCTTATGGAAGAACTTTCAGAACAAGAATTACATCAAATTGCTATGAACCATGTTGGTAAAGACCTTGAAAAAAAAGGCTTCGAATTCATAGCGATTAATAGTCAACTAAAAAAGCATCCTCAATTTGTTTGTGTTGATACTCAAAACACCTTACATTTTGTGATGGTTCAAGCAGTTCCATATCCTGTCAATCCTGACGAACCAAATGTGCTTTTTATAGAAACATTTTTAAATCACGCTAAAAAGAAAAATGCTAAAGTTCTATTCGCTGGAGTTGGAATTGCAAATGCGGAAAATTTTGAAAAACCAATCTACACATCGTCAGATTACATCATCAATTATAATGGATATAAAGAAATTTCTTAATCTAGCTTTTTTCTCTTTACTTTTAATTTCTTGCGAAAAAAGTAAATCATCATTTCAAATTATTCAAGGAGAAGCTCAAGGAAGCACTTATAATATTAAATATATTGCTAAAGAAGAACTAGTGTCAAAAACTCAAATAGACTCTCTATTGCTTGCTTTTGATATGTCTCTTTCTACTTATCGTGAAGATTCAAAAATATCAAAAATAAATAATGGTGATTCAACTATAGTTGTTGATGATTTTTTTGTGGAAACATTTAAAGCTTCTAATAAAATATTTAAAGAAACAAATGGACTTTTCGACCCAACAATTGGAGTTTTGGTTAATGCTTATGGATTTGGTCCAAGTCACCAAAGGAAAAACTTAAATCAATCTCAAATTGATAGTTTATTGAACTTTGTTGGATTCGATAAAGTAAAACTAAATTCAAATAAAACCATTTCAAAAAAACATGCAGCAACGTATTTCGATTTTAATGCAATTGCTCAAGGTTATTCAGTAGATGTGGTTGTAGATTTTCTAAAATCAAAAGGAATAGAAAACGGAATCGTAGAAATTGGTGGTGAATTATTAGGTTTCGGAAAAAACACAATAGATAACAAAAATTGGATAATCGGAATTGACGATCCATTACAAAGTCCAGAAGAAAGAACTTTAATTGCAAAAATTAAAATCGAAAATCTAGGAATGGCAACTTCAGGAAACTATAGGAAAGTAGTTACAGATTCCATTACTGGAGAAAAATTTGTGCACACCATAAATCCAAAAACAGGAAAACCTCAAAGAGGAAATGTTTTAAGTGCAACAGTTTTAGCACCGACTTGTAAAATGGCTGATGGATATGCCACTGCTTTTATGGTAATGAATATTGAACAAAGCATTGAATTTGCTAACAATCATACAGATTTATATGTACTGTTGATTTACAGAAATGAAAGTAATAAAGTACAACAGTTTAGAAATAAGCAGTTTATTAATTTAGAATAAATAAAAAAAGTACGATTTTTCGTTAAAAAAAATATAATAGAATTATTTTTTTGTCGTTAAGTATATACATTTAACAAATCAAAAAACATTTATTATGAAGCTAAACTTTAAACTACTATTTCTTCTTGTAGCGATGCCGTCTTTTGTGATTGCTCAAGAAATGAAAATGGAAGATCTTATTCCAATGGATCCATCTGTAAGAACCGGAAAACTTAAAAACGGTTTAACGTATTACATTAAGAAAAATGGAAAACCCGAAAACAAAGTTGACCTAAGGTTAATGATTAATGCTGGTTCTATTTTAGAAACAGATGAACAACAAGGATTAGCTCACTTTATGGAGCACATGTGTTTTAACGGAACAAAGCGTTTCCCAAAAAACAAATTAGTAGATTATCTTCAAAGTATTGGAGTTAAATTTGGACAACATTTAAATGCTTATACAAGTTTCGATGAAACTGTTTATTTCTTGCCAATTCCTTCAGATGATAAAGATAAACTTGAAAAAGGTTTTCAAATTATTGAAGATTGGGCATTCAACACAACACTAACTCCAGAAGAAATTGACAAAGAAAGAGGTGTTGTTTTAGAAGAATATCGTCTTGGTTTGGGTGCAGATAAAAGAATGATGGGACGTTTTATGCCAAAAATGATGTATAACTCGCTTTACGCAAAACGACTTCCTATTGGACAAAAAGAAATTCTTGAAAACTTTACCTATGATAAATTAACTAGTTTTTATAAAGATTGGTATAGGCCAAACTTAATGAGTGTTGTAGTAGTTGGAGATATTAATGTAGACGAAATGGAACAAAAAATAAAAGACCATTTTTCTTCATACAAAAACCCTAAAAATGAAAAGCCAAGAAAGGTTTATGATGTGCCTAATCATAAAGAAACTTTTGTAGCTGTAGAAAGTGATAAAGAAGCTGCTTTCACACAAGTTAGATTAATGTACAAAGATTATGTAGAGCCAAAGAAAGCAAAAACTATTGGAGATTTTAAAAACGAACTCATTGAAGGTTTATTTGCTACAATGCTTAATAATAGGTTAGAAGAAAAACAAAATTCTCCAACACCACCTTTCACTTATGGTTATTCGTTTCATGGTGGAACTTATGCAAGAACAAAAGAAGCTTTTCAATCTTTTGCAATGGTTTCTCAAGACAAACAATTAGACGCCCTAAAAGTTCTAGTAGAAGAAAATGAAAGAGTAAAAGCATTTGGTTTTACACAAGGGGAACTAGATAGAGCTAAAAAAGAGTTCTTGAATCAAATTGAAAGACAGTACAACGAAAGAGATAAAACAGAATCTGAAAATTATGTTTGGACTTTACAAAGTAACTTTTTAGAGCAAGAACCAGCTCCAAGTATTGATTGGACTTTTGAGACTATGAAAAAATTAATGCCAACTATTTCCATAAAAGAAACTAACGATTTAATTAAAAATTATATTAAGGAAGATAATAGAGTAGTTATTTTAACTGGTCCAGAAAAAGAAGGTTTAGTTATGCCAACAGAAGCTCAAGTTTTAGAAGCTATGAAAGTTGATGTTTCAGCATTGAAACCATATGAAGAAACAGTTATTGCTGAAAGTTTATTAAGAAATCCTATTAAAAAAGGGAAAGTTGTAAAAACAACTAAAAATGATAAATTAGGAACTACAATACTTACACTTTCTAATGGAGCTACAGTGACTTACAAAAAAACAGACTTTAAAAATGATGAAATTTTATTTGAAGCAGTAAGTTTTGGAGGAACAAATTCAATGTCAAATGAAGATTATAAAAAAGTTTCAAATGGAATGAATGGACTAACAGAAGCAGGTTTTTCAGGAATGAATAAAAATGATATTAATAAATTCATGACTGGAAAAACGGTAAGAGTAAATCCTTATGTTTACGGAACTACAGAAGGAATGAGAGGTTCGGCTTCTCCAAAAGATTTTGAAACTTTGATGCAAATGACACATGCTTATTTTACAGATTTAAATTTTGACAAAGAAGCATTTGAAGGCTATAAAACAAAACAAAAAGGATTTTTAGCGAATATGATGTCAATGCCTACAATGTTTTTTTCTAATGAATTGTATGGGTACTTAAACAAAAATAATCCAAGATATACTGGTTTCCCAACTGTGGAAGACTTTGATAAAATTGATTATGAATTGGCTTATAAAACCTATAAAGAGCGTTTTGCAAATGCAGGAGATTTTAATTTCTTTTTCGTAGGAAATGTAGATGAAGCAAAATTGGTAGAATATGCAGAAATGTATCTAGCATCATTACCTTCAACTGATACAAAAGAAAAAGCTATTGATTTAGGATATAGAATGTTAAGTGGTGAACATAAAAAAGTAATAAATAAAGGAAAAGATCCAAAAAGTACAGTAAATATAATGTTTTATGGTGATTGTAAATATGATGCTCAAGATGCTTTTGCCTTAAAAGCATTAGGGGATGTATTAACAATCAAATTGGTAGAAGAGTTGAGAGAAAATGAAAGTGGTGTTTATGGTGTAGGAGCAAGAGGAAGCATGAATAAAATACCAAATGGTAGTTATAATTTCTCAATTAATTTTCCTTGTGGACCAGAAAATGCGGAAACTTTAACAGCATCTGCCTTAAGAGAATTAAATAAAATAATTGAAAAAGGTCCAGAACAAAAAGATGTGGATAAATTTAAAGAAGCAGAACGATTGGATTATAAAGAGAAAATTAAAGAAAATAATTTTTGGATGAGTACTTTAACACGTTCTTATACCAATGATAATAATCCTGAAGAAATGCTCACTTACGTAGATAAAGTAAATGCAATTACCGCAAAAGATATTCAAAATGTTGCTAAAAAATACGTTTCAAAAGATAAAGTAATTGGAATGTTAATGCCAGAGGAATAATATATTTTTAAGTAAAATTGAAAATCCCGAAATTATTTGATTTCGGGATTTTTTTATTTAAAACATATTGGGATTATTTCTCCTTTTGCTAAACAATATTTTTCCACTAATTCAGGACTGATTCTAGAAGTGTAATCTTCTTCAATAACTTTAAAACCAATGCTTCTTAATTTGTCAAAATAATCTCGTCCATAAACTCGAACATGATCATATTGACCAAAGATTTTAGCACGTTCTTTTTGATCAGTAATGGAATCATCAGAAAAAGTAACATCACGAGATAAATCTTGAGGAATTTGAAAAATCCCCATTCCACCAGGTTTTAAAACACGATATAATTCCTGCATTGCTTTGGTGTCATCAGGAATATGTTCCAAAACATGATTACATAAAATAATATCATATTGATTATCTTCAAAAGGTAAATTGCAAATATCGGCTTTCACATCGGCTAATGGAGACAATAAATCTGTAGTTGTATAATCAAGGTTATTCTGATTTCTAAAACGCTTGTAAAACGCTTGTTCAGGAGCAAAATGTAAGACCTGCAATTTAGTTTCAGATTTAAAGAAATTAGTTTCATTCTGCAAATACAACCATAACAAACGATGTCTTTCTAAAGAAAGTGTACTTGGTGACAAAACATTGTTTCGCTGTGTTCCATAACCATAAGGCAAAAACATCTTAAAACTCTTTCCGTCAATTGGATCAGTAAATTTATTTCCTTTAAGCATAAAAGCCAAAACAGGGCGAGCCACATAACTCAATCGAATTAATAAAGGTCTTGGAATAGTATTGAGAATGAATTTGAATATTTTTTTCAAAATTATCTAGTTAAAATCATGTATAAAAAAAATAAAGCTCCACCTAAAATGAGAAGTATTAAATATAAAACTAATAATAGTACCCAAAACTTTATAATACTTATAATAATCTGTTTTGTATTTAATTTATATAATTTACTGAATGCATTTACACTAAAAATAATTGCAAGTATTGTGTAGGTTAAATAGTAAATGCCAAAACTTATACCCATAATATTTAAAAATAATAACTGAAGAAATAAAGCAAAAAAACCAAGATTTGTATGCAAATAAGCATTAAAAACTAAATGTTCAGGAAAATTATTTTTTTGTTTATAAAAGGTAAAATAGGTTGTAATTGCCATAAATGGAATAATCAATATGAAAACAAAATTGTAATAGTTCATCATACTTTCCATAAAGGGCTTCATGTCTAATTTTGGTGCATTGACAGAAGAATCTGGAGAATTATAACCATTGTTGAAACCATTAGAAAATTGTTCGATTTCTCCCATTGGGAAAAACTTGTAAAAAAGCACTGCTATAGTTGCAAATAAAATTAAATAAGAAAAAGGATTGAAATATTTTTTTCTTGCACCACTGATATAAGCCTCTAATACATCTTTAGGGTTTTTAAATAAACCAATAAAAGTTCTCCAAAAATTATTATCCCAACTGAAAAATGGTCCAATAAATTCTTCCCATGTTCCTTTCAGAGAAAGTCTATCATGAACAATTTTTGAACCGCAATTGGAACAATAACGAGTATTTTCGTTTATTTCTGACGAACAAGATTTACAATTCATAGTTTTTAAAGTACTAATGCTTTTTGACGTAATCCATCTTCTTCATTGCTTACAATTCCTAAAGCCTCATAAATATAAGAAAAGGTTGATAGTAATTCTGGTTTTCCATCAACAATTGCAACGTCATGTTCAAAATGAGCACTTGGTTTATTATCAGCTGTAGTAATTGTCCAACCGTCTTTGTGTTGTTTGATGTTTTTTGTACCCATGTTAATCATTGGTTCAATGGCAATCACCATTCCGTTGACTAGTTTTTTTCCACGACCACGTTTTCCGTAATTGGCAACTTCTGGATCTTCGTGCATTTTTCTTCCTATTCCATGACCACATAATTCGCGTACAACTCCATATCCATGAGCTTCACAATAGGTTTGAATGGCATTTCCGATATCTTCCACACGATTTCCAACTTTCGTTGCTCTGATTCCTTCGTAAAGGGATTCTTTCGTGATTTTTAATAGCTTTTTTGTAGCTTCATCAACTTCACCAACTTCAAAAGTATAAGCGTGATCACCATAAAATCCGTTTTTTAAAACACCACAATCCACCGAAATAATATCACCATCAACCAACGGAGTGTCATTCGGAATCCCATGAACCACTTGCGTATTTGGACTCATGCATAAACTATTCGGAAAGCCATACATGCCTAAAAAAGCAGGTTCAGCACCGTTATCACGAATAAATTCTTCGGCTAGTTTGTCTAAATATAAAGTCGTTACACCAGGTTTTATTTCTTTTGCAATTAAACCAAGAGTTTTAGAAACTAATAACGCACTTTCACGCATTATTTCAATTTCTTCAAGGGTTTTTATAATAATCATATCCTAAATTTTCAGAAAGACAAAAGTACAATTTTCTATTCAATTTCTTTTTGACTTTTTTTAGAAGCTATTTCCAGCTATTCGTTGCAATCTTTTTTATCTTTAAAAAAAAGATAAAAAAGGATTTTCACTGCTATCTGGGCTAGGGTTGTAAACAAATAATAACAATTCGTTAAAGATGAGAAATGTCATATTTTAAGATGATTTTCAATCTTACCTTTACATAAAATTAGTAGGTATGTCAAAATATGTCACGGCACAAGAAGCCGTAAAAGCTGTAAAATCAGGAGATAGAGTGTATTTGCAAGCCGCTGCAGCTGCTCCAACTATATTAGCAAACGCATTAACAGAAAGAGCATCAGAATTAAGAAACGTAGAAATTTGTCATCTTCATATCGAAGGAGAAGCTCGTTATGCAAATCTAGAATATGCTGATAGTTTTCACGTTAATTCTTTTTTCATCGGGGCAAATGTTCGTCACACCTTAAAAGCAGGAAACGGTTCTTACACCCCTGTTTTTTTAAGTGAATTGCCAAGATTATTCAGAAAAAATGTTTTGCCTTTAGATGTTGCTTTCATTCACGTTTCGCCACCAGATAAGCATGGTTATTGTTCATTAGGTGTTTCAGTTGAAGCAACAATTGCAGCTATCGAAAACGCTAAAATAGTTATTGCACAAGTAAACCCGCAAATGCCTAGAACTTTTGGAGATGGAATTATTCACGAATCAGAAATCGACTTTTTAGTAGATGTAAATGTGCCAATTTATGGTCACGATGTTAAACCGTTCTCAGCCGAAGAAGAAAAAATTGGAAGTTACATTGCCTCTTTAATCGAAAATAAAAGCACCCTTCAAATGGGAATTGGTTCTATTCCTAATGCTGCTTTGAGTAAATTAATACATCATAAAGATTTAGGATTACACACCGAAATGTTTTCTGATGGAGTCATCGATTTAATTGAGAAAGATGTTATCAATTGCAATTATAAAGGCACTTTAAGAGGAAGAGCTTTGGCTACTTTTTTAGTGGGTTCAAAACGATTATATGATTTTGTTGATGATAACCCATTTATTGAAATGAAAGAATCATCCATGGTCAATGACACAGCTCGAATTAGAAAAAATCCTAAAATGGTAGCTATTAATTCTGCAATTGAAGTCGATTTAACAGGACAAGTTTGTGCAGATTCTATAGGAAGTAAAATGTATTCTGGTGTTGGTGGTCAAATGGATTTTATTCGTGGTGCATCATTAAGTGAAGGTGGAAAAGCAATTATTGCCTTGCCATCAATCACAAAAAAAGGAGAAAGTAGAATTGTGCCGTTTTTAAAACAAGGAGCAGGAGTTGTAACAACACGCTCTCATGTTCAATACATCATCACAGAAAACGGAATTGCAGATTTATATGGAAAATCACTAAAACAAAGAATTAATGAGTTGGTGAAAATTGCACACCCAACACATCAAGAAAGAATTGAACAAGAATATTTTGAAATGGTAAATTGTTTGTAATTCAATTTGTTGTCTGATAGATAAATATATTTTTATAAATTATTGAAAATAAATAGAATAAATATATTTTGTATTGTTTAAAAGACTACCTTTGACTCAATAAAAAAATTTTTAGATGAACATTTTCGTAGGAAGTCTTCCATTCAGTATTGAGGAAGCAGATTTAAGAGGTTATTTTGAAGAGTATGGTGCTGTTGATTCAGTAAAAATCATTTCTGATAAATTCACAGGAAGAAGTAAAGGATTTGGTTTCGTAGAGATGCCAAGTGATGAAGAGGCTCAAAAAGCTATTGATGAGTTAAATGGAGGTTCAATTGATGGAAGAACTATTGTAGTTAACAAATCTGAGCCAAAACCAGAAGGAGAAAGAAGAAGCTTTAACAATAACCGCGGTGGAAACGGTGGTGGAAGAGGTGGTTATAACGACAGAGACAACAACAGAGGTGGAGGTCGTTTTTAATATTTCTTTTAAAAACAAAGAAAAATCCCGATGTATTTCGGGATTTTTTTTTGTTTTATACTGAACGTGTCTTCGATAGGCTCAGACTGACATGTCGGGTTTTAATTGTTTACTCGTAATAAAATAATTTTTCAAATTTACGTTTAGCTAATTTATTACTTAATTGTCACACTGAGCTTGTCGAAGTGATTTTATAAATTAGGATTAGCAATAGTTTTATACAAATTCACAATAGCATTATAAAATTCGTTTTCTAATTTTAGTACATTAATTTGCGAACTAACTAAACTATTTTCACGAGAATTAATTACGAATAAAGAACTTTCTCCTAAAGCAAATAAACGTTCTTCACCAGAGAGCATTATGTTATAACTTTTTACTAAATCTTCATTTATCGAGATTTGCTTTTCTAAAGAAGCTATTTCTACTTGTTGTGCTTCTATTTTGTTTTTAATACTAACTCGTTCTGATGCTAATATAAACTCGGAGTCTTGTACTTTTAATTGAGCTAATTTTAATTTACCTCTTTCTTTTCGTAAAAAAATGGGAAACGAGAAATTTACACCAACTTTATAATCTTCAAAACGATAATTATTAAACGCACTTGGCTCAGAAAGATAATTATAACTCAAATCTAATTTTGGCAATAACATATTGGCACTTAATCTTTGTTCTGTTTTTAAAATATCAATTTTAGTTGAAAGAGCATTTATTTTTGGATGATTGTTAATGTCAAATTCTAATAAATTATTAGTTTCTAATGTAGATTTTATGGTGTTTTGAAGATTAATTTCAGGGAAAAGTGTTTCGTCTAATTCAATAGGAACATTGTTTTCTACCCACAAATAATTCGATAATTCTAATCGTGATTTTTGTAATTTTAATTTTGAATTTTCTAAATTTAATCTTCTCGATTTAACTGTTATTCCTGCTTCTGTGCTATCAATTGCAGGTTTGTCTCCTTCTTCAATTAATTTTAAAACACCTTTGTATCGAATGTTTGCATTTTCTAAATATTCTTCATAAAGTTTAACTTCACTAAAATTTTTCTTCCATTCAAAATAAGCTAAAGATGCTTTGTGTAAAACTTCAACAGCTTCTAAATTTCTTTCTGCTTCATTGACTGTTTTTTGCAATTTGGCATTTTTTAAATCAACCATTCTTTGATTAATAAATAAACCTTGACCAATTGGAACTGTAATTCCTAATGAAGTTAAACCACTATTTGGCAAAGTCATATCTGGATTTACATAAATTCCTTCAGCATTATCAAATGCAGCTTTTATTTCAATGCCATACCAAGTTGGGATTTTAAAACTTCCATTAAAAATGGAATAGTAATTTTTGTCGGCAAATTGTTTTTCGCTGTATTCTGCTTCTAATTTTGGATCAAATGCACCTCGCGATTGCATAAGAATGGCTTGAGCTTCATTTAATTTTAAATTAGCTTGTTTGACTAAAGGATGAAACTTCTTTACATAGCCTAAATATTCATTATAGGTAAACTCTTTTTGGTTCTTTTCTTGAGCAACAAGAATAGAACTGAAGAACAAGAAAAGATAAATAATGTTTTTGTTCATTTTTATTTTTTTTCAGTATCTGACTTTTCAGTTGTATAATAATTAGGAGGAAAACCGTTTAGTGTTCTCCAAATTTCAAACCAAATAGGAACAGTATCTAAAAGGGCAATAGTTTGTGTTCCCGCACCAATACTTAGTTTTTTGGGCCATTCTTTTTCAGATTTATCAGGAGCAATTAAAACTCTATATTTTCCGTTTTGACTTATAAAATTTTCTTTGGCTACAATTACACCACCAAAAGTTCCATAAGAGGCTCCAGGCCAACCACTAAATACAATTGAAGGCCAACCATCAAACCAAACACGTACTTTTTCTCCTTTATTAATTAATGGAAAATCTATTGGTGAAATATAAGTTTCCACTGCAATATCAAAACTTGAAGGCATTATACTTACAATTGGTGTTCCTTCTTTTAATGTTTCCCCTAAACCAGATTGCAATGCTCTGTTGATATATCCGTTTTGAGGTGCCAAAATATAATACATACCATTTCTAATTTGGTAATTCGTATATTGGTTTTTAAGTTTATTGACTTGTGCTTCTGTATCAAATTGAGAACTTAATGCTGTTTGTTTGTCACTTTGAGCTTTTGCTGTTTTTTCTGAATATTCTGCTAAAATTCTGTTCAATT
The DNA here is from genome assembly GCF_963922255.1 of uncultured Flavobacterium sp. Classification (GTDB taxonomy): domain Bacteria; phylum Bacteroidota; class Bacteroidia; order Flavobacteriales; family Flavobacteriaceae; genus Flavobacterium. The sequence goes on along the minus strand of NZ_CAWUIC010000014.1, from coordinate 13,286 downwards.
CCATTCTTGCATTTAAAACTTCATTTTGTGCAGCTATAAATTTGTTTTCTTGCGTAATTATTTTCGCTTCTGTATCTTGAAGTTTTACTCGTTTTTCTTCAACATCAGTCATTGGTTTTAAACCTTCTTTATTCAAGTTAACAGCTCGATTAAATTGGGTTTTTGCAATTGTTAATTGTGTTTTTACAGCTTCTAAATCTATACTATCACTTTGTACTTTTAAATATGCTTGCTTTAATTTGTTTTGAGCTTGTTTATACTTTAAAGCTCTTTCGTTATCAATTGCACCAATCTGATTTTCCAAAGCATTTACTTTTGAAGCATAAGATTTGACCGAACTTTCTTTAGCAGCAACTTGATTACCTGTATTCTCAACTAAATTTGGATCTAAATAATCTTCTTTAATTTCTGAAATAAATAATATTGTATCTCCTTTTTTTACAAAATCTCCTTCATTAACATACCATTTTTCAATTCGTCCTGCAATAGTTGTATGAATAGTTTGTGGTCGTTGGTTTGGCTTTAAAGTAGTTACAGTTCCAATTCCAGATACATTTTGCGTCCAAGGAAGAAAAAGAAAAATAACTAAACAAATGACACAAACCCAAATGGTTCTTTTGATCATTAAATATCCTTTGTTGTCTTCAAGTACTTTGGTTGACTTATATTTTTTTAATTCAACCCATTGGTCTATTCTGTTTTTCGTAATATTTAACATAATAAATTATTTAATGGATTTAATTTGACCTTTTTCTAATGTAATAATTTGGTTGCATTTTTCTTTCCAATATTTGCTTTTTGAAACTACAACTAATGTCCATGGGTTTGATTTGTCTGTCAACATATCAATAACTCTTCCTGCTGTATATTTGTCAAGTTTGTCTACTGGTTCTTCTAAAAATAAAATCTTTGGTTTTGTTATTAAGATTCTTGCTAATAATATTTTTTGAATAGCAGATGAGTTTACTTGTTTGCCTTCGGAAAGCAAAGGTGTTTCTAATCCTAAAGGCAGTGATTTAATTAAATCAATTAATTCTAGTTTTTCTAATACTTCATTTACATCACTCATTGAAACCGTTGGACAACTACAAGTAATGTTTTCATAAATTGTTCCTTCAAATGTGGAATCGTTTAATGTTATAACTCCAATTTTTGATCTGTATTCTTCATAAGAGAACTTTTTATAATTGGTGTTGTTAATAAAAATTGTTCCTGCTGATGGTTCTAAGAGTCTTGATAATAATCGAATTAAAGTTGTTTTTCCTGAGCCATTTTCACCTTGAATTAATATTCTATCACCTGAATTTATTGTTAAATTTAAATCTTTTATAGCTGGTAAATCTGCATCTGGAAATTGAAAAGTTAGTTGTTCTGTAGAAATATTTATTTCTTTACCTTCAATTGTATAATTTGTAATTACTTTTTCTTTTTCCAAATCTAAATCAACAACAGTTCCTAGTTTTTCTAAAGAGGTTATAACATCATAAAATAGTTCTAATCCATAAAATAGTTTTTCAACAGCTGCAATTATGGTAATTATGACAATTTCTGCTGCAACAAACTGACCAATGTTCATTTGATTATTTAGTACTAACATTCCACCAATTATTAACAATCCGGCAGAAATTAAAACTTTAAAACCTGTTAATTGAATAAATTGCCTTCTTAATACTTTAAAATGACTTTCTCTATAATGTAAATATTCATTCACTAAATGGTCATTTTTTTTTAACGAAAAATCGAATAATTTATCATTTTTAAAACTTAAATGATTTCTTGCAATTTCTTGTAACCAATGAGCAACTTTATATTTATATTTTGATTCTTTTAAACTTGTTTTTATTCCTGAGTTAAAATTTATTTTAAAAATTAAATAAAGTATTATCATTAAAATAATTCCAAAAAGTATAAAAAAGGAATGATATAACGATAGTAATATTATACCAAAAATAATTTGAAGTGCTGAGGTTGAAACTTCTAATATTAACTTTGAAAAGCCTTTTTGGACTGTTATTGTGTCAAAAAAACGATTAGCTAATTCTGGTGGTGAATAGTTGTAAAGTTGTTCGAATTTGATTTTTGGAAAACGAAATGCAAATTCAAATGAGGAACGAACAAATATCTTTTGCTGTAAATTTTCAGTTATTCTAAACTGCATAATTTTTAGAATTCCTACAAAAGCAACTCCAGTTACAACAATAATTACTAAAACAATCCAAGATGTACTTATCTTTCCTGCTTGAATAAAGTTAATGATAGCTTGGATTCCTAGTGGAATAGATAAACTAATTAGTCCACCAATAATAGAATAAATGAAAAGTTGATAGATGTCTTTTTTGTCAGCTTTAATTAAATTTTTAAATCTTTCAATAGGTTTCATTATAATACTTTTTTGATGATGTCTAAATAAAATTCAGTAATGCAATCTTTTTCAGATAAACTTGTGATGGTTTTAAAATGAGCTTTAAGATAGTTTTGATGTAAAGTTCCTTCAACAATTGATGAAGCTAAACTTTTTGCATAAGGGTATTTTGGATTTACTTCTTCAATCATTTCGATAATTCTATAAATAACTCTTTTATAAACTAAAAAGAACCCTTCTTTGTTTTCTTCGTCAACTTCTTTAGTTAAAAGTGTTTTTGTGAATTCAGAAATGATAATTTTATTTAGAATAGACTCGTCAATATGAGCTGTGTTTTTATCATCTTCAATTTTTTGAGTCACGATTCTTATTCCAACAGCTAATTTTTCTAATGGAGTTGAAATATTATTAGTCGAAAAAACTAAATTGTACTCAATCCAAGACCAATACCATGAAGATAAATAGATTAAAAGTTTGTGCTTATTTTCAAAATAACGATAAATTGAACTTTCATTAGATTGAATTTTTTCACCTAATTTTTTAAAAGTAAAAGCTTCAAAACCTATTTCATCAATTAAAATAATGCTATTTTGAACTATTTTTTTTCCTAAATCTGATGTTTCTGGATCTTTTACGTACAGTTTATTATTTATTGTAATTTTAAAATTGTTAAATAAATTTTGCATAATTAAAGTTTTACTACGCAAATATAATAGTAATACTTTCAATATTTAAAAGTTTAACTTTTGATTAAGAATTGTTCAAAAAAAATCCTGATGAAAATCAGGATTATATTTAAGCTATCTTTTAATTTGAATAATTAAGCTTGTAATCTTTTCCAGAAAGGATATCTAACATATCTTGTTCTAAACTCACTTTTGGAGATTCTACAATTCTGCCAATTTCAACTCCTTTTTCATAAAAAATAAAAGTTGGAACATTTGTAATGTTTGATCCAGCTTCAAGGTTTTCGGGAGTGGTTTTATTTTTATCCATTGCAATTAAAGTAATTCCTCTTTCTTTAAACTGGCAAGCTTCTAAAACTTTATAAAAATCTGGCACATGATTGTGACTGTCTTCGCACCATGTTCCCATAAAAATCGTAACAGTAATATTGATTACTTTGTCTTTTAATTGATTGGTAACTTCTTCATTTGGTTTGTAATCATTAAAACCAGAAGTGTACCAAGAATCAAAAGGAGCTTTTTCTAAATCAGATTTTGTGGCTTTTCCTATCATAATTTTTTCATTTTCATTAGATATGATTTTTCCTGTTGGACTACAATTTATAAATATAAAAGGTAGTAATATTAATAATATTTTTTTCATAAAATTATTTTTTAATTATGGTTTGTTTTTCTGAAGTGCCATTTTCACCATCTTTTCCATTTACACCCTTTTGTCCGTTTATACTTTCTTTACCATTTTCACCGGGTTTTCCATCAGTTCCTTTTGTTGCTGATACACAACTAAAAGTATAAAAAGTAAGAATTAAAAATAATATTTTTCTCGTTATAATAAAGATTTACATGTCATAGCTTCCGGTTTTTCAACACCCATTAATTCTAAAATGGTTGGAGCTAAATCACCTAAAACACCATTGTTTATATTTTTTAATTCTTTGTCAACTAAAATAATTGGAACTGGATTAGTTGTGTGAGCCGTATTTGGACTTCCATCAGGATTAATCATCATTTCACAATTTCCATGATCTGCAATGATAATTGTTGTGTAATTATTTTCTAAAGCAGTTTCAACAACTTCTTTTACGCAAATATCAACTGCTTCACAAGCCTTAATGGCTGCTTCCATAACTCCAGTATGACCAACCATATCTCCATTAGCAAAATTCAAACATACAAAATCTACTTCACCTTTTCTAAGTTCTGGAATTAAAGCATCTTTTAATTCAAAAGCACTCATTTCAGGTTGTAAATCATAAGTAGCTACTTTTGGAGAGTTTTTTAAAATTCTTGTTTCACCAGTAAAAGGTGCTTCTCTACCACCAGAAAAGAAGAATGTTACGTGTGGATATTTTTCGGTTTCGGCAATTCGTATTTGTTTTTTATTGGCTTTTTCTAAAACTTCACCTAATGTTTCAGTGATGTTATCTTTATCATAAATTACATGAACATTTGAATAGGTTTCATCATAATTTGTCATAGTAACATAATACAAATTTAATTTATGCATGTTCTGTTCGTGAAAATTTGTTTGTGTTAATGCTTCTGTTAATTCCCTTCCTCTATCTGTTCTGAAATTAAAAAATACAACTACATCATCTTCTTTAATTGTTGCTACTGGTTTACAGTTTTCATCAGTTACCACTAATGGTTGAATAAATTCGTCAGTTACATCATTTGTATAACTTTCTAAAATGTTTTTTACAGGATTTGTTGTTTTTGTACCTATACCATTCACCAATAAATCATAGGCTAATTTTACTCTTTCCCAACGTTTGTCTCTATCCATTGCATAATATCGTCCGATAACTGAAGCTAATTTTGCGTTGGTGTTTTGTAAATAATTGTCTAAATCTAAAATATAATTGGCTCCAGATTTTGGATCAACATCACGACCATCAGTAAACGCATGAACAAACATATTTTGAATCCCTACTTCTTGTGCCACATCAATTAAACCTCTTAAGTGAGAAGTGTGACTATGAACTCCACCATCAGAAACTAAACCTAAAAAGTGAACAGCTTTATTGTTTTTCTTGGCATAATCAAAAGCATCCATTAAAGGTTTTTCTTGATTCATTGTTTTATTTGCAACTGCTAAATTTATTTTTGCTAAATCTTGATAGACAATTCGTCCTGCTCCAAGATTCATGTGTCCTACTTCGGAATTACCCATTTGTCCTTCTGGTAAACCAACATTTAGACCGTCAGTTCTTAAAAGTGCATTTGGATATTTGGAATATAAACTATCTATGAAAGGTGTATTTGCATTATCAATTGCAGAAACTTTTGGGTCAGGAGATTTTCCCCAACCATCTAAAATCATTAAGATTACTTTCTTGTGCATTGGACTTGTTTTCAATTAACAATTCCAAAGGTATTAAATTACAACCAATTTTTAGCTTGATTATAATCAATAAAATAACGAATACTAACAGAAAAAGTGTGATTTAAATTATCAGCAAAAACATTATTCAAATTACTTCCATAACTTTTATTGATTACTCTATTAAAATCAGAAGCATTGTTACGATAAAGAACTGTAGCCTGACTTCCTGGAGCAAACCACCATGAATAAGATAAATCTAAATTCCAAGTATTAAAATTAGAATTTTTGCTGGCATTGTAAGCTAAATTTTCGAGTAATCTGCCATTTTCTTGTAAAGTGAAAAACTTGTTGTTTTCGGCAAATGACCAATAATGACGAACTGATAAGCTAAAATTCATTTGACTATTAATAGAATATTTACCAGTTAAAGTATTATTTACGGTATTTCTATCTCTTCTTGCCATAATAATTTCGTCTGAAGACGATAAATAGTCAACCCAACCAATATTATTTTTTTGAATGTATGGATTTATCCCATAAATCAAAGAAAGTTTGTCGCTAAATCGATATCTTGGACTAACAAATAGACTATAATTTTCACGACTTTCTTCATTAAATTTTGCATATTCAATATTGACATCTAAAGCAAATTTATAATTATAGTTTGTAGAAATACTAAACCAACTACTATAGAATTCAGGTAATATTAAATAACGATCGTTTACACGTGCTTCATAATAATCATAACTTTCTAATGGTCTAACATTAAATCCTAATCCAAAATAATGATTCTTCTTTGTGTTTGAATTGATGTTAATATTGAAATTATTATCTTGAATGTAATTAGAAGTATTATTGAATTCCATATAACTATTCAAATTTACTCTGAAGGTATTGAAATATTTTGTTGGATTTAAAATACGATAACTTGCACTCGAAAAAATGTCGTAATAATTGGTTAGAAAATTAATTCCTAAATCATTATTGTCAAAATCTTTTGAAACATAATCAGCTCCTAAACTATATCTTATTTTTCCGGAAGTTTCAGCTAAGTAAATGGATGAGTTTATTCCACTTTTATTTTCGATATCGTAAACACTACTGGCTGTAATTTTTCCTGATAAATTATAAGTATTCGCTTTTGTATTCAAATCAAAAAGTAAACCAGAAACATTGGCATCTCTAAAACCTCCATCTCTTGTGACATTTGTATTGATAAATGTAACAGAAGAGTTTTGATTAAAACGTTGGTCAAAAACGGTAACATTGTAATTTGTTAATGGAGAAACAACTTCTTCACGCGAAGTTCCATCATCTGTATTTCTAATATTTACAGTTGTTTTTTTAGTAATTGCATTTAAAAAACCAATACCAAGACCTTCATTATTTCTGCCAGATATTTTTATAGCATTTAGTAAATTAACAGTACTAGGAAATTCATCTATTATTTCATTGTCTGCCAAATATGGATAAAACTCTGGACCAGCTCCAATTCTTCGAGAATATAATAAATTTCCCTTATTGAATAAATCTGTTCCTTCTGTAAAAAAAGGTCTGTTTTCGTTAAATTGTTGTTCAAAAGGACCAAGGTTTAAAACGACATTGTCAAATTTTGTTTGTCCAAAATCAGGAACTAAAATCGCATCTAAGGTAAACGCATCATTAATTCCATATTTAATATCTAAACCTCCTTTTTGAGTAAAAGTAGTTTCTTCTTTATTTGAATTTACATAGGAAGATGCGTAAGGAATTAAAAATAATCGAGTAGGAGGTGTTATTTTTTTTATGCCAGTTAAAATTCCAGCTTGTTGCGAAAATGCTCCAATTTTATTATCGATATGATTCCAAGTGTATTTTTGCCTGTTTCGTCTTACTTCTCTAAAAAAATTAATTCCCCAAGTTTGAATATTTGTGCTTGGAAATCTTAGAGCAGCATAAGGAATTTTCATTTCTACAACCCAACCATAATCGGTTATTTTGACTTTACTATTCCAAATGGCATTCCATGAGTAATCTTCTCCATTTTGTGATGTAAAGTTACAATCAGCTTGACCATTGGCAGCGGAAACATAAAACTGAAAATCTTGTTGGCCATCATTGTAACCGTTTATAAAAACACCAAACAAATCGCTAGTTCCAAAATCATCTCGTTCAGTAATTTCTTTTAAAATTTTTGTAGGTTCATTGTCATAATGGATAGCTCCAATATAAACAGCATCATTATCATAAGCAACTTTAATCTCAGATCTTAATTCTTCTGGAATTGGTGTTCCGTTTTTGGGTTCAAAGGAGATAAAATCAGTTGCAATTTGAGCAGTTTGCCAGATAGGTTCATTTAATTCACCATCAATAGTTATAGCTTCTGAAGCAAATTTAGCATCTAGTATTTTTTTTGAAATAGTGATTTCTTGACTGTAGATTGAAACAGAAAAAAGTAGAACAAAAAAAGCTTTGAAATTAAAAGACATTGAAGTTTTTTTACAAAAGTAAATTTTATTTTTTTTAACCTCAATTATTAAGAAATATTTAAGATTGTAACAGGCTTAAAAAATGTTTTTAGCTTGATTGTAATCTATGTAATATCTAAAACTAATTGAAATAGTATTGTTTGGGTTATTAGACAAAACATTTTTCAAATTGTTACTAAAGTTAGTGTTAAAATTTCTTTCTGCTAAACTAGAATTGTTTCTATATAAGACAGAAACTAAACTTCCTGGAGCAAACCACCAAGTATATGATAAATCAAAATTCCAGATATTTTGATTGATATTTTTGTTTAAATTATATGTAATATTCTCATCAAAATAACCGTCTTCTCTTAAAGTTAGAAATTTGTTATTGATTGCATGAGCCCAATAATACCTGACTTTTAAATTAAAATTCATGACATTATTAATGGAGTATTTGCTGGTAATTTGATGTTCCAATGTATTGATATCTCTTCTGGCATAAATTATATCATTGTTGCTGTAATCCACTAAACCAATGTCATTTCTATCTTTTATACCTCTTACACCATAACGAACATAAAACTTATCACTAAATCGATATTCTTGACCCAAACTAATGGTGTAGCTTTTTCGACCTGGTTGATCATGTTTAACAAAATTACCAGTTAAATCAAAAGAATACCTTCTATTTCTGTTAGATGAAATTACAGAAGTTAAATCAATATATTTTGGATTGTAATTATATCTTCCATCAATTCCTGGAAAATAAAAATCAAATGTTTCAAAAGGACTTAATGTTGCGTTTAATTTTAAAGCATCATTCTTTAAACTAAAAAAATCTCCAGTGAAAGAAATAGTTCCTAATTGTAATTTATTAGTACTATTTTCAAATTCAGTATTAATATCAGATTGTAATTTGATGTTATTGAAATGTTTTGTCTTTTTTAAAGTTCTATAACTTCCATTTGTATTAAAAGAATAATAATTATTTCTAAATATAATTCCTAAATCATTATGATCGTAATCTTTTGAAATGTATCCTGAACCAAATCCGTATTGATATTTTCCTTTTGTATCACCAAAAAACAATGATGAATTTGTACCTCTTTTGATGGTTCCAAAATCATTTAAGTAACTAAATTTTGAATCACCAGATAATTTATAGGTATTGGTTTTAGTGTTCAAATCAAAAACTAATCCAGATACATTTGCATCTCTTGCAGAACCATTTCTAATTACACTTGTGTTTATAAAAGAAACAGAAGAATTTTTTCTAAAACGCTGATCTAAAACAAAAATATTAAAGTTAGTAAAAGGTTCAATTAATTCTTTTCTGGTTTGATTAGTGGTTGTATTTGAAATTTCTGCATAGGTGTCTTCCGTAATAGCATTTAAGAATCCAATACCTAATCCTTTTGAGGTTCTTCCAGAAATTTTTACTGCATTCAGTAAGTTTGTTGTACTTGGATTTTCTATAATTTCCTCATCATCACTTAAAGTTGGTTCTAAAATAGGAGCACCACCAATTCGTCTTGAATAAAATAAGTTTCCTTTATTAAATAAATCAGTTCCTTCCGTAAAGAAAGGCCTGTTTTCGTTAAATTGTTGCTCAAAAGGACCTAAAACCAAATTGACATTGTCAAAAGTAGTTTGTCCAAAATCAGGAACTAAAATTGCATCTAAAGTAAACGAATCGTTAATTCCATACTTAATATCCATTCCAATTTTAAATTTATTGTCAGAATCACTGTCGTTATTATTGTGATAATACGAAGTATATGGAATGAAAAACAAACGTGTTGGAGGTTTTATGTTTTCAATTCCTTCTAAAATTCCAGCTTGAACTACTTCGTTGTTTAGATTGCTATCGATAAAATTCCAACAATAACTAGTGTTGTCTTTTTTGATTTCTCTATACATATTTAAACCCCAAACTTGTTTTTCATTTTCAGAAAAACGTAATGCTGCATAAGGAATTTTAAATTCAGCAACCCAACTATTCTCAGTGATTTTTACCTTACAATCCCAAATAGCATCCCAAGTATAATCTTCACCAGCAGAAGTTGCAATTGCATCTAATTGAACACCAGCTGCACTAATAAAAAAACGATATTCTAGTTGATTGTCGTTAAAGCCATTGAAAAAAACACCAAAATGGTCAGAAGTTCCGAATTGATCTCTTAGTTTAATTTCTTTTAAAATATTTTCTGGATTATCATACATTGTGGCACCAACATATATTGCATCATCATCATATAGAATTTTAACCTCAGTTTTTTTGTCTGGATTTTCTTCTTTTCCATTATCTGGATAAAACATTATGAAGTCTTTTGCTGGAATTGTATTATTCCATTCTTCTTCATTTAATTTACCGTCAATAGCAATACGATTGTTTGCCCGATGTGCTTGGGCTACTTTTTTATTAGAAGTTTGAGAATTTACTATATATGTACTTAACAAAAGAACATACAAATAAAGAATTCTTTTATGCATTAGTTAGTAGAGTTGGGTATGCAATTATAAATAAAACAATGTTTAATTATACTAAAGTAAAAAAATATTCGTTATAATAACTTGTTTTATCGATTAAGTGAAAAAATGTTTTCATAAATTTAATTTGTAAAATTTGGATTATTTAAAAATATTTCTACATTTGCCATCCCCAAGGCAAATATTAATAACTAGTTATCAATGATTTATAAGATTTATTTTATTGTTTTTTTAAGTTTTTTTTCAACGAAACCTACTAAAGAGAACACAATAAACAACTCGAAGCAAAATGTTACACTACATTTAGCAAAAAACAATTCAATTTCAAAAACAGAGCAAAAATTTTCTTTAATTGAAGAAAATTCTACAACAGTTCCGTCTCTTGAAAGTTTTGAAGTAGCTTTTGAAGGATATGAAAGTTTAAAATCTCAAAACAAATTAGAAAATAATATTTTAACAATAATTGATTTTAGTTTGTCTTCAAACCAAAAAAGATTATGGATTATTGATATGGAATCTAATGAGGTTTTATATCATACATTAGTAGCTCATGGAAGAAATTCGGGAGAAGAGTTCGCTACAAATTTCTCTAATAAATCTGAATCTTATAAAAGCAGTTTAGGATTTTATTTAACAGGTGAAATTTACACTGGAAAACACGGTTCGTCTTTAAAATTAGACGGTATAGAAAAAGGAATAAATGACAATGCAAGAGAAAGAGCAATTGTTATACACGGTGCAGATTATGTTAGTGAAAATTTTGCCAAAAACAACGGAAGATTAGGAAGAAGTCAAGGTTGTCCTGCTTTACCAGTAAACTTAACAAATAAAATTATTTCAAAAATTAAAAATAAATCAGTTTTATTTATTTATCATCCTTCAAGAAAATCAACTCTTATCAGAGGATTTGTTTCTTAGTTTTTCATACAATTCATCGTCTAATTTATAGATGTCAGGACAAAACATGATTTGGGATTTTTCAACCCAACTCGTGTAATATAACTGAAAAACTTTTACATTAATTTTAATGGGAACAACTTTTGTTTTTGCTTTTTTAATTATTGTGTCGATTTCAGATTCTTTCCAAAATTCTTCATCATCTTTCATTAGTATTGTTTTTGCAAAAGGCAATGGTTCTTCTATACGAACACAACCAGAACTTAAAGCTCTGTAAGAACGCGAAAAATAATCTCTATGATTTGTATCATGAAGGTAAACCATGTATTTATTTGGGAAATTAAATTTTACTAAGCCTAGTGAATTGTTGTAGCCTGGACTTTGAACATATCTATAGCTTTTATAATTTTTTGAATTCCAATCTTTTGGTTTAATAGTATCTTTTCTGCTGTTTAAAATTGTAATTCGATTACGTGTAAAATAACTAATGTTTCTTGAAGCTGAAGGAACCAAATCTTCTTTTAAAATAGTTGGAGGAACAGTCCATGTGGGGTTAAAAACTAAATTATTAATTTTTGAAGTCAAAATCGGTGTTTTTCTAGAAGGTTTTCCTACCACAATTCTTTTGGTTTCAACAGTGTCATTTTCATAAACAAAATGCAATTTATATTCTGGGATATTGATAAAAATATAGTTTTCTCCAAAATCTTCAGGAAACCATTTCCAACGTTCTAAATTAACTTTTAGTTGTTCAATTCTTTTTTCTTTGGAATAATTTAAAGCATCAACTGTACCTTTTCCAATCACACCATCAGGAGATAATCCATTGCGTTGTTGAAATTTTTTAATTGCTTTTACAGTTTCTGTATCATAAATTAAAGTTCCGTTATTTACATTCAAATCATTCCAATACACTAATTTTTGTTTGATGATTTGAATAGTTTTTGAAGAATCATTGGCTACAATTTTAGTTTCAACTACTGTTTTTGGAAAATTATAATCTGATTTTTTTAAGATGGATTTTAAACCTTCTTTTAAATCAGTGTATAATTTATTTTTTACTGAAACATCAATTAGCAAATCATTAACTTCATTTTTTTGAATAGCTTCAATAATTTTTTCAATTTTAATGGGACTTTTATAAGGTAAATCCCAATCGTTATATAAATCTCTTGGATTTAATTTTCCTTTGTGAAGATCGTCGGCCAAATTTTTAAAACCGTTTGAAAGTAGTAAGTCAAAGGTTTGAAAATCACTATAATTAATTTTTGATCTGTTTCTCTCAAAAGAATCAATTTCTTTTAAATAATAATCTTCAGGAAACAAGCCATCTTCTTCGCTTTTTTTAATAAAATCAATTAATGTTTTTCTGTTTTTATCATCATTCCAAATGATTTTATTGTCAAATGAAGCATACAATTCTTTGATGCCATCATTTTCTTTTTCTAAAAATTCAGGTTTGATAATTTGATCAATAGAATCTTGGTCCACAAAGAAATTTGAAACTTTTGTAGGAGTAACTTTTTCTTTACAGCTATGTAAAAAAAAGAGTGTAATAAATAATAAAAGAGAGTATTTTTTTCTATTCATTTATATCAAATATAGCTAATTTCTAAAGATTAAAAAACACTATGCCAATTTCTTAAACATAATATAATGAAATTTTATGGTTACAATATCAAAAGGTTTGCCATTTTTCATTATTAAGGTTTTCATGATAATTTTCAATATTTTCTCCAACGTTAAATCTAATTATTTTTTTGCTCAAATTAATAGTGTATTTCTACTTCAAAAAATGTAGTTCCTAACAGTTTACTTTTCTCAAAACCTTATGTTGAATATGGTAAACATCTTCTAAATTTAGTTCGTTTATTGTTGTCTTAATTTATAATGAATTGTAATATAATTGATTAAGGGTCTAAAAATTTCTTTAGTAAATTTACAATAAAACCATGAAAAATTTTTTTCAAAAAAAAGTTGCAATTAAAAAAACTTTTGAAGTATATTTGCACCTCATTAATGCGGAAGTAGCTCAGTTGGTAGAGCTCCAGCCTTCCAAGCTGGTTGTCGCGAGT
>NZ_CAWUIC010000013.1:0-91948 GCF_963922255.1 uncultured Flavobacterium sp. | reverse complement strand
ATACATAGAAAAACCATCTCTATAAACGAGATGGTTTTTTATTTGGTATAATTTTATGTTAATACATTAAGTTATTCTTGATTAATAGCTTTGAATTATTATTTTTGTTGATTGTAACAATTATAAGATAATTATTTAAAGTGAACATGAAAAATAAATTTGTATTTGGATTACTATTATTATTGCAATTTAGCAATGTTTTTGCACAAGAGGTAAAAAAAGAAGTATTATTCACTATTGACAATAAGCCATATTATACGGATGAATTTATTAGAGTTTATAACAAAAATTTAGATTTAGTTAAAGATGACTCACAAAAAGATATTGATGTTTATTTTGATTTATTTTTAGGATATAAATTAAAAGTTGACAAAGCTTATAAAAGTGGTTTGCAAAACAGCCTAAAATATCAAAACGAATTAAAATCTTATCGAACTCAACTTTCAAAAAATTATACTAGTGACTCTAAAGTTACTGAAGCACTAACTAAAGAAGCTTATGATCGTTCTCTTAAAGAAGTAAGAGCATCACATATTTTAATTTTAGTAGATGAAAATGCTATGCCAGCTGATACATTAAAAGCTTACAATGAAGCTATCAAAATAAGAAACGAAATTAAAAACGGAATGTCTTTTGAAGATGCTGCTGTAAAATATTCGCAAGATCCATCAGCAAAAGACAACAAAGGAGATTTAGGCTATTTTTCTGCTTTTAGAATGGTGTATCCGTTTGAAAGTGCAGCTTTTAATACTTCTAAAGGTGATATTTCTAAACCTACACGTACTCGTTTTGGCTATCACTTGATAAAAGTAGTTGATCAAAGAGATAATAAAGGTGAAGTAACTGTTGCTCACATAATGGTTTTAGAAAAGAAAGACGACAACGGAAATGATTTGTCAAAAAATACTATTGAAGATATTTACCAAAAATTACAACAAGGTGAAAGATTTGAATCTTTAGCTCAACAATTTTCAGAAGATAAATCATCATCCACAAAAGGTGGTGTTTTACAACGTTTTGGAACAGGGCAATTGAGTTCTAATGAGTTTGAAGAAGTAGCTTTTTCTCTTAAAAACCCTAATGATGTTTCGAAGCCTTTTAAAACTCAATTTGGTTGGCATGTTGTAAAACTTATTGAAAGACATCCAGTTAAAACATTTGATGAATCGAAAATAGAATTAGAAAATAAAATTAGAAGAGATGATCGCTCTAAGTTAATTACTTCTTCATTAACTGAAAAATTAAAGAATAAATATACAGTTTCTACAGATAAAAAAACATTAACTGCAGTAAAAAAATTAGTAACAGATGATTACTATAAACAAACTTGGGAAGTTAGTGCAGAAGTTTTAAAAGCCAACAATAAAGAGTTGTTGGTTGTTAATAAGGATGAGAAAATTAATGCAGCTGTATTTTTACAATATCTTCAAGAACAACAAAAACAAAATGTTCAAATTAAACCTATCAATAATTTAGTGGATCATTTCTACGATCAATTTATTGATGTTAAATTAAATGAATATTATGATGCTCATTTAGAATCAGAATATCCAGAATTTAGTTATGTAATGGATGAATATAGAGATGGTTTGTTGTTGTTTGATTTGATGGAAAAAGAAATTTGGGAGCGTTCTAAATCAGACTCTATTGGACAAAAACAATTTTATTTAGATAATATTGCTAATTACAAATGGAAAAAAAGAGTTGAAACAGAAATTTATTCTTCTACTAACAAATCGGATATTGAAAAAGCATTTAAATATGCTAAAAAGGGTAAAGATTCTGATTACATAAAAGGAAAAATAAATGAAGAGGGTAAAGTAAATGTAATGGTTCAAAGTGGTGTTTATGAAGAAGATGATAAAATTTTACCAAAAAAAATAGAGCTAAATTCAGGGCTTTCTGAAATCGTTAAAGAAGGTGATTATTATTTCTTTTTAAATACCCAAAAAGTATTGCCATCACAATCTAAAGATTTCTTAGAAGCAAGAGGAAGAGTTATCAATGACTACCAACAATATTTAGAAGCAAATTGGGTTACTGAATTGAAGAAAAACGTTGAAATTAAAGTTAATAATGACGTTTTACAAAAAGTAAAAAATCAATTAAAATAAACCTAATGAAATTTAGATTCTTGTTTATAGCTTTTTTTGCATTATTTATTTCTTGTAATAAAGAGACAAATGAAGTAGATCATGTTGCTATCGCTAGAGTTAACAATTCAAGCTTATATAAAGAAGATATTAAAGATTTAGTGCCAGCAGGAACTTCAAAAGAAGATAGTTTGGTTATCGTAAAAGATTTTATTGATCGATGGGCTTCCCAAAAATTATTGTTCAATGCTGCTGAGTTAAATCTTTCAGATGAAAAGCAGACAGAACTAAATAAACTGGTGGAACAATATAAGAAAGATTTATATACTAAAGCCTATATAGAACAATTAGTATACAAATCATTAGATACAGTAGTTAGTGAAAAAGAATTGAGTGAATATTACGCAAAAAATAAGGAGAATTTCAAAACAAACGCAGCTTTGGTTAAGATGAGTTATATTCAAATTAATAAAAGTAATCCTAAACTTAATATACTTTCAAATAAATTTGTGAATAGTAGCAAAGAAAATAAGGAATTTTTAACAAACAGCACCATTGAATTTAAAAGTTATGCCTTTAATGATTCTATATGGATTGATATGAATCAAGTTTATGAAAAACTACCTGTTGTAAATGTAGATAATAAAGAAAATTACATTATAGCAGGAAAAACAGTTAAATTTGCCGATTCAACGGATATGTATTTGATTAAAACATCTAATTATATTGATAAAAATCAAATTTCACCATTTCAATATATAAAACCTACATTAAAAAAAGTTATCCTTAATAAACGAAAAACAGAATTAATAAATAAATATCAAAAAGACATCACAACAGATGCTCTTAAAGACAAGAAATATGAAATATACAAGTAAATTAAAAGCACTTTTTGTGTTTATACTTTTGGCTGTGACTACCTTACAAGCACAACCTAAAAAACAAAAAATTGATGGAGTAGCAGCAGTTGTTGGAGATTATGTTGTCTTAGACTCAGATATTGATTTAATGATGATCGAATTAAGAGCGCAAGGTATTTCTAGCGAAAATGTCACAAGATGTGAGTTGCTTGGAAAACTCTTAGAAGACAAATTATATGCTCATCATGCTGTTCAAGACAGTTTAGTGGTAACAGATGAAGAAGTAAGAGGTTATATGGATGAACAACTTGGAGTAATGGTTGAGCAAATAGGTTCAATGGATAAAGTTGTGAAATATTACAATAAGAAAAACGCAGATGATTTTAAAAGCTACTTTTTTGATATCATTAAAATGAACAAACTTGTTCAAGCAATGAATAAAAAAATTGTTGATGACATAGAAATCACTCCCGAAGAAGTTAGAAATTTCTTCAATAAAATTCCAAAAGATGAAATTCCAACTATAGGTTCGGAAGTAGAAATAGCACAGATTGTTGTAAAGCCAATTGTAAGTGAAGCTGAAAAACAAAAAGTGATTAAAAAACTAAAAGAAATAAAGCAAGATGTTTTAGAAAATGGGTCGAGTTTTACTACAAAAGCTGTGCTTTATACAGAAGATAGGGCATCTGCTCCAAATGGTGGTTATTACAAAATCAACAAGAAAACACAATTCGTAAAAGAATTTAAAGATGTTGCCTTTACATTAGAAGAAGGTGAAATTTCTGAACCTTTTGAAACAGTTTATGGCTTTCATATTATTAAAGTAGAAAAAATATTAGGTCAAGAAATTGAATTAAGACACATTTTAATGTCGCCAAAAGTTAGTGAAGAAGCATTGACAGAAGCTAAAACTAGAATAGAAAACATTAGAGCAAAAATTTTAAATAAAGAACTTACATTTGCTGAAGCAGCAAAGTCATTATCAGAAGATAAAGAAACTAAGAATAACGGTGGAATTATTTTGAATCCTAAAACTTTAGAACCAAAATTTGAGTTGACTAAAATGGATCCATCTCTTTACAATGAAATTTCAGAATTACAAACCAATGAAATTTCAAGAGTTATTTTAGATGAAATTCCTGGAGAAGGAAAGTTTTTTAAGATAATTACCGTTAACCAAAAAACAGAAGAACACACTGCAGATTTCTCTAAGGACTTTATTAAAATCAAAGAAATTGCACTAAAAGACAAGCAAATTACTGCAATTGGGAAATGGACTAAAGAAAAAATTACACAAACTTACATCAAAATTAACGGTGAATATCGCGATTGCGTTTTTGCTAGTGATTGGTTGAAGAAAGAGATAAAATAATTTTTGTATTTTAGAAACTTAATATTAGAAAACTAAAATCTATATGTCAGACGTTGCAGCATTAAAACAATTGGTTGAAAAGAAAGCTGAACTTCAAAGAGAAGTTGCTAAAGTAATCATTGGACAAGATGAAGTTGTAAACCAAATAATTTTGAGTATTTTTTCAGGAGGACACGCGCTTTTAGTTGGTGTGCCTGGTTTAGCTAAAACTTTAATGGTTAACACAATTTCACAAGCTTTAGGTTTAAATTTTAAAAGAATTCAGTTTACACCCGATTTAATGCCTTCTGATATTTTAGGAAGTGAAATATTAGATGAAAACCGTCAATTTAAATTTATAAAAGGACCAGTTTTTTCCAATATTATTTTGGCAGATGAGATTAACAGAACACCACCAAAAACACAAGCTGCCCTTTTAGAAGCTATGCAAGAACGTGCTGTAACAGTTGCTGGTCATCACTATAAATTAGATTTACCTTATTTTGTATTAGCAACTCAAAATCCTATTGAGCAAGAAGGAACGTACCCATTACCAGAAGCACAATTAGACCGTTTTATGTTTGCTATTAAGTTGGATTACCCAACATTTCAAGAAGAAATAGATGTTGTAAAAGCAACAACTTCAGATCATAAACCAGTGGTTAATTCTTTGTTTTCGGCTCAGGAAATTATAGACTTTCAAAATGTAATTCGTAAAATTCCTGTGGCTGATAACGTAATTGAATATGCAGTTACTTTGGTAAGCAAAACAAGACCTGATAATCCATTGACTACAGATTTTGTAAAAACATATATTGATTGGGGAGCAGGGCCAAGGGCTTCACAAAATTTAATTTTAGCAGCCAAAGCTAATGCAGCTTTTAATGGAAAATATTCTCCAGATATAGAAGATGTAAAAGCGGTTGCCAAAGGAATTTTGAGACACAGAATTGTAAAAAATTACAAAGCTGATGCCGAAGGAATTTCTGAAGAAATGATCATTGAAAAGCTGTTTTAATAACAGCTTTTTTTGTGGCTCAAATATTTTAGTTAATTTGGAATCATACTAAATACTTTCCGAATTATGAAATTAATAAAAACAAGCCGTTGATTTTATCAAATTGCTATTTTTTAAACTTAAAAATAGTAAAAACGAAACAAATTGCGTTTCTGTTGAAAAATATTCATTAAAACAGCTACTTCTTAATTAATAATTCTTCTAAATTAAGTTTTTATTAAAAATTTTCAATTCTCATTAAGATTTCTTAAATTTGTTCCACTAAAAAAATAACAAACTTAATAATTAATTTATACTATGGCATTTGATATAGAAATGATTAAACAAGTGTATGCAACTATGGCTGAACGTGTTGATAAAGCTCGTGATATAGTTGGACGTCCACTTACATTGTCAGAAAAGATTTTGTATTCTCACCTTTGGGACGGAAATCCTACAACAGCTTACACTAGAGGTAAAGATTATGTAGATTTTGCTCCAGATAGAGTAGCTTGTCAAGATGCAACTGCTCAAATGGCTTTATTGCAATTTATGCATGCCAATAAGAAAACAGTAGCTGTTCCAACAACAGTGCACTGTGATCACTTAATTTTAGCTAAAGACGGTGCTAAAAAAGATTTAGCATTAGCAAACGAACAATCAAGAGAAGTTTTTGACTTTTTATCATCAGTTTCAGATAAATATGGAATTGGTTTTTGGAAACCAGGTTCGGGAATTATTCACCAAATCGTTTTAGAAAATTATGCATTTCCAGGTGGAATGATGATTGGTACAGATTCACATACAGTAAATGCTGGTGGATTAGGAATGTTAGCCATTGGTGTTGGTGGAGCAGATGCAGTTGATGTAATGTCTGGAATGTCATGGGAATTGAAATTTCCAAAATTAATTGGAGTTAAATTAACTGGAAAACTTTCGGGTTGGACAGCACCAAAAGATGTTATTCTTAAAGTAGCTGATATTCTTACTGTAAAAGGTGGAACAGGTGCAATTGTAGAATATTTTGGTGAAGGAGCAACTTCAATGTCTTGTACAGGTAAAGGAACAATTTGTAATATGGGTGCAGAAATTGGGGCTACAACTTCAACTTTTGGTTATGATGACTCAATGAGAAGGTATTTATCAGCAACTGATCGTCAAGATGTAGTAGATGCTGCTGATAAAGTTGCAGCATACTTAACGGCAGATGCTGAAGTTTATGCAAATCCAGAAACTTATTTTGATCAGGTTATCGAAATTAACCTTTCGGAACTAGAACCACATATCAACGGACCATTTACTCCAGATAGAGGAACTCCAGTTTCTAAAATGAAAGAAGAAGCTCAAGCTAATGGATGGCCAATTAAAGTGGAATGGGGATTAATAGGTTCTTGTACAAACTCTTCATATGAAGATATGTCAAGAGCAGCTTCAATTGTGCAACAAGCAATTGATAACGGAATTACACCAAAAGCGGAATTCGGAATTAATCCAGGTTCAGAACAAATTAGATATACTATTGAAAGAGATGGAATCATTGACACTTTTGAAAAGTTAGGTACAAAAGTTTTTACTAATGCTTGTGGACCATGTATCGGTCAATGGGATAGAGAAGGTGCAAACAAAGAAGAGAAAAATACTATTGTACACTCATTCAACAGAAACTTTTCTAAACGTGCTGACGGAAACCCAAATACTCACGCTTTTGTAACTTCACCTGAGATGGTTGCTGCTTTAGCACTTTCTGGAAGACTAGATTTCAATCCTTTAACAGATGCTTTAATCAATGATAAAGGTGAAGAAGTAATGTTAAAAACCCCTTATGGTGATGAATTACCTAAAAAAGGATTTGATGTTGAAGATGCTGGTTTTCAAGCTCCAGCTGAAGATGGAAGTGGAGTTGAAGTAGTTGTTTCTCCAACTTCAGATAGACTTCAATTATTAGCTCCTTTTGAACCGTGGGATGGAAAAAATATTACAGGTGCAAAATTATTAATTAAAGCATTTGGTAAATGTACAACAGATCATATTTCTATGGCTGGACCATGGTTACGTTTCCGTGGACATTTAGATAATATTTCTAACAATATGTTGATTGGTGCTGTCAATGCATTTGGTCAAGCAACAAATAAAGTTAAAAATCAATTAACAGGTGCTTTTGATACTGTTCCTGCAACAGCAAGAGCATATAAAGCAGCTGGTGTTCCTTCAATTGTTGTTGGAGATCACAATTATGGTGAAGGTTCTTCAAGAGAACATGCTGCAATGGAACCTAGGTTTTTAGGAGTTAAAGCGGTTTTAGTTAAATCTTTTGCTCGAATTCATGAAACAAACCTTAAAAAGCAAGGTATGTTAGGTTTAACATTTGCTAATGAAGCTGATTATGATAAAATTCAAGAAGATGATACAATTAACTTCTTAGATTTAACAGAGTTTGCTCCAGGAAAGCCATTGACTATAGAATTGGTTCATGCTGACGGTTCGAAAGATATAATAATGGCAAATCATACTTATAATGACGGTCAAATTGAATGGTTTAAAGCAGGTTCTGCACTTAATTTAATTGCTGCAGAGAACGCATAATTTTCTTTTAAAGTAATTTAAAACACAAAACTCTTGAATTAGTATAAAAGCTATTCAAGAGTTTTTTTATATCATAACTTTTAATTTATCGTACTTGATGGATGGTAAAATAACAATCTTCATCAGTTCCTAAAAGGGATAAGTTTAGTAGATTGCTTACTACATTAAATTGGATAGTGTCTCCAGTGTTTAATTGTACAAGCGTTTGTGAATTTCTTATTGGAGGTGTAACATTAATTGTACCTATAATAGTGATGCCTATATTAGCAAAACTATTTTGAGAAATTACACTTCCATTTTTTAAAATTTGAACTCCAAAATTAGTTGCAACGCTTAGTCCAGAACCTCTAATTTGGACATATACACTATAGATGCCATCTTGTTTTGCCGAATAAACATGCGTCGTATTGTTGAACTCTGAGTTTGTGTCGAAGTCGGTAATGTTAAAAGGAATAATTGAAGTGTTAGATGTTAAAGATAACGCAACATTTGAACCACTTGAAAAATTTCCTTTTATGAAAGTTTTTAAGTGACTTTCGATGACTTTTTTTGAGGAAATTCGTGCAATGTTTCCAAGATTATCAGAAACTAAAATAGAATCTTTTGCGGCTGATTCATTAAGGTTTGTGTTTGTTGTTCTAACTCTTAGCGTTCCATTGATATCAAAATCTGCGGTAGGGTTTGTTGTTCCTATTCCAACTTGAGCATGCATAAAGCTAATGTTGAAAATAAGAAAAAAAAGGTAGGTTTTTTTCATGTTGTTTGATTTAAGGGATAGTAAAAATACTAAAATTTAACAAAAAAAGCCGTTTTAAATGTATAAAAACATGTTTAAGTTCCTTTAATTTTTATTTTTTAAGACCTTTTATTGTTTGATAATATATTTAGTTCTGATTTTTTTGGATAAAATGTTTTTTTTTGAGAGAAAAATAAATAGTGACATTTAATATGAAATAGTACTTAAAGTTTTAAAGATTTGAATGTAATTTATAAATAAGAAAATCAAGCTTTCTTAAATAAAAGTTAGGGTGTTTTATTTATCTGTAATATTGATTAACTTTGAAAGAAAGAAAATAAGCTATGAACTCTCTTTGGTTTTTTGATGATGTAAATTTATTCACCATTCTTTGTCCGCATCGTTTTAAGGATTTTAAGAAATCTCATGAATTTAATATTTATAAAAAGAACGATTATATTTATTTTGAAGAAGATAGTGCTGATAAAATTTACTTAATAAATTATGGTAAAGTTAAAATCGGTTATGTGACAGAAGATGGAGATGAAATTATAATGGCTATTTTATCTAGAGGTGAAATTTTTGGAGAAAAAGCAATTTTGGGTGAAGAAAAAAGAAATGAATTTGCTCAAGCAATCGATTCAGAAACTTCATTGTGTACAATTTCAACTGATATGATGATTGATTTGCTTAGAGAAAATAAAGAATTCAGTTTGAAAATTTATAAGTTCATTGGTTTTCGATTTAAAAAATTAGAAAGAAGATTACAATTGTTATTATTTAAAGATACTAAAACAAGGTTAAAAGAATTCATCAAAGAATTAGGAGAAGATTTTGGGTATAAAAATGTTGTGACTGGTGACACAATTATCAAACAACCTTATACACAGAAAGAGCTTGCTACGCTTATTGGTACTTCGAGACCAACATTGAATATATTGCTAAACGAATTAAAAGAAGAAGAGT
The DNA here is from genome assembly GCF_963922255.1 of uncultured Flavobacterium sp. GTDB lineage: Bacteria > Bacteroidota > Bacteroidia > Flavobacteriales > Flavobacteriaceae > Flavobacterium. The sequence continues at coordinate 82,362 of NZ_CAWUIC010000013.1, read as the reverse complement.
ATTTAGATTTTGATAGAAAAGAAATCACCTTAAAAAAAAATAAAAATCATATTAATTAAAATAAAAAAAATCCGTTCCAATAGATAGAACGGATTTTTTATTGAATTAAAATTAACTACTAATAGTAAGTATAACGTCTTACTTTGGCAATATATTTAGCCAAACGAATAACTTGGTGACTATACCCATACTCATTATCATACCAAACATATAAAACAATATTTTTTCCGTCTCCAGAAACAATTGTTGCATTACTATCAAAGATTGATGGAGCAGAAGTTCCAACAATATCAGATGATACTAATTCGTTGTTTAAAGAATATTTAATTTGCTCTACTAATTTACCTTCAAGAGCATATTTTTTCATGATGTTGTTTACATCTTCAACTGAGGTTTCTTTACCAACTTCTAAATTTAATACAACTAATGAACCATTTGGAACAGGAACACGAATAGCATTTGAAGTTAATTTTCCAGCTAAATTTGGTAATGCTTTTGCAACAGCAGATCCAGCACCAGTTTCAGTAATAACCATGTTCAATGCAGCAGCTCTACCACGACGGTATTTTTTGTGCATATTGTCCACAAGATTTTGGTCATTAGTGTAGGCATGAATAGTCTCTAAATGTCCTTTTACAACTCCTAAAGTGTCTTCAATAGCTTTTAAAATTGGAGTAATTGCATTTGTTGTACATGAGGCAGCAGAGAAAATATCAACTGTGTCAGGATTGTATTCTTCATGATTTACACCATGAACAATGTTTGGAACCCCTTTTCCTGGAGCAGTTAATAAAACTTTGGCAGCTCCTTTTGATGTTAAATGTCTTTTTAATGCTTCTTCAGTTGTAAATGCACCAGTGTTATCAATAACTAAAGCATCATCGATCCCATATGTGGTGTAATCAATATCTTCTGGTCCGTTTGCGGTAATAATATGAACAGTAGTTCCATTAATGATTAAAGCGTTATTTTCTACATCAGCTTCTACTGAACCCTCAAAATCTCCATGAACTGAATCATATCTTAATAATGAAGCTCTTTTTTCTAATAAAGTGGCATCACTTTTATCTCTTGTAACAATTGCACGTAAACGTAATTGTTGACCTTTACCCATTTTGCTCATCATCTCACGAGCTAATAAACGTCCAATTCTACCAAATCCGTAAAGTACAACATCTTTTGGTTTGATTTCGTTTGTACCTTTTGCATCTTTTAATTTGTCAATAACAAAAGCTTTTGCGTCATTGTATTTATCATCTTCTAAATGATATTCATACGTTAGTTTACCAATATCAATTTTTGAAGGAGGTAAATCTAAACTGTTGATAGCTTCAGCAATTTCAACAGAATCAAAAATGTTGATTGGTTTTTGAACAAATGCACCAGCATACTCGTGTAAGTTAATGATATCACTTACGTTTCTATCAATTAATTGATTTCTAAATAAAACTAATTCTATAGATTTATCATACCATAAATCACTAATGATTTTGATAAATTCTACACCAGCTTTTCTTCTGTCAGCCTGAAAAGAAAGCTCTTTCTCGTATAAGTTGTTGTTACTCATGAAATAAGTTGTAAAAGTGTGTTGTTAAATTTTTTGCAAAAATATAGATTTCAAACGTTTTCGTAAAGCTTTTTCTTTCTTTTTTTTAATAAAAAAAACCAGCCTAAGTGACTGGTTTAATTTTTAAAGGTTTTTTTTGTTAGAATATTACTGAAAACACTTGACCATTTTGAGTCATAATTTTATATTGAGCTCTTTCTGATTTCTTTGTGTTTAAATAACTTGAAACACTGCTAATATCTGTCGCTTTTCTACCATCAATAGAAAGAATAATTCCACCTAAAAGTTGATCTTGATACTGAATTAACTCTGGATTATTAATCTTACTTATTTTTACACCATAATCTAAATTCAATGATTTTTTATCATTTTCATCAATATCCGATAATTCAATCTGATTGAATTCAATCGTTAATAATTCTCTCTTAGTTAATTTAACTGGAATTACTTTTTCTTTTTCATTTCTAATTACAGTAACATTTACAAGATCATCAGGTCTTTTAGTATTAATATAAGAAGTTAAATCTTTAAAACCTGTTACCATTTTGTCATCTAATTTTGTAATTATATCTCCTTTTTTTAATCCCGCTTTTTCAGCACCTGATTTTTTAGTAACATTAGAGATATAAAAACCTTTTGATAACGTTGTGCCTAATTCTTCTGATGCATTCTGATTCAATTCACGACCTTCAATTCCTAAAACACCTCTTTGTACATTTCCAAACTGCATTAAATCTTCTACAATTTTTCTAGTAATATTAGAAGGAACTGCAAATGAATATCCAACATAAGACCCAGTTTGTGAAGAAATCATAGTGTTAATACCAATCAATTCTCCTCTAGTATTTACCAGAGCACCACCACTGTTACCTGGATTTACTGCGGCATCAGTTTGGATAAATGATTGAATTCCGTTGTTGGTTAGATCTCTAGCTTTTGCAGAAACAATTCCAGCTGTAACTGTTGAGGTTAAATTGTAAGGATTTCCTACCGCTAAAACCCATTCACCTACTTTTATTTCATCAGAATCGCCAAAAATAGCAAAAGGTAATTTTTCATCAGCTTCTATTTTCAATAAAGCAATATCCATCTTAGAATCGGTTCCTACAAGTTTAGCTTTAAAAGTTCTGTTGTCATTTAAAGTTACTTCAAGTTCACTAGCATTTTGAATAACGTGATTATTAGTAACAATAAAACCATCTTCACTTATAATTACGCCAGAACCTGTTCCTACTTGATATTGTTCTTGCATTCCATCTCCGTTGCCAAAAATATACGCAAAAGGATCTCTATATACTCGCTGAGTAGTCATGTTTTTTACGTGTACAACATTGTGTACTGTGTTTTCGGCTGCAGCAGTGAAATCAACAGTTTCGGCACTTAGTCCGGCATTTTTTATGTAATTTGGAGAGGCTACAGTAATTGAGCTATTTTCGGTTGAATCAAAAAATAACTTATAAGCTCCCAAAGTTATCGCTCCACTGAACAACGATACCAGTAATAAACTTCCTAATTTTTTCATTCTGTTATGGTTTTTAATTATTTAATAGGTTAAAATTAATACATATTATTTTATAAAAAATTGGTTTAACGCACGATTAACAATGTTTAACATCTTATTAATATTTGTACTTTTGCACTAATACATTTTTTATGAATATACATTTTTACAAATATCAAGGTACTGGAAACGATTTTGTCATGATTGATAATCGACAAGATATATTTCCCAAAAATGATACCAAACTCATTGCACAGCTGTGTGATAGGAAATTTGGAGTTGGAGCTGATGGATTAATTCTGTTGGAAAATCATTCATATTTAGACTTTACAATGGTTTATTATAATTCTGATGGAAATGAAAGCTCTATGTGTGGTAATGGTGGACGATGTTTGGTTGCTTTTGCCAAACACATGAATGTGATTTCAAATGAAGCTACTTTTGAAGCCATAGACGGGTTGCATTATGCTACAATAGATGAAGAAGGGGTTGTTTCGCTTCAAATGAAAGATGTTGAAGAAATTAAAACAGAGGAAAATTATACCTTTTTAGACACTGGTTCTCCACATCATGTGACTTTGGTTGAGGATTTAAAAGGATTTAATGTAAAAAAAGAAGGAGCAAAAATTAGATATTCTGATTTATATGGAAGTGCAGGAAGTAACATTAACTTTGTAAAGCAGTTAGAAAATGACATTTTTGCAGTTCGAACGTATGAACGTGGTGTGGAAGATGAAACTTTGTCTTGTGGAACAGGAGTAACTGCTGTGGCAATTGCGATGTACGAAATAGGAAAAACAACAAGTAAAGAAATAAAATTGAATGTAGAAGGAGGAAATTTAAAAGTAAAATTTGATGTTGAAGACAATAAATTTACCAATGTATTTTTAATTGGACCAGCTACTTTTGTTTTTGAAGGAACTATAAATAGTTAATAGATATGATGGCAATTTTTGTAGTATTTTTAGTTTTGATAATGATAGTTGTTGGTGTTGCAGTAGCAATATTAATAAAGAAAAAAGACAATTGATATTTTGATTACTCTAAAAGGAAATAATATCTATTTAAGAGCTCTTGAGCCAGAAGATTTAGCATTCATCTATACAATAGAGAATGATGAATCCATTTGGAATGTCAGTAATACACAAACACCTTACAGTAAGTTTCTAATAAAACAATATCTAGAAAACGCACATCAAGATATTTATGAAGCTAAACAATTACGATTGGCAATTTGTTTAAATAACTCTGAAGAGGCCATTGGTTTGATTGATTTGTTTGATTTTGATCCAACAAATAATCGTGCAGGAATTGGCATTATCATTCATCAAGATGATAAAAGAGAAAAAGGAATTGGTTCTGAAGCCCTTGAACTTTTAATAAACTATTCTTTTACTCATTTGCAATTGCATCAACTTTATGCAAATATCGGTACAGAAAACGTTATCAGTATAGCTCTTTTTACTAAATTTGGTTTCGAATTAATAGGAATAAAAAAACAATGGAATAAAGTTGATAATCACTATAAAGATGAGGCTTTATACCAATTAATTAACATCAAATAATTATATTTTGAATCTAAAAAAATTAGTTGCAATAATTGCAGTTGTCGGAATTGTTATTGCTGGAATCATTACTTTTTATGTGTATAATCAAGCATTTACTGCTAACACGACTTTTAATCAAAAAGAAGTTTTTGTCTATGTTCCATCACATTCAACATATGAACAAGCTAAAGAAATCATTTCTCCTTTTGTAAAAGATATTGATAAATTTGATTTCGTAGCCCAAAAAAGAAACTACAATTCAAATGTAAAAGCGGGTAAATTTTTATTAAAAAAAGACATGACCACTTTTGATATTGTTAGAGCTATGAAAAGTAATGTTCCTGTTAAATTGGCTTTTAACAACCAAGAAACATTAGAGAAATTAGCCGAAAGAATAACAACACAAGTAGAACCAAAAAAAGAAGAATTATTAGCAGCTTTCTTAAATCCTGAATTTTTAGCAAACAATGGGTTTAATGAAGAAACTGTTTTGGTAATGTTTATTCCAAATACTTATGAGTTTTACTGGAACACTTCTGCAGAAAAAATAGCAGAAAAAATGGCTTCTGAATATAAAAAGTTTTGGAATGAAGAACGAATAGCAAAAGCTTCCGCTAAAAACTTGACACCAATTCAGGTTTCTGTTTTAGCTGCAATTGTACATAAAGAAACCGCTAAAGTAGATGAAAGACCAAGAGTTGCTGGAGTTTATTTGAATCGTTTAGCCTTAAATATGCATTTGCAAGCAGATCCAACCGTAATTTATGCGATGAAAAAAAATTCAGGTGATTTTGAACAAATCATAAAACGTGTTTATAGCAAAGATACTCAAGGTACAATTTCTCCTTATAACACTTATATCAACCAAGGTTTGCCTCCAGGACCAATCGCAATGCCAGATATTTCTGCAATTGATGCCGTTTTAAATGCAGAAAAACATGATTACATCTATTTTTGTGCTAGTGTAGAAAGAATGGGTTATCACGATTTTGCTTCTAATTATGCTGCTCATCAAGTGAATGCAAGAAAATATGCTGAATGGGTTACTAAATTGGGTATTAATCGTTAAAATCAAATGACTAACTTTTATAACTCAACCATTTTCTGGTTATCCACTTTTTTGTTAAAAAACCATGATTTTTTATTACAATTAAGGAAATTTAAGTCACTGCTTTTTTTATTAATAAGTGTTGGTTGTTTTTCTCAATCCAAAACAAATCAATTTTTAACACCTTCAGATACTTTAAATACCTCAAGAAAAACCTCTGTTTTTATAACAGAAGGAGCTGTATTAGGAGCGACTTTAATAGGTTTAAACCAAATTTGGTATAAAGATTACGAAAAATCTAAGTTTCATTTTATTAATGATAATGATCAATGGCTTCAAATGGACAAATTAGGTCATTTGTATTCATCATATCATTTGGGTAGAGTAGGAGCAGAAGCTTTGCAATGGTCTGGTGCTTCTAAAAAAGAACAATTGATTTATGGTTCAACAATTGGTTTAGGGTTTCTAACAGTTGTTGAGGTTTTTGATGGTTTTTCATCAGAATGGGGAGCTTCTTCAGGAGATATAATTGCCAATGTTTCTGGAACAGCTTTATATGTTTCTCAAGAGTTATTGTGGAATGAGCAACGAATAACTCCAAAATTCTCCTATCACAAAACAGATTTTCCTTCCTTGAGACCAAATACTTTAGGAGATACTTCATTAGAACAAATCTTGAAAGATTATAATGGTCAAAATTATTGGCTGTCATTTAATATTTATTCCTTTACTAAATTAGAATTCGTTCCTAAGTGGTTAAATTTTGCCGTAGGACATGGTGGTTCTGGAATGTTATTTGGAACTAAATCCGACGCTTTAGAAAATGGATATATTCAGAACGAATATCGTCAATTTTATCTTAGTCTTGACGTGGATTTGACGAAAATCAAAACAAATTCACAATTTTTGAAGACCGTTTTCTCTGTTTTTAACACTATAAAAATACCTGCTCCAACACTGCAACTTAATTCAAATAAGGAAGTTAGGGCTTATGGATTCTTCTTTTAGAAAAATTTAACATGCTGTAAATCAATTATATAATTTTTTTTGTATATTTGCACGCTCAATTTACGGAAGTGCATATCACTTTCGTTAAAAGAAAAAACAATGAAAAAATTTATATTTTTTATAAGTTTATTAAGTTCGCTTACATTGGCAATTGTTGGTTTTAGTAGTTTTAAAATTGACAAAGTTCAAGGATTTCACTTGGAAGAAGATGAGGTAATTAATTATCATGTGCCAACTGAAGAAGAAGCTGAAGGAAAAGGGTTTTCAATTAAAATTCCATATGTTGGTAAAAACTTTATAGGTTTTAGACAAGCAGTTGCTTACAAAGAATCAAGAGGCAAAACAAAATTAGTTAATCCTTATGGTTATATGGGAAAATACCAATTTGGTAAAAGTACTTTAAGAGCTGTTGGAGTTTATGATTCTCAAGAATTTTTAAATAATGTAGCACTTCAAGACAAAGCTTTCAAAGCATTAGTTGCCAAAAATAAATGGGAATTAAGAAATGAAATTGAAAAATATTGCGGAAGAGTTATAAACGGTGTTGAAATTACGGAATCTGGAATCATTGCTGCGGCACATTTAAGTGGAGCAGGTTCTGTTAAAAAATACCTTAAAAGTAACGGTCGTAATGGATTTAAAGATGGTTTTGGTACTTCATTGAGAAGTTACATCAAAAAGTTTGGCTCATACGATATTTCGAATATTAAAGCAGATAAAAACGCTAAAGCTGAGAATTATACTAATTAATTCATTTTGTGAATAATAAAAATACAAGGTCGGTTATGTAAATCGACCTTATTTTTTTGCCATTCTTTAACGGTTTTTGTTTTGATAAATTCAGTCGGTAAAGTAATGTCACAAGCTACGCATACATGTGTATTGGGTTGTAAAGCTTGTAAAATATCTTCAAAAATCTTATTGTTTCTATAAGGAGTTTCTATAAAAAGTTGCGATTGATTTTTTTCAAATGATAAACGTTCCAAATTTTTTATAGCAATTTTTTTCTCATTTTTATCAATAGGTAAATAACCATTGAAAGCAAAGCTCTGACCGTTCATTCCACTTGCCATAACCGCTAATAAAATAGAACTTGGTCCCACTAATGGAATAACTTGAATGCCTTTTTCGTGAGCTAATTTTACAATGACCGCACCAGGATCAGCAACACCAGGACAACCGGATTCACTTAATAATCCAATATTGTTTCCATTTAACAATGGTTTTATCATTTCATAATAATCTTCAACCTCTGTGTGTTTATTTAATAAAGAAATATTTAAAGAAGGTTGTTTCTTCTCCGGATGAATACTTTTGATAAAACGTCTTGCAGTTTTTTCATTCTCAACTATATAATAATCTATGAAATCTATAGTTCTTTTAATGCTTTGTGGTAGCACATCTTCAGGAACAACAGTTGTTTCTCCAGGATTTGATAATGTACAAGGGATTAGATAAAGTTTTCCTAAAAATTGAACAGGTTTCATATTGAAAATTATTGATTTCTTACAAAAGTAAGTAATTTGTTAGGCAAATTGAAATCTATTTCAAATCAGTCTTCAGTTTATTTGCAATTACGTTACAAGCTTCATTTAGCATTTGGAAAACATTTTCAAAACCTTCATCACCTCCGTAATAAGGATCTGGTACTTCTAAATTTTGATTAGGATGAGATTCGTTTAAAATCAACTTGACTTTTTGCTTTGCTTTTTCTGAAGGAGCAAGTTGGATTACATTTTCATAATTGGATTTATCCATCACATAGATGTGATCAAATTCTTCAAAATGTTTTACAGAAAAATGGTTGCAACGCTGTTTAGAAATGTCAATACCATGTTTTTTGGCCACAGCTATTGATCTTTTATCGGGTAATTCACCCACATGATAATTAGCTGTTCCAGCACTGTCAACGAATATGTGTTCAGAAACTTTGGATTGCAAAATACCTTCAGCCAATGGAGAACGACAAATGTTTCCAAGGCAGACCATTACAACTTTAACCATCATTTTATAGTGATAATTTTTTGTTGATGTCTTCTACGAATTTTTTGAATTGCTTATCAGTAGAAACTAAGTTGTCCACTGTTTTGCAAGCATGAAGTACAGTAGCATGATCTCTATCACCAATTTGTGAACCAATATTTGCTAATGAATTTTTAGTGTATTTTTTTGCGAAAAACATAGCCAATTGACGCGCTTGAACCACGTGTCTTTTTCTAGTTTTTGACTGTAAAATATCTAAATCCAATTGGAAATAATCTGATACTACTTTTTGTATATAGTCTATTGAAATTTCACGTTTTACATTCTTAACAAATTTTTCAACGATTTGTTTGGCTAGTTCAACAGTGATTTCTCTTTTGTTAAAAGAAGATTGAGCAATTAACGAAATAATTGCACCTTCTAATTCTCTAACATTTGATTTTATGTTTTTTGCAACATACTCAATAATTTCATCAGGCATATCTACACCATCTCTATACAAGATATTTTTCAAGATTGAAACTCTAGTTTCGTAATCTGGTTGGTGTAATTCTGCAGAAAGTCCCCATTTGAAACGAGATAACAAACGTTGTTCGATATCTTGCATGTCAATTGGTGCTTTATCAGAAGTAAGTATTACCTGTTTTCCATTTTGGTGTAAATGGTTGAAAATGTGGAAGAATACATCTTGCGTTCCTGATTTTCCAGATAAGAATTGAACATCATCAATGATTAAAACGTCAATTAGTTGATAGAAGTGAATGAAATCATTTCTAGTGTTTTTCTTAACTGAATCTATATATTGTTGCGTAAAAATTTCAGCTGAAATATATAAAACTGTTTTTTCAGGGTATTTGTCTTTAATCTCAACACCAATAGCGTGAGCTAAATGTGTTTTACCTAATCCAACACCTCCAAAGATTAATAATGGATTAAATGATGTTCCTCCAGGCTTATTGGCAACAGCCATACCAGCACTACGAGCTAATCTATTTGAATCACCTTCAAGAAAGTTATCAAAATTATAGTTTGGATTTAATTGAGATTCAATTTTTAAGTTTCTGATGCCGGGAATTACGAATGGATTTCTTAATTCAGCACTTTTATTAGTAACTGGAAAATCAACTTCTTGTGGTTTAACACTTGAACGTTGTGAACTTGGTAATTGTTCTGTGTAAGGAACATTATTACCATAAGTATTTTCCATTTTAATTTTATATAGTAACTTTGCCGTTGGACCAAGTTCTTTTGTAAGAGCTACTTTTAATAATTTAACGTAGTGCTCTTCTAACCATTCGTAGAAAAATTTACTAGGAACTTGTATATATAATGCGTTGTCGGTTAGTTCAACTGATTTGATAGGTTCAAACCAAGTTTTAAAAGCTTGATCTTGAATATTATCTTTGATAAAATCTAAACAGTTTTCCCATACTGATTGCGCAGTTCTAGTCATAAATTCAATTCTATTAGTTTGTTTTTTATTAATTTTTATTCGTTGTTATCAACAAAAAGGTGTCTTACCATTTGGGAGAACAAATATGTGAACATTTTTTTTATAAAAAAAATTAAATAGGGGTTGATTTATAAAAAAAAATGTTGTAAGCTCATTAGCAAAAATAAGAAAAAAAAATAACATAATTTTATATATGAAAGAATATCAATTTTCTGTACGTGTACGTTACGCAGAAACAGATCAAATGGGAGTGGTTTATCATGGTAATTATGCTCAGTATTTTGAGATGGGCCGCGTTGAATGGCTAAGAAATATGGGTGTTTCTTATAAATGGATGGAAGAAAACGGAATTATGCTTCCTGTAGTTTCTTTGACAATTAATTATAAAAAACCAGCACGTTATGATGACCTTTTAACGGTAAAAACTGTCTTTAAAAGACAAACTTCTGTTAAGATAGAATTTGACTACGAAATTTATAATGAACAACAAGAGTTATTAACAACTGGCTACTCAATGTTAGTTTTTGTTGACATGAAAACTGGTAAACCGACAATTCCACCAAACTATATAATGGATAAATTAACAGATTTATAATGAATCCTTTTCTTTAATGTTAATTTCATAAATGGAACTGAAAATGTCGAATATTTTTTCGGCATTTTTTTTTCGAGTTGCAATTTCAATTTCGCAACTTAATTCCATTTTTTGGCTTATGATTTCAAGATTTTTTTCTTTGATAATTCGCATGACTTTATTCATGTTTTTATAATCAAACGAAATTATAAAATGAACATCAATTGTTTTTTCTATTATTTCAGAAACTTCAAGTGCCATTTGAGCTCCAGTTTTGTAAGCTGAAATTAAACCACCAACTCCAAGTTTTACACCTCCAAAAAAGCGAACAACCACAACCAAAATATTTGTAACATCAAAAGACTGGATTTGTCCATAAATTGGCATTCCAGCACTATTGTTTGGTTCTCCATCATCATTAGCACGATAACTTATATTTTCTGTACCTATTTGATAAGCATAGCAAAAATGCCTGGCCTGAGAATGTTTACTTTTTAAAATTTCTAAACATTCTTTTACTTCTTCTTCATTGGTTACGGGAAAAGCATACCCAAAAAACTTACTATTTTTTTCTTTAAAAAGTATTTCTTCTGAAGGTTTTGATAGAGTTTTGTAAGTATCTTTTATTTCTTCGCTCATTTTATTGGGTTACTAAAATTACAGCTAGAATCGCTAAAGCAATTCCAAAATAATTCTGTTTAAGGAGTTTTTCTTTAAATAAAAGAATTCCAAAAAAGGTTGATAACAAAATTACACCAATATTTATTAATGTGAAAATTGTAGCACTTTCATGGTTTTTATTTTGTAACGCTTTGATAATAAAAAACATAGAAAAATAATTTGGAACCCCTAAACAAATTCCTCCAATAATATTTTTTCCTTGTAATTTGAAATTACCTTTAAAAGATTTTAAAATTGAAAATATAATTCCAAAACCAAAGGCAGACAAAAAGGTGATTGCTGAAAATAGCGCGACTTCATAATCCTTTAAATAAGTATGTTGAAGATAATTTATACTTGTATCTACGATTCCAGCACCAAAGAACAACAGAATTGGAAATAAAAAATTTTTGATTTCAATTTTTCCTTTCTCTTTTTTTGAGGTAAAATAAACGGCAATTAATGCAAGTACAATTCCAATTATTTTTTCAAAAGTTATAACTTCTTCAAAAAAGAATATTCCAAATAAAATGGGAATAATCATCGACATTTTACTTGAAACTGAAGCTACAGAAACTCCATTTTCTTGTGATGTTTTGCCCATAATATTAAATACCAAAATAAATAAACCACCTAAAATAATACTACTAATTATCCAAGTTTTATTCCATAAAGTACTAAAGTTTATTTTTTCAGCAGATAAAAAAAAGCCAACAAAAAAAGCGGTACAATAGTTAAAAACAATGGCTTGTAAGGTGTTGATCTTAAATTTTGTATAAAACTTAAAAACAATGTAAAGTAAACTTGAAAATAAAATGGCTAACAATAAATTTATCATAAATTGCTATTTAAGAATGATTGCAATTCAATTACATCTTCTTTTCCGACTTGTAAATTCCACACTTGTAGACCTAATTTCTGTGCTGCATTAGTGTTTTCATTTTTATCGTCTACAAATAAAGTTTTGTTAGGATTTAGTTGATGTTTTTCAATAACAAATTGATAAATAGATTCATCTGGTTTTCGCATGCCCATTTCAAAAGAATAATACACTTTTTCAAAGCAATTGATAAACCGATTATGAAATTCAGAACCAACTTTACGTTTCACTTCTTCGATATGAGTAAAATCTGTATTGCTTAATAGAAACAATTTGTACTTTGAAGTTAAATCTTCTAAAAATTCTAAACGATATAAAGGAAAATCGGCTAAAATACTATTCCATGCTTTTTTAATTTCATCCATTGCAACAGTTGGAATTTGTTGTTGAAAACCCGTTAAAAATTCATTTTCAGAAATTTGTCCAATTTCGTAATTATGATTCAGTTCATTTAAAGTATCGTTCCATTGAGCTAAACCAATTTTTCGCAATTCTTCTTCCACTTTTGGTTTATCTAAATTGATGAAAATATCTCCAAAATCAAATATAATAGTATCAATCATAATTTTTTAGTGTTACAAGTTTATCGTCTAAATTAGTTTTTGATTCAACTATTTTTCGTTTAATTACAGGTGCTTTTGTTCCGTTTTCAAAAGTGTTTTTTCCTTTAAAAATTCTTGCTTCATCCCAAATGTTTTTATCAATAAAACTTTGAATGGTTTTGCTTCCACCTTCAATAATAACAGATTGAATTTGATGTTTAACTAAAATAGCTAAAGTATTTTCAACTAAATTTTCATCAAATTGACATGTTTCATAAATACAATTTTTTGTAGATTGAAATGCTTTGCTTTCAGTTAAAATTAGAGTTTTAATGCTGTTATCTTTTACATGAAAATTAGCATCTATTTTTCCAGACTTATCCAAAACAATTCGAATGGGATTATTGCCAAAAAAATCACGAGCATTTAAGCTTGGATTATCATCTAAAACGGTTTGAGTTCCAACCAAAATGGCTTGTTCTTCAGTTCTCCATTTATGGACCAATTGTCTGGAATATGCATTAGTGATCCAAACTGGTTTCTGTTCTTTTTTAGTGGAAGGAGCGATAAAGCCATCTGCAGTTTCGGCCCATTTTAGTATAATATAAGGTCTTTTTTTATTGTGAAATGTGAAAAAACGTTTGTTCAGCTCATAACATTCTTCTTCTAAAACTCCAACAGTGACATTTGCACCCGCTTCCATAAGTTTTTTTATGCCATTTCCAGCGACTTTTTCATTTGGGTCAATAGTTCCAATAACCACATTTGGAATTTTATGAGTTACAATTAAATCAGCACAAGGTGGAGTTTTTCCAAAATGACTGCAAGGTTCTAAACTCACATAAATAGTTGATTTTGTAAGTAAGGATTTATCTTCAACAGCATTGATAGCATTCACTTCAGCATGAGGTTCACCTGCTTTTCTGTGCCAACCTTCACCAATGATTTTGTCTTCATAAACGATTACACTTCCTACCAAAGGATTTGGATAAGTAGTTCCTAAACCATTTTTGGCCAATTCTATACAGCGATTTATATATTTTTCATGCGTTTTCACAAGACAAAAATAGTACTTTTGTTTTAGAATATATTTTTATGCTGATTAGAAAAATAAAAAAAGAAGATAATGTTCCAATTGCAAAAGTAATTCGAGATGTTTTTATTGAATTGGATGCTCCGAAGACCGGAACAGCTTATGAAGATCCTATTCTGGATACTTTATTTGAAGTCTATGAGAAAGATAAATCCGTTTATTATGTAATTGAACATGAAGGAAAAATTATTGGTGGAAGTGGAATTGCACCTTTGGAAAACGGTTCAAAAGAGACATGTGAATTACAAAAAATGTATTTTGCTCCAGAAGCAAGAGGAAAAGGACTTGGATTAGAAATGATTCTAAAATGTTTGGATTTTGCTAAAGAAGCTGGCTTCAAAAGTTGTTATTTAGAAACTTTAGAGATGATGAAAGATGCCCAAAAATTATATCAAAAAGTTGGATTTGAGTATTTAGAAGAACCACTTGGTTGTACAGGTCATACTAGTTGCCCGGTTTGGATGATGAAAGATTTATAGTATTAAGTATTAAGATTTAAGTATTAAGACAGATAAATGATTTTAAAAGAATATAAAATAAATTTTATTGAAGCATTAAGTTCAATTTATGATAAGGAAGAAATAGAAAGTTTCTTTCATATCATTGCTGAATTTTTACACCAAAAAAAACGAATTGATTTGGCTTTAGAGCCTAATTTTTCAATTACTAAAAATGAAGTCGAAAAATGGAATGCAATTGTAACAGAATTGAAACAAGAAAAACCCATTCAATATATATTAGGAGAAACCGAGTTTTATGGATTACGTTTTTTAGTCAATGAAAACACCTTAATTCCAAGACAAGAAACCGAAGAATTAGTGGATTTAATTCTAAGTGAAAATTCCAAAAAAAAAATTCCAAATTCCAAAATCCTTGATATTGGAACAGGAACTGGTTGTATTGCCATTAGTTTGGCTAAGAATTTACCAAACGCAAAAGTTTACGCTTTAGATGTTTCTGAAAAAGCTTTAGAAATTGCAAAGCAAAACGCTGAAATAAATAAAGTAAGTGTTGAGTTTTTACAAGAAAGTATTTTAGAAACGGAAGATTTGAAACAAGAGTTTGACATAATTGTTTCAAATCCACCTTATGTTCGAAATTTAGAGAAAGTTGAAATCAAGAAAAATGTATTGGAATACGAACCTCATTTAGCGTTATTCGTAGAAGATACTAATGCTTTATTGTTCTATAGAAAAATTGCTCAATTGGCTAAAATAAGCCTAGTTGAAAACGGGAAATTATATTTCGAAATTAATCAATACCTAGGTAAAGAAACGGTTGAGCTTCTTGAAAATTTGGCATTCAAAAATATTCAATTGATTAAAGATATTTATGGTAATGATCGAATGATTTCTTGTTTGAAATAATTATTTAGTTATCCGATGGCTAAAGCCAACGGCAATTCATTACTCATAACGCAATGCCTCAACTGGATCTAATTTAGAAGCTTTTATGGCTGGATAAACACCCGAAACAATTGTTACTAAAAACGTTGTAATAAAAGCTGCAATCATTGCCATCCAGGGAATTGTAAAGGTAAATCCAATTGCCATTGCAATTGCTAAGCCAATGGAAATTCCTAATATAATACCCACAATTCCTCCTAGTTGCCCTATTATTAATGTTTCTGTAAAAAATTGCCAAGCTATTGTGCTACTTCGTGCTCCTAATGCTTTTCTAATTCCAATTTCTCTAGTTCTTTCACTTACAGAAACTAACATGATGTTCATCAAAGCAATTGAAGAACCAAAAACGGTAATTATTCCAATTATCCATGCAGTCCAACTCAATACTTCTGTATTTGATAATAATGTCTGAATTAAATCATCACTTCTTTCTATTCCGAAATTTTCCTTTTCGACTGGACTTAATTTTCGAACTTGTCGCATTGTAATTATCGCATCATCAACAGCTTCATCTAAAAGAGCTTCATTGTTGACCATTACATTCAAATCATAGTTGATATTTGGAGCAGAAAATAAAGAACGTGCTACCTGATTTGGAATCAAAACACGTAAATCCTGACTGTTTCCAAAAGTCGAACCTTTTTCTTTTAAAACTCCAATTACTTTAAACTTTGCTCCACGAATAGAAATTATTTTGTCAATTGGATTTATACCATCAAATAAACCTTTTTCAAAATCTGAACCCAAAACACAGACATAGTTATTATTAGAAATATCAAAGGAATTGAAATTTCGACCTTTAGTAACCTCTAATCCTTTGTTTGGACAAAAATATTCATCAACTCCTACAATCTTGATTTCTGGATCTGTTTTTTCTCCTGAATATTTAACTTCAACTCCAGAAGCTGCCGTAAAAGATAGGGAAGTGGTAGTGAATGGGAAATTAAATTTCTCTTGAAATTCCTTAGCCTGTGGATAACTTATAATAGGATTTACACGAACATCAACATCATTTTGATTGATTTCTGATGAAAAATCATATTGACTTATGGAAAATGTATTGGCTCCCATTGATGCAAAATCATTTAAAATTGTATTCTTTAGAGCAGAAACAACTGTCAGAATTCCAACTAATGCTGTAATTCCAAGTGCAATAATAAAAACCGTTAAAGAGGTTCGCAAAGCTTGACTTCTTATGGAGTCCAATGCAATTTTCGTGTTTTCTTTAAATAATCCTACCATGTTGTATTAGACTATAGAGTTTGGAAATTGTTACACTTGTGAAGTAAGAATTTAGAATTTAGAATTCAGAAAATTGGAATTGAGAAATTTGAATTTAGAATTTTTTTTTAAAACGAACAATATATTCGATATTTGCAAAAAGTTAATATGAAAGAATTTGACTTAAAAAAGCGAACTAAATCATTTACTATTTCGATTTTGAATTTAGTAGATAACTTACCATTAAAATATTCTACAAAAATTATTGCTAATCAATTGGGTAAGTCAGGTAGTTCAGTAGGTGCAAATTATAGGGCTTCATTAAGAGCTAGAAGTGATAACGAATATTTATCAAAAATGAATATCGTTTTAGAAGAAACAGATGAGTCATTGTTTTGGTTAGAAGTATTGGAAGAATTAAATGTCATGGAAAAGAATAAATTAAAACCACTTTTAAGTGAAGCAAATGAATTAACTGCTATTTTTGTAACAACTTTAAAAAATACCAAAACCCAAATTAATAAAAAATAGATTTATTTTTTAGATTTCAGTTTTTCTGAATTCTAAATTCTAAATTCTAAATTCTAATAAAAAATGTCTAAAAAGCCAAGTATTCCAAAAGGAACCAGAGATTTTTCTCCAGCTGAAGTAGCGAAGAGAAATTATATATTTTCAATTATTAAATCGAATTTTGAAAAATTTGGGTTTCAACCTATAGAAACTCCTTCTTTTGAAAATTCAGATACTTTAATGGGAAAGTATGGGGAAGAAGGTGATCGACTTATTTTTAAGATTTTGAATTCGGGTGATTTTTTAGCTAAAGCTGATGAGACATTATTAAATGATAAAAACAGTTTAAAACTAACTTCACAAATATCAGAAAAAGCCCTTCGTTATGACTTAACCGTTCCATTTGCAAGATATGTGGTACAACATCAAAACGAAATTGAATTTCCTTTCAAAAGATACCAAATTCAACCTGTTTGGAGAGCTGATAGACCTCAAAAAGGACGTTTTAGAGAGTTTTTTCAATGTGATGCAGACGTGGTTGGTTCGACTTCTTTATGGCAAGAAGTAGAGTTGGTTCAATTATACGATGCTGTTTTTAGTCAATTAGGCTTAAAAGGAACAACCATAAAAATAAATAACCGTAAAATCTTATCCGGAATTGCTGAGGTAATTGGTGCTTCGGATAAATTAATTGATTTTACCGTTGCTTTAGATAAATTAGATAAAATTGGTGAAGATGGTGTGAAAAAGGAAATGCTTGAAAAAGGAATTTCTGATGAAGCAATTGTTAAAGTTCAACCATTATTCAATTTTACAGGAACTATAAATGAAAAAATAGCGAAGCTTTCCAACTTACTTTCATCTTCTGAAGAAGGAAAAAAAGGAGTAGAAGAGTTGCAATTTATTTGTACTACGATTCAAGAATTAGGATTGCAATCAGCATCATTAGATTTAGATGTAACGCTTGCAAGAGGTTTAAATTACTATACTGGAGCTATTTTTGAAGTTGCTGCACCAAAGGAAGTTGCAATGGGTTCTATTGGTGGTGGTGGAAGATATGATGATTTAACCGGAATTTTTGGTTTAAAAAACATGAGTGGTGTCGGAATTTCATTTGGTTTAGATAGAATTGCCTTAGTAATTGAAGAGTTAAACTTGTTTCCTGAAACGGTTTTGGCTACTTCAAAAGCAATGTTCATTAATTTTGGAGACAAAGAAGCTTTATATAGCATGAAAGCAATCACTAAGTTGAGAGCTAACGACATTAAAGTGGAATTATATCCTGATAATGCTAAAATTGGAAAACAATTTCAACATGCAGACAAAAGAGGTATTCCGTTTGCAGTTTTAGTTGGTGATGAAGAAATGAGCAAGCAGGAATATACTTTGAAAAATTTAGCAACTGGAGCACAACAAAAAGTAGATTTGGCAACATTAGTTACTTTACTTCAATAAATTAAAGCAGAACTTTGTTTTTGGAATTTGTAATTTGATTTTTGAAATTTAGTATGGATATAGACGAAGAAGCAAAAAAAGTAGTTTGGTCATTACAAAACAATAAACGTTCAGAAGAAGAGCGTAATGTTTTTAAGCCCACAGGGAAAAAACCAATGAATAAAAATGTAATTTATATTTTGACTTCTGTTGGAGTTTTATTTTTGTTAAGTTTCTTGTTGATACAATTTAATTCAGAAGAAAAAGAATTTTGTTTTTTGATTGATTCTTTGTGTTATTTTTCATCAGAAGACAAATGGTTATACGTTTTATATACATTTTTAAACCTTTTAATCATCCTAATTGGAATTTTCACAGCTTACATCATTGGAAAGAAACTTGGCAACAGATTTAGAATATAAATCAATTAAGATTATTTACCCACATAAACAAAAAAATCCAACTGGCAAGTTGGATTTTTTCATCAAAACAAACAATCAAATATTTAATAAAAAATCCTAAAATTACTATTTAAATTTTTTATAGAGTAATATTGAAATAAAGTCCCTTAACTCTCTATTATTATTATTACACTTCAAATGTATACTATTACAGTTGTTAACAAAAATATTTATTAATAAAATCGTTGTAAATAATAATAAAATCGATTAAAGGTATATTTAACTTGTTTTAATTTGTTTTTTACGGGTTATCAACAACTTTTCAAAATTATTTTAACAATCGAAATTTGATTTTAAAACCTTAAAGTTTAGAGTACAGCGGATAATGATAAAGTAATTAATTTAAAAAGAAGTGAAAATATTTTTTTACAGTTCAATAGGATTGTCATAAAACTTAAAGACATCGAAATTATATAAATTTATGTTGAAATTATGTAAGAAGAAATGAAAACAATAGTTTATCTTTACATAATAGATTTCAAGCAAATCTTTAATAATTAATTTTTACGTCTGTAAAAACTAAAATTTAGAAAAAATTGAAAACTGTTGTACAGATTGAAATTGTATTTGAATCAATGCTTGATTAAACGAAGAACACGGGTAGTCAGGTTGTTTAAGTAGCTGTAATGACATCATGTTCTTTCCACCCGTTCGAACAAGATAAACAAAGTCTACGTTTCCGCTTTAATGCAAGGAAATCAGTTACAAACAATAAATTAAACATTGATTTTTCTCAATTTGTAATGAATGTCTTTTCATAGTATGGAATTTTCCATTTTCTGAAAAGACATTTTTTTTGAAATAATTTTAATGGAATAAAAAAAGCTAACAATCTTTTAGAAAGAATGTTAGCTTTTAATTTGTAGCGAAACCGAGATTTGAACTCGGGACCTCAGGGTTATGAATCCTGCGCTCTAACCAACTGAGCTATCTCGCCATTATTTATATTGCATTTCCTGAATGCGGGTGCAAATATATAATTATTTGCTTTTAATTCAAATATATTTTAAAAATTATTTTTCAATTTTTATTTTTTTTTACATCATATTTATTATATATTCGAAAAATTTTAAATTATAGCGATGGAAGTTAAAGTAAAATATGAAATAGAGTTTCCTATAATGTCTTCACCACAGTTATTGTATCAATATATATCAACACCTTCGGGTTTGTCAGAGTGGTTTGCAGATAACGTAAATTCAAGAGGTGAGTTGTTTACTTTTATTTGGGATGATAGTGAGGAGAAAGCAAAATTGATGTCTAAAAAGACTGATGAAAGAGTAAAATTCAAATGGTTGAACGAAGATAACTCTGAGACTGACTACTTTTTTGAAATTAAATTGATGGTTGATGAAATTACTAAAGACGTTTCTATTGTAATTGTGGATTTTGCTGATGAAGATGAAGTGGAAGAATCAAAATCACTTTGGGAAAACCAAATTTCTGACTTGAAACATGTATTAGGTTCTATGTAATCAAAAATATAAAAGGTATATTTGTCCCGACTAAAAATCGGGATTTTTTATGATAAATTTTAACGGAAACATACAGCCTACAAGTGCATTTTTAATTGAGAATAATAGAGGTTTTCTCTTTGGAGATGCTATTTTTGAAACTTTAAAAGTAGTAGGTAATAAAGTTTTATTTGCTGAAGATCATTACTTTAGATTAATGGCTTCTATGCGAATTTGTAGAATGGAAATACCAATGAATTTTACATTGGAATATTTTGAGGAACAGATTTTATCGTTGACTAATACTATGGGTTTTAATCACTCAGTTAGAGTCCGAATGACGATTTTTAGAGATTCTGATGGATTATATGCTCCAGTTTCTAATGATGTTGCTTTCTTGATTGAAGCTAAGGAGTTATTTTCTAAAGAATATATAGTTTCAAATAATTTCTATGAAGTGGAGTTGTATAAAGATTTTTATGTCTCTAAACATCTTTTGTCAACTTTAAAGACGAATAATAAAATGATTAATATTACTGGAAGTATTTTTGCCAAAGAAAATGACTACCACAACTGTATATTATTAAATGATGATAAAAATGTAGTAGAAGCTTTAAACGGAAATATTTTTATGAAAATGGGTAATTTAATCATAACTCCTCCAACATCAGATGGTTGTTTGAATGGAATTATGCGTAAACAATTAATTGCTTTGATTAATAAGATGGACGGTTTTGAATGTATTGAAAAGTCAATTTCACCATTTGACTTACAGAAATCTGATGAATTGTTTATTACAAATGTAATTTTGGGAATCCAACCTATAACAAAATACAGAAAAAAAGAGTTTGGAATCGATTTTTCGGTTAAATTGAACGAAAAATTAAATGAATTAATTTAAAATAGGATTTTCAGGAGCGTTTGAAAACAATATATAGTCACCACCTTGTGCTTCAATTTTTTCTTTCCAAAAATCGCTAGTTGGTTTTGCTAATAAATTGTGTTTTTCCTTATTTTCAATAAGTAACCAACTGTTGTCTTTTAGTTCAGTTTCCAATTGTTCTTTAGTCCAGCCACTGTAACCAAGAAAAAAACGAATTTCAGTTTTAAGGATTTCATCTTCATTTAATAGGAGTTTAAGCGATTCAAAATCACCACCCCAATAAATTCCGTTTGAAATTTCAATACTGTTTTTTATTTTATTTGGAATAGTGTGAATGAAGTACAAATTATCTTGTTCAACTGGTCCACCATTATAAACTGTTAGGTTAGAATTTATCTCAGGAATTAAATCACCAATCGTAAATTCTAGGGGTTTGTTCAAAATAAAACCTACTGTGCCATCTTTTGTGTATTCAGCCAATAAAATAACTGATCTATTAAAAGAATTTTCTCCCAAAAGTGCTGGTTCTGAAAGGAGTAATTGACCTTTTTTTATTTTTACCTCATTCATATTTGATGATTTTAAATTAAAGTTAAGAAAATTCTTTTTAAATTCAAAAAAAGTAAAGTTTTTGTAAAAAAAAAACCTCTCACATGGAGAGGTTTTATATCTTATCTGTAATTATTTTTTATTTACAGAACCTTCTAATTCTGAACCCGCTTTAAATTTTACTACATTTTTTGCAGCAATCTTAATTGTTTTTCCTGTTTGAGGATTTCTACCATCTCTAGCAGCTCTTTTAGAAACTGACCATGATCCAAAACCTACTAATGAAACTCTTCCACCTTTTTTCAAAGTACCTTCAACATTTTCTAAAAATGACTCTAATGCTAATTTTGCAGCTGCTTTTGTGATACCAGCAGAAGCTGCCATTGCATCGATTAATTCTGATTTGTTCATAATAATGATTTAATTATTTGGTTAAACTTTAATTTACTTATACAAATTTAGCAGTATCTATGAACGGTGCAAGTATTTGCAATCTTTTTCGTCTAAAATGTTGATAAAATCGTTTAAATGTTAATAAGCACTCATTAAACACCTATGTTTATTGACTTTTAGAGCTTATTTGGCTATTATTTCCTCTGAAAAACTTGTTCCATTTAACAATTGTTGAGCTTCCATTTTCTTTTTACCTGGCATTTGTAGTGATTTTATATTCAAATAACCATCATTAGTATAAATATGCAATTCTTTTTTAGTGGTTACTATTTTTCCTATAGAATTAGAATGATCAGATTTATGAAACTCAACTTCATATAATTTTACATTCCATTCATTATCACCATCAACAAAAAATGTCCAAGCAGCAGGATAGGGATTTAAACCTCGAATTTGGTTGTAAATTTCTTTTCCAGGTTTTGTCCAGTCAATTTTACAATTGTCTTTGTTGAGTTTATAAGCAGTTTTTAAATCATCTGATTCAGTTTGTATAGTTGTAATTGCTTTGTCGCTTTCTATTAATGATAAAGTATCTAAAACGGCTTCTGAACCTAAAACCATTAATTTATCATGAAGTTGTCCAACAGTTTCTGTTTCACTAATTGGGGTTTCCTTTTTTAATATGATTGCACCAGTATCAATTTTATCATCAATAAAGAAAGTAGTAACTCCAGTTTTTGTTTCACCATTTATAATTGCCCAATTAATAGGAGCTGCACCACGATATTGTGGCAACAAAGATGCGTGAAGATTGAATGTGCCTAATTCTGGCATTTTCCAAACAACTTCTGGCAACATTCTAAATGCAACAATGACTTGTAAGTTGGCTTCTAAACTTTTTAATTCAGCTAAAAATTCTTCGTTTTTTAAATTGGTTGGTTGTAATAAGCGCAAGTTTTTAGCCAAAGCATATTCTTTAACAGCACTTGTGCTTACTTTTTGTCCACGACCAGCTGGTTTGTCTGGTGCTGTAATTACTCCAACAATTTCATACTCGTTTTTATAAATGGTATCCAGAATTCCAACCGCAAAGTCTGGAGTTCCCATAAATACAATTTTTAATTTCTTCATTATATTAGATAATATTTATTGTGTGAATTAATAGCAATCTTGTTTTTCTCTAGCAATTGTTGCAATGCAAAGATAGTTTCTTCTGAACTTATTGAAAGTTTATTTTCTATTTCCTTTGATGAATATGGTTCAGATTGAAGTAATTCTGAAATTACATTAGGTAAATTAGTATCAATAGTTTTATTTTTTGAAATACAAGTCGAACAAATGCCACAATCCTCTTTAATTTCTTGACTGAAATAGGTAAGGAGCAATTTATTTTTACAAATAGAAGTGTCTTCAATAAATTCAATCATTTTTTTAAATTTTTCTTCTTTTTGCTGGTTTTGAGTTTCTAAAAATTTGCTAACTCTATTAATAGTCAATTCATCTTCACGAGCTTCATTAAATGTAATATTACTATCGTTATTATGAATTTTTAAAGTAACAGCATTGCTTTGATGTAATTTATGAATGGCTTCAAGTACATTTTTTTCAGTTGAATTTGATTTTTTAGCAATTAAGTTTGGACTAACCGATGTTTCCATTTCGAAAATTCCTGTGTAAGTTCTTAAAATGGCTGAGATAATCTCTTCATCATTTGTATTTAAACTCATATAACGAATTACTTCTTTACTTGGAATAATGAATTGTAAATCAATTTTTTCTGAAAACAAATTCTGCAAAGTCAAAATTCCCTGTCTATCCAAAAACTGAATACTGTTGTAAGTTTTTACAATAGGAAATTGATAGTGTGAACAAAAGTGATTTAGATTGAAAGAAAAATTTTCGTTATACCCTTCACCATAAGCAATTTGAAAATAATTATTTAACTTGATGTAAACATTTTTCAAAAATTCTTTGTCAGGTAAAACCGAAAGAAATTGTGCTTTAGCTGATTTTATATCGCTTGCATTTGTCAATAAAACGCCAAAAGCTTTTTCTCCATTTCGACCAGCACGACCAACCTCTTGATAATAGTTTTCTAAATTTTGTGGTAAATGAATATGAATAACTGTTTTTACATCAGGTTTGTCAATTCCCATTCCAAAAGCGTTTGTTGCAACTATAACTTGGACTTTATTTTCCATCCAAAGCAAGCGATTTTTCTCTTTTTCTTTATAGGATAAACCTCCGTGATAAAAAGTTGCCGAAAATCCTAAGTGATTCATCTGGCTCGAAATTTCTAAACAAGCCTTTCGGTTGCTAACATAAATAATGGAAGATTCTGTATTTTTACTAACTATTTGTTTGATTTTAGTCAGTTTATCTTCAGTTTTAATGACATGATAAGCTAAATTTTTTCGTTCAAAAGATTTTGTAAATATTTTGGGGATTTCTAAAGCCAAATTTTCAATAATATCAGCCTGAACTTTTGCTGTAGCAGAAGCTGTTAAAGCTAAAAATGGAGTTTTAGGAAAAACCTCTTTTAGCTTTGAAATTTTTAAATAAGCTGGACGAAAATCGTGTCCCCATTGACTAACACAGTGAGCTTCATCAATTGCAATTAAAGAAATTTTGAGTTGTTTTAATCGTTCAACAATCCAATCGTGTTGTAGTCTTTCAGGAGAAAGATATAAGAATTTGTAATTTCCAAATTGACAATTATCTAAAATATCTATAATGTCATTTTGAGAAATTCCACCAACTAAAGCAATCGCTTTTATATCTTTTTTTTGAAGATTTTCTACTTGATCTTTCATCAAAGCTATCAATGGAGAAATTACCAAACAGATACCATCTAATAACATTCCTGGCACTTGATAACAAACCGATTTTCCACCTCCAGTTGGCAATAAAGCAAAGACATCATTTCCTTCTAAAATGGCACTGATTATTTGCTCTTGAGGTTCTCTAAAGCTATCGTGTTTCCAGTGTTTTTGAAGAATTTGTAGCGCTTGAGACATTTAAGGTTTGGTATAAAACAGTATAAAAATACTAATTTTATTTAAAGATTTAAATTTTGTAGTAAAAACTGCATTCTATTTTCAACAGTATCTTTTGGAACTTCAATCAATTTATAACCGTATTTTTGATAAGTTTCAACCAAATGATCTTGAATTAAAAGAGCTTGTTCGTAGCTTTCATAACGTTCTTCGTCACTTACGTAAATCTCTTTCCAAGTCGGTAAAATGAATATTTTAGTATAAATATGTTCTTTGCAAGCCTCATCAAAAAAAGCAGGATAACTATCACCGATATAGTGCATATAAGCTAAAACATCAGGAATTCCTCTGTCAAGAAATACGATATTTGCCTTTTCTTTTTTGGCTGAATGGAATTGTTTTTTTCTTCCTTCCAATAACAATTCACTAAAAAGTAAAGGTTGTTCTAAAAATAATTGCTCAATTCCTTTTTCTTGAGCTTCTTTGATAACTTCTCTTGAAACTTCTGGATAACAGACGTGTCCGTTTTCTTTTAATTTATTGATTAAAGTTGTTTTTCCAGAACTTGGACCACCAATTAAAACGACAATTTCTTTATTCATTTGATAATTTTCTTGTGGCAAAAATAGTTTTTTTTTAAAAATTTCTTTTGCATTTAAAAATATAAGTTACTTGCTTTTAAGTCTGAACATAAAAAAGTATCTTTGCTATTCAAAAGAATTACAATAAATGGATCAGAAAACAGAAGATTTTTACAAGAGATTAAAAGAAGAATTAATAAACTCAACAATTTGGCCTGCCGAATATTTATTTAAATTTATAGTTCCGTCAGACAATCATAAAATCGCTGTTATTGAAAACTCTTTTGATAATATGGGAGCTGTAATAAAAACTAGTACTTCTAAAAACGGAAAATATACTAGTGTTTCTGTAAACACAACTATGAAAAGTGCTCAATCTGTTATTGACAAATATCAAGAACTTTCTTCAATTGAGGGCATTATTTCTTTATAAAAAAACTTATGAAATTTAATACACAAGACGCTGTTTTTAACTTAGAATATAATGCAGAACGTTCGCATTTAATCATTCCAGAATATGGAAGACATTTGCAAAAATTGATTGATTTAGCCACTGCTATTGATGATAGAGAAGAACGTAACAAAGCAGCAAAATACATAATTGATGTAATGGGAACATTAAATCCTCATTTACGTGATGTTCCAGATTTTCAGCACAAATTATGGGATCAATTGTTTATTATGTCTGATTTTAAATTGGAGGTAGATTCACCTTATCCAATTCCCTCTAGAGAAGTTTTAAATCAAAAACCAGAGCGATTAGCTTATCCTCAAAATTTTCCTAAATATCGTTTTTATGGTAACAATATCAAATATATGATTGATGTTGCAAATAAATGGGAAGAAGGAGAATTGAAAAACGCTTTGATTATTGTGATTGCTAATCATATGAAAAAGTGTTATTTGAGTTGGAACAAAGATACGGTTGAAGATTCAGCAATTTTCAATCATTTGTATGAGCTTTCAAATGGAAAAATTGATTTAAGAAAATCTGAAGAAGAACTTTCTACCTCTCATGATTTAATAAAAGTAAATAAAAAGCAATCTAATAAAACCCAGTTTGGTTCAAACGGTAAAACGATTGTAAAAAAAGGAAAGAGCCAAAAAAATAATAAACAAAATAGTAGAAAATAGTACTCTATGGGAACATTTCAAATTGAAGGTGGTGTAAAATTAAAAGGAGAAATAACTCCTCAAGGTGCAAAAAATGAAGCTTTACAAGTTTTATGTCCAGCATTATTAACGTCAGAAAAAGTAAGAGTTACAAATGTTCCTGATATTATTGATGTTAATAAACTAATTACTCTTTTGGGCAATTTAGGAGTAAAAATCCAAAAAAATGGACCTAGTGACTACACTTTTCAAGCGGATGAAGTTAATGTAGATTATTTAAAAACAGAAGCTTTTAAGAAAGAAGGTGGAAGTTTAAGAGGTTCAATTATGATAGTTGGTCCATTATTAGCTCGTTTTGGTTGTGGATATATTCCAAAACCAGGTGGTGATAAAATTGGACGTAGAAGATTAGATACACATTTTGAAGGTTTTATAAATCTTGGAGCCAAATTTAGATATGAAAGAGAAGACCATTTTTATGGTGTAGAAAATGAAGGAAGATTAAAAGGAACTTATATGTTACTTGATGAAGCTTCTGTAACTGGAACAGCAAATATTGTGATGGCTGCTGTTTTAGCTGAAGGAACAACAACTATTTATAATGCTGCTTGTGAACCATATTTACAACAACTTTGTAAGATGTTAAACTCAATGGGAGCAAACATTAAAGGTGTTGGTTCTAATTTGTTAGTAATTGAAGGAGTTGAATCTCTTGGAGGTTGTGAACATAGAATTTTGCCAGATATGATTGAAATTGGTTCTTGGATTGGTCTTGCAGCCATGACAAGAAGTGAAATTACAATTAAAAATGTGAGTTGGGATAATTTGGGTCAAATTCCAAATGTATTTAGAAAATTAGGAATTACTCTTGAAAGAAGAGGTGATGATATTTATATTCCTGAACATAAAGATGGTTACGAAGTAAAAACAGATATTGATGGTTCAATTTTAACAGTTTCAGATGCACCTTGGCCTGGATTTACACCAGATTTATTGAGTATCGTTTTGGTGGTGGCTACACAATGTAAAGGAGAAGTTTTAATTCACCAAAAAATGTTTGAAAGCCGTTTATTCTTCGTTGATAAATTAATTGATATGGGAGCCAAAATTATTCTTTGTGATCCACACAGAGCAACAGTTATGGGACACAATTTCCAATCGCAATTAAAAGCAACAACAATGTCTTCTCCAGATATTAGAGCTGGAATTTCGTTATTAATTGCTGCACTTTCTGCAAAAGGGACTTCCACTATTCAAAATATTGAACAAATTGATAGAGGTTACGAAAATATTGATGGAAGATTAAAAGCAATTGGTGCTAAGATTGTTAGAGTTAGCTAAAAAGTTAGCAGTGTTCAGTTTTTAGTGTTCATTAAAATATATAAATCCAAATTCCGCAATAAATCGGAGTTTGGATTTTTTAATTCGATTTTAAGTAATGGAAACTTATGTTATAGTGCTGCTTTGTATCGCATCATTTGTGGCTGGATTTATTGATGCTATAGTGGGTGGTGGTGGTTTAATTCAAACACCAGCTGCTTTTATTTTAATGCCAGCACAAAATGTTGCTACCATTATTGGTACTTTGAAAATTCCTGCTTTAAGTGGAACAAGTGTAGCGACTTATCAGTACCTTAAAAAAGCAACTGTTAATTGGAAATTATTTGGTCTAATGGCAATTGTTTCTTTCATGTTTGCCTATCTAGGTTCGAGTTTGTTGAATGTAATGAAAAGCGATTTTATGAAGCCTTTATTGTTTGTAATATTGGTTTTGTTACTGGTTTACACATATTTTAAAAAAGATTTTGGTCAATTTCAAGTGGATAAATTAACGCAGAAGCAAATCTATATTTATGCTATAATTATATGTGTATTTATAGGGTTTTATGATGGGTTTATCGGACCAGGAACTGGTAGCTTACTAATTATGGCCTTTATAGCTATTTTAGGATTTGACTTTCTTCAAGCTAATATTTATGCAAAATTAGTGAACTTGGCTACAAATATTGGTTCTATTACTTTGTTTGTGATGAAGGGCAAAATTATTTGGTCTGTTGCAATTCCTATGGCAGTTTGTAACGCAACTGGAGCTTGGCTTGGAGCACGATTAGCTATTTCAAAAGGGAATGGATTTATTCGAGTTTTCTTTTTGATTATTGTTGGAATTGCTTTGCTTCGTTTTGGGTACGATGTTTTTATAAAATAAAAATTCCAAATTCTAAAACTATTGTTCTTGGAATTTGGAATTTATTTGTTTTTAAAAGTTTTATTAATTCAACCAACCTTTATCAATTGCTTTTTTTGAATACCAGATTAAGAATATTGCAAATAAAGGAATTATAAAAGTCATTACTAGTTCAAAAGTTTCAAAATCAGCAAAATTTAATCTCATAAAAGCATCGATATTTTGTACAACTACTGCTATAAATGAAATAATAAATAATGTATTAGCCATTTTTTTTCGCATTAAAAGAGCAATACATCCTAAAGCTCCAGCAAATACTGCAATTGCAAATGCAGCTGTTGCCCAAGCAGGTGTTTGATTAATTAAAGCTAATTTTTCAGCGGAATACATTGCTCTAAATTCTTCCGTTTGATAGGCTTGTTGAATGTATTGATTTACACCCATTAAATTCCATATCAAAGCAATTACACTGATAATCCAAAAGCCGATGTTTGGTTTGTTTGTTGTTTTCATTTTAAGAGTTTTGTTGGTTAGTTATAGTAAATGTATAAAAAAAACTCCAAATTTCAGTTTCATGAAATTTGGAGTTTTAAATTATTGAAAATTTATATTATTACATTTTTATGCCAAAAACAACTCCATCACCTTGAAATCCATTTTGATAAGCTCTTACATAACTGATTCTAAAAATTCTTAATTTTCCAATTCCAATATTATCGAATCCAACAGAAAACTCTTGATAAGGTTTTAATTTTGGAACATTAATTTGGTGAAATCCACCAACTAAATTCCATTGCAGCTTGTTTAACAACGGAATTTTATTCATGATATACCCTTTGAAATTATGATCAATATGAGTTTCAAAATAAGCATCATTTGTAGAGTTACTATAATAAGGTAGAAGTCCAAAAGAATTTAAATAACTTCCATCTAAAACAACGTGAGTTTGGTTTCCGTTAAAATGTTTGTAGTCTACGAAGGAAATGTTTTCTGCATTAAAGAATTTACCTGCTTTTAAACGAACGGCAAAATCACCTTTATTTCCTATTTTTTTGTCAAAATCAACAGTGGCATTTAGTAAATCATAATTGTATTTGTCTTCACTTCCTGCAAATGCTTTTTGGTAACCCAAATAAATTACTGGAAAATCATCGTTTGAAACTGTAATTTTTCTGTCTGGTCGAGAAATGTA
This sequence comes from uncultured Flavobacterium sp., assembly GCF_963922255.1. Classification (GTDB taxonomy): domain Bacteria; phylum Bacteroidota; class Bacteroidia; order Flavobacteriales; family Flavobacteriaceae; genus Flavobacterium. The sequence continues at coordinate 52,128 of NZ_CAWUIC010000013.1, read as the reverse complement.
TTTTTGTCCAAAACGAATACGTGCTCCAACACTAGCTTTGTACAAATGATGTTCTTCAAATGTAGTAGAAGTGAAATTGTTGGGTTGCAAAGGGTCATTAGAACTATACATATCATCTGATTTTATCAATTTATAATCAGTATTGTTGAATAATGGTTTTCTGTTTTCATAACCTATTTTTCCAGAAATATATAAACCATTTATAGTTTCTTGTCCATATATGGCTTCCACAAATTCTTTATTGTATAACTTCATGAAGTTATTGGTAAAGAAAAGCGTGCTTATAGTATTTAAAAGTTTGCTAATTGGCTCTGAAGCATTAAATTGATTGATACTGCTTCCACCAGCAATAGCAATATTGGCATAATTTTGCATATTAAATCTATGGTAAAATCTTCCATTTACTCTCAATCTGTCTTCGGAAAAACCATAATTAAAGGTAGAATTTATAGAAGTATATTTTCCGTTTTCTTCATTGTATTTGGTATATGAAAAACCACTATTAAAATTATAGCCTTGAACTGTGTTGAATCCTATTGAGCCAATATTTAAAATTCCATCATAATTAAACCTGCTTTTTTTGAAACTATTTTTATAAGTATAACCTGTTAAAATATCTTGAATTTTGAATTTATTGGTTTTAGCATCAATAGAATCCATGTATTTTTGAGAATTTCTCAACGTTGAAATACTATCTTTTTTAACATAGTTAGTGGTTTCTTCTTCAGATAAAGGAACTTGTCTGTTGGCTGTCCAATAAGAATCGTCTTTTTTATTTGCGTTTTCTGCAAAAGAAACAATTTCTCTTCCAAATGTTTTTGGTTCAAAAGCATCTTTAAAATTATAATTTGAGAACACATGAGTAAACTTTCCGGAGAACTTAATTCCAAAAATACCCGCAACAAAATCTAATGCTTGTACATTTTTTACCCAAAGTTTATTTGTTTTATTATAGCTAAAGTTTTGAGTTAATTTCATGGTTTCCAAAATAGGTTGCTGCATTCTATAACCTTTTATGTCTAAATCAACACCATAAATTGCCCATGAATCCTCTACAATATAAATGTAGCCTTCAAATACGGGTTCTTTGTCACGTTTTGGAGTTACTAAAATTTTGTTGATTAATTGATTGTTATCATCATAAAAAGTGCTTTCTAATTTAAACTTGTAATAATTAAAGGTATTGTCAGCAATTGGGGAAACCATATTTACATCAAAATCAATATAGTTTTCATAGAAATCATAATTTGTATTTAGAGCAGTGTTGTAACTAAATCCATTGTCATTTCCGGCAACTTTACTAGCCAAAATTTCTTCTTTTAGTTTATTAGGTTTTTCAACTTTAATTTTTGAAACTGTTTCAGACAAATATATTACACCGCTTCTTGTTGAGTCAATTTCACCATCTAAATCACCAACTTCAATTCCCATGATTTTTTTAGGAACATCTTTCACTCTAAAAATTCCTCTTGAATAGAAATCAGCTTCAAACTTATCCGTTTTTGCGCTATTTGTTTTTTTGGATTTAATAGCATTTCTAATTACAATATCTGCTGGATTTTCACCTTCTGTTAAAACCACTTCTTTTAGATCAAAATTTTCTTCTTGAAGTTTAACATCGTTTGTAAAAGGATATTTATCAATGTTTAAAATGTTTTTTTGAGTTTTATATCCTAAATATTGATACACGACACTTACGTTTTTTTCTCCAGAATAATTTAATTCGTATTTTCCATTTTCATTAGTTGTAGTTCCTATATAGGTGTTTTCTATATAAATACTAACAAATGCTAAAGGTTCATTATTGCTGTCTGTGACGGTTCCTTTTATTTGTCCAAAAGTTATAAAAGAGAAAAGTGCAAAAACAAAAGTGTAAAGTTTTTTCATGAAAATGGTTTTAATTATTTAGACGAGAAAAAGAAAAAAAGGGTTGTAAGAATGCTATTATAAAAATGATTCAATAGCTAAATCATAACTTCTTAAACCAAAACCCATGATAACACCTTTTGCATTTGGTGAAATATAAGATTGGTGTCGAAAAGTTTCTCTTGAAAAAGTATTAGAAATATGAACTTCTACAACTGGTGAAGAAATAGCTTTAATAGCATCACCAATTCCAATTGAAGTATGTGTGTATGCACCGGCATTTATAATGATTCCATCAGCAATAAAACCATGCTCTTGGATTTTATCAATAAGTTCTCCTTCAATGTTGCTTTGAAAATAACTAAAATTAACTTGAGGATATTTAGTTTTGAGTTTACTAAAATAATCTTCAAAAGTTTGATTTCCATATACTTCGGGTTCGCGTTTTCCTAATAAATTTAGGTTAGGACCATTAATGATAATTATATCCATTTGATTTGCTTTTGTGTAAAAATATAAAAACCATCCTTTGATAAGGATGGTTTTTAATAAAATTATGAATTTTTTAATTAAAATATGATTCCAGCTGAAACTTGAAACACAGAATTTTTAGCGTCTGCATCTCTTGCAATTTCGGTTACACCCAAATTATATCGGGCAGAAACAAATAAATTTTTGGTTATGTCAAGTCCTAAACCTGCGTTTACAGAGAAATCAAATGAGTTATAGTCATCAAAAGCTTCATCTTTTTTACTCAATAAAAATGAACCCTGTGGTCCAGCTTCTAAAAATAAAGTTTCTGATAAATTAATTTTTGCTAAAACTGGAATCGAAATATATCCCAATTCATTTTTAAAATCAGCTACTGCAGTATCATAACTTGCTCCAACCGTTGAATATAGCAATTCAGGTTGTATAGCTAAGTTATCAAACAAACTAATTTCCATTAATAGACCAGCATGATAGCTTGTAATAGCATCAGTATTAATCTCAGTATTTGTAAAGTTTGCATAATTTAAACCTGCTTTTACACCAAATCTAATATTTGATTGTGCATTCGCAATTTGAGAAATTGTTAATAAAGTAACAATAAAAAAGGCTATTTTCTTCATGATTTATTGGTTTTAGTGATAAATTAAACTTTGCAAATATATGTTAATATGTATCATCAAAATGTTAATAAGTAAAAAATTTCATTATTTTTCGAAAACTATAAACTTTTAAATTTGTTATATAACTTAAAATTAAACAAAATGAAAAAAGTATTATTTGCTGCAGTAGCAGTTTTTGCATTTGGAATGGCAAATGCTCAAGATGAAACAAAATCTTTTGGTTTTAACCAAAGTGACATTTTTTTGGAAGGTAACTTAGGTTTTTCTTCAACAAATGACAAAAACACTGAAGAGAAAACAAGTGAGTTAAATTTTAATCCTAAAGTAGGTTACTTTATTTCTGATAAATTAGCTCTTGGTGTTGAGTTAATGGCAGGTTCTTACAAGGAAGAAGTTGCAGGTTCTGATGTGTATAAAGAATCTAACTTTGGAGCAGGAGTTTTTGCACGTTATTATTTCTTAGATTTAGGAGAAAGATTTAAAACTTATGCTGAAGCAGGTTTAGGATTTAATTCTGGAAAAGAAGAGTATTTTCCTGGTGATGCAAAATACAGTGGATTTGGTTTAGGAGCAGGTTTAGGTATGCAATATTTTGTTACTCCAAAAATGGCAATCAACTTTGGATTAACTGATATTTTATCTTATTCTTCAAATAAATTTGATGGAGGAGAAAATGTATCAGAATTTAATGGTAATGTAAATGTTTTTAATAACTTTTTTGCCACAGCACAATTTGGTATGACTTTCAAATTATAATATTTAATTTTTTTTTAAATTTTATAAATCCCGATTTATTTCGGGATTTTTTTATGCTTATTTTTTTTGTAATTTTGGTTAATGAGCAATTGGAAATCTTACATAAAAGAATATCAAAATTATTTAAAACTTGAGAGAGGTTTGTCTGCAAATACCATTCAAAATTATACGTTTGATATTGAAAAATTAGTTTTGTTTTTGGAAACCAATTCCATTACTCAAAATCCAGTTACAATTACTGAGGAAACTATTCAACAATTTATTTACCATATTTCTTCGTTGGTAAATGCTAGAAGTCAAGCTAGGGTTATCTCTGGATTAAAAAGTTTCTTTACTTATATTTTATTTGAAGATTATCGAAAAGATAATCCATTAGAATTAATTGAAGTTCCAAAAACAGGTAGAAAGTTACCTGATACCTTGTCAACAATTGAGATAGACCAACTCATTGCAGCCATAGATTTATCAACTCCAGAAGGAGAAAGAAACAGAGCTATTTTAGAAACGTTATATAGTTGTGGTTTGCGAGTTTCGGAATTGACTCATTTAAAAATATCTGATTTGTTTTTTGAGGAAGGTTTTATTAAAGTTACTGGAAAAGGAAATAAGCAACGTTTTGTTCCGATAGGAAAGTCTACCGAAAAATATATTTTGATTTATAAAGATCAAATACGTTCTCACTTAAATATTCAAAAGGGTTTTGAAGATACTTTATTTTTGAATAGAAGAGGGAAACAATTGACAAGAGCTATGATTTTTACAATTATCAAAGATTTAGCTGTAAAAATTAATTTAACTAAAACAATTAGCCCACATACTTTTCGTCATTCCTTTGCTACACATTTATTAGAAAATGGTGCAGATTTACGTTCGATTCAATTAATGTTGGGTCATGAGTCAATAACAACCACAGAAGTTTATATGCATTTAGATCGAAAGCATCTGGCTCAAGTGTTGACTAAGTTTCACCCACGGAAATAGTGTTCAGTGATCAGTTTTTAGTATTCAGTTAAAAGAGTATAAAAAAAATCGCATTAAAATTAATTAATGCGATTTTAAATTTGTATCAACTGTTCACTAAATGCTGAACACTGCCAACTTTTATTTAGCTATATTAACAGCTCTAGTTTCTCTAATTACTGTAATTTTCACTTGACCAGGATAAGTCATTTCTGTTTGAATCTTGTGTGAAATTTCAAATGATAATGTCGCTGCTAATTCGTCAGAAACTTTTTCACTTTCAACAATTACACGCAACTCTCTACCAGCTTGTATTGCATAAGCACTTTTTACACCATTAAATCCGTAAGCGATATCTTCTAGATCTTTTAAACGTTGGATGTAAGAATCTAAAACTTGTCTTCTTGCTCCAGGTCTTGCTCCAGAAATAGCATCACACACTTGAATGATTGGAGAAATTAACGACTTCATTTCAATTTCATCATGGTGAGCTCCAATTGCATTGCAAACTTCTTCTTTTTCACCATATTTTTCAGCCCATTGCATTCCTAAAATTGCGTGAGGTAATTCGCTTTCCGTATCTGGAACTTTTCCAATATCGTGCAATAAACCAGCTCTTTTGGCTAATTTAACGTTTAAGCCAAGTTCGGCAGCCATAATTCCACAAAGTTTAGATACTTCTCTTGAGTGTTGTAATAAGTTTTGACCATAAGAAGAACGGTATTTCATACGACCCACAATCTTAATTAATTCAGGGTGTAAACCGTGAATTCCTAAATCGATTACAGTACGTTTTCCTATGTCGATAATTTCTTCTTCAATTTGTTTTTGAGTTTTGGCTACAACTTCTTCAATTCTCGCTGGGTGAATTCTTCCGTCTGTTACTAATTTGTGTAAGGCTAAACGAGCAATTTCTCTTCTTACAGGATCAAAACAAGAAAGAATAATAGCTTCTGGAGTATCATCAACGATAATTTCTACACCAGTTGCTGCTTCGATTGCTCTAATATTTCTTCCTTCACGACCAATAATTCTACCTTTAACATCATCAGATTCTATATTGAAAACCGATACACAGTTTTCAACTGCTTCTTCTGTTCCAACTCTTTGAATAGTGCTGATAATGACTTTTTTAGCTTCTTGTTGTGCAGTTAATTTAGCTTCTTCAATAGTCTCTTGAATATGAGCCATTGCATTCGTTTTGGCTTCAGCTTTTAAACTTTCCATCAATTGGCTTTTTGCTTCATCAGCAGAAAGACCAGAGATAACTTCTAGTTGTTCTATCTGAGATTTATGCATTTTTTCTACATCAATTTGTTTCTTGTCTAAGAAATCAAGTCGTGTGTTGTAATCGTTTATTTTAGCTTCTAAATCTTCATTAATTTTTTTAGTTTTAGCTAATTCACTAGAAATTTGAGATTCCTTATCTCTAGTTCTTTTTTCAGCTTCAGACATTTTTTTGTCTTTGGCTAAAATTTCTTTTTCGTGTTCTGATTTTAGTTCTAAAAACTTTTCTTTTGCTTGAAGCAGTTTATCTTTTTTAATAGATTCTCCTTCAGCTTTAGCGTCTTTCAAAATTGAAGCAGCTTCTTTTTTTGCGTTTTTGATTAGGTTAGAAACATTGCTTTTTTCTAAGAACTTTGCAATTCCAAAGCCAAATGCTAATCCAACAACGATTCCTATTATGATACTTATTATATCCATGGTTTATTTAAAAAAATTATATAAAAAAAACCTACATTAGAGAATTGCATAAACTCCATTTATACAAGTTTTGAGCTAGTTTGCCGTTCAAGGATCCTTGCTAAAAATGCATGGCTTGCTTTAGTTGCAATAATTCACTCATTTTAATTTGTGACTGTTGAGTTTACCAAATTGATACTAATGTAGGTAGTATTGTTATGTAAGAACGTATTATTTCGAAAGAATTCGACTCAATTTATCATTTAATTTTCGTAGCCTTTCCAAAGCGTCATTGTTATCTTGTGACGTGTTTAGTTGTTTTTGTTCTACTTGAGATGCAAATTGTAAAGCACACATGGCTAAAACATCTTGCTTATCTCTTACGGCATAGTTTTGTTCAAACTGCTTTATTACTACATCAATTTTTTTAGAAGCACTTCTAAGACCTTCCTCTTGCGAATGTTCCACTGTTAATGGATAAACTCGGTCTGCAATTGATATTTTAATTTTTAGTTTGTCTTCCATTTCTTTCTAATCTGAAAGTTGTGCTATGCAATAATCAATTTCTCTAATTAAAGAATTTATTTTGAGTTTCGTTTCTCTTTTATTTTCATCACTACCTAATATTGCATTGACTGTCTTTAAGCTTTCCAATTGGTTTTCTAAATCACCTATGGTTTTTAACTGTTTTTTGTTCTTTTCTTTGAATTGCAATAATTCATCAGATAATTCTTGATTTTTCTTTTCCAAAGTATCCATCTTGTGATACATCTTAGAAAACTTAACTTCAAGAGAATCAATCAATTCAGTTAATTTGCTCATAAAACATCTATTTCAGTACAATATTTACAAAGTTAAGATTTGAATTTTAAATAACAACACTTTTTATTTTTTTTTACATACTAAATGTTTATTTTTTTTGTTTTACTTGTTTTATAAGTACTTAATTATTTATTTTTAGTTTTTTAATTGCAAATTCACTTAGATGAAATACTTATTTCTGTTCTTATTTATCACTTTTTTTAGTTTTGGACAAGATTATCCGAAAGATTATTTTATTTCTCCATTAGATATACCGTTAGATGTTTCTGGGGCTTTTGGAGAATTGCGTAGTAATCATTTTCATGCAGGTTTAGATTTAAAAACTAAGGGTGTTGAAGGTTTACCGGTTTGTGCTGTAGCGGATGGATATGTATCGCGAATAAAAATTTCTACTTGGGGTTATGGAAAAGCAATTTATATTACGCATCCCAATGGATATACATCCGTTTATGGACATCTTCAAACTGCTGTTGGAAAAATTGAAGAAACAATTCGCAAAAGACATTATAGTGAAAAGTCATTTGAAATTGAATTGTTTTTAAAACCATCTGAATTACCTGTAAAAAAAGGAGAAATTATTGCTTTGTCTGGAAACAGCGGTGGAAGTGGCGGTCCTCATTTGCATTTTGAAATTAGAGATACCAAGACAGAAATGATTATCAATCCACTTCTTTTTGGGTATGATAAATTAATAAATGACAAATATAAACCAAAGGTTAATAGCATCATGGTTTATCCTTTAAATGATACAATTGCTGTCAATAACGACTTTTTAGCTCAGACTATCCCTTTATCAATTAATAATGAAGGTAATTATGTTACTCCAAAGATAACTTCAAACGGAGCTATTGGTTTTGGGATGAATGTATTTGATAACATGACAAATCCTTATAATAAAAACGGAATTTATAAAGTGTCTACATTTGTAAATGGAGTTCCTTATTTTTCCTATAAATTTGATACTTTCTCTTTCGATGAATCAAAGCATATTAATTACTTCATTGATTATTTTCGATATAAAAATATGGGGCAACGTTTTCAAAAAATGTTTATGGATAATGATTATCCTTTATCTGTAGTCAATAAAAATAAACGTGATGGCATTTTAACAGTTCAGCCAGCAGCCTCGTATACTTATAAAATTGTTGTGGAAGATTTTTCACAAAATACATCAACTATTGAAATTCCTGTTGTTTATAAAAAGGCAGAATCTTTACCCACAGAAAACTCCACTTCTTTCAAAAAAATAAAAGCTAAAAATGAATATATATTTGAAGAAGAAAAATGGAATGTAAATTTTGCTTCCAACACATTCTATGAAGATTTTAAAATGAAAATGAGTGTTAAAGACGATGTTTTATATTTACACGAGGATGAAATTCCAGTAAAAAATAGTTTTTCGATTTCTTTTGACATCAGCAATTTATCGGATGAATTAAAAAAGAAAAGTTTCATTGCTTATGTTGATGGAAAAGATATTGATTATATAAAATCTTATGTAAAAGGTGATAGAATTTCTGCAAAAGTCAAAAAATTAGGAAATTATAAAGTGGTTCAAGATACCATTGCACCAAGAATATATGCTGTGGATTTTTCTGAAGGCAAGACAATTGATAACTATACCACAATTACTGCAAAAATATCGGATAACTTATCTGGAATAGATTCTTACAAAGCTTATTTAAACGGAAATTGGATTTTGATGGAATACGATTACAAGACTAAAAAGTTAGTACACACTTTATCTGACAATATTTACGTTAAAGGAAAGAATGATTTTAAATTGGTAGTTACTGATGAAATGAATAATTCTACTACCTTTGAGAGCTATTTTTATAAGAACAATTAAATTTACACCTTTGAAGTATATACTATTTTTCCTTTTACTTTGCACTGCAACTTTTGCTCAAACTGCCCAAATAAAAGGAGTAATCCTAAATGAATTTAATGAACCTGTTGAAAATGTAACCATAAAAGTTGGTGAAACTGGAACTACAACAGATGCTACAGGTTTCTATATTCTTCAAGTTCCTGCAAACAAAAAAATAACAATAACCTTTTCTCATATCAGTTATAAATCTTCGACTTTAAAAGATTTGCAATTAAATGCTAATGAAGATTTTGAATTTAATCCTGTGATGAATGTCAATGTAGAAGAAATCAGTGTTGTTACAGTAACCGCAACTAATAAAAAGAGAATAGAAGGTTTAACCAATATCGAACCAACAGTAATTAGAAAAATTCCAGGTGCAAATCCAGGAATTGAAAATATTATTAAAACTTTACCAGGAGTTTATTCAAATAATGAACTAAGTACTTCTTACGCTGTTCGTGGTGGAAATTATGATGAAAATCTAGTTTATGTAAATGAAATTGAAGTGTATCGTCCATTTTTAATTCGTTCAGGCCAACAAGAAGGGTTGAGTTTTACCAATACAGATATGGTTGAAAATGTAGATTTTTCTGCAGGTGGTTTTCAAGCTAAATATGGTGATAAAATGGCTTCAGTTTTAGATATTACTTATAAAAATCCAAAGCAATTTGGAGCTAATATTGAAGCTAGTTTTTTAGGAGTAAATGCAGCTGTTGAAGGTGTTTCTAAAAATCAAAAATGGAGTAATGTTACAGGTGTTCGTTATAGAAACAACAGTCTTTTGGTAAACAGTCAAGATACAGAAACTAATTATGAACCATCTTTTACTGACATTCAAACGATGTTAAACTATAATGCTTCAACCAAATGGCAATGGAGTTTTTTAGGAAATGTAGCTCAAAATAAATACAATTACCAACCTTTATTCAGACAAACAAATTTTGGAACAGTTGATCAACCAATTGGTGTTCAGGTAATTTATGATGGTCAAGAAAAAGATGAATATTTAACGGTTTTTGGAGCTATAAAATCGGTTTATGAATATAATGATAACAACAAATTAAAGTTTATTGCTTCTACTTATCACACACAAGAGCAAGAACATTTTGACATTTTATCGCAATATAGATTAGGTGAAGTAGATACAAATATTGGTTCTGAAACGTTTGGTGATGTGCAATTTACACGAGGAATTGGTTCGCAATTAAATCATGCTCGAAATAATTTAGATGCTTTAATTTTTAATGCAGAAGTGAAAGGCTTTCATAAATTAGAAACAAAAAGCGAAATCGAATGGGGTTTCAAATATACTAGAGAAGATATTAGAGATAGAGTAGTAGAATGGGAAGTTATTGATTCTGCTGGTTTTTCGTTACCAAATCCACTTTTAGGTTACACCGATAACCAACCTTATGAACCTAACACTTATCCATTAGCTCCTTATCAATATGTGAGAGCTACAAACTATACAACGATTAATAGATTTTCTGGATACGGTCAATGGAATTATGGTGGAAAATGGGAGAAAGGTCAATATTGGTTAAACACTGGTGTTCGTTTTCACCAATGGCAAGTCAATGATCAAATTGGAAATGGAAAAGCTCAAATTGTTTTTGCTCCAAGAGTTCAATTTGCTTTTAAACCTTATTGGGAAAAAGATATGTTGTTTAGAGCAGCCGTTGGAGTTTATAATCAACCACCATTTTATAGAGAATTAAGAGATTATGATGGAGTAGTGCAAAAAGATGTCAAAGCCCAACAATCGATTCATTTTGTGTTGAGTAACGATTATAGTTTCAAAATGTGGGGAAGAGGTTTCAAGTTGCTTTCTGAAGTGTATTATAAAGATTTTAAAAATGTCAATACGTATACGATTGATAATGTTAGAATTCGTTATCGTGCTAATAATGATGCAACCGCTTATGCTTATGGATTTGATGCTAGGTTAAATGGAGAATTTGTCCCTGGAACAGAATCTTGGTTCACATTTGGGTATTTAAAAACAGAAGAAAATCAAGATGGAAGAGGTTTTATTGCTCGTCCAACAGACCAACGATTAAAATTTGCGGTTTTATTTCAAGATTATATGCCAAACATTCCAAGTTTAAAAATTTACTTGAATTTGGTGTACAACACAGGTTTACCAGGTGGTTCTCCAGCTTATGCTGATCCATATAATTACCAATTGCGTTTGAATGATTATAGAAGAGCTGATGCCGGATTTTCGTATGTATTTAAAGATGAGAAAATTCAATCGCAAAGAAGATGGTTAAAACCGTTTCAAGAATTTGCCCTTGGTTTTGAAATCTTTAATATGTTTAACAACCAAAATGCCATTACCAATACTTGGGTAAGAGATGTGTACACCAAAAGTCAATATGGAATTCCAAATTATATGACCACAAGAGTTTTTAATATTAAACTATCAGCTCGTATTTAAATACTAGAAAATTAGTATATTTGAACATAACTTTTTTGACTATGCAAACACTTTCAAAATACATTTTAGGTTTAGCTATACTTTCTTTAGTAAGCTGTAAAAAAGAACAAACAACACCAAAAGTAAAATACGAAGATTCAAAAACTAAAGTTGAAGCTCCAGTTAAAGTAGATTCGTCTTCTATAAAAATTGCCGATTTACCTATCTTAATGGAAGGAACAAGGTATTTAATTCATCCTATTGGTGATGTTCGAGTGTATGATGATTATAAAAGCGTTTATGGTTCAAGCAAAACAAATCAGGTTAGTTATGCGATTTCTAATTACAATCGTTTTGAATTAACAGGTTATTTTACCAATTTAAAATTTCAAAATATTGATTCAACTTCTGTTAGAACTTTAACTACAGATAGAATCCAAATTCAAACCGTTACTTTTTTAAATACGTTTGCCGAAAAAACTAAAAAACAGATTTTGGTTTACAGTTTTGTAGATAACGATACCAACAAAGATGGAAATGTCAACCAAAATGATATTAAATCTTTAGCTTTGAGTTCGATTGACGGTTCAAATTTTACCAAATTATCAGAAGATTTTAGTGAAATTATGGATTGGAATATCATTGAAGCTCAAAATCGGTTGTATTTTAGATGTATTGAAGATATCAATAAAAACGGTGCTTTTGACAAAGATGACAAAGTACATTATCATTATGTAAATCTTTTAGATAATGAGTGGAAAGTGGAAGAGTATATGCCAATTTAGGAAGTTTTTAAAGTAATGAAATTGGAAAATAAAATAAAAACTTTAGGTTTTTATCAGATTATAGGAGGAGCACTTGGATTTTTAGTAACAGTTCGTTTTTTACCAAACCTTGGTTCAATTAACGGAGGAATTCTATTACTCATCTTAATAATAATAAGTCTTCATTCATATTCAATATTTTGTGGATATTTACTTTTAAAAAATAAATTATTAAAAGGTTTAAACTTATCGATTTTTAATCAATTTATTCAAATATTGAGTTTTGGAGTTTTAGGTTTTTATTTTGAACATGTTTCAGGTATATATGCTGGGATAAAATTAAACTTAACAAATGATGCTATTCTAACTTTTATGTCTGGAATTAGTTCTTCTGCAATAGTAATAAATGAGCATATTGAATATAAGGAATTAAGTATAAATATTGTTGCATTAATATTAATTAATGTAATTTTTAATTTGAAAAGCGAAGTGGAAAAAAGCGAAGCAAAAATTGAATTGAAATAGTAAATAATTTTTTTCTAATTTCTAAATCAAAATATCACTTTCCAAGTCAGATTTTTCAATTGTAAATCCAAAACCTAGTTTTTCTACTAATTCGATTACCAAATTTTTATACCAATTTTCACTTTTGGGGTGAATATAAATGCGTTCAATTAATTGATTGATATCGACATCAATTTTTAAACCATCGTTGATTTTAAGATTGTCTGTAGTAACATCTGAAATTATCCGAACTTCTCGTTCATATTGAAAACTTTTTCGTTTAAACAAAAAGGGAAAAAAAGTATCATCAAACGGAATGTATTCTTTTTTGTAATCAATGTAATTTACTTCTCCAATGTGTTGTTCCGTTTTTCGTTCAGGTTCTAAAGCTTTTTTGAGTCTTCCAATGGTAGATTGAATCGCTAAACCTTCATTGTTTTTAGTAAAAATTTGCCACATTGCGAATGATTCATATTCATTAATGTGCCAACTACTAATCACTACTTTTTCACGATGTGATTTGTAATAATCTAAAAACTTAGGATTGTTGGCTGCAATTTTTTTGATTTCCTCATAAGTTGGTTCAGAAAATGTACCTTCATATTGGTCTTCAAATTTATCCGAACGCGACATAAACAATCTTTTTGATAAAAGCATGTCTAAAAACTTAGACAAATCTAAATATTTCCAAACAATAATATCTTCATCGTCTGGTAAATTTATATTTGGATTGTTTATGTACATTTTTGGTTTTTATTCAAAAGATTGCATCATCACAAGTTTAGAATACATACCTTCTTTTGCCATTAATTCAGCGTGATTTCCTTGCTCCACAATTTCTCCTTTTTGCATCACGATGATATTATCTGCTTTTTGAATTGTAGATAAACGGTGTGCAATTACAATAGAAGTTCTGTTTTGCATCATATTTTCTAAAGCCACTTGAACAAATTTTTCACTTTCTGTATCTAAAGCTGAGGTTGCCTCATCCAAAATCATAATTGGAGGATTTTTCAAAACAGCTCTGGCAATAGATAATCGTTGTTTTTGACCACCAGATAATTTCCCACCAGCATCACCAATATTGGTTTCAATTCCGTCAGGTAAATCAACTACGAATTCATAAGCATTGGCAATTTTTAAGGCATCAAAAATTTCTTCATCCGTTGCATCAGGTTTTCCAATGAGAATATTTTTCTTAATGGTATCATTAAACAAAATAGAATCTTGTGTTACCAATCCCATTAAACCTCTTAAAGAATGAATATTCATGTCTTTAATATTAACACCATCAATTTTAACAGCTCCTTCTTGCACATCATAAAAACGCGTTAATAAATTGGCAATCGTACTTTTTCCTGAACCTGATTGACCAACCAGTGCAACTGTTTTTCCTTTAGGAACTTCAATTGAAAAGTTTTTTAAGACATTTTCGTCACCATATCTAAAGTTAATGTTTTCGATTGTAACCTTATCTGTGAAATTTGTCTTTTCAACAGCATCTAATTTTGTGTCAATGGTATTTTCTTGTTCTAAAATTTCAAAAACACGATCTGCAGCAGCCAAACCATTTTTCACAGCATAAGAAGCTTTAGAAATGGCTTTTGCTGGAGTTAAGATGTTGTAAGCTAATCCCATAAAAGCTAAAAAAACTTCTCCTTCTATGGATTCTTCGACTAAAACTAAACTTCCTCCATAATACAATAAGACAGCAATAGTAATGATTCCCATAACTTCACTTAATGGACCAGCTAAATTATTTTTCTTTCCAATTTTATTTGATAATTTTAATAATCTATCCACAGACCCACCAAATTTGTTTCTAAATGTGTTTTCTGCATTATAACTCTTTACGACTTTTAAGCCTGATAAACTTTCTTCCACTATTGATATTAAATAACCACCTTCGAATTGTGCTTTTGTAGATTGTGATTTAAGACTTTTGCCTATTTTTGAAATGATAAAACCAGCAACAGGTATAAATAAAAATACAAATAGAGTGAGTTTCCAACTGATGGAAAACATAAATGCTATTGAGATTATTATGGTCATTGGTTCTCTTACGATTAGTTCTAGAAGCATAAAAAATGAGTTTTGAACTTCGCCAAGATCACCGAGCATACGTGCCATTACATCACCTTTTCTTTTCTCAGAATAAAACGAAATAGGTAAACTAATGATTTTGTTATACATGGTCTTTCTCAAATCTTTAAGCACTCCGTTTCTTAAGTGCATCATATGATAAGAAGCGAGGTAGTTGAATAAATTTTTGAATAAAAATGTTACAATTACTAGAGCTACGACTAATAATAGAGCGTATTGTGGAGTTTCGCTTTCTGCGAGGTTTGAAACTTTGTAATAAAAACTCTCTTTTAAGTAACTTCCAATTTTCAAATAACCTTCAAATTCAGGAGCTTTTTCAATTTTTTGAGTTTTATCAAAAAGGACATTCATCATTGGTATTAATGCAATAAATGATATAGCACTAAACAATGCATATAAAATGTTGTAAATTATATTCCAAATTACATGCAATTTATAAGGTAATACAAACGGTTTAAGTTTTTGTATGATTCTTTTCATTCAATTAATTCAATTGCATCGAAGCAATAATATTTTTTATTTTGGTATCTAATTCTTGTTCTACTTTCTTAAAGTTGTCTACACTATCTAAAGTATCGTTTACACTAAAATAGAATTTAATTTTTGGTTCTGTTCCACTTGGTCTTGCACAAATTTTGCTTCCGTCTTCTAAATAGTAAATCAGTACATTTGACTTTGGTAAATGAAGAGTTTCAATTTCACCTGTAAACATATTTTTGGCTGTACTATTTTGATAATCTTCAATCATCACAACTCTTTCACCATTGATTTCTTTCATTGGATTTTCGCGCAAGTCAATCATCATTTGGTTAATTTCTTCCAATCCAGAAATTCCTTTTTTGGTTAAAGAAATTAAATGTTCTTTGTAAAAACCATGATCTACATATAAATTTAAAAGTTCTTGATAAATACTACTTCCATTTGCTTTTGCAATAGCTGCAATTTCACAAACTAATAAAATAGCAGAAACCGCATCTTTGTCTCTCACAGCATCACCAACCATGTATCCAAAGCTTTCTTCTCCACCACCAATAAATTGTTGGTTTGGAAAATCTTTAATAAATTTTGCAATCCATTTAAAACCTGTTAAACCTACTTTGCATTCTACTCCATAAGCAGAAGCTAATTCAAGCATCATTGGAGTGGATACAATAGTTGAGCCAATGAACTGTTTGCCTGTAATCTTGTCAGCTTGTTTCCATTTTTCTAGCAAAAAGGCAGTCATCACCACCATGGTTTGGTTTCCATTTAATAAAACCATTTCACCTTCTAAATTTCGGACAGCAACACCAACTCGATCACTATCTGGATCAGTTCCTACCACAATGTCAGCCTCAATTTTTTCAGCCAAAGCTGTTGCCATTGCTAATACTTCTGGCTCTTCTGGATTTGGAGATTTTACAGTTGAGAAGTTTCCATCTGGAACTTCTTGTTCAGGAACGATATTTACATTTTTGTAACCTGCTTTTGCCAAAACGGCTGGAACAGATTTAATTGAAGTTCCGTGTAAGGAAGTGTAAACTATTTTAAGATTGTCTTTGGCATTTTGAGGTGTGTTGAAACTCGCATTTTCTACTGTTGAATTTACAAAAGCTTCATCAATTTCGGTATCGATATATTCAATTAAACTTTCATTAGCTTCAAATTTGATATCGCTATAGTGTAGATTTTCAATTAATTGAATAATTTCTCCGTCTTGTGGTGGAACCAATTGACCACCATCTTGCCAATATACTTTGTATCCATTATATTCTGGTGGATTATGTGAAGCCGTTAAAACAATTCCAGCATGACAATTCAAATGCTTTAAAGCAAAAGATAACTCTGGAGTTGGACGCAAATCTGAAAACAAATAAACGTGAATTCCGTTTGCTGAAAATACATCTGCTACAACTTTTGCTAGGGTATTACTATTGTGACGACAATCGTAAGCGATAACTACTTTTAATTTCTCATTTGGAAATGATTTCTTTAAATAGTCAGATAAGCCTTGGGTGTTTTTTCCAAGTGTATATTTGTTGATTCTGTTTGTTCCAACACCCATAATTCCTCGCATTCCTCCAGTTCCAAATTCTAGATTTTTGTAGAAACTATCTTCTAATTCTGCAGGTGATGAAGTCATCATTTCTTTGATTTCTTCTTGCGTTTGGTTGTCAAATGTTGGAGTTAACCAAATATTTACGTTGTCTAATATTTCTTGTTTGATTTGCATAATCTAAATTTTTTCAGAAATCTTGTATCGTTCTTCGTTGTTTTTTGTTCTTAAAATTATTTCTCCAAGAAAACCAGCTAAGAATAATTGTGTTCCAATTATCATGGTGGTTAAAGCGATGTAAAACCAAGGATCTCTTGTGACTAAAATGGTTGGTAAATTATGATATAACTTCCAGATTTTCATAAATCCAATATATCCAGCTGCTAAAAAACCAAATATGAACATTACTGTTCCTAATAAGCCAAATAAATGCATAGGTCTTTTTCCAAATTTTGAAATAAACCAAATAGTTATTAAATCAAGAAAACCATTTATAAAACGACTTACTCCAAACTTAGAACTTCCGTATTTTCTGGCTTGATGAATCACTACTTTTTCACCAATTTTTCCAAATCCTGCATTTTTAGCTAAAACAGGAATGTAACGGTGCATTTCACCAGAAACTTCAATGTTCTTTACGACTTTGTTTTTGTAAGCTTTTAAACCACAGTTAAAGTCATGCAATTTTACACCAGAAGTTCTTCGAGCTGCCCAATTGAATAATTTAGAAGGAATATTTTTGAATATAACAGAATCATATCTCTTTTTCTTCCAACCCGAAATTAAATCATAGTTATCCTTTATAATTAAGTCATACAATTCTGGAATTTCATCCGGACTATCTTGTAAATCTGCATCCATAGTAATAATCACATCACCTTTTGCTTGAGCAAATCCGGCATGTAAAGCTTGACTTTTTCCATAGTTTCTCAAAAAACGAATACCTTTTACATTTTCATCTTTTTTGGACAATTGTTCAATGGTTTGCCATGAATTATCCGTACTTCCATCATCTATAAAGAGAATTTCATACGAAAAGTTATTCGCAAGCATAACCTTTGCAATCCATTGGTGCAACTCGGGTAAAGATTCCTGTTCATTTAATAGAGGAATAACTATGGATAAATTCATTTAGTATTGGTCTTTTGGTTTGCTTTTGAAAATAGCTGCTAAAATTAATCCGAAAATTGAGCTAAATATAATACTAAATGCTGCTCCTTTAATTTGACTAATGGTTTCAAATTGATTTGTTTCAGACATGCCTTCTACAGCTTTTTTGATTTCAGAAGTTGGTGTTCCAAATTTTTTCATCATGTTAACTGCAGATTCAATAGATAACTCTTGAACTGTATCTTTTAATGAAGGATCAATTACATTAAAAAGTAGAATGTTAAAAACTACTGAAATTGCAATTCCAATAACAGCCGAAATAAAATAGGTAGTAAAAGCATCTTTGAAAGAGAAAACTCCTCCTAATTCTTTTCTGGTTTTAATTAATAAATAGATTCCAATTGCTAAATATATTAATATGCTTACAAGTCCTAGCCACCATGCTGTAAATAGCTTAATGTCTACCAAATAGATAAATCCTGTTATTAAGATAGAAATCACACCCGTGATTATTCCAAAAGTAATTCCGTTCTTTTTAATAATTTCGTTCATGGTTAGTTTGTTTTTAATTAATTTACAAATATAGAAATAATAAAGTTTACCTATATAAGTGATAAAAAAATAAAAAAAGTTACAGAAGTGCTTGTAAATTAAAAATTAAGTGTAAATTTGCACTCTCAAAATATAAAAGATTATAAACAAAAAGTTATAGACGTTTATACCTTTTTCAGTAAAAAGAGAAAGCATCAGAACGGTTTATAGCCAACAAATAAAAAGATTTACAAAGATGAAAAAAGGAATTCACCCAGAAAATTACAGATTAGTAGCTTTCAAAGACATGAGTAACGATGATGTATTTATTACAAAATCAACAGTAGAAACAAAAGAAACAATTGAACACGAAGGTGTTGAATATCCAGTTTATAAAATGGAGATTTCTAGAACGTCTCACCCTTTTTACACAGGTAAATCTAAACTTATCGATACTGCAGGACGTATTGATAAATTCAAAACTAAATATGCAAAATTCGATAAAAAATAATCGAAATTTTTCTAAAGATATAAAACCTTCCAAATTGGGAGGTTTTTTTATGGAATAAACTTTGTAACTTTGAGCTTTCAAATTAAAAAATCATGAACTATATACTTTTTGACGGAACTGTTCGCAATGCATTACTACCTTTTACTTTCACAAGACCAGTAGCTGATATTCGTGTTGGAATTTTGACTATCAGAGAAAAATGGGAAATGTATTTAGGATACACAACCACTTCTTTAACTGAAGAATATTTGATGGAAAAATTTCCTATGGTTGAAATGGAAGAAAATGTAATGATTAATGCTTCTTTTTTACCGAATGAAATTTTGGTTGAAATGATTATGAATTTAGAAAATAATCAGGCAATAACATACAAAGAAGAAATTGTTGCTTTTTATACAAATGATACGCAAGAAGAAGTAGATTTTGATTCGTATGATTTAATTGAATTTGAAGATGAGGTTTTACAAATTGTAAATACTTGGGATATTTTTGAAAAGAACGATATCGCAATCCGAGAAGATTATGATTATTTGACACAAGATAGAAAATCACAACCTATTCCAAAAAGTGTAAACGTAATTGCACCAGAAAATGTATTCATTGAAGAAGGAGCAAAGCTAGAATTTGTAACCTTAAATGCATCAACAGGACCAATCTACATTGGAAAAAATGCAGAAATAATGGAAGGTACAGTCATTCGTGGGCCATTTGCACTTTGTGAAGAAGCTCAAGTTAAATTAGCTTCTAAAATTTATGGTGCTACAACTGTTGGCCCTCATTGTAGAGTTGGAGGTGAAGTTAATAATTCGGTACTTTTTGGCTATTCTAATAAAGGTCATGATGGGTTTTTAGGAAATTCTGTTTTAGGAGAATGGTGTAATATTGGAGCTGATTCTAACAATTCCAACCTTAAAAACAATTATGATGAGGTTCGTTTATGGAGCTATGAAACCGAAGGTTTTGCTCGAACTGGATTGCAATTTTGTGGATTAATGATGGGTGATCATTCTAAATGTGGCATTAACACTATGTTCAATACAGGAACGGTTGTTGGAGTTTCTACTAACATTTTTGGTTCAGGTTTTCCACGTAATTTTGTACCCAGTTTTTCTTGGGGTGGAGCTTCAGGCTTTACAACTTATGTCACTAAAAAAGCTTTTGAAACAGCAAAAATTGTAATGAGCAGAAGAAAAGTAGAATTCACCGAAGAAGATGCCAAAATAATGGAACACATTTTTGAAGAAACTAAAAAATTTAGAAAGGAGTAATTAGTTTCTTGTCTTAAATTTTAATAAATTACTGTTCGTAAACATCAATTGAAATGCTATTGAAAAAGAATGTATAAATTAAATAGAAAATAGTAGAAAGAAACAAAACCGTTAAAAAGAAATATAAAATATTGTTTTTAATTCTTTGGTTTTTATCTTTTTTGCAATTTTCTCTAATTTCAGCCAACAATTCTGGTGAAGTTTTAATATGGTCTTCTGTTAGGACAATTTTATTTCCTGTATAATTTTTCCAACTATTTCTTCTTTTGTCTTTTAATAATGCTTTGTTATTTCGCATGGTATGTATTGCATGCATCATAGAACCTTCTCCAGCCATAATCTTTATTTTAATAATTATACGAACCAAATTACCAAAAAGTTACAAATTTAATTCGTGAATTTGTGGTTCTTTAATTTTTACCTAAATTTGCCAACTCAATTTTTTGACAACGATTTCATCAATTGAGCAAACTTATGGAAAACAAGAAAAAAGTAGCATTTTACACTTTAGGATGCAAATTAAATTTCTCTGAAACTTCAACAATAGCGAGAAATTTTAAAGAAGAAGGTTTTGAACGCGTAGATTTTGAAGAAGTAGCTGATATGTACGTTATCAATACATGTTCGGTTACCGAAAACGCTGACAAACAATTCAAACAAATAGTCAAAAAAGCCTTAAAAGTTAATGAAAATGCATTCGTAGCTGCTGTTGGTTGTTACGCGCAATTAAAACCAGAAGAATTAGCAGCTGTTGATGGTGTAGATTTGGTTTTAGGAGCCACAGAGAAATTCAAAATCACAGATTATATAAACGATTTGTCTAAAAATGACATGGGTGAAGTGCATTCATGCGAAATTGAAGAAGCTGATTTTTATGTAGGAAGTTATTCTTTCGGAGACAGAACACGTGCATTTTTAAAGGTGCAAGATGGTTGCGATTATAAATGTACCTATTGTACCATTCCATTGGCTAGAGGTATTTCGAGAAGTGATACGATGGAAGGTGTTTTGAAAAATGCTAAAGAAATTTCTGCAAAAGGAATCAAAGAAATCGTTTTAACTGGAGTAAATATTGGTGATTACGGAAAAGGTGAATTCGGAAATAAAAAACACGAACATACTTTCTTAGATTTAGTTACTGAATTAGACAAAGTAGAAGGAATTGAACGTTTGCGAATTTCATCCATAGAGCCAAATTTATTGAAAAATGAAACTATTGAATTGGTTTCAAAATCAAGAGCATTTGTACCTCATTTTCATATTCCATTACAATCAGGTTCAAATGATATTTTGAAAAAAATGAAACGTCGTTATTTACGAGAGTTATATGTAGATAGAGTCAATAAAATTAGAGAAGTAATGCCTCATGCTTGTATTGGAGTAGATGTAATTGTGGGTTTTCCTGGTGAAACAGATGAACATTTTCTTGAAACATATCATTTTTTAAATGATTTGGATATTTCTTATTTACACGTTTTTACGTATTCTGAAAGAGACAATACAGAAGCAGCTGAAATGGATGGAGTAGTGCCAAAGAATGTTCGTGCAAAAAGAAGTAAAATGCTACGTGGATTATCTGTGAAGAAACGAAGAGCTTTTTATGAAAGTCAAATTGGAACCAATAGAACCGTTTTATTTGAAAGTGAAAACAAAGAAGGATATATTCACGGATTTACTGAAAATTATGTAAAAGTAAAAACACCTTGGAATCCTGAATTGGCTAATACATTGCACGAAATTAAATTAACACATATTGATGATGATGGAAGTGTTCGATTAGAATTTTTAAATGTTGAGGTTTAAAAAAAAGGTTAAATTATTATATAAAAAAATGCTCTTTGTTTAAAAGAGCATTTTTTGTTTTTTATATTTTTAATCCTGGAGGAAGCATTTCTTGGTAACGTCTATTTTTTCTAAAAAATTTCACTAATCTTATATGAGTAGGGACAACTTTTAAATTGCGTTCTTCTGCAATTGCTAATACATTTCTTATAAATTCGTCTTGAATGACTAGATCTTCATTTTCGTTTTCGCAAAACTTTGTTAAGAATATTTTGCGATCTTGTAAGGAATATTCAATAGCAACTAATCCAGAGTCTGTAGTTATTTCAAATTGTCTAAGAAGTTCGTTATCTTTGATTTCCATTTTGATTGTATTTGAAAACAAAGTTACGAAATTTTTCCTAAATATCTTATGAATAAGATCCCTGTTTATTTAATGCCTGGTTTGGCTGCAAGTTCTACAATTTTTGAGAATATTAAATTGCCTGAAGAAACTTTTGAAATTTATTATTTGGAATGGTTTTTGCCAAAAGATAAAGAAACAATCGAAGACTATGCTTTTCGAATGACAAAAAAAATAAAGCATAAAAATCCAGTGTTAGTTGGAGTTTCTTTTGGTGGAATTTTAGTGCAAGAAATGGCTTTACATATTAAAACTAGAAAAGTAATTATCATTTCAAGTGTTAAATCAAATCTTGAACTTCCTTTGCGGATGAAAATTGCTAAATCTACAAAAGCATATAAAATAATTCCAACGAGTTTGTTTTCAAATATAGAGGCATTGGCAAAATATGCTTTTGGAGAAAATATAGTTAGTCGACGATTAAAGCTTTATGAAAAATATTTGCAAATGCGTGACAAAAAATATTTGGATTGGGCGATAGAAAACGTAATTTTATGGCGAAGAACAAAACCAGATGGGAATATTCTTCATATTCATGGTGATGCGGATGCAGTTTTTCCAATAAGACACATTAAAAATAGTATTGTATTGAAAGGTGCAACGCATATTTTAGTCATAATGAAGTATAAATGGTTGAATGAAAATTTACCTAAATTAATTTTAAACAATGAAGATGATGAAACAAAAACTTAAAAAAGCGTTACAAATAATAGGAATTATAACCATAAGCACCTTATTTATTTATGCGGCCTCAACTAAAATTTCAAGAAATAGCCCAACAGTTCCTTATCCTTCAGGGATGAATTTTGCAGGAGAAGTTGTTCCAACCGATGATAACGATGTAAGTGAACGCTTGGATAGGGAAATGGTTACTAATATTAATTACCATTCTAATACAACATTGGTTATTAAACGGGCAAATAAGGTGTTTCCAATTATAGAACCAATTTTAAAAGCAAACGGAATTCCAGATGATTTTAAATATTTGGCTGTTATAGAAAGTAGTTTGGTAAATGCAGTTTCTCCAGCAGGAGCAAGAGGTGTTTGGCAATTTATGCCTGCAACGGCTAAAGAATATGGAATGGAAGTTTCGGGTGATGTAGATGAGCGTTATCATTTAGAAAAATCAACTGAAGCTGCTTGTAAATATTTGAATGATGCTTACAAAAAATTCGGGAATTGGACATTAGTAGCTGCATCATACAATGGGGGAATGGCTGGCATCAATAGGGTTTTAGAAGCACAACATGTGTCTAACTATTATGATGCTTTGTTTTATGAAGAAACAGGTCGCTATGTATTTAGAATTTTAGCACTGAAAGAAATTATGAAAAATTCACCAAAATATGGATTTGATATTCCTGAAAATGAGTTATATGTTAGTGTACCTACAAAAAAACTGCAAGTAGAAAATTCTATCGATGATTTGGCAATATTTGCAAAAGAACAAGGTACGAATTATAAAACCTTAAAAGTATTAAATCCTTGGCTGAGAGATAAAAAATTATCCGTTACTGGTGGACGAACTTATTTAATAGAAATTCCAGATTAGAGATTGAATTTTCGAAATAAAAAAAATCACAAACTAGTTTATCTAATTTGTGATTTTTTATTTTCTGCTAACAGCTAATTAAATTCGTTTAAGCTGTTGTTTTAGCATATCAATCTGTTCTTTCAACATATTGTGTTTATCTAATTTTTTGGCTTCATTTAGGTATTTAGTAGCTTCCATTTTTCTTCTTTTGGTTAAAGAAATTCCAGCTAATTGTAGTTTAGCTAAAGCTAAATCTTGATCCATACTTAAGCCTAATTCTATGGCTTTTTTGAAAAACTTTTCTGCTAAAGTCAAATTTGTTTGAGAAACCATAATTCCGTTTAAGTAATTATAATAACCTTGTTGTTTTCTTACTAAAGCAGTTTCTGGATTTTTTATTTTATCTAACCAAGACTTCGCTCCATCCATATCTTGTTTTCTCAATTTCATGAAAGCCATTAAAATTAATTCGTTTTTGAAGTATAAGAAAATGAAAATTATTGAGAATAATAAAAGAAAAATTCCGTTTCCAATGTTTCCTTCCGTGAATTGATATACTGCATAAGCGATGATTAAACCTGCTAAAACTAACTTGATATTCTTGTTAAACATACTCTATTTTTTAATTTGGAGCAAAGGTAATAAATTCTAACTAAAAAATATTTTAAAAACTACTTGTAAATGAAAAAAACCTTTGTATATTTGCACTCGATTTATAGGAAGCTATAATAAAAAGTAAAATAGATTTTTAAAGATATAAAGCAATGAGCAAGAGAACGTTTCAACCATCGAAAAGAAAAAGAAGAAATAAACACGGGTTTATGGATAGAATGTCTACTCCTAATGGTAGAAAAGTCCTTGCACGTAGAAGAGCAAAAGGAAGACACAAATTGACTGTTTCTTGTGAACCAAGACATAAAAAATAATGATTAGTTTCTAATCAATATTAAGCCGTTACTTTTATTAGTAGCGGCTTTTTTTTAAACTTGTTTATAAAATTTAATAAGTTTCAAATCTCAAAATTTATTTTCTAAAACAAAGAGGTTAATTTTGAAAAATACATCAAACTACAAACAACAACACATACAAAATGCCAAAAGACAATTCAATCAAATCGGTTTTAATTATAGGTTCAGGTCCAATTGTAATCGGACAAGCTTGTGAATTTGACTATGCAGGTTCGCAATCAGCTCGTTCGCTTCGTGAAGAAGGAATTGAAGTAATTTTGATAAATTCTAATCCGGCTACCATCATGACAGATCCAACAATGGCTGATCATGTATATTTAAAACCACTTACAACAAAATCTTTAATTGAAATTCTAAAAGCTCATCCCCAAATTGATGCTGTTTTACCAACTATGGGTGGACAAACGGCTTTAAATCTATGTTTAGAAGCTGATGACAAAGGGATTTGGAAAGACTTTAATGTAAAAATGATTGGTGTTGATGTAAATGCAATCAACATTACAGAAGACAGAGAACAATTTAAACAACTTTTAGCTAAACTTGGAGTTGGAGCAGCACCAGCAAAAACAGCTACTTCTTTCTTACAAGGAAAAGAAATTGCACAAGAGTTTGGGTTTCCATTAGTAATTCGTCCTTCCTTTACTTTGGGTGGAACAGGAGCAGCTTTTGTACACACGAAAGAAGAATTTGACGAAAAACTATCTTATGGTTTAGAAATGTCTCCTATTCACGAAGTTCTAATTGATAAGGCACTTTTAGGATGGAAAGAATATGAATTAGAATTACTTAGAGATAAAAATGATAACGTAGTAATTATCTGTTCTATCGAAAATATGGATCCAATGGGAATTCATACAGGAGATTCTATAACTGTTGCACCAGCAATGACTTTGTCAGATTCAACTTATCAACGTATGCGTGATATGGCCATTTTAATGATGCGTGCTATAGGGAACTTTGCTGGTGGTTGTAACGTACAATTTGCCGTTTCTCCAGATGAAAAAGAAGATATTGTAGCTATCGAGATTAATCCAAGGGTTTCTCGCTCTTCAGCTTTGGCTTCTAAAGCTACGGGTTATCCAATTGCCAAAATTGCAACGAAACTAGCTTTAGGTTATCACTTAGATGAATTGCAAAATCAAATTACAAAATCAACTTCGGCTCTTTTTGAACCAACTCTTGATTATGTAATCGTAAAAATACCACGTTGGAACTTCGATAAATTTGAAGGAGCAGACAGAACGTTAGGACTTCAAATGAAATCTGTAGGGGAAGTGATGGGAATTGGACGTTCGTTCCAAGAAGCACTTCATAAAGCTACTCAATCACTAGAAATTAAAAGAAATGGGTTAGGAGCTGACGGAAAAGGTTATAAAAACTACGAACAAATCATTGAAAAACTAACTTTTGCGAGTTGGGACAGGGTTTTCGTAATTTATGATGCTATTGCTATGGGAATTCCATTGAGTAGAATTCATGAAATTACTAAAATAGACATGTGGTTCTTGAAGCAATATGAAGAATTATTCCACTTAGAAAGAGAAATTTCAAAATATAAAGTTGATACTTTGCCAAGGGAGTTGTTGTTGGAAGCTAAGCAAAAAGGATATGGTGACCGACAAATTGCTCACATGATGGGTTGTTTGGAAAGTCAAGTGTACAAATTGCGAGAAGAGCAAAAGATAAACCGAGTTTATAAATTAGTGGATACTTGTGCAGCAGAATTTAAAGCTAAAACACCTTATTATTACTCTACTTTTGAAGCTGAAATTCAAAAAGCTGACGGAACAACTTATGTAGATAATGAAAGTATCGTTACTGATAAGAAAAAAGTTATCGTTTTAGGTTCTGGACCAAACAGAATTGGACAAGGAATTGAGTTTGACTATTCCTGTGTGCATGGAGTTTTAGCAGCCAAAGAATGTGGTTATGAAACGATCATGATTAACTGTAATCCTGAAACCGTTTCTACGGATTTTGATACAGCAGACAAATTATATTTCGAACCAGTTTTTTGGGAACATATCTACGATATCATTCGTCATGAAAAACCCGAAGGAGTTATTGTACAACTAGGTGGACAAACCGCTTTAAAATTAGCAGAGAAACTTTCTAAATACGGAATTAAAATATTAGGAACATCTTTTGATGCCCTAGATTTAGCAGAAGATAGAGGACGTTTTTCTGAATTATTAACGGAATTAAATATCCCTTTCCCTAAATTCGGAATTGCTGAAAGTGCTGAACAAGCTTCTCAATTAGCAGATACTTTAGATTTTCCATTGTTAGTTCGTCCTTCTTATGTTTTGGGTGGTCAAGGCATGAAAATTGTAATTAACAAACAAGAATTAGAAGAACACGTAATTGATTTATTAAAGTCAATTCCAGGTAATAAATTATTATTAGATCATTATTTAGATGGAGCTATAGAAGCAGAAGCAGATGCTATTTGTGATGCTGATGGAAATGTGTACATCATTGGAATCATGGAACACATTGAGCCTTGTGGAGTGCATTCTGGTGATAGTAATGCGACTTTGCCACCTTTTAATTTAGGTGAATTTGTAATGCATCAAATCAAAGAACATACACACAAAATTGCTAGAGCTTTAAAAACAGTTGGATTAATCAATATTCAATTCGCAATTAAAAATGATACGGTGTACATCATTGAAGCTAATCCAAGAGCCTCTAGAACCGTTCCATTTATTGCAAAAGCTTATGGTGAACCTTATGTAAATTATGCTACAAAAGTGATGTTAGGTCACAATAAAGTAACAGACTTTACTTATAATCCACAATTAAAAGGCTATGCTATTAAGCAACCTGTTTTCTCTTTCAGTAAGTTTAAAAACGTAAACAAAGCATTAGGTCCAGAAATGAAGTCTACAGGTGAAAGTATTTTGTTTATTGATGACTTAAAAGATGATCAATTCTACGAATTGTACTCGAGACGTAAGATGTATTTGAGTAAATAGTATAAGTAGTAAGATAAAAAAGTCCTCGTAATAGAGGACTTTTTTGTTTAGACTCTAAAAAATGTGCGAGTAGCACATAAACAACTTTTTTTTAAATTATTGTTAACGTGTTTGTGTATGATTTCGTTGCGTGTTTAAGCACTAAAGTTAGCAAATAAATCACAGATAGAAAGTCCGCGAGGACTTTCGTAAGTAAGCTATAACTAGCAATGAATTATACACGGTGTTACCACCAGTTTTTTATTCCGAGCAATTCTTTCATTCGGTCGTTATATCTATATAGAATTCGATGTTCCTCCAAAGTTCCATACATTTTTTCGGGATACTCAATTTCAAATCCGTGTTCTTTAGATTTTAATTCCAATTGTTCAATAATTTTTTTTGAGTATTCAATTCCATTTCCAAGTAAGTATCTTTTTCTTCCAGCAAAAAAGTCCTGTTCAGCCTTTTTAATATTGAATTTATTATAGAATTCAGGTGCTTTAGTTGAATCAATTTTATTTGAGATATGGTAATCATATATTTTAAATTCGAGACTATCTTTTTCTCCAATTCCCTCAATAAACAAGAATTCTTCTCTTAAGTTTTTTGTTTTTGGATTTACGGTTATTCTACAATAGCTGAAATATTTATCTGGGATTTTAAAAACACCAAGAGAGTCAGTTTTCAAAAGAGTAGTATCCTTTTTATTTGTAATTAAAATATCGTGTTTTCTTTTATTCAGATACGCAAGAGTTTTGTCAGTAGTCGATTCCGTAAATTTATCGTCTGTATCTCTATATTTCAAGACCTTTACTTTTCCGACTTTCGTTTCCTGCGCAAGTAGATTTTGGAATATTCCAGCCGTTAGAATTAGTAATATGTATTTTAAATGTCGTTTCATCCAAATTGGTGGTAACGGTCTTGGCTATGGTTTCGTTGCGGAATAGTTCGGCAGAACTATTCCGCCGTAAACCAAAGTTAGCAAACACGCAGGAATTTCCGAGAGGAAATTCCGCCGCAATGAACTATAGCCGTTGTTGCCCACAGTTATTTTTTAGGTGTCAATTTAAATTCTGTCCTTTTATTTCCTCCCATTCCCCAAAGTGAAAAATTGGTCTCCACGTCCATAATTCCTTCGTATAGAATCCAATAGCCTTTTTCTAAATCAAATTCGGCTGTTGCTTTATGTGACATTTTCATAAATGTCTTTTTATCAGTTTTATCTTTTGAAAACATAGTCATCATTCCATTTCCAAAATCTCCTGAAACGTATTCCTCAATGTCATATTCGATTACTGCAATTTTATTTCCATTTAGGTTTTTTAGGTCTTTAAGTCTGACGACGTTTTTCTTGTAAAGAGTGTCTGCTTTAAAGTTTTGATCCATTGAAACCATACTAACTTTCAAATCCCATTCATCACCAACTGCAACGGGTTTTGTTGGAAGTTCAAATAGAATAGAAATCAGATTTTTTTGAGCCTCTTTATAATAGAAACTTAATAATTCTCCTTCAGGACTGACTTTTCCTCTTAAAACCACATTTCCATTCATTTTTGCCATTCCTGAAAATAAAGTTTCGGTTGTATCTGCTTTGTCTTTTTTGAGCACCATAGAAATGTCCACATTTCCATTTTTGTCTGGAAATAGTTTTGTTTCATATTTCAAGTCGGAAAGTTGTTCTTGCATTGCTTTAAGCATTCCGCTCATTTTTTTCGCAATCGAATCATTTTCGGGTTGTTCTTTACTTTTCTCAAGAATCACATCTTGCATTACTGTTTTATAGGTAAGAGTATCAGTTATTTTCCATTTCAAATCCACAGTTTCTTTTTGCTGTGCATTTAATGAAAATGCGATTAGTAAGAATGGTAGTATCAGTTTTTTCATAATTGTGGGCAACTCGTTTATATATGACAAAAACTTTCGCTTTAACACCTAATTTAGATGAATACACGAAAGTTTGTTTCGTTTTATATATCAAATATATAAAATTATTTCTTTT
This sequence comes from uncultured Flavobacterium sp., assembly GCF_963922255.1. Taxonomy (GTDB): domain Bacteria; phylum Bacteroidota; class Bacteroidia; order Flavobacteriales; family Flavobacteriaceae; genus Flavobacterium. The sequence goes on along the minus strand of NZ_CAWUIC010000013.1, from coordinate 22,165 downwards.
AAATTTCTTTGAGGTTTACTAAAAATAAAAAAGCACAATCTCAAATTGAAATTGTGCTTTTTTATTTTGAAATTATTTTGAATTATCCACCCATTTTTTCTTGAAATTCTTCCATAGTTACTTTCTCAAATCCTTCTGGAACCATGAAAGCTTCTTTTGGTAAATCTTTAGAAACTTCAGTAGCTTTTAAGTTTAAAGTAGATTCTGGAGTAACGATTGTCATTTCTAAAGGAAATCCTTTTAGTTTAGATTCTTTAGTTGAAGATGTCATTTTGATATCGTCTGTTACATAAAATTCACCTGTTTTATCATCTTGATAAGTAACAGTTGCTTTATAACATTTATAACCAGCTATTTCTTTAGTAGTAGCTTTATCTAAAGTTACAGTAGCAATATTGTCTAAATCAGCCATGTCAACACCTTTTGCAGCATTGTCATCTAATTCAATAATTTCATATTTGTTACCCATTGCATCCATGGTCATTTTTGTAGAGTTTGGCTCGTTGATTTTTTTGTACACTTTTGTTAAAATCATTCCTCCCATCATATCTACTTCTACGGCTACATTATCTTTGTCAAAATAATTTGTCATTATGATGTCGCCCATCATTGCCATTTGTTCGTTGTCGCTAGTCATTTTGTATTTTACAACACCACTAGACATTGTTTGACCAATTGAACTAATAGAAGCTAATAGCAAAAGGCAAATTGAGATTTGTTTAATTTTTTTCATTTTATTACGTATAAATTTTTTTATAAAAGTATTAAAAAAAGTAGAGTTACAAATTATTTCAGATTAAAATCTAATGTAATGTTAACTTGCTTTGATAATTTTTTACTAACTACATTTGGAATTTTAATGTCAAAATCATCAACATTAACTATAAAATCAGACACTAAATTGATACTTTCACCATTCTTTTTTAATTTTGCTTTAATATTTAAATCTTTGGTTTTTCCGTGTAATTCGAGTTTTCCTTTAATAGTGTATTCTTTTGCTGTTGAAGCTAATTTTGAAATTTCAAAATTTTCTATTTTGCCTTTAAAAGTAGCTTTTGGATATTTACTGCTTTCAATATAATTTTCATTGAAATGTTCTTCCATCAAAGCAACTTTAAATCGAAAACCCTTCATAAGTGCTAAAGCTGCTATTTCACCGTTTTCTGTATTCAATATACAAGTAACGGTTTCGTTTTTGGCCTTAACTTCCTCAAAAGAAGGAACTGAAGCTTCAAAAGTTATTGTTCCGGTTTTGGTTATTTTTTTCTCTGCAATAGGCGAAAAACTAACCAGCAGAAATAGGAGAGCTGTAATGATTTTCATAATTTGTTTTTTTAATTAATTTATTAAGCAATAACTATTCCAATAATCCATCTGTGTTCCATTTAATAATAACATCAATAGTTTGTTGAGGTAATTTGCCAGTTTGTGGCATCAATTGTGGATCTCCAACAGGTCTAGAAATTCTGTCAATCAATCCATTATTCAAAACGGCTTGTTTTACTTGGTTATAATTTGTTAACGAGAGTCCGGCATTTGGATTAGTATTTCCATGACAATTTAGACAATTGTTATTGATTATGTTTTTTACATCAGTATTATAAGTTATAATATTGATTGTGTCATTTTTTTCTATTAAATCATCTTCTGAGTTATTTGTACAAGAAAAAAAAGAAATTATTAACATTGTAATTATTGTTTTTTTATATATCATAGTTGTTTTTTGTATAAAGTTAATAATTTTTATTAAATTTGGAATAAATAATTTATTAATGAAAAAAAAAGTAATTTTATTTTTTCTTTTAATTTGTGTTGTTTCTTTTGGAGTTTATAGCTATTTGTACAAGGCACACAGGAATATTTCTGACGAAAAAGCTTCTTATACTTTTAAAACAAACCAATTGATTGAAGAATATTCTAGAGATGAAAATTCAGCTAATTCTAAATATTTAGATAAAGTAATTGTTGTTTCTGGAAAAATTACCCAAGTTAACATAGCAGAAAAGTCTATAACTCTTGATGAAAAATTATCAGGATTGGTAATTGACGACTTGTCTAACCTTAAAGTGGATGACTCAATAACTATTAAAGGTAGATTTTTAGGGTATGACGAATTATTAGAGGAAGTTAAAATGGATCAAATAAATTTAAATTAAAAACCAATTACTATGAAAAAAAATTACTTATTTAAATCTTTGTTGCTTGCACCAATAGCAGCTTTATTATTCTTGTCTTGGTCTAGTGGTTATACTGGAGCGAGTGTTACAGGTTCACCAGGTGATGGGAATTCAACATGTACACAATGTCATGGAGGTGGAAACTTTAATGCTTCTGCAACAATAACCACTAACATTCCTGCTAGTGGTTATGCTTTGAATACTGCTTATAATATTACAGTTACTGTTACACAATCAGGATCATCTAAAAGAGGTTTTCAATTAACTGCTGAAAATTCTTCAAATACTAAAGTAGGAAATTTTACTGCTGGAACAGGAAGTCAAGTTTTTAATAGTGGAAAAACAGTTTCACATTCAACTGCAGGAAATACACAATCTTCTTGGACTTTTACATGGACTTCTCCAGCAACAGATGAAGGTACGGTTACATTCTACACTGCTGTTAATTGTACTAATGGAAATGGAGGAACAAGTGGTGATCAAGTAGTTACGGCAAGTTTGCCAGTTGGAGTTTTAGGAACGGAAGATTTCTTTTCAAAGCAATTTTCAATTTATCCAAACCCAACATCTGACAATTTTTCAATTGAAATGCCAACAAACGTTTCTTCTGCTGATATTTCTATTTTTGATTATTTAGGAAGACTTGTATCAAATCAAACAATTTCTTCTTCAAGTACTTCTATAAATGTTTCGGCATTAAATTCTGGAACTTATATCGTATATGTTGCCACAGAAGAGGGAGTTGCTAAGAAAAGATTAGTTGTAAAATAGTTTTATGAAGAAAATAATTATTACACTTTTTTTAATTCCTTTATTATCATTTGCACAAGATGATTTACTAAACGAAATAGATACAGTATCAGTTGATAAAAGGGTTAATTCGTCTTTTAAATCTTTAAAAATAATTAATTTAGAATCTACAAAATTAGCTTCCAAAGGTGATTTGTATTTTGTAGTTTCTCATCGCTTTGATTATTTAAAAAATGGTTTTGATGATTTTTTTGGATTAGACAATGCTAATACGAGATTACAATTTGTATATGGATTAACTCCTTGGTTGAGTATTCATGCTTCTCGTAGTGGTTTTAATAAAACTTATGAAGCAGCTGGAAAATATAGTCTGATGCACCAAGAAGAAGGAGGTTTTCCTTTTGAAATTGCTGGGTTTAATAGTATTGCTATAAACACTGCTCTCGAAAAAGATTTCCTACCTTTATTAGAGTTTGAAGATCGATTAAGTTATGTAAATCAATTACTAATTTCGAGAAAATTTAGTGATAAATTATCTTTAGAATTGGCTCCAACATATTTTCATGAGAATTATGTTGTTGATGATAATCAAGATAATAGTCAGTTTGCATTAGGCTTTGGAGGAAGATATAAACTAACCACTCGTTGGTCTATAAATATGGATTATGCTGCTCATTTAAATAGAGCATCTAATTCACCTTTTACAAATCCATTATCCATAGGTGTAGATTTAGAAACTGGTGGACACGTTTTTCAAATGCATTTTACCAATGCACAAGCCATGCATGAAAGTGGTTTTCTCGGAAATACAAGTGGAAAATGGAGTGATAGTGAAATCGCTTTTGGTTTTAATTTAGTCAGAGTATTTTAAATAAATAAATCCCAATCAATTACGATTGGGATTTTTTAAAATTTACTGTAACATTATAATTGGAAAGATTTTCAATTGACTTTTCGGATGTATGATCAAATTTATCTTCTAATATTTTGTTTTTTTTCTTTTGATTAATCCTAATTACACAATCATAAAAACGTCTTATTTCTTCTAAATTTGACAGAATTAATGTTGGAACTTTAGCATTATTTCCTTCCTCGTCTTTGGCAACCATTGTAAAATAACTTGAATTGCAATGTTTTACTTCACCTGTTTTTATGTTTTCAGAAATAACACGAATTCCTACAACCATAGAACTATTTCCAACATAATTTACAGAAGCTTTTAAAGTCAATAATTCTCCAATTTCAACCGGATTTAAAAAATCAACTGTATCAACAGAAGCAGTTACACAATATAAACCCGAATATTTTGAAGCACTTGCAAATGCAATTTGATCCATTAGCTGTAATAAGTAGCCTCCATGGATTTTGCCACTAAAGTTAGAATGTGAAGGAAGCATCAATTCAGTTAAGGTAATTTTAGAGGCATCTATTGTATTGGTTTTGTTACTCATAATTATTTGTTGAAATGAGGAGATTTTTCGGCAGAAACACTTTTTATAAAATAACGAGTATCACCCCACCAAAAAAATGTTCTATAGCGTTCAATATATTCAACTTTTACATATTGACCTTGCAATTCTTTTAGCTTTTCAATAGCTTCAGGATTATTATCCATAACAGAAAATGAAAAAATTTGAGCTCCAGAAATTCCTTGGCTGATTTCTCCTTCCCAAGTTTTTACTACATACCCCTTGTGACTTATTTTTATCAATTCTCCAGAGCGAACACCTTCGCTATAAGAAACATAATACACAAAAACAAAGTAGCCAATTAGAAACAATAGAAATCCTAATGCTCCATACAATAATACTTTCATAAATTTACTCATAGTTCTATTCGTTATTTGTTAAATTTTCTTCTATTTCGTTTGCTCTTTTTAGTATAGTTTCGGGTAAAGCTTTCTTTGCTTTTGCACCCATTTTTTTTAATTTTTCTACACTTGTTACTAAGTTTCCTTTACCTTCAACAAGCTTGTTCATGGCATTTCCATATTCTGATTTGGCTTCATCCATTTTCTTTCCAATTTTTATTAAATCAGATACAAAGCCTTCAAATTTGTCATACAATGCACCAGCTTGACGAGCAATTTCTATGGCATTTTCTTGCTGCTTTTGATTGGTCCACATACTATCAATTGTTCGTAAGGTAGCTAATAGAGTTGTTGGAGTTACAATTACAATATTTTTTTCAAAAGCCTTATTGTATAAGGTATTATCGTCATTTAACGCTAATGCAAAAGCTGGTTCAATTGGAACAAAAAGTAAGACAAAATCTGGACTTTCCATTTCATAAATATCGTGATAATTTTTTGCACTTAACTGTTCCACATGACGTTTAATCGAATTCACATGTTCTTTTAAATAAGTAACTTTTAAAACTTCATCTTCTTCATTTATATATCGCTCGTAACCTGTTAAAGAAACTTTAGAATCCACCACCATTTTCTTTCCATCAGGTAGGTTGATGATAACATCAGGAAGAATTCTAGTTCCTTCCTCATTGGTGAAACTTTGTTGGACTTCGTATTCTCGACCTTTTTCTAAACCCGATTTTTCTAAAACTCTTTCTAGCACTAATTCACCCCAATTTCCTTGCAATTTGCTATCACCTTTTAACGCTTTTGTCAAGTTGATAGTTTCTTTGCTCATTTGCTCATTCATTTCGCGTAAGCCAAGTATTTGTTGACGAAGAGCAGCATGATAATCGATACTTTCTTTATGAGTATCTTCCACTTTTTTCTCAAAATGATGAATTTTTTCTTGTAAAGGAGAAAGAATATTTTTCATATTCTCTTTGTTCTGTTCAGTAAATTTATTGGATTTTTCGTCCAAAATCTTATTTGCTAAATTTTCAAATTCTTTGGTGAATTTTTCTTGCAGTTGCTCAACTTCTTGTTTTTGTTCTTTGTTTCGTTCCCAAAGATTTTCAAAATCAACTTCTTTTTTTGACAATTGAATAGCTAGGGCTTCTTTTTCAGTTCGGATAGTTTCTTTCTCACTATTAACTTGTTGTAAAAGTTTTTCGAATTGCATTTTTTCTGAAGCGAATTGATTTTTAAGTTGTTCAATCTGACTCATTAAGCCATTCACTTTTTCTTCTAAACCTATTTTTTCGGATTGTGATTGGGCTTTAGTAAGTAGTTTTCCAACAAAAAAACCAATAGCTAATGCTACTAGAAATGTGATTAGAATAATAAACGATTCATTCATGTATTAAAAATTTATGTAAAGTTACTAAATTATTCAGATTATAGATTTAATACTTGAATTTAAAAGTAAGATTAATAATGTATTTTTGCCAAAATTTATTTCATAATGCATCGTCATTTTTTATTACATAAACCTCATAGTTATCTAAGCCAATTCATTTATGAACAAAAGCGAAAAAAGCGTTTATTAGGTGAATTGTTTGATTTTCCTGAAGGTACAATGGCTGTTGGAAGATTGGATGAAGATTCTGAAGGTTTATTGTTTTTAACAACTGATGGAAAAGTTAGTGAGCAAGTTAGAAGTAAAAAAGTAGAAAAAGAATATTACGCTCAAGTTGATGGAATTATTACGCAAGAAGCTGTTAATCAAATGACAAATGGAGTTGAAATTGGCATTAACGGTTCCAAATATTTAACCCGAAATTGTAAAGCTCATTTACTTCATGAATTACCAAATTATATTGGACCTGGAAGAAGAATTAGAGATGAAAGACATGGACCAACAAGTTGGGTTTCGGTAACTTTAACAGAAGGAAAGTTTCGTCAAGTACGAAAAATGACAGCTGCTGTTGGATTTCCAACGTTAAGATTAATCAGAATTCGAATTGGAAATACAACTTTAGAAGGATTGCAAGCAGGTGAAGTATTAGAAGTAGATGAATTTGATATTTAAACAACAAACTATAAACAAATAACCACAAAATTAAAGAATGCTAAACATAGTTTTAATAGAACCAGAAATACCAAACAACACAGGAAACATAGGACGATTATGTGTTGGAACAGAAAGTCGTTTGCATTTAATTCATCCGTTTGGTTTCGAAATTACGGATAAGAATTTGAAACGTTCGGGTTTGGATTATTGGGTGCATTTAGATTGGAAAGAATACCAATCCGTTGCAGAATGGAAAGCTCAAATTCCTGATTTATCACGTGTTTTTTTAATGAGTTCTCATGCTGAAAAATCGTATTTGGAACAAGGATTTCAAGATGGAGATTGGTTGGTTTTCGGAAAAGAAAGCGTTGGATTGAGTAAAGAAGTTTTAGCTCAATTTGAAAATCATTTAAAAATTCCGATTTCTAAATACGTTCGAAGTTATAATTTAGCTAATTCTGTAACTTTTTTAATTGGTGAAGCCAAAAGGCAGATTGCTTTAAAATAAAATATTTAACCATTAAGAAATTAAGTTACATTAAGTTTAACTGAATTTGATTAATTTCTTAATGGTTTATAAAAATTATTTAAAAAGTTCTTCAAAGAAAATTTTCATGGCTTCCCAACTTCTTTTATCTGCTTTTTCGTTGTAAGCTGCACCTTTACTATTGTCTGTTCCAGCATCTTTATGTGTAAAAGCGTGAACAGCATTTGCATACATATTTAACTGCCAATCTGCTTTAGCAGTTCTCATTTCGTCTTCAAAAGCACTAACTTCTTTAGCAGGAACATATGGATCATCAGCACCATGAAGCGCTAAAACTTTTGCTGAAATTGGAGTTGCAATTCTATTACCATCTTTACCTAAACCACCGTGAAAAGAGACAACACCTTTAACTTTCAAACCACCACGAGCAGCTTCTATAGCACCAGTTCCTCCGAAACAATACCCAATAACCGCAATTTCATCTGCATTTGCACCAGCTTTTACTAATTGGTCAATGGCTAATTGAATTCGTTTTTGATAACTAGCAAAATCCGTTTTAAAATATCCTGCTAATTTTCCTGCTTCATCAGTGTTTTGTGGTTTGTTTCCTTGTCCGTAAACATCGGCTACAAAAGAATAATATCCTAATTCAGCTAATTTTTCGGCACTTTCTTTTTCGTGTTCGCTAATTCCCATCCAAGCATGGAGAACAACTACACCAGCTTTTTTAGCGTTTGGTTTTGTTGGAGTGGCCAAAAAGCCTTCTAACTTTTGATTTCCGTCAGAATATGAAACTGATTTCAATTGAGCCTGTGTATAAATAGTTGAAAATAGTAGAACTATTGCACTTATTTGTTTGATTGACATGTTTTGATTTTTTTTTTACTAAAATACAAATTCTTTATTTAATTTTAGTTAAACAAAAGGTAAGTTTTATTTAATATTAAATTTTCCGTGAGAAGCATCGAACTGGATGTTTTCATTTTTAAATATTTCATTAAAAATTCCTTGTTCTATCAATTTGCAAGGTTGGTTTTGATAAATTTTTTCTTCAGTAATTACAATTATTTCATCACATAATTGAATGGCTAAATCAATATCATGTGTGGAATAAAGAATTGTTTTACCAGTTTCATGTGTTAGTTTTTGCAGTAATTTTAATAAAGTAACCTTGTGAACCAAATCTAAATGCGTAGTTGGTTCGTCTAAAATAATCAAATCTGTGTCTTGGGCTAAAGCTCTAGCAATTAAGGTTTTTTGCAATTGACCGTCACTAACTTCAAAGTGTTTTTTGTGTTGAAAAGCATCTATTTCTGTTAACCTAATAGCTTCATCAATTTTTAATTTGTCTTCTTTAGAAAGAGTTCCAAGCCAATTGGTATAAGGTTGTCTTCCCAACGCTACAATTTCATAAATCGATAAATTACTTGGTGGCAATTGTTCGGTTAAAACGATACTCAATTCTTTAGCTAAATCCTCTGATTTGAAATCTTCAATGGATTTATCGTTAATAAAAACATTTCCTTCTAAAGGTTTTATGATTCCAGTTATTGTTTTTAATAGAGTTGATTTTCCAATTCCATTGGCTCCAATTAATCCAATTAGTTTTCCAGAAGTTAAATGAATGTTTAGGTTTTTGGCAATGGTTGTGCTTTTGGATTTGTTGGTATATCCAATGGTTAAGTTTTTTGTATGTAGAACATTTGTATTCAATTTATAAAATCTATGTTTCTATGTGTTTCAAAAAAAATCAACTAAAATTTCGTTTTCTGACCAATAACCAAATAACAATAGGAGCACCAATCATTGATGTCACAGCATTAATAGGCAAAGTTAAATCACTTCCAGGTAATTGAGCTATGATATCGCAAAATAGTAAAATGATTGCTCCCAATAAAATCGTACTCCAAAACAAAGTCAAATGATTACTCGTTTGAAATAATAATTTTGCCATATGTGGTACTGCTAATCCGATAAAAGCAATTGGACCAACAAAAGCGGTAATACTTCCTGCTAAAATACTGGTTGCAATTATGATTAGGATTCGTGTTTTTTTGAAATTTATTCCCAAACTATTAGCATAACGTTCCCCTAAAAGTAAAGCATCTAAAGGTTTGATGACTAAAAAACTAATGCTTAGCCCAATGGATGTTAGAATTCCTAATAAACTAACTTCATTCCAACTCAAATTGGCTAAACTTCCCATCGACCAAAAAGTGAATTTTTGCAATTGTTCAGCTGTTGAAAAATAGGTTAGGACTGAAACAATTGCACTGGTGAAACTTCCAAACATTAATCCGACAATTAGAATTGCCATAGTGTCTTTTAGTTTTTGGGAAACTAGTAAAACAGCCATTAAAACCAATGCGCTTCCTAAACCAGAAGCTATAACAATTCCGTAAGAAGAAAGAAATAGTTCAGAAAGAAATGATGGTAAAAATGAAGTTCCTAAAATAACAAATGCAACTCCTAAACTTGCTCCTGAACTTAATCCTAAAACATAAGGTCCAGCTAAAGGGTTTCTGAATAAAGTTTGCATCAATAAACCACTAATGGAAAGAGCCATTCCAACTAAAATGGCAGTAAATGCTTTGGGTAAACGAAAATTATAGAGAATTATTTCCCAACTTTCTTTACGCATTTTTTGATTGAAAATTCCTTTTGCAATTTCTTCACTTGGAATTGAAATTGAACCTAAACTGATGTTTACAAAAAACAAAATTACTAAAGCAATAAGTAATGCTAAGAATAATAAGTAATGTTTTTTGGAGTTTGGCATTATTAGAAATAGTTATAAAGCAATCCTCAAAGATAGTACAAAGAATTTTAATCTGATTTTATTGGAGTTGTTCAAAAAAGAACAGTTCATAATTGGGTAAAAGTTCAGGATGTAAAATTTTTATCATGTCCTTTAAAACTAAATCTGGTCGGTTTGGTGCTAATTCATAATAAATTACACCACCTGTTTTTCCTTTTTTGGTACTAAATGAATAGACGTTTTTAGTTTCAACAGCTTTGAAAAATTGATAGTTTTTGTTGTTTTTAATAATTTCGTCAATTGAAGTAAATTGCCCTGGTCCAATCCAAAAATCTGCATCTTTAGCTTTGTCTAAAACGGATTCAAATGATAAAGCTATGCTACCAGTTCCTGTTGAGTCTGCCCAAAGATAATTTCCGTTAGCTTCTTTTAAGAATAAAGCAGCCCAACTATCACCTTGTGGCAAAAACCATTGATCTTCATAAATGGATCCGGCAAAAATTGTCGGTTTTGTTTCAGCCTTTTGTGCTAATTTTAAAGCTTTGTTGTAGCTTTCTTCTATGGTTTCAAATTCTAAATTTGCTTTTTCTTTCTTGTCATATAAGGCTCCAAAAAACTTAATCCATTCTGCTTTTCCTAAAGGAGTTTTTTCTGTCCAATCTGAATTAAAGATTACTTTTTGTCCGTTTTTTTCTAGATTTTTGTAGGTTTTCATATCGCCATCAACACTAAAACCAACAATTACATCTGGATTTATGTCTAAAATTACTTCTGTATTTAAACTTTGATTTTTACCAATTTCTCTGACTTTTCCTTGATCAATTCTTTCTCTAGTTGTTTCTGAAGAAATGTATTTTAATGATGGAAATGCCACTAATGTATTTTCAACACCTAACATTTCAAGTGAAGGAATATGAGTGGTTGAAGTAACAATTATCTTTTGAATAGGAATTTGAATGGTTGTAAATTTTTGTAAACTATCAGGAATAATTACATTTTCTTTATGCAAGACATAGGTAAAAGTTTCATCAGATTCAGGATAAGTATTTTTGACTTTTAAAATAGAAAAATCATCGTATTCAACCAATGAAAATCCTTCAGCATGAACAATTTCATTTTCATTAACAGTTGCTTTTGCTATGTTTTCGGTTTTTTTACATTGGGTTAAACCCAAAAAAATGAATGCTAATAAAAATATTTTAGATAAGTGTTGCATAAAAAAATATACTTTACGCAAAAGTAAAATTTTGGTTTTAAATATTATTAAATAATAAAATTTTAACAAATAAATTTTATTTTATTTTAGTATTATTTTATTTTTGATACATTATTGATTACTAGACATTTTATTATGAGAAAATTATGTGTTATTTCAGTTTTTTTTAGTTTAACGTTTTTATTAAGTTGTTCAGAAGAGCAAAATTTAAATTCTAATGAAGTTATTACTGAATCTGGTAATATTGTTAAATTAGAAAGTCCGTTAGGTAAAAAGTTATCAAATGATGAAGAAACTTTAAAAGAAGATTTGTTAAAACATGTGAATACTAAAAGTAAAACTAGTATTAAAGGTAAAGTTATTATAGAAAATATCAGGTATTCTGAAAATGAGAATGTGTCTGTTTCTATTATTGATTATAAAATTAATAATATTGGTTATTCAATTTTAGTACCGTTATATAAGTCAAAAGACATAATGATTTTACATGATTTACATACTTTAAGGTTTGTTAAAAGAGATATTAAAGACGGTTTAATTAAAGGTAATAGATTAACATTTAATTCGTCAAATTTAAATAGTAATAGAGTTTATGGTGGTGTTTATGATGGGGCTGATTGTATTGCTAAAGATTGTTGCAAGTGGACAGAAGTAGTTTCAGGCACAGAATATAATTGTGGATGTCCGTCTGATTTGACTTCAAATGGAGAAATTATATTAACAACTTCAGATGGTTGTAAAATTAGTATGTAATCTTTATAAATAAAAAAACACAATAAATATTGCGATATTGTCCCAAAAAGTGGCTAACTATTTGGGGCATTTTTTATTTCAGAATGTTAAGCTTTTTGAAAAAAAATTAAAAAAATAGCCATATCTTCGCACCAGAATTAAGGTTGCTTGTTCAGTATTGAACAGCATTAAAAGGGAATTAGGTTTAAAACCTAAGCTGTACCCGCAACTGTAAGCTATTAAGCTTGTTATTATCTACATTGCCACTGTTTAGTAATTTAGAATTTAGATTTCAGAATTTAGAAAATTTCTAACTTCAAACGTCTACTTTCTAACTTCAAAATGGGAAGGTGAATAACAAGACGCAAGCCAGGAGACCTGCCTAATTTGTAACGTACAAACTTTCGGGAAAAAGAGTTTGAGTATGGGTAATTCTATGCTTTCTTTCCAGATTTAAAATCTAAAAAAAAACAAGATGAACAAAAATTTTCGTCTAGGTTTCTTTGCTGTGTTATCAAGTTCTATGACTATTTATGCTCAAGAACAAGATTCTGTAAAGGTTAATCTTTTAAATGAAGTGGTAGTTTCTGATACCAAATTTGCGCAAAGCAAAGAAAAATCAGGAAAAATTATTGATGTGATTACTGCTAAAGATTTTGAGCATAGAAAAGGTCAAAATTTAGCGAATGTCTTAAGTCAAATGGTTGGTTTAGAAATTAATGGAAATCAATCCGTTGGTGGAAAAAATTTGAGTTATTACATCCGTGGTGGAAGAAATCGTCAAGTTGTAATTTATATTGATGGTGTTCCTGTAACGGATGCTTCTGGAATTTCAAATGAATATGATTTGCGATTATTACCAGCCGAACAAGTTGAAAAAATTGAAATTATGAAAGGTGCAGCAAGTACTTTATACGGAACTGGTGCAGCAACTGGAGTTATCAATATTACTTTGAAAAAATCTTCAGATAAAAATATTTCAGCCAATGCATATTTGAATTTAGGTACTCAAAACACTACGGAAACTGATAAATATAGTGGTCAAGAAGCTAATCAAGGATTTTCGGTTAATGGAACAATAGGGAAGTTTAATTATATAACGTCTGTTAATAGTTCTGAAATAAACGGAATTTCTGAAGCAAAAGGTGAAGATTTTGAAGAAGATTCATTCTCAAGGATAAATGTTTTGCAAAAAATAGGAGTTAAGGCTACTGAAAGACTTTCATTTGACTTTTTTGCAAACTATGATAAAATTAAAACCAATTTTGATAATTCGTTTGGTGGAGAAAATTCAATAGCTGATGACACTATAAATAATTCTATTAGCGAGCAATTCAGGTTTGGGTTTTTATCTAAATACAAATATAAAAAAGGAGAATTTCAATTAAATTCGAACTTAACTTCTATTGATAGAAATGTTTTTTTATACAATTCTTGGACTGATGCTGTTGATGATTATAATTATTCTTCAAGAAATATAAATATTGATGCCGTTAATAAATATGGATTCTCAAATCAATTATTCTTGGTTTTAGGTACTCAATTTCAATATTTTGACATGAATCAAATGGATGAATATACTGATATTCAAAAAGAGAATGCAAAGTTCACTATTATTGATCCATACGCTACTTTAGTTTATAATTCTAATTTTGGATTAAACATTAATGCTGGTGCTCGTTTAAATAATCATGAAATTTATGGAAATCAATGGATTTACAATTTTAATCCGAATTATACATTTAAAACTATTCCTTTAAAGTTAATTGCATCGTATAGTACAGCTTACATTACACCAAGTTTATATCAATTATATTCGGAATATGGAAATTTAGATTTAAAACCAGAAGAAAATGCAACTGTTGAAGCAGGATTTGAATATAGCTTTTTAGAAAATAAATTGGTTTTGAATGCAGTTGCTTTTTATCGTGATGAAACAAATTCGATTGGTTTTTACACAAATCCAACAACTTATCTTTCTAATTACACTACTATAGAAGGAACGAATAATGCTAAAGGCGTTGAAACTTCAGTTCAATATAAGTGGAATGAAAAAATAAATGTTTCAGGAAATTATACTTTTATTCAAATGGAAGAAGCTTTAAATAGATTGATACCAAAACATAAAGCAAATGTTAATTTCAATTATCAAGTGAATGATAGAACTGGTTTTAATGTTACTTATCAATATGTGGATCAAAGAAGTGATGCTTATTTTGATAATTTGACTTACTTAACAGAAAATGTTAATTTAAAAAGTTACCAATTAGTGCATGCAAACATTCGATACAACTTAATTAAAAATCAATTGAGTATTTTTGGAGCAGTTTCTAATATTTTTAATGCTAGTTTTGAAGAAAATATTGGTTTTAATACCAAAGGTAGAAATTATAAAATTGGTTTAAATATTACTTTATAATAAAAAAGGCTTCCAGTTGGAAGCCTTTTTTTATTCTCTATTTAAATTTGGAGGGTTTTCTATATACATTCCTTTTTCTATTCCGTCTACATTTTTAGAATCACTAAAATGTTCGAATACTTTAGCGTTTGAATTGTTACTAAATTTTCCATTTATATTTATGTAATTTAAGGCTACATTTAGCAATGGCTCATTAGCATCTCCCAGAATTCCAAGATTTCCTATATCTTCAGGATTAGGAACATTTGGTACAAAACCATTAGAATATGAGCTACCATTGTTTTTATTTGCAATTTTAAGAACAATAGGTTGCATAGCATATTTGTGGTTTGGATTTACATTTTGTTTTCCAAAAGTAGGAGAATCGTATAATGTAACTGAACCAACGTTTTTCCCCGTAGTTACATCACCTATTGTTTTTACTTCAATATAAGGGTTTAAACTGTTAATAATTAATTCACTTGCTGATGCCGTTGACTTTGTTGTAATTACGTATAGTTTATTTAAATTTAAACTATTAATACTATTTCCGTTTGAAAGCGTATTGGTAAATTTATTAATTAAAGCATCAGGATTAACAGAATTGTAGTAAGCTAAACGTTTGTCATTCCACAGCTGTTTTGCAAACACTTGCCCATTGAATTGACCTGTAATCATACTGCCTAATCTTGTTGCAACATTTACAGAACCACCACCATTGTATCTTAAATCTAAAACCAAATGTGTAATTCCTTCTGCTTGAAAATAAGCAAAAGCATTATTTAGTTCATTTTCATAATTAGAATAAAAGCCATTATACATTAAATACCCAACTTTTTTAGTTCCAACAATGTGAATGTTTTTTATTAAAACTGGATTTTCAGAATAAACAGTTTTTGTTAGTGAAACAGAATTTCCGTTAGGAGTAATGTTTCCATTATTATAATCAGCTAAATTTAAAGTATAAGTTTCGTTAGCAAGTAATTGAATATAATTTGAAACCGTTAAAGGAGTTCCATTAACAGCATAGAAAATATCGCCTCTTTGTATGTTTTTTGTAGATGCATCAGAATTAGGTAAAATATAGCGGACATAACCAAAGATTTCTGTTGTGCTTCCTGATTTATATTTCAATCCATACTCAACACCATTGTTTTTTGTCGTCCCTGATAAAACACCTTCTAAAACATTATAATCACTAAAAAGCACGCTGTATTTATCAATATTGCCAGGCTCATATCTTAGATGTTGAAATAAGCTTTCAGGTGAATAATTATTTAAAAAACTTTGAAAAGCTTCATCTGTAGCAAACCTAGCGTCATTTAGATCTGGTGAATCTTTTTGCCAATAATAGTATTGATTTAATCCTTCCCAAATAAATTCATTGGTACTTCTATAGTGTAAAACATCATCATAATCATCACTACAACTTTTTAGTACAAAAGAAAGTCCTACTATTACTAGTAAGGATACATATAATTTTCTCATTTCAATTTTTTTTAAAAATAAAGTATAAATATATAACTTCAAAATTATTTATTTCGTATTTAAAATTAATTTTATAAAAACTATTGTAACAATTTTATGTTATATTCGTCTTAACTCTATAAACTAACCAACATGAATCAACAAGAGTTTATTGCTCTAATTCAACCTTTTAAAGATAAACTTTTTCGTTTAGCTAAAAGAATATTGGTTAGTAGGGAAGAAGCTGAAGATGCAACTCAAGAGGTTTTGTTAAAATTATGGAAAATTGATACAGCTTCATTGAAAAGTGTAGAAGCAATGGCAATGAAAATGATTAAAAACTATTGTTTAGATCAATTAAAAGCTAAAAGAAGCGGTAATATCTCTTTGGTTCATAATAATTATAGTGATAATTATTCTTTAGAAAAGCAAGTTATAGCAAAGGATGATTTAAATACTGTTGAGAAAATTATAAACAATTTGCCTGAACAGCAACGTTTAATTGTTCAGTTGCGAGAAATTGAAGAATATGAATTTGCAGAAATAGCCAAAATAGTAGATATGAATGAAACAGCTATTAGAGTAGCTTTATCAAGAGCAAGAAAAACAATAAGAGAAAAATTTAGTCAATTATAAATTATGGAACTGCAAAAAATAGAAGAATTACTAGAAAAATATTTAGAAGGAACCACATCATTAGAAGAAGAGAACATTTTGAAAAACTTTTTTTCAAATGATAATGTGCCTTCTCATTTAACAGATTACAAAATGCTCTTTGGATATTATAAAATGAATAAACAAGAAATGAGTAAAACACGAATGATTCCAAAAAAGAAAAATAATTATATAAAGTGGTTTGCTGTTGCTGCGAGTCTTGTATTTGTAACAATGCTTACATTTATGTATTTGCAAAACAATACAACCAATCAAGAAAATATAGATACGTTTGAAACTCCAGAAGAAGCTTTTATTGAAACGCATAAAGCGTTACAAATGGTATCTATCAATATTGATAATGGCATGGAAAATGTATCTTATTTAGAAGAATACGAAAAAACAAGAAAAATAATTTTTAAATAATTAATAAAATCATGAAAAAAATAATTCTATTAGTATTAGTCGTTTTACCATCATTTTTATTTGCTCAGTCAGCTTTTGAAAAATTTGAAGGTAAAGAAGGTGTAAGCTCAATGAATGTTAGTAAAAAAATGTTCGAAATGATGAGCAAAGTTAAAGTTGATCCAAAAGATAAAGACATGCAACAATATCTTAACTTGCTTAAAAAGTTAGATAATTTGAAAGTTTTAACTACAACAAGTTCAAAAATTGCCAATGAATTTGAGACTTCTGTAACGTCTTATTTAAAATCACATCCTTTAGAAGAATTGATGAGAGCTAATAGTGACGGAAAAAACATTAAGATTTATATTAAATCTGCTGGTAATAGTACGATTGTAAAAGAGTTGTTAATGTTTATGGAAAGTAGTTCAAAAGATACACCTTCTGTTTTATTATCTTTAACTGGAGAATTTGATTTAGATGAGTTATCTTCTCTTACCGAAAGAATGAATTTACCTGGAAAAGACGAGTTGAAAAAAGCTTCAAAAAAATAGTATGAAAAAATTAATTATAATTTTATTTTCAGTAGTTACCCTTGTAAGTTGTAAAAACAAACCTTCATTGCAAAAGTATTTTGTAGAAAATGCCGAATCTAAAGATTTCATTGCAATAGATTTGGGTTCTGATATTATAAACACAGAGAAAATGGCATTGACTGAAGCTGATAAGGAAACTTTAAAATCATTTGAAAAAATGAATATATTGGCTTTTAGAAACGATAAAGCTAATGAAAGCAACTATGATGTTGAGGTTAAAAAAGTAAAAACAATTTTAAAAGACACCATTTCTTACAGTGAATTAATGAAATTTGGTTCAGGAAATGATGGGGCTTCAATTTATGTAGTTGGTGACGACGAACATATTAATGAGTTTGTCTTATTTGCAAACAGAAAGGAAAATGGTTTTGCGGTTGTTAGAATCTTAGGAAAAGATATGAATCCCATGAATATTATGAACATCATTAGTTTGATGCAAAAATCAGATATAAATTTGGAACAACTCAAACCTTTACAAGAAATAATGAAATAGATGTACTTGTAAATTTAAAACCTCCAAATTGAATTATATTTGGAGTTTTTTTTGCCACTGATTCACAGATTAATAAAGAGCTTATTAAATTAAAATCAGTGAATCAGTGGCTTTATAATTGACTATTAATTTTTAAAATACTTCCACGGAACGACTAACATTCCAAAGCATTCTCCTTTTTCTTTTCCAATATGTTTGTGATGCATTTTGTGAGCTCTTCTTACAGCTTTTGCATATCTGTTATTAGCATTTCTAAACAACTTAAAGCGTTGATGAATAAATATGTCATGAACTAAGAAATAAGCAATGCCATAAGCTAGAATGCCTAAACCTATTGCCAAACCTAAATCAAATGAACCTATACTCCAAGTATAAAAACAAGTAATACTTACAATAGCATAAAAAATAAAGAATGCATCATTTCTTTCAAACCATGAATCATGATCTTTTTTGTGATGATCAGCGTGTAAGCTCCATAAAAAACCATGCATTACGTATTTATGTGTAAACCATGCCATAAATTCCATGATGCAAAATGTGAGTATGAAAACAATTATTTGTAAAAACATTTTTTAATAATTTTTAAATAATATTCAATCTATATTTAACGTAACATCTAGCTAAAAGTTGCATTTTTTGATAATCTGAAACTCTAATTCGAGTGTTTTTAATTTCTAATGAAGGAGTTTTTTGTAGCTTTTTCAATAGTTTTTTATAATAGCGATAAGCTGTATAAACTCCAAATTTGGCTTCCAAAGGTAAGTTTTTTATACCTTTAAAAGCAGCTTCAAAATCACTTTCAATATCTGAAATAATTTCTTGTTTAGATTTTTCGTCTAAATGATTTAAATCTGTATTTGGAAAGTAAGTTCGACTTAAATCTTCAAAATCGGCTTTTAAATCTCTTAAAAAATTTACTTTTTGAAATGCTGAACCCAATCGCATAGCAGAATCCTTTAATTCATTATATTTTTCTTCGTTTCCTTTTACAAAAACTTTTAAACACATTAAACCAACAACATCAGCAGATCCATAAATGTATTCTTGATATTCTTCGGTTGTAGTATATTCACTTTTGCTTAAATCCAAACGCATACTCTTCATAAAAGCATCAATCATTTCTTGTGGAATATTGTGTTTGTTTACTGTGTGTTGAAATGAATTTAAAATTGGGTTTAAACTTATTTTATGTTTAAGAGCATCAACTAAATCTTGTTCAAATTTATTAAAAAGAAACTCTTTGTCAAAATCATGAAATGAATCAACAATTTCATCGGCAAATCGAACAAAACCATAAATGTTATATATATCTTGTCTTATACAAGGTGCAAGCATCTTTACAGCACTTGAAAATGATGTACTATAAGTTTTAGTGACTTTTACACTACAATCATTAGAAACTTTGTCAAATAGTGATTTCATGATTATTGATATTTTTTTATTAAATCGGACACTAATTTTCCTGAAATTAAAGATGGAGGAACTCCAGGTCCAGGAACTGTTAATTGCCCTGTAAAATATAAATTTTTAACTTTTTTACTCTTTAATTTTGGTCTTAAAAATGCTGTCTGAAGTAGAGTATTAGCCATTCCATAAGCATTTCCTTTGTATGAATTGTAATCTTTGATAAAGTCATTTACGCAAAAACTTTCTTTAAAGATTATACTTTCTCTAACTTTTTGATTGGTCAATTTCTCAAATCTAGTAATTATTTTTTCAAAATATAATTCTCTAAATGGTAAAGAGTCATTTAAACCAGGAGCTATTGGAATTAAAAAAATTCCAGCTTCTTTTCCTATAGGAGCTGCATTTTCATCTGTTTTAGATGGAAAACTTGCATAAAATAAAGGTTCATCTGGCCATTTTGGGTTATCATAAATATCAGAAGCATGAATATCAAAATCAACATCGAAGAATAAAGAGTGGTGTTCTACATTATTTATTTTCTTGTCAAAGCCTACGTAAAATAGGAGAGAAGAAGGAGCAAATGTTTTCTTATCCCAGTATTTTTCAGAATATTGTCTATATTTTTCTTCTAATAAAGTTTCAGAATGATGATAATCTGCACCACTTAAAACAATATCACTAGTAATTATATTTCCGTTTACTTGAATTCCAATTGCTTTTCCATTTTCAACAAGAATCTTTTCTACGTTTGAATTTGTTTCAATTTTTACACCTAACTCTTTTGCTAAAGATTCCATAGCTAAAATTACAGAATACATTCCGTTTTTTGGATGCCATGTTCCTAATCCAAAGTCAGCAAAATTCATAAAGCTATAAAAAGATGGAGTGTCGCTTGGTTTTGCACCCAAAAACAATACAGGAAACTCCAAGATTTGAATTAACTTTTTATTTTTAAAACGTTTTCGAACATCTTTTGAAATATTACTAAAAAACTGATTTACTTTTTTGGCAGTCTCTAAAGTAATTAATTCCATAACTGATTCACCAGGACGATAAACTAAGTCCTTAATTGCAATGTTATAATTACTTTGTGCTTCATTCATAAATTGTCTAAGAACATTTCCGCTACCTTTTTCAATAGAATCAAATGTAGTAATAATATCTTCTAAATTGTCTGCAATAGTTACAAAATTAAGCTTGTCAAAATAAACTTGATAAGCTGGACTTAGTTTTATCAGTTCATAATAATCAGAAGGTTTTTTATTGAAGTCGTTAAAAAAACGTTCAAAAACATCTGGCATCCAATACCAAGTTGGACCAATATCAAAAGTGAATCCTTCTTTTTTTAGTTGTCTTGCTCTTCCACCAATTGCCTTATTTTTTTCATAAATAATAACTTCATTTCCACTTTTTGCCAAATAACAAGAAGCAGCTAATGCTGAAAAACCAGAGCCAATTATAGATATTTTTTTATTCATGTGTTAAAGATTACTAATAAAATCAAATATACTTTTGTGAATTTTTATTTTTTCGGGTAATTTATTTTCATCTATTTCTAGCGTCATTCTTCCTAATAAGATTAAATCATGTATATTATCAGATAGTATTTCAGCGTTTACTTTGTCGATGTAATTTTCTAATTCATCAACAGGAGGTTCAACAGTTAAATAGCTAACAAATGTTATTTTATCATAATAACCCTTTAAGTCCAATAAATTTTCAATAGGTAAATTTTCACCTAAAAAAATCGTTTTGTAACCACTATGAAGAAGTTCAAAATTGACGTACATTAATCCTAATTCATGAATTTCATTTAATGGTAAATAAAGTATGAATACTTTATCATGTTTTGTAGCTTCTTTACTCTGAATTTTTTCAGTTTCACTCAATAATTTTTGTTTTATTAAGTAAGAAATAAAATGCTCATGAGCAGGAGTTATGGTTTCAGTTTGCCATAAAAAGCCTATTTCTTCCATCAACGGCAAAAAAACCTCGTAGAATACTTCTCTAAACGATTTGTCTGTAAGAAGCTCGTTATATGTTTTAAAAAACAAAGTTTGATCAAAATTCATCATTGCCATTTTGAATGACTTAATAGCATGAACGTTTGCGCTTTTTTGTGATATAATTTCTTTAACCTTGAGAGGAATTTCCTCGGGTGCTAGTTGAGCTATTTTGGAAATTTTATACCCATAGTTATGAAGTAATACTATATTTAATAGCTTTTGTAGATTTTTTATGTCATAGCATCTTATATTGGTGTCAGTTCGCATAGGTTCAAGAATATTATATCTCTTTTCCCATATTCTGATAGTATGTGCTTTGATGCCAGAAAGATTTTCAAGGTCTTTTATACTAAATACATTTTTAACATTGTTCATCTTTTTTGTAAATTTGTTAAACAAAAGTAATAAAAATATTTTACAATGAAGGTTTTATGCATAAAAAAAGCTAAACAAATTTTGTTTAGCTTTAAATTTAAAGTGACCATGGAGGGATTTGAACCCTCACGCTTTTACAAGCACCACCCCCTCAAGATGGCGAGTCTACCGTTTCTCCACATGGCCTAAAAACAAAAAAAGCTAAGCGTGATGCTTAACTTTTTAAAGTGACCTGGCTGGGGCTCGAACCCAGGACCCCATCATTAAAAGTGATGTGCTCTACCAACTGAGCTACCAAGTCGATGCATTCATTATGTTGTAAATTTGTGACCTGGCTGGGGCTCGAACCCAGGACCCCATCATTAAAAGTGATGTGCTCTA
>NZ_CAWUIC010000012.1:0-105519 GCF_963922255.1 uncultured Flavobacterium sp. | reverse complement strand
ATCTGTGAATCTTTGGCTAAGTTTTAGCACAAAGTTCCGCATAGTTTAACACAGCATTACACAATTTTTTTTTTAAAGAACACAGGTGCATAATATCCTTAGGATTAAAAATTATTCTTATATAACTATAATAGGATTTATTTATCTATATAGTTAAGGACGGGTCAGGTCACTTTATTAGATATAGTTAAGGTATAGATAAAGTATAGATAGTGTATGGATAGTGTATGGATAAAGCATGGATAGTGTATTAAAAGTGAAAGAATCTTAGAACTCAAAAACACCATCAAAGTAATACCACTTAGCACCAACTTTTTTAAAAGTTGACTTTTCATGATGAACTTTAGGAGATAAACTTTCATCCAAATAATAAGCTTTGAATTCAACAGTATCATGAGCGGCTATAATAACCTCCAGTTTTATCCAACTGTTTTGTTTGGACCATTGTAAAATCTCAGATTTAGCATAGAATTTTCTCTCAGAGACATAAGTAGTCTCCATCAAATAATCGGCATCATGAAGGACATAAGCAGTATATCTGGAACGCATTAATTGTTCAGGAGTTGTTGGATATGAAACTCTTTTTAAGAAAGGCTCGCAACATTTTTCAAACGGTTCATTGGAATGGCAATGACAGTGTTTCATTTATTTTAAATAATTTTGTTTAATGGTTATAAAAGTAGTATTTGTATATATCAACTCGTGAATTACTTCTTTTTTTAATTTATTTAAATCATCATATACCAAGTAATTGCACCATTTATCTTCAAGTAATACTTCTTTACAAACTTTAATTCGTTTAGCGGTTTCAGAAGCATTTCTACAAACAGATTTTCCATCATATTTGGGATTGTCTTTATGTAAAAAATCAACGGTTTTAGTTGCAAAGTCAACTTGAATATAAAACAGATTCTCTTGTTCGTTATTGGGATAAAAATCACTCCAATTGGCATAACCGATTTTGGAGCTATTGTTTTTTGAACTTGTAGTTTTCATTGTACTTGAATCTAGCTTCCAACGGCAATTAGCAGCTCTACCCCAATGATTAGAAACTCTATACAAACCTTCTTCTACAAAATAATATTGGCTACCAGATTTGCTCGAATAATTAGGTATTAAATTATTTATGGTTTCCAATTCCACTTCTTTAAACACGCAAAAAGTATGTTTATGAAAATTATTTTTATGGTATAGCTTCATTTTCAAGGCAAGAATTTTATTTGTAACAAAAGTAACTTTTCAAATATAAAGATATGATGTATCTTTACAAAAATTAGACTTTTTACTATGAAACAAGAACTATTTGATTCTTACAACTATATTTTTGAAGAAGAACTCTTGGAAGAAATTTCAAGAATTGGTATCCATAAGCAGTTTAAAGCCAATGATTATCTAATTGAAATTGGAGATTACATCAAATCTATGCCGTTGCTTCTAAAGGGAGCTATTAAAATTCTTAGAGAGGATGAAGATGGCGATGAATTTCTATTGTATTTTTTAGAAAAAGGAGATACTTGTGCCATGACCTTAACTTGTTGCATGGGAGAATCTAAAAGTAAAATTAGAGCTGTGGCAGAAACTGATGGATCTTTAATTATGATTCCCGTTGAAAAAATGGAATACTGGTTAACTAAATATAAATCTTGGCGCAATTTTGTTTTTGATAGTTATTCTGTTCGTTTAAACGAAATGCTTGAAGCTATTGATACACTAGCGTTTATGAATTTAGATGAACGTTTGTATAAGTATTTAACAGACAAAGCAAAGGTATTAGGCAAAACAGAAATTCAAACAACGCATCAAGAAATTGCTTATGAAATGCATACTTCTAGAGTTGTAATTTCTAGATTATTGAAAGCTTTAGAATTGCGTGGTAAAATTAAACTAAATAGAAATAACATAGAAATTTTAGAATTTTGAGTGAAATATTTGGATACATTGGTGCGTTATTAATAGGTTTAATTCTTGGTTTAACCGGTGGTGGTGGATCTATTTTGACGGTACCCATTTTAGTATATGTATTGTTAATAAATCCCGTTATTGCAACAGCCTATTCTTTGTTTATTGTGGGTACTACTTCAGCTTTTGGAGCTACACAAAATTATTTAAAAGGTCGAGTTGATATCAAGATTGGAATTATGTTTGCTATTCCATCTTTTATTGCGGTGTTTTTAACACGTCGCTATTTGTTGCCCCTTATTCCTGATGAAATCATAGAAATAGACGGAAGTGTTTTAACAAAAGATGGTTTTTTAATGTTGCTTTTTGCTCTGGTGATGTTATTTGCTGCCTATTCAATGTTGAAAAAACCTAAACTAAATTTAAAAGAAATTACGCAAAAGAAATTCGTTAGTAAACTTGTTTTTCAAAACACTTTGATTGGTGTTGTAATAGGTCTAATTGGTGCTGGTGGTGGTTTTTTAATTATTCCTTCATTAGTTTTATTTGCCAAGTTGCCTATGAAAAAAGCAGTGGGTACTTCATTATTCATCATTACAATGAATTCCCTAATCGGTTTTTTAGGAGATATTCACAATCCTGAATTAGACTGGAACTTTCTATTGGCTTTCACGTCATTTTCTGTAATAGGTATCTTCATAGGAATTTATCTTAACAAATTCATAAATGAAAAGCAATTGAAAAAAGGTTTTGGTTACTTTGTACTAGCAATGTCGCTATTTATATTATTGAAAGAATTTTATTTTGTGTAACAAAACTTACACGCAAAACTTTTAAAAATTATTATTTTTACAAAAAACATATTATACAATGAAAATAGAACAAATTTATACTGGTTGCATCGCTCAGGCAGCCTATTACATAGAAAACAATGGTGAAGTTGCTATTTTTGATCCATTAAGAGAAGTGCAACCTTATATTGATAGAGCTAAAAAAGATAATGCCAAAATAAAGTACATCTTTGAAACACATTTTCATGCTGATTTCGTTTCTGGACATATTGATTTAGCGAATAAAACAGGGGCACAAATTGTATTTGGACCAACAGCAAAATGTGGTTATGACTGCTACACTGCAACAGATAATGAAGAATTTAAAGTTGGAAATTATACTGTAAAGGTAATTCACACACCTGGTCATACCATGGAGAGTACTTGCTTTTTGGTTTCTGATGAAAACGGAAAAGAACATGGAATAATTACAGGTGATACTTTATTCATAGGTGATGTAGGTCGTCCTGATTTAGCACAAAAAGTTGCAGCGGAATTAACTCAAGACAAATTAGCCGGATTACTGTATGATTCTTTACGCAATAAAATCATGCCTCTATCTGATGATTTAATAGTATATCCAAGTCATGGTGCAGGAAGTGCTTGTGGAAAAAACATGAGTAAAGAAACTACAGATACTTTGGGTAACCAAAAGAAGACAAATTACGCATTACGTGCCGATATGACTAAAGAAGAATTTAAATCTGAATTATTAGATGGACTAGCTCCTCCTCCAGCCTACTTTCCTCAGAACGTAATGATGAATATTAATGGTTATGAGAGTTTAGACAATATCATGACAAAAGCACATAAGCCTTTAACTCCAAAAGAGTTTGAAGCTATTGCCAATCAAACAGATGCTTTGGTACTTGATGTAAGGCATGAAAATGATTTTGTAAAAGAACATGTACCAAGTTCAATATTCATAGGACTTCATGGTGGATTTGCTCCTTGGGTAGGTGCTTTGATTGGTGATGTGAAGCAGCCCATTTTATTAATAACTCCAGAAGGCAAAGAAGAAGAAGCAATAACAAGACTTTCTCGAGTAGGTTTTGATAATACATTAGGTTATTTAAAAGGAGGTATTGAAGCTTGGAAAGCTGCAGGTTTTGAAACTGATAGTATAAATTCGGTATCACCAGAAGAATTTGAAAAAAACTATAAAGAAAACATAATTGTAGATTCGAGAAAACCTTCAGAATATAATGCTGAACATGTTGAAAATGCTTTAAATATTCCATTAGACTTTGTTAATGAGCAATTAGCCGAAGTGCCAAAAGAAGAATCTTTTTATATTCATTGTGCTGGTGGTTATCGTTCCGTAATTATGGCATCGATATTAAAATCTAGAGGGTATCACAATATGATTAATGTTGAAAAAGGAATGTCAGGTATCAGAGATACAAATGTTCCGTTAACAGATTTTGTTTGCCCTACTACTTTAAAAAAATAAATCCATGGTCTCTCTTATTTTATGATAAGATTATTAATTATATATATAATTTTAAATACATTTGCCAAAAATTAATTAAATATAAAAAATGAAAAAAATTGCAATCTTATTAGTTGCTGCACTTTCAGTAATTGCTTGTAAAAAAGAAGGATATGAAATTTCAGGTGTAGCAAAAGGTGTAGAAAATGGTAAACAAGTTTTTTTAGAAATTCAAAATGAAAAAGGACCTGTTACGCTTGACACAGCGGTTGTTGAAAGTGAAAAATTTAAATTCGATGGTAAACTAACTGAAGGAATTGAATTAGCTTTTGTTAGAATTGAATCATTAAATAATAGTATGCCAATAATTTTAGAAAACGGTGATATTAATTTAGAAATAAATAAAGATACCATTCAAAAATCTATCATTGGTGGTACTCCAAATAATGAAAAATTTTATGAATACAATAAGTCTTCGCAAGAGATAATTAATAGAATGCTTAAATTTCAAGAAGAAAATCAAGCAAAATTAGTTGCATCACAACAAAAGAATGACACTATAGTATACAAACAATTAATGGATCAGTATGGTAAGTTTCAAGATGAAATGAATTTACATTCAAAAGATTTTGTTACTAAAAACCCAAAAGCATTTATTTCTGTTTTGTTACTAGAAAACTTCTTATTAAGAAATTATTTGACTCCTGTAGAAATCAAAGAAATGTATGACAAACTGGATGTATCAATAAGAGAAACTAAAAGTGGAAAAAACATTAAAACGATGTTAGAGGCAATGTCTTCTGTTGAAATTGGAAGTGTTGCACCAGATTTCTCTGCTCCTTCACCAGATGGAAAGGTGATTTCGTTGAAAGAATCAATGGGTAAAGTTACTTTAATTGATTTTTGGGCATCATGGTGTGGTCCTTGTCGTCAAGAAAACCCAAATGTTGTAGCAATGTATAAGGAATTACATGATAAAGGTCTAAATATCATTGGTGTTTCTTTAGATAAAGAAGGAGACATGCAAAAATGGAAAGATGCTATTGCAAAAGATGGTTTAACTTGGAATCAAATTTCAAACTTAAAACACTGGAAAGAACCAATAGCTGAACAATATAATGTAAAGTCAATTCCTGCAACTTTCTTATTAGATGCTTCAGGGAAAATTGTAGCCAAAGATTTAAGAGGTGAAGAATTAAAAGCAAAAGTTAAAGAACTTTTAGGCGTTCAATAGTTCATTTCTTTCCCCGATAACATAAAAAATCCCATTACAAATAAGTAATGGGATTTTTTATTTATTTCATTTTCAAATGCTTATAAAATAAGTGTAAAGTTGTTGTAAAAAATGTTTGTTTACATCAAAAACTATCCTATATTTGCAGCCGTTAAAGCACTAAAGCTTGGGATTGGGGAGATACTCAAGCGGCCAACGAGGACGGACTGTAAATCCGTTGGGAAACCTTCGCAGGTTCGAATCCTGCTCTCCCCACAAAAAAAGCAACTCAATTGAGTTGCTTTTATATTTTATATCTTTTTTATAAATTTTTATTCCAGTTCAAAAGTAACAGAAACTGATGCGTTTATTTCAATTTCTCCAATCGCTAAAGTTTCTCTAGAAAACGAATCGCTTTCCATTGCCATAGCTTTCATTACACCTCTATAAACCGGTTGAGGATAGTTTGTTTGAGAATTATCATTAATCAACAATACTTTACCTAATTTTTGACCGTTTAAAACTGAAACATAATCTTCCGCTTTTGATTTGGCATCTAATAAAGCATTTTTACGAGCTTGTTTTTCTAGTTCTTTTATTTTTGATGATTTAAATTCAACACCCTGAATTCCATTAATACCTGTTTCAACCAACTCCATCATTAAATCGTCATATTTCGATAAATCCTTTAAATAAATAGAGATTGTTTGATTGGCTACATAATTTTTCTTCTTTGTATTGTAATCATAGTTTTGATATAAATTCATACGTTGGGTTTGAAAATCTTTGGAATCAATTCCTCTACTTTTTATCAGTTTTAAAACTTTATCTGCTATAATATCATTTGCTTTTTTAGCTTCTACTGCTTCTTTTGATGTATTTTCAATGGAAACTGATATCACTGCTTCATCAGGAACGACTTTTATCTTTCCTTCTCCTGAAACTGAAATTTGAGGAACTTGTTTTACTTCTTGCGCAAAAATTGTGCTTGTTGCCATAACTAAGAGTACTATAATTTTTTTCATAATAATTGTTTTTCTATTGAAATTCAAATTGCATGCCAAATTATCTTATAACTTATTTGTTTTATGCAAATAGAACAAAATTATAATCGGAATAGCTAATAAAACAACCATTTGAGTATTATCATAAATCATATGAGGCTCTTTGGCCAAAGTAATAATATAACCTCCAATTGCCCCTCCAAAATGAGCTGTGTGACCTATATTATCTCTCTTAGCTTTCATTCCATAAATTGAATACAGTAAATAACCAATTCCGAAAACATATCCTGGAATACCTATTGGAATAAAAAACAGATACAAATCCATTTCAGGATAAAGTAAAATTGCACTATAAATAATTCCTGTAACTGCTCCAGAAGCTCCAACAGCTCTATAATGGTATTCATCTTTATGAAAATAATACGTCAATAAACTTCCACAGACTAAACTTCCAAAATAGATGTACAAAAACCATAAATCTGTAAATTGATTTAGTAAAATTGGAGCAAAAAAATACAAAGTCAACATATTAAAAGCTAAATGAGCCATGTCAACATGCAAAAAACCAGAAGTTAACATTCTAATTTGTTCACCAGCTCTAATACTCCCAATATGGAACTCGTATTTTCTAAAAAATAATTGATCATTAAACCCTTTGTAGCTTATAATTACATTTATAGCGATAATTGAAATAAGTAATATATCCATTAATTTCGTTTTTTGTAAATGTAAAAAAATTGAAGTAATGCTATACTATAATTTATAAGTATATTTGTAAAAATTTTTAATAATGCAGTTTTTAATTTTTATCATTTTATACCCAATTTTGTGGTTGATTTCAATCTTACCTTTTAGGTTACTGTACCTATTATCAGACTTTGTTTATTTTATAGTTTATAGAATTATTAAATATAGAAAGCGAATTGTAAGAGAGAATTTAGCAATGGCTTTGCCTCATTTAACCAAGGCTGAACGAGATGTAATTGAAAAAAAGTTCTACAAACACATGTGTGATTTGTTTTTAGAAATGATAAAAACATTAACCATATCTAAAAAAGAAATGGAAAAAAGATATAAGTTCACAAACATTGAAGTCTATCATGATTTAGAAAAAAGAGGTAAGAGTATAGCTTTACTTTGTGCGCATTACGCTAGTTATGAATGGTTAGTTTCTATGAATCGCTACATTACATTCAAAGGCTATGGGATCTATAAAAAGATAGCCAATAAATATTTTGATAAATTAGTACATGACATTCGTTCTAAATTCAAGGCTACTTTGATTTCAACAAAAGAAACTGCCGATACAATTGCTGAAAATTATGAAAAAGGAATTTTAAGCTTATATGGTTTTGCTAGTGACCAATCTCCAAAAGTAGACAAAGCGTTACTTTGGCATTCTTTCATGGGAATTGTTACTCCAGTTCATACTGGAGCTGAATTTTTAGCTAAAAGATATGACATGAATTTGATTTTCTTAAGAGCTAAAAAGGTCAAAAGAGGTTACTATGAAGCAACTTTTGAATTAATGGCAGAAAACCCAAGCGAAACCAAACGTTTTGAAATAACAAAAGATTACATTGAACGTGTTGAAGCACAAATTTATGAAGCTCCAGAGTTTTATTTATGGACACACAAACGTTGGAAACATAGAAAGTAAATTATGAAAAAAATTGTTTTATTAGCTGTAGTATTAATCTTTTATTCATGTACTACATATACAATTCCAGTGGAAAGTTTTAAAGCTCAATTTTCAAAATTTGATACTATTCAAAAAAGAGAAAGAGTTATAAGCAACCCTTTAACGTATGGAAATTTAAAATATATGACTAATAATATTTTAATGATAAATGTTATTGATAAAAACAACAATCCTTTAACGATAAGAAATTCTCCTTCATTAGAAATGAGAATCACGAAAAAAAATGGAAAAAAAAATGTTTTTTATTTTGATACTGTTACGCTAGAAAATGATACTTTGAAAGGAAGCCAATCTAGATTTTTGCCTAATCTCAAAAAAGAAATTCCTTTTGATCATATTTTTAAAATTGAAATACAGGAAGGTGGTAAAAAGTATAGTTATGAAAATTAAAACTTAAACAATTCTTCCACTAAATCATAATCATTAGCAACATTTCCTTTATAATCAAACTCATTGGTTTTTGAATTATATTGATAATCCTTTGACCATTCCTGGTGATTTTGAGCTAATTCTTTAATACTATCACAAACAAATTGAATTTCTTCTGTAGTAGTTGTTGGATGAATTGACATTCTAATCCATCCTGGTTTTTGAATTAAATCACCCGAAGTTATTTGGCAAACCAAATTATGAGAAGTTTCTTGGTCTACGTGGAGTAAATAATGACCATAAGTTCCTGCACAACTACATCCACCACGTGATTGAATTCCGAATCTGTCATTTAATAATTTTACACCTAAATTAAAGTGCAAATCATCAATGTAAAACGAAATTACCCCTAAACGTTCTTTTTGATTTTTAGCTAAAATATTGATGTTTTCAACATTTCCTAAGGTTTCAAAAATATAGTCAACAATTTCGTGTTCTCTTTCTAAAATATTTTGAACACCCATTTGCTCTTTCAACTGAATGGCCAAAGCTGTTTTAATCACTTGAAGAAAACCTGGAGTTCCACCATCTTCTCTATCTTCAATGTTGTCAATGTATTTGTGTTCTCCCCAAGGATTTGTCCAAGAAACAGTTCCTCCACCAGGGCAATCAGGCACATTATTTTTATATAAGTTTTTATTAAAAAGCATTACTCCAGAAGTTCCTGGTCCTCCTAAAAATTTATGTGGAGAAAAGAAAATAGCATCTAAATAAGCTTCTTTATCTGCTGGATGCATGTTTATTTCCACATAAGGTCCAGAACACGCAAAATCTACAAAACATACTCCATTATTTTGGTGCATAATTTTGGCTACTTCGTAATAAGGAGTAATAATTCCTGTTACGTTAGAACATGATGTGATAGAAGCAATTTTAAAACTTCTATCTTTATATTGATCTACTAATTTTTTAAACTCATTAAGACAAAACAATCCATCGTTATCAGCAGGAATTATAACAACATCTGCAATAGTTTCCAACCAAGAAGTCTGATTAGAATGATGTTCCATATGTGAAATGAAAACTACTGGTTTTATAGCACCTGGAATTGTAGTATATTCTTTTAAATTTTCTGGAATTCTTAAGCCTAAAATACGTTGCAGTTTATTGACAACACCTGTCATTCCAGTTCCAAAATTAATTAGAACATCATCTTCATTGGCATTAACGTGTTTTTTAATGATGTTCTTTGCTTTGTGATACGCAATAGTCATCGTTTTTCCTGTAACAGAAGTTTCAGTATGTGTATTGGCTACGAATGGTCCGAAATCATTACAAATTTTTTCTTCAATTGGACGATATAATCTTCCACTTGCTGTCCAATCTGTATAAATAATCGGTTTTTTTCCAAAAGGAGTTTCAAATTGTTGGTCTATTCCAATAATATTATTTCTAAATTTTTGGAAATATTCTTCTAATTGAGTTTTATTTTGAATTGTATTCATAGTCGATTGTTTGTGCAAAAATAAGTTATATTTAAGAAAAAGTCAGTTAATTAAATAAAAAAAACCTTCATATAGAAGGTTTTTTTGTTATATTTTCAACTTTAAATTTATTTAATAAATTCAATTTTTTGTGTTTCTTCAATGTTTATACTGTCAAAAAAACCTTGTTCGTTCATCCAATCGTCACTAAATATTTTACTCATATAACGTGAACCATGATCAGGAAAAACAACAACAACATTACTGTTCTCATTAAATTCATTTTCTTGAGCAAACTGTTTAACTGCTTGAAAAGCTGCTCCTGAAGTATATCCTACAAAAAGTCCTTCTGTTTTGGCTAATTCTCTAGCTGTGTGAGCACTTTCTTCGTCTGTAACTTTCATAAATTGATCAATTACATCAAAATCTGTTGCAGTTGGAATCAAGTTCTTTCCTAAACCTTCTATTCTGTATGGATAAATCTCATTGTTGTCAAATTCTTTTGTTTCGTGGTATTTTTTCAACACTGAACCAAAAGCATCAACTCCTAAAATTCTAATATTTGGATTTTGTTCTTTTAAAAATTTTGCAGCACCAGAGATTGTTCCTCCTGTTCCACTACAAGCAACTAAATGTGTAATTTGTCCTTTAGTTTGCTCCCAAATTTCTGGACCGGTAGTTTTGTAATGCGCATCAATATTTAATTGGTTAAAATATTGATTGATATACACTGAACCTTTAGTTTCTTCATGCAAACGTTTTGCCACATTATAGTAAGAACGCTCATCATCTGCTGAAACATGAGCTGGACAAACATAAACCTTAGCACCCATTGTACGCAGCATATCAATTTTATCCTTAGATGATTTTGAGCTAACTGCTAAAATACAATTGTATCCTTTAATGATACTTACCATCGCAATACTAAAACCGGTATTTCCAGAAGTAGTTTCAATAATGGTATCACCTGGTGTTAAAATTCCCTGCCTTTCAGCCTCTTCAATAATATATAGTGCAATTCTATCTTTTGTGGAGTGACCTGGATTAAAGGCTTCTACTTTAGCGTAAAAATTTCCTTTTAAATTTTCAGTAACTTTATTAAGCTTAATTAGAGGAGTATTTCCTATAAGTTCTAAAACGTTATTATAAGCGTTTATTTGTTCTTTCATAAATAATATGTTAGTCAAGGTAAACTTTTATAGATTTTTTTTGATAACCTTAAAACCTTGCAAATTTATAAAAATTTTTTATTATTTCTCAATTCCTTCCAAATCTAATAGAAAACTGAATTCTTTAGCCGTTTCTTTTAATGCTTCAAAACGTCCTGAAGCTCCACCATGACCTGCATCCATGTTAGTATTTAAAAGTAGAATATTTTTATCAGTTTTTTTTGTTCGTAACTTTGCAACCCATTTAGCTGGTTCCCAATATTGCACTTGAGAATCATGTAAACCTGTAGTTACTAACATATTAGGATAGTCTTGTGTTTTTATGTTATCATATGGTGAATAAGACTTCATATAATCATAATACACTTTATCGTTAGGATTTCCCCATTCATCATATTCTCCAGTAGTTAATGGAATTGTATCATCTAACATGGTTGTTACAACATCCACAAAAGGGACTTGTGCAATGACTCCATTATATAATTCAGGTGCGATATTTACTACAACACCCATCAATAAACCACCAGCTGAACCACCTTCAGCATATAAATGTTTGGGTGAAGTATATTTTTGACCAATTAGATATTTTGAACAATCCACAAAGTCTGTAAAAGTGTTCATCTTCTTTAATAATTTTCCGTTTTCATACCATTCTCTTCCTAAATCTTCTCCACCTCTAATATGAGCAATTGCGTAAATAAAACCTCTATCTAAAAGACTTAATCTAGTAGTAGAAAAGTAGGCATCCATTGAGTAACCATAAGAACCATAAGCATATTGAAGAACCGGATTAATTCCGTTTTTTTTCATGCCTTTTCTGTATACTAATGAAATAGGAATCTTAGTTCCATCTTTGGCTGTAGCCCATACTCTTTCTTCAACATAATTGTTTTTATCAAACTTTCCACCTAAAACCTCTTGTTCTTTTAAAACTTTCTTCTCTTTTGTTTTCATGTTGAAATCAATAACAGAAGAAGGTGTTGTTAATGATTGATAACCATATCGAAGAATATCAGTATCAAAATCAGGATTAGTAGTTGTATAAGCAGTATAGGTTTCACTTTCAAAAGGTAAATAATAAGCACCTACTCCACTCCAAGGTCTAATTTGAATTTTATGCAATCCATTTGTTCTTTCTTCAACAACTAAATAATCTTTAAAAATATCAATGCCTTCTAATAGCGTTTCTTTTCTGTGTGGAATAACTTCCGTCCAATTTTCTTGCAAAGTAGTTTTTTCATTCGTTTTCATCAACTTAAAGTTCGTGGCATTATCTTTATTAGTTACAATATAAAAGCTATCACCAAAATGAGAAATACTGTATTCTAAACCTCTAATACGTTTTTGAAAATATCTAAATTTCCCTGTTGGATTATCTGATTCTAAAATTTGATATTCATTGGTTAAAGTACTTGAAGAACCAATAACTAAATATTTTTTTGACTTTTCTTTGTAAACAAACGTATTAAAAGTATCATCTTTTTCTTCATAAATCAAAACATCAGCAGTAGAAGGTGTATTGATAGTATGTCTATATATTTTATCTGAACGCAAGGTTTTGGGATCATTCTTTACATAAAAAATAGTTTTATTATCGCTTGCCCAAGTTGCACCACCGCTTGTATTTAATATCTTTTCTGGAAGGATTTCATTGGTTTCTAAATTCTTAATTTGAATAGTGTATTGTCTTCTTGAAACTAAATCCACTCCAAAAGAAACCCATTTGTTATCTTCACTAACACTTAAGCCATTTAAACTGAAGTAAGAATGTCCTTTCGCCATTTCATTACAGTTGAAAATAATTTCTTCTTTTGCATCTAAACTTCCTTTTTTTCTTGAATAAATTGGATAATCTTGACCTTTTTCAAATCGAGTCATGTAGTAATACCCATTGTAAAAATAAGGAACAGACTCATCATCTTCCTTAATTCTTGACTTCATTTCTTCAAATAAATCTTTTTGAAATGCTTTGGTATGAGCTGTAATTTTGTCGTAATATTCGTTTTCTTTAGTCAAATAGTCAATAACTTCTGGATTTTCTCTATCATTTAACCAATAATAAGGATCATTTCTTTTATCACCATGTTTTTCTAAAATTGTATCTTTAACTTTTGCCATAGGAGGCACAATATTCTGACTCATTTTTGATTCTTTATTTTTTTTACAAGAAGATGCAAAAATAAGGCATATTGCCATAATAAAAAGGTTGTTTTTCATATTTTTTAAGTTGATTATCTATTGCAATTTAGTAATTTTGTTTTCTAATCAATAAATAAATTATCAACAATGTTTGGAGATATGATGAATATGATGGGTAAACTTAAAGAAACCCAACAAAAAGTAGAAGAAACTAAAAAAAGGCTAGATCACGTTTTAGTAGATGAACAAAGTAATGATGGTCTTTTAAAAGTTACTTTAACTGCAAACAGAACAGTTAAAAATGTTTCAGTAAGTGAAGAGTTACTAGCTGATAAAGAAATGCTTGAAGATTATTTGGTTACAGTTTTCAACAAAGCGATTGAAAAAGCAACGAACGTAAATGAAACAGAATTAGCTGCTGTAGCTAAAGAAGGTATGCCAAATATTCCTGGAATGGATATGTTTGGATAAAATTAAAAAATCCCAAAAATCACTTTTTTAAATGACTTTTGGGATTTTTTTATAGTTTGAAATCTTAAAAATGAAACTTACTCAATGTTTCTTTTACATAAGTATGCATCACTTCTTTATAGTCTAAATGAGTTACAATTCTCAATTTTCCATGACCCATTGAACTTATGTGAATATTTTTAAGTTTTAATTTCTCTAAAAATGATTTCTCATCAATGGCAGGATTCAATTTGAAAATAATAATATTAGTTTCAACAGGTTCTACTTTTTCAACCCATGAAAAAGAAGTTAACAACTCTCCTAGTTCCATTGCTTTTTTATGGTCTTCTTCTAATCTAGTAACGTTATTTTCCAAAGCATATAATCCAGCTGCAGCTAAGTAGCCTGATTGACGCATATTTCCTCCAAATACTTTTCGGATTCTCAAAGCACGTTTCATGTCTTCTTTAGAACCTAATAAAATAGAACCAACTGGAGCACCTAACCCTTTTGAAAAACAAACTGAAATAGTATCAAATAATTTTCCAAATTCTCTTGGATGTTGTTTTTTGGCTACAATTGCATTCCACAAGCGAGCACCATCTAAATGGTATTTTAAGTTGTTATCATCGCAAACTTGTTTGATTTTTTTCAATTCATTCAACTCATAACAAGCACCACCACCTTTGTTGGTTGTATTTTCAATACTTACTAACGAAGTTAAAGGAGCATGGTAAAATTCAGGATCATTAATTCCTTCTTTCACTAAATCAGCAGTTATTAAACCTCTACTCCCATCAACCAAATTACAAGAAATTCCGCTGTTAAAAGAAGCTCCACCAGCTTCATAATGATAAATATGAGAATACTTATCACAAATAACTTGTTCACCAGGATTGGTATGCAATTTTAAAGCCGTTTGGTTTGCCATTGTTCCTGAAGGAAAAAAAAGAGCCGCTTCCATTCCAAATAAATCGGCTACTGTTTCTTCAAAAAGATTGACAGTAGGATCAGATTTATAAACATCATCTCCCACTTTTGCATTAAACATTTTTTGTAACATGGCAACACTTGGTTTTGTAACCGTATCGCTAATTAAATTTATTTCCATAGAATCAAAAGGAATCACTATTTTTGTGGGGTAAAATTACATAAATTATGATAAACACAGAACAAATTAAGGATATTATTAATCGCCTCGGTGCGTTAAGGAGGTATCTTTGACGTCGATAGAAAATTAATTGAAATTGCTAACGAAGAAGAGAAAACTTTTGCCCCTGACTTTTGGAATAACGCAAAAGAAGCGGAAATTGTTGTAAGAGACTTGCGTTCCAAGAAAAAATGGGTAGAAGATTACACCAAAGCTGTTGAAATGAATGAAGAACTTCAGATTATGATGGATTTTCATAAAGAAGGAGAAATGTCAGATGAAGAAGTAGAGGCTTATTACAATGAGCTAATTATACATATTGAAGATATTGAGTTTAGAAATATGCTTT
Organism: uncultured Flavobacterium sp.; assembly: GCF_963922255.1. Taxonomy (GTDB): domain Bacteria; phylum Bacteroidota; class Bacteroidia; order Flavobacteriales; family Flavobacteriaceae; genus Flavobacterium. The sequence continues at coordinate 90,329 of NZ_CAWUIC010000012.1, read as the reverse complement.
CCGATGAAGGTGATAGTCTAAGTGCTGTACTTCAAATTACGGCTGGTGCTGGTGGAACAGAAAGTTGTGATTGGGCTTCCATGTTAATGCGAATGTACATGATGTGGGCCGAAAAGCAAAAATTCAAAATCAAAGAATTAAACTACCAAGAAGGTGATGTTGCAGGAATTAAAACTGTAACCTTAGAAATTGAAGGAGAGTATGCCTTTGGTTATCTAAAAGGTGAAAATGGAGTTCATCGATTAGTTCGAATTTCTCCTTTTGATAGTAATGCCAAACGTCATACCTCTTTTGCTTCGGTTTATGTTTATCCTTTGGTGGACGATACTATTGAAATTGAAATCAATCCAGCTGATATTGAGATTACTACAGCTCGTTCAAGCGGTGCTGGTGGTCAAAATGTGAATAAGGTTGAGACAAAAGTGCAATTATACCATAAACCATCAGGTATCCAAATTCAATGTTCTGAAACGCGTTCTCAACACGACAACCGTAATAGAGCTATGCAAATGCTAAAGTCACAATTGTACGAAATTGAATTAAAAAAACAATTGGAACAACGAAATGACATTGAAGCTGGTAAAATGAAAATTGAATGGGGTTCACAAATCAGAAATTACGTAATGCAGCCTTATAAATTGGTTAAAGACGTAAGAACTGGAGCTGAAACTAGTGATGTTGATGCAGTTATGAATGGTGACATTGACAAATTCTTAAAAGCCTATTTGATGTTGATGGGACAGAAAGATGAAGAATAAATTTTCAAATAAATAAAATCATAAACCTTTCTTAATTGAAGGGTTTATTTTTTTACATAAACTGTTAAATATCCTAAAAATTCATTTCAATTTAAATACTTTTTATATATTTAACTAAGAATTATTTATTTATGGGAAGTCTTAAACAATTATTACATCAACCTTCACTTACAAAAGAAAAATCACTAAAAACTTTAGTCGAAAATAGAACTGTCTATTCGCTAAACAATTGCGAATTGAATTTATTTGAAACGTATGAAACTTCTCAAAAGGTTCCTTTAAAATTCAATGATTTAGTGGTTACAAGTATGCTTCGTGGTAAAAAAGTAATGCACTTGTTTGACGATCCCGAGTTTGATTATTTACCAGGAGAAACTGTTTTAATTCCGTCTAATGTAGAAATGAAAATCGATTTTCCTGAAGCTACAAAAAACAATCCTACACAATGCTTAGCTTTAGCCATTGACCAAATGAAAATTCAAGAAACCTTGAGTTTTTTAAATGAAAGGTATCCTAAAGAAGGAAAAGGAAATTTTTGGAAGCTAGATTATGAAAATTATTTCTTTTACAACAATTTAGAACTAAGCACAACTATCAATAAGTTGATAAAAGAATGCATGAGTACTTCAATTACAAAAGACGCTTTAGCGGATTTGACTTTACAAGAACTTTTAGTAAGAATTATTCAGTCGCAAAATATTAGAGCTATTGAAACTAATAATTTATTAGACCTTAATAACCCTATTGTTCCTGTAATGGAATACATTAGAAGTAATATTCGCGAAAATTTTAATTTAAAAGATTTAAGTGAGAAAGCATGTATGAGTACGACTTCATTCTACCGTTTTTTCAAAAGAGAACTAGGTATGAGTCCCATTGAATTCATCCTAAATGAAAAAATAAAATATGCCAAATCCTTATTAAAAAACCCAAAACTACAAATAAATGAAGTTTGTTTTGAATCGGGTTTTGATGATTGCAATTATTTCATTCGTTTATTCAAAAAGCATGAAGGTATTACTCCAAAACAATACCAACTTTTGTACATTAATTAATCTTCTAAATAAGTTAAAGGCTCTAAATTAGTTGCTTCATCTTCAGTAAATAGTCTCGAATGAATGATAAATCTTTTCCCATAAGGAATTTCTAAAGAAAAGCTTGCACCTCTTCCATCCACAACATCTAAAGTTAAATGCGTGTGTTTCCAATATTCAAATTGATCTTTACTCATCCAAAATTTGCAATTTTCAATTGTTCCTAAACAAACGTCACTCTGTCCTATTTTAAAATCTCCCAAAGCAAAACACATAGGTTGAGAACCATCACAACAACCACCACTTTGATGAAATAGTAAGTCGCCATTTCGTTCTTTCAATTGGGCGATTAACTCGTTGGCTTTTGCTGTACTTTCTATTCGTTTAAACATATTTTATTAAATTAAAAAACCTAACAGCTTTTAGACTGCTAGGTTTGTTATAAAAATCTTTAACTACTAAAAGAAACCTAGTTTATTTTTATCATAAGAAATAAGCATGTTTTTAGTATTTCTGTAGTGCTCTAACATCATCTTATGATTTTCTCTACCAAATCCTGATTTTTTATACCCACCAAAAGGTGCATGAGCTGGATAAGCATGATAATTATTCACCCAAACTCTTCCTGCTTCAATGGCTCTTGGCACTTGATATAATTCGTGTGCATCTCTTGTCCAAACACCAGCTCCTAATCCGTATAAAGTGTCGTTTGCAATTTCAATAGCTTCTTCTACCGTTTTGAAAGTTGTTACACAAACTACAGGTCCAAAAATCTCTTCTTGAAAAATTCTCATCTTGTTCGTTCCTTTAAAAACTGTTGGTTGAATGTAATAACCTGTACTTAATTCTCCATCCAAATGATTGGCTTCTCCACCGACTAAAACTTCTGCACCTTCTTCTTTACCAATTTTTAAGTACGATTGTATTTTTTCATATTGATCGTTGGAAGCTTGAGCACCCATCATTACTGTTGCATCTAACGGATGTCCAATTTTTATAGCTTTTACTCGTTCAATTACTCTAGACATAAACTTGTCATAAATATCTTCTTGCACTAAAATTCTTGATGGACAAGTACAAATTTCTCCTTGATTTAAAGCAAACATTACTGCTCCTTCTACTGCTTTATCAAAGAAGGCATCATCTGCAGCAGCTACTGAACTAAAGAAAATATTAGGTGACTTTCCACCCAATTCCATAGTGGAAGGAATAATATTTTCCGATGCATATTGTAAAATTAAACGACCAGTTGTAGTTTCACCTGTAAAAGAGACTTTTTTAATTCTAGGTGAAGAAGCTAAAGGTTTTCCAGCTTCAATTCCAAATCCATTCACTATATTAATAACACCTGCTGGTAAAACATCTTTAATTAAATCCATAAATACTAAAATGGATGTTGGAGTCTGTTCTGCAGCTTTAACTACGGTACAATTTCCAGCAGCAATGGCTGGTGCAATTTTCCATGTTGCCATTAGTAGAGGAAAATTCCACGGAATAATTTGTCCAACAACTCCCAAAGGTTCGTGCAAGCAAATACTTACAGTATGTTCATCATGTTCAGATATGGTTCCTTCTTCTGCACGAATTACACCTGCAAAATACCTAAAATGATCAATACACAAAGGCAAATCGGCTGCCATGGTTTCTCGTAATGCTTTTCCATTATCTATGGTTTCTACAGTTGCTAAATATTCTAAATTAGCTTCCATGATGTCGGCAATTTGATTTAACACCTTACTTCTATAAGCTGGTGACGATTTTCCCCATGTTTTAAATGCCTCTTCCGCAGCATCAATAGCTAGTTCAATATCTTCTTTTGAAGAACGAGCTACTTTTGTAAAAGGTTTACCGTCTATGGGAGATATGTTGTCAAAATATTCTCCTTTCACTGGAGGAACAAATTTTCCACCAATAAAATTATCATACTTTTCTTGAAACTTTGGTCTTTCTTTTATTTTACTCATAATTTATGATTTTTTAGTTTTTTCAAAGCTACTCGTATCATTTCATAAAAAATAGCACAAATCATTCAATAAATAGCATTAATTTATCATTATGATAATTTTAACAACTTTTTATTGAATTATAAATATTTAAAATCGCTAAAAATTGTTATTTATTAATTGAAAGAATTAAATCAATTTGATTAATTTAGCAATCCTTAAAAACAATAGTACTAAATGGATTTAAATTTCAATAAAAACGAAGATCACAATAAACTCTTAGTTTCCGACATGAAACAAAAACTAGCTCAAGTTAAATTGGGTGGTGGACAAAAACGTATTGATAAATTACACGCAGAAGGCAAAATGACGGCTCGTGAGCGTATTGATTATCTTTTGGATGAAAAATCAAAAAGTATTGAAATCGGAGCTTTTGTTGGTGAAGGAATGTATGAAGAACACGGTGGTTGTCCTTCTGGTGGTGTTGTGGTTAAAATTGGTTATGTTTCCGGAAAACAATGTATTGTTGTAGCCAATGATGCTACCGTAAAAGCTGGTGCCTGGTTTCCAATTACAGGAAAAAAGAATCTTCGTGCGCAAGAAATTGCTATGGAAAACAGATTGCCAATCATCTATTTAGTGGATTCAGCTGGAGTTTATTTACCCATGCAAGACGAAATTTTTCCAGATAAAGAACATTTTGGAAGAATTTTTAGAAATAATGCCATTATGAGCAGCATGGGAATTACACAAATTGCTGCTGTTATGGGAAGTTGTGTAGCTGGTGGAGCGTACTTACCAATCATGAGTGATGAAGCTTTAATAGTAGATAAAACTGGAAGTATTTTCTTGGCAGGAAGTTATTTGGTAAAAGCGGCTATTGGAGAATCTATTGATAATGAAACCCTTGGTGGAGCAACAACCCATTGTGAAATTTCTGGTGTTACAGATTTCAAAGCCAAAGATGACAAAGATGCTTTAGACCGAATAAAAAATATTGTTGGAAAAATTGGAGATTATGACAAAGCAGGTTTCAACCGTGAAAAACCTAAAAAACCAGCTTTAGAACCAAAAGACATTTACGGAATATTACCAAAAGCTCGTAACGAACAATACGATATGATGGAAATCATCAAAAGATTGGTTGATAATTCAGAATTTGATGAATACAAAGAAGGATATGGACAAACTATAATTACTGGTTATGCTCGTATTGACGGTTGGGCTGTTGGAATTGTTGCCAATCAAAGGAAAATTGTAAAAACTACAGCTGCAAAAACCAAACCCAGTGAAATGCAATTTGGTGGTGTAATCTATTCGGATTCAGCCGATAAAGCCACTCGATTTATTGCGAATTGCAACCAAAAGAAAATTCCGTTAGTCTTTTTACAAGACGTGACTGGTTTCATGGTGGGAAGCAAATCTGAACATGGAGGAATCATTAAAGATGGCGCTAAAATGGTAAATGCAGTTTCGAATTCAGTGGTACCAAAATTTACTGTTGTAGTTGGAAATTCTTATGGAGCAGGAAATTATGCCATGTGTGGAAAAGCCTATGATCCAAGATTAATTTTTGCATGGCCAAGTGCAGAGTTAGCCGTAATGGGTGGAGCTCAAGCTGCAAAAGTATTAATGCAAATTGAAGCTTCAACACTTAAAAAACAAGGGAAAGTTGTAGATGAAAAAGTAGAACAAGAATTATTCGATAAAATCAAAGCGCGTTATGACGAACAAGTTTCACCATATTATGCAGCTTCTCGCTTATGGACAGATGGAATTATTGACCCTTTAGACACAAGAACTTGGATTTCTATGGGAATTGAAGCGGCAAACCACTCTCCTATTGAGAAAAAATTTAATTTGGGTGTAATTCAGGTTTAAGTATGAAAAAAGTATTAACTATTTTAATTTGTATGTTGTTTATTAATTGTTCTAGTGATGATAGTAAGATCAATTCAGAAAAATTAGTTGGCAAATGGGTAAATTCAGCATATTTTATTGATAATGTAGAGTATAATAATCTTGACTGTCAAAAAAAAGAATTAGAATTTTATTCTAATAACAATACATTTCAAACTAATTATTATGCTGATGCAAATTTGGATTGTAAAGCGAATAGAATTAAAACAGTCAATTGGTCAAAAATTGATGAGAATATGTATTCTTTTGAGTATATTACGTATTATACAATAGAAGACCCTTATTATCATTCAGCTTATTTTGAAAATGCTTCGATACAAAATAATACTTTAACAGTTAATTTAGTTAGAATTATTAATAGTGGTAATGACTTAATTAAAATAAAATATGTCTTTAAAAGAAAATAAAAAATAACATATTTTTAACAATATATGCTATTTAAAACTTAATGAGTACATTTTTTCAACCTTTCAATACTTCTATTTCAGGAATAGCTTTACCTGATAAATTTACATTTCCATTTTATTATGAACCTAATGAGTTAAGCTTAATTGCTTCCAATGAATTGCAAAATTATTTAGAAAACCAAACCGATTTTGGCCATAATTTTGGATTAGATGAAACGCAAAAAGGTTTAGTAATTGGAAAAATGTTTGGAGTTTTAATTTGTCAAAATGAAGCTGGTGAAATCGGACAATTATGGGCTTTTTCTGGAAAATTGGCTGATTCAAATCATCATGATAAGTTTGTTCCAACGGTTTACGATATGTTGGATGAAAAAGCTTTTTATAAAATAGGTGAAAACGAATTAAATCAAATCACCAAACAAATTGAAACCCTAAAAAATTCAGATGAATTTAAAAATGCTTTCAAAAATTTAGAAAATACTAAAAAAGAAGCTTTTAACGATATTCAAAAGCAAAAAAATAATATAAAAGTTCAGAAAAAGTTACGTGATGACATTCGAAAAACTGATTCATATAACGAAGAAGAACTAAAAGAAACTAGTAAACAAGAAGGAATTCTGTTAAAAAAAATGACACAATTCTGGAATTACAAAATAGAAGCTGCTCAAAAAGAATTCGACTTAATAAATTCAAAGATTGAAGCTTTAAAAATAGATAGAAAACAAAAATCTGCTCATTTACAACAAAGGCTTTTTGCTGAATATGCATTTCAAAATCAATATGGAAAACTAAAAAGTATTGGAGAAATTTTTGAAGAAAACCCACCAGCTGGTGCAGGAGAATGTGCTGCACCAAAGTTATTGCATTATGCTTTTGCCAATAAACTTAAACCTATTGCCATGGCTGAATTTTGGTGGGGAAAATCTCCAAATTCCGAAATCAGAAAACACAAACAATTTTATCCAGCTTGTAAAAGTAAATGTGAACCTATTTTAATGCAACACATGTTGGATGGTTTAGAAATGGAAGAAAATCCTTTTGAAAATAATCCTGCAAAAGGAAAAGATATTTCAATTGTTTATGATGATGAACATTTAGTTCTTATCAACAAACCTGCAGAGTTCTTGTCTGTTCCAGGAAAACAAATAAAAGACTCTGTTTACCAAAGAGTTGCAACTTTATATCCAAATGCAACTGGACCCTTAATTGTACATCGATTAGACATGTCAACTTCTGGAATCATGATTTTGGCTAAAAGCGAAGAAATATATAAAGCATTACAAAGTCAATTCATTAAAAGAACTATTAAGAAAAGATATGTAGCATTATTAGATGGAATTATTCAAGAAAATAAAGGTTTTATAGATTTTCCATTAAGAGTTGATTTAGACGATAGACCAAGACAATTAGTTTGCTACGAACACGGAAAAACAGCTCAAACGCATTGGGAAAAAATTGAAGTTAAAGACAATAAAACCAAAGTCTATTTTTATCCCATTACAGGTAGAACACATCAATTGCGAGTACATGCTTCACATGAATTAGGGTTAAAAACCCCAATTGTAGGTGATGATTTGTATGGAAAAAAAGCCAACAGACTTCATCTTCATGCAGAACAATTGACTTATGTGCATCCTATTTTAAAAAAAGAAATGACTTTTACAGTAGAAGCTGAATTTTGATAGTTAGGTTACACAAAGTCACTCAAAGTTTACACTGAGTTTCACAAAGCTTTTTAAAATAACATCTTTGTGGCTTTGCGACTTTGCGAGAATTTCAATTTAATGCTTATATTTGATTTTTAAATTTCTATCATGAAAAAGATATTCTTACTTACTATATTATTTAGCGTTTTTCAAACTAATGCACAGAATTTCACTAGAAGAGATTCACTTCAAGGAGGAATGCGTTTTGAACGTTCTTGCTATGATGTGCAACGTTATGATTTAAATATAAAAATCAATCCTGAAGAAAAAAATATTGTGGGTTATAACGAAGTAACCTTTGATGTTTTACAAAACACTAAGAAAATTCAATTGGATTTATTTGAAAACATGAATATTGATTCCATAGTATTCAACAAAAAGAAATTGACATATAAAAGAGATAATGATGCTGTTTTTATCAATTTTACAACTGAATTACCTCAAAACACATCACAAAAATTGCGATTCTACTATTCTGGAAAACCTTTAATAGCCAAAAATGCTCCATGGGATGGTGGTTTTGTTTTCAAAAAAGATAGCAATGGGAAAGATTTTATTGGAGTTGCTGTACAAGGAACTGGTGCGAGTTTATGGTATCCTGTTAAAGATTCTCAAACAGATGAACCAGACAAAGGAGCAACGATAAAAGTAGCAGTTCCAAATGGATTAATGAATGTTTCCAATGGAAGATTTAAAGGTTCTGAAGATTTAAAAAATGGCTATACTCGTTGGGATTGGGAAATTGTAAATCCAATAAACACCTACTCTATCACTGTAAACATAGCAGATTATGTTCATATTCATGATAATTTAAATGGATTAGATTTAGATTATTATGTCCTTCGTGAAAATGAAGAAAAAGCTAAAGTTCATTTTGAAGCTGATGTGAAACCCATGATGAATTGTTTTCAGCAAAAATTTGGACAATATCCTTTTTATGAAGATGGTTACAAATTGGTAGAAACTCCTTATTTAGGCATGGAACACCAAAGTGCTGTTGCTTATGGAAATAGATACAAAAAAGGATATATGGGTGCTGATTTATCTGGAACTGGTGTAGGTTTTCTTTTTGATTTCATTACGATTCACGAAACTGGTCACGAGTGGTTTGGTAACAGTATTACGAGTAAAGATATCGCTGATATGTGGATTCATGAAGGATTTACAACCTATTCTGAAACTGTTTATATTGAATGTATTAAGGATTATGACCAAGCTATGAAATACATAAACGGTCAAGCTAGAAATGTTCAAAATGACAAACCTGTACTTGGATTTTATGGTGTAAATAAAGAAGGTTCTGGAGATATGTACTACAAAGGAGCTCTGATGTTAAATACTTTGCGACACATTACCAATAATGATTCAAAATGGTGGGCAATGTTGCTTAAATATTCTACTACTTACAAAAAACAAATTATTGTTACCAAAACAGTTATTGATTTTTTTAGTCAAGAATTAGGTCATGATATGACACCTTTTTTTAATCAATATTTAAAACATACTTCCATTCCGGTTTTGGTTTTAAAGAAGCACAAGAACACTTTCAAATACAAATGGCAAACCGATGAACCTAATTTTGAAATGCCTGTTGAACTGGAAATTAATGGTAAGAGAAAGAGAATATTAGTAACCAATGAATTTCAGATTTCTCCAATTCAAGTTGTTTCTATTCCAGATGAAATTAAGGTTAGAACGGATAAATATTACATTAAGGTTTATTGAAAGATTTAATGATTGAAAGATTCAACAATTTTACAATTTAACGATTAAACAACTAATGCAATTAACTCACGACACTACAATTTTCAAAAAACAAAAATTTCCTATAATTGTTTTATGTGAAAATGTAACTAATGCCCCAAATATTGGTTCCTTATTTAGAATTTGTGATGCTTTTGGAATTCAAGAAATTGTTTTTAATGGAGATGAATCATCCTTTATTTCTCGTAAGATGAAGAAAACTTCTAGAGCTACTGAAAAATATGTTTCTTCTAAATTTATAACCAATGTAGAAGATTATCTTTTAGAAATAAAAAAGGAATATCAATTAATTGGCTTAGAAATCACAAATAATAGTACTTCACTTCAAAAATATACTTTTGATTTTAGTAAACCCATTGTTTTGATTATTGGTGATGAGAATTTTGGTATTTCAGATACAACTCTAAAACTTTGTAATGAAGTTATTCATATTGATATGTTTGGAGAAAATTCGAGTATGAATGTAGTTCAAGCAGCAAACATTGCGATTTATGAGATTACTAAACAATATCAAATATCTTTAAAATATTGATATTATTTAGTTTTATAATATTAAACTTCTAATATCAATCTAAACCAAACTCTCTTTTCGAATAATTTTACCAGTTGCGGTTTCTTTAAATTTATTTATAAAAATAACTTCTTTTGGTATTTCATATTTATCTAAACTTTCAATTTGACTCAAATTAATAGCTTGTTCTTCACCTTCAACGACTAAAACTAAATGTTCCCCTAATTCTTTATCAGGTTTACCTGTTACAAAAAAGCGATTCTTTATAAAAGGTAACATTTTAGCTTCTATTTGTTCAGGAATAAGTTTAATTCCACCACTATTTATAACATTATCAAAACGTCCTAAAAACACAAATTGATTTTCAGAAACTAATTCTACAATATCATTAGTGTGAATAATTTCATCGGAAATTGCCGTTGCATGAATCAACAAACAATTATTTTCATCTTGTGATAAAACAACATTTGGTAAGGTAGTAAATACTTTTTTACCCAACTTTCTCGCTGCAATATGGGTAATTGTTTCAGTCATTCCATATGTTTCATAGATATTAGATTTTATAGGTTTTAACTTTTTCTCTAATTCTTTTGAAACAGCTGCTCCACCAATTATTATGGTTTTAAAATTGTGTAGAAATTCTATGGAATTCATAGCTTGTAAAGGTACTAAGGCCGTAAAATCGTATTGTTTATCAATTAATTCTAATGGATGCGAACTTGGTGCTACAAAATCCATTTCTAGACCTAAAATAAATGCACGAATAAACATCATTTTTCCAGCTACAAATTTTACTGGCAAACAATTTAAAATGGTATTTCCGGGTTCTAATTTAAAAAAGTCTCCTGTTGCCAAAGCAGAATTAATCATGGCTTGTTTATTGACTTGTATGTTTTTTGGTTTACCTGTAGAGCCAGAAGTTTGCATCACAATAAATTCATTATCATCAAACCAATCTAAAATAAAATTGCCAACAGGTTTTTCAAAATCATCACCTTCTTTAATAAAGCTATAAGCTACTCTACATAAATCATCAGCAGTCAAATGAAAACCATTCAACTTAAACTTATTGTGCACATTTTTGTAATTAGGACTATGTAACATAATTGATAAAAATTAAATAATTGGTTCTTGATATTCTTCTAAATGATTTCCAAAAAGTTTTTCTTTCCAATTCTTCCATTTGTAAATTTTAGCAAAAACTATGAGTAGAAAAACATAAAAAATAATGGGTACGAAAATTTCGAAATTCACTTCCGGTTTTGATAAATCTTTGAAAATAGCGTTAGTTCTTAAAACACTATAATCAGCTGTAATTAAAAGAGCTGAAATTAAATTATTAGAAGCATGAAACCCTAAAGCTAACTCTGTTCCTTCATCCATTAATGTCAGAATTCCAAGAAACAAACCAGTTCCAATATAATAAATCATAATAATTGGACCCATTTCTTCTACTTCTGGATTAAACCAATGCATTGTTCCAAAAATAACTGAAGTCATTAGCAACGGAAACCATTTGTTTTTCGATAAATTATAGAAACCTTGCATCAAATAACCTCTAAAAACCAATTCTTCTGTACTAGTTTGTATTGGAATTAAAACTATAGCAACAACTGATAAAATAAGAAAAGGTATTAAGTCAAATTGCAAAACTATTTCAGAATCACCCGAAAAATAAGAAACTAATATTAATGAAACAGAAATAATTGCCCATATAAAAAACGCAACAAAAAATCGTTTCCAATCCATCTCTTTTCTTGAAGTGACTATTTCTCTAAAATCCTGATTATGAAATTTTTTTACAATTAAGTACAATGCAAAAATGGCAAAAACAAAGGAAATCAACATCAAAAACAAAAACAGATTTGAATCAAACAATGCGTATAAATCTTCTTCATTAGTTGGAATTGATTTTCCGTCCATATAAGCTTTCATAAAAGCTGCAATTGTAAGTGGAATTTGTCCAACAAACGACGCTATTATTACCAGTAATGAACCTATAATGTATTTCCAAAAATCATTGCCTTTTTTATAACCTTGTGCTATAAACATATTATTTATTTTATTTTTGTCTAAAATACTACTTTTTACTCAAATCAATAACTCAAAAATAATAAATCATGATAAAAATTTACCATAATCCAAGATGTTCAAAATCACGTGAAGGCATTAGCGTTTTAGAAGAAATCAATCAACCGTATGAAATTATAAAATATCTAGAAAACCCGATAACTAAAGAAGAGTTAATGGACATTCTTAAAAAACTAAATTACAAACCTTTAGAGTTAGTTAGAACAAAAGAAGCTATATGGATTGAAAATTTTAAAGGGAAGAATCTATCTGATGATGAAATTATTGAAGCAATGGTTCAAAATCCAAAATTAATTGAAAGACCAATTATAATTAATGGAGATAAAGCTGTTGTAGCCAGACCCAAAGAGAAAATTAAGGAAATTCTATAATTTATTTAACAAACTTTTGTGATTTGTAGCTTAAACCAATAGGTATTTTTGCAGTCTTATCTACAATTAAAAAAAACAAATTAATGAGACTAAGCAAATTATTATCAGCCTTAACTTTACTTCTGATTTCATATTCAGGAATAGCTCAAATGGCTAAAGTAACCGTAACCGGAAAAATTTACGAAAAAAGTAGTAATACTCCTTTAGAATATGCAACAATAGTTCTAAAAAATGTAGATAAACCTGAGATAGTAACTGGTGGAGTTACAGATGAAAATGGTAACTTCAGTGTTGATGTTGTAAAAGGAACCTATAATATTAGTTACGAATTTATATCACTTAAAACAATTATAGTTAACAACAAAGATATCAACTCTGATACAAATTTAGGAACTGTATTTCTTGAACCAGATGTTTCTCAACTAAAAGAAGTTGTTTTAGTTTCAGAAGTGTCTTCAGTTGAGTTCAAATTAGACAAACGTGTTTATAATGTTGGGCAAGACATGATTGTTAAAGGTGGAACAATAAGTGATGTTCTTGATAACGTACCATCTGTAACAGTAGACCCTGATGGAACAATTGCTCTTCGTGGAAATGAAAATGTAAAAATTCTTATCGATGGAAGACCTTCTGGTTTAGCTGGAATTAATATTGCAGATGCTCTTAAATTGTTACCAGCAGATTCTGTAGAAAAAGTTGAAGTAATTACAAATCCATCTGCAAGATATGACGCTGAAGGAGGCGGAGGAATTATAAATATTGTTTTAAGAAAAGGAAAAGCACAAGGAATTAATGGATCTTTTATTGCTACTATTGGTGATCCTGAAACTTATGGAATATCATCTAATTTAAATTTTAGAGGTGAAAATTTTAATGTATTTTCTAATATAGGCTATAATTATAGAAATTCGCTTGGTAACTCATCTACTGATGCAGAATATTTTGATAAAACTACAGGAGAAACGTCAAGTTTTGTAAATGAAAGAAGAAATAATGAGCGACTAAATAAAGGATACAATGCCAATTTTGGTATTGATTTATTTTTAGATAAAACGACAAATTGGACTCATAGTTTGTCTTTCAATCAAAGTAGAGGTGAAAATCCTGATAACGTATTTTTAAATTATTTTGATGCAACCAACACACCTACTTTTGTAAGAAATCGTTTCAATGATCAATTCAGTAAAGATTTTAATATTGAATATGCTACAAACTTTACCAAGAACTTTGAAAAAGAAGATCATAAATTAACGTTTGATATTGCTATTTCTCAAAACAAAGACAAAGATAACTCTATAATTTACGATCAAATTTTAGGAGATGCCTCTACACTATTTAGAGAATCAACTTTAAATGATCAAAAACGACAAAGAAATCTCTTTCAAGCTGATTATGTTTTGCCGATTGGAGAAAATGGTCGTTTTGAGGCTGGTTATAGAGGAAGCTTTGAAAAAAACTTAACTGATTTTGAAATTACTCCAAACACTATATATTCAAACCTGTTAGAATATAATGAAAATATAAACGCCTTCTATACTCAGTATGGAAATAAATTTAATAAATTTTCATACTTTTTAGGATTACGTTTTGAAGATAGTGATATTGATGTAAATTCAATTACTGCTAATAATTATAACAATAAGAAATATAATAACTTCTTTCCTACTGCAACATTAAATTATGATATTACTGATGACAGTAACGTTAGTATTAGTTACAGTAAAAGAATTAACAGACCAAGAGGAAGATTCCTAAATCCTTTTTCATCTTATTCAAGTAACATTAATGTATTTCAAGGAAATCCTGATTTAGATCCAACATATACTAATGCTTTTGAAATTGGTTATTTAAAAAGATGGAGAAAACTAACTTTAAATTCTTCTGCTTATGTTAATTTAACAGATGATTCATTTCAATTCATTAGAAAAGAATCAGGATTATTTGTAGAAGATATCCCAGTGATTGTTAGTACTCCAATTAACTTATCGCAAGAGTCTAGAATGGGGTTTGAGTTTAATGTAACTTATAATCCATATAAATGGTGGAGATTAAATGGAAATTTCAACTTATTTAGAAATGAAACAAAAGGAGATTATAGTTATGTAGATTATTTAGGAGATGAAGTTATACAAAATTTTGATAACGTAGCTACTACATGGTTTACACGAATTAGCTCTAAAATTTCTCTACCTTATAAAATTGATTGGCAAACAAATATGACATACAATGCCCCACAATCATCAGCACAAGGAAAACGTCTTGATATGACTTCTGTTAATTTGGCTTTTAGTAAAGATGTCTTAAAGGATAAAGGTACGATTGCATTAAATGTGAGCGATTTATTTAATACAAGAAAAAGAAGAAACTATACAGATATTCCAAATTTGGTTTATTCTTATTCAGAATTTCAATGGAGAGAAAGACAAATTAATCTGTCATTTACTTATAGATTTAATAAGAAAAAAGAAAAAGAAAATGGCCAAAGAAAAGATGATGGGGGTGGTGAAGAAATGATGGGAACACCATAAAATAAAACATAAAAAAAGCACTTGAATATTCAAGTGCTTTTTTTTTAAACGAATAAAAAATTAAATTTTGTCTTCGTCGTCTTTGTTTTTATTTTTCTTTTCTTTGATTAATTCCATAATAGCACCACCAATCCAGTAAGGAACAAATGATACCAAAAAGAACATTAACCAAAAGCCAATCGTTAAAATGGTTAAGAAAAGTAAAAAACCTAAATACTGACTAAATTCAAACATGTTTTCCGGAATTTTAATGAATTCTCTTCAAAGATAGAGCAATTATTTTTTTTAGCAATAAATACTTTAATTTATTTTTAAAAAGGTTTTATAATGATTAATTTTGGGAAGTTGATTTCAAAAATAAAAACTAATAACATATACTAGTAAGAAACAAAATAATAAACATAAAAATGGAATACAGAATAGAGAAAGACACCATGGGTGAAGTTAAAGTTCCTGCAGATAAATATTGGGGAGCTCAAACAGAACGTTCAAGAAACAATTTCAAAATCGGACCTTCTGCATCAATGCCAAGAGAAGTAATTATGGGATTTGCTTATCTTAAAAAAGCAGCAGCTTACGCAAATTGTGATTTGGGTGTGCTTACAACAGACAAAAGAGATGCCATTTCAGCTGTATGTGATGAAATTCTAGCTGGAAAATTAGACGATCAATTTCCATTAGTAATTTGGCAAACAGGTTCTGGCACGCAAAGTAATATGAACGTAAATGAAGTTGTTGCTAATCGTGCACAAGTTTTAGCTGGATTTAAAATTGGTGAAGGTGAGCCTGTTGTTAAAGCGAATGATGATGTTAATAAATCACAATCTTCTAACGACACATATCCAACAGGAATGCACATTGCGGCTTATAAAGCAGTTGTTGAAGTAACTATTCCTGGAGTTGAAAAATTAAGAGATACATTGGCTGCAAAGTCAAAAGAATTTATGAATGTAGTGAAAATTGGACGTACACATTTAATGGACGCTACACCACTTACATTAGGACAAGAACTTTCTGGTTACGTTGCCCAACTAAATTACGGATTAAAAGCTCTAAAAAACACTTTAACACATTTATCAGAAGTCGCATTAGGTGGAACTGCTGTTGGAACCGGTTTAAATACTCCTGAAGGATATGATGTAAAAGTAGCAGAATATATTGCAAAATTTACAGGAATGCCTTTTGTAACTGCAGAAAATAAATTTGAAGCATTAGCGGCTCACGATGCCATTGTTGAATCGCATGGAGCATTAAAACAATTAGCTGTTTCTTTAAATAAAATTGCAAATGATATAAGAATGATGGCTTCTGGACCACGCTCGGGAATTGGAGAAATTCTTATTCCAGAAAACGAACCAGGTTCTTCAATTATGCCAGGTAAAGTAAATCCAACACAGTGTGAAGCGTTAACTATGGTTTGTGCCCAAGTAATGGGTAACGATGTTGCCATCACAATAGGAGGAACACAAGGTCATTATGAATTAAATGTTTTCAAACCAATGATGGCTGCCAATTTCTTACAATCAGCTCGATTACTTGGTGATGCATGTATCTCATTTGAAGAGCATTGTGCTTCAGGAATCGAACCAAACTACACAAGAATTAAAGAATTAGTAGATAATTCATTAATGCTAGTTACTGCTTTAAATACTAAAATAGGATATTATAAAGCTGCTGAAATCGCTCAAACAGCTCACAAAAACGGAACAACACTTAAGCAGGAAGCAGTTCGTTTAGGATATGTCACTGAAGAAGATTTTGATGCTTGGGTTAAACCAGAAGATATGGTTGGCTCTTTAAAATAGTTGACAGTGTTCAGTAAAAAGTACTCAGCTACATTTTTTAGTAAAATTAATTAGTAAAATTTAAAACTAAATAATCTATGACAATTAGTGCTAATCTGTGTAAATATATTAACTTAATGAACCTTAATTTCTTAATGGTTTAAAATAAATAAAAAATGCAAAAAATAATAGATAGATTCATTAGTTACGTGACAATAGATACAGAATCTGATCCAAATTCAGATACAACACCAAGTACAGCTAAACAATGGGATTTGGCAAACAAATTGGTAGACGAATTAAAAGCAATGGGAATGCAAGACGTAACCATTGACGAAAATGCATACATCATGGCAACTTTACCAAGTAATGTTGAACACGAAGTTCCTACAATTGGTTTTGTTTCTCATTTTGATACTACTCCAGATTTTACAGGAAAGGATGTAAAACCTCAAATCATTGAAAATTATGATGGAAAAGACATTGTATTAAATGCAGAACAAAATATCATTTTATCTCCAAATTATTTTGAAGATTTGTTACTTTATAAAGGACAAACCCTTATCACAACTGATGGCACTACTCTATTAGGTGCTGATGACAAAGCTGGAATTACAGAAATTATGACAGCCATGGAACATTTAATCAATCATCCTGAAATTAAACATGGAAAAATTCGTGTTGGATTTACTCCTGATGAAGAAATTGGTCGTGGTGCTCATAAATTTGATGTAGAAAAATTCGGTGCTGATTGGGCTTACACTATGGATGGAAGTCAGATTGGTGAATTGGAATACGAAAATTTCAATGCTGCTGGAGCAAAAGTAACTTTCAAAGGAAAAAGCGTGCATCCTGGTTATGCTATAGGAAAAATGATTAATTCAATGCTTTTGGCAAGTCAGTTCATTTCTCGTTTACCAGAAAATGAAGTGCCTGAAAGAACTACAGGTTATGAAGGTTTTTTCCATGTGCATCATTTAAATGGTTCAATTGAAGAATCTACTGTTGAATTAATTATTCGCGACCATGATAAAGATAAATTTGAAGCTCGTAAAAAATTAATTTACGAAATAGTTGATGAGTTTAATAAGGAATATGATGCTCAATTTGGAGAAAATATTTGCGAAGCTGTCGTAAAGGACCAGTATTATAATATGAAAGAAAAGGTGGAACCTGTTTTTCATATTGTTGAAATTGCTGAAAAAGCTATGAAAGAATTAGGCATTGAGCCATTAATCAAACCTATTCGTGGTGGAACTGATGGTTCACAATTATCCTATAAAGGATTACCTTGTCCAAATATCTTTGCTGGTGGACATAATTTTCATGGAAAATATGAATATGTTCCTGTAGAAAGTATGGTAAAAGCTAGTGAAGTAATAGTTAAGATTGCTGAATTGACTGCGAAAAAATAATTTAAAAAGGGAAATTTAGATTTCCCTTTTTTTATACTCATATTCACATGAAAATACCTTTATTTATTATTATTTCTTTAATATTTATAAATTGTAGAGGTCAAAAAAGTATCTCAAAAAGCAATTGCAAATGTTATGTAGGAATTGGAAGTGATGAAAAGTCTATTCCTATTTATAAATTTTCATTTAATAATGGTCAAAAAATTAGCATTTGTGGTTATAATAAAGATGATATTCTCAGTGAATTTAATGTTTTTGATTGTTCAAATGGAAATTTATTGACTGAGTATGGAGCAACTCAAAATTGCAAAATAGAATTTTATACTAATCAATTAGATATATTTGAACTTGATACTTTTCCTAGTGGAAAAAACTGGGAATGGGAAGTACAAAAAATTGCATTACAAAGAATTAATCAAATTAATAACCATTTAGTTGTACACCTTCAAGTTCCTTTAAATTTAACTCATCACATTTCTATTGAAGAACAAATATTATTTTTAGATTCTTTTAAAACAATGGATTATACTAAATTTGATACAGAAGAGTTAATAGGAAGATTAGAAACTTTAGCATTGACTCATAATATTGAAGCAGAAAAAATACTTTACAATCTAAAAAATGATTCAAATATTATTTTAGATGGAGCAATAAAAGAGCAATACAATAACGCTATTGCAAAAATTAATTGGATGAAAATATAATATGCAAAATAACAATCCATTACACGGAATAAAATTAGTTGATATTTTAGAAAAACTCGTTGCTGAATATGGTTTTGAAATTTTGGGAGAAAAAATAAACATTCGTTGCTTTACGCATAATCCAACAATAAAATCGAGTTTAACTTTCTTAAGAAAAACTCCTTGGGCTAGAGAAAAGGTAGAACAATTATACCTAAAATCTATAAAATGAAAACTTTAAACGAAATAGATTTATACATTGAAAGATTTCCAAAAGATGTTCAAGTTTTGTTGCAACAATTGAGAACAATTATAAAAAAAGCTGCTCCAAAAACAGAAGAAATAATGAGTTATCAAATGCCTGCATACAAACAAAACAATCGTTTAGTCTATTTTGCTGGTTATAAAAAACATATTGGGTTTTATCCACACACTTCACCAATTAGCCATTTTAAAGATGAGTTAAAAGAATATAAAACTTCAAAAGGTGCCATTCAATTTCCCTTAGACAAACCTTTACCAAATGAATTAATTACAAGAATTGTTGAATTTAGAGTTCAAGAAGATTTAGAAAATAAAAAAATGAAAAAGGCAATTTCTAAAAAGGAGGCAAAAGTTTGGAACAAAACCAATCAATGGACAGTAGAATTAGAGTTATTGAAAACAATAATTAATAAAACTCAACTTGTTGAAACTGTAAAATGGGGTGTCCCTATTTATATGCATAATGACAAAAATGTTATCGGAATTGCTGGTTTTAAATCTTATTTTGGCATTTGGTTTTATAATGGTGTTTTTCTAAAAGACGAGAAAAATTTATTGATAAATGCTAATGAAGAAAATACTAAAGGTTTACGGCAAATGCGATTTAATTCAATTAATGAAGTAAATGAAAAAACAATTCTACAATATATTAAAGAAGCTATTGCCAACGAAGAAAAAGGGTTGAAAATAAAACCAGAAAAAAAAGCCAAAATTTCATGTGAGCTTCTTGAAAATGAATTCAAATCTAATATTAATTTAAAAAACGCTTTCAATTTGTTTACACCTTATAAACAAAGAGAGTTTATGGAATATATTAATGATGCCAAACAAGAAAAAACAAAAATAACACGTTTAGAAAAAATAAAACCGATGATTCTTTCGAACATCGGTTTACATGATAAATATAGAAGTTAATCTTATTTTTGTGTATTGATTTTAGTACTCATTTCCATTGAAATAGCACTTCTTTCCATTTTAATTTTTCCTGCCATCGTTTCAATTACTACAGTATCAGCAGTCATTTCAGCAATTTTGCCGTGAATTCCGGCTTTAGTCACTACTTTGTCTCCGACTTTTAATCCTTGTTCGAAAGCTTTTTCTTTTTTCGCTCTTTTTTGCTGTGGCATTATTAATAGAAAATAAAAAACAGCAATCATTAAAACGATTTGTATTATTAAACTTGAATCCATATATATATTTTAGTGCTGTTGAACAGCTGGTTTATTTGGGTTTGGTGTAACATTTGCCATAATCTTGCAAGTTTCTTTACCATTAGCTGTATTTGAAGTAATAGTAACCGTTTTTTCTTGTTGACCTGGTTTTCCTGTAGAATCAAAAGTAACTTTAATTGGAGCAGATTCTCCTGGTTTAATTTTCTCTTTTGGTGGCTCAGGAACTGTACATCCACAACTTCCAACTGCACTTACAATAACTAAGTCAGCATCACCAGTATTTTTAAGGATGAATTCTGTAGTTACAACTTCACCTTCATTAATAATTCCAAAATCATGAACTGTTTTGTCAAATTCTAAAATAGGTAATTTTCCTGAAGTAGCTGAAACCTCATTAGCAACTTTCATGTCTTCTTCTGTAATTTTTGACGAAGCATCTTCTTTACAAGATGCTACTAAAAACAACGTGGAAATAGCAATAACTGGTATTAATTTCATTTTCATAATATTATATAATTTTACATTAAACCTCTTCCTGATTTATTCAGTTTATTTTCTTCTTTATAATCTTTTATCAAATTATCTAAAATTCCGTTGATAAAAATACTACTTTTTGGAGTTGAATATTCTTTTGCTATTTCAAGATACTCATTTATAGTAACTTTAACCGGAATTGAAGGGAATTTTAACAATTCACAAATAGCCATTTTTAATAAAATAGTATCGATTTCTGCAATTCGCTCAGAATCCCAATTTGGAGTTTTATTTACATACTCTTTTGCCAATTCACTTTCGTTTAAAAGCGTTTTAATAAAGAGTTGCTTTGCAAAAATTTTATCATCCTCATCTTTGTAAACCTTAGGAATTTCAATTGTACTAGAAGGATTTTTTAATTGCTTTAATTGTTTACTAATAAAAGTATTTACTAAAGCATAATCATCAATCCATGTCAATTTATTATCTTCTAGATAATCATAAAGTCTTTCATTTGGAGCTAAAACCTTCATAAAAAGGTCAACTACAAATTTAGAATCTTCTTCAAAAGTTGAAGTTTTTGATGACATATAAATTATGTAAACATCTGATTTTTTAATATCTTCTAATAATTGTAAAATCAAATCATCATTTAATTTCCAATGATTTATTTTTTTGGTTTCCAATGCTACAGATAATGTAGATTGATTTTCTAATAAAGTTAAAACTTCATTTTGAACAAACTTTCTATTAGGCGTTTTCTCTTCTAGAGTTGCTAAGTGCTTTTTTGAAGCTAAATTTAAGTAATTTTCTTCTTTAATCCTCAACTCTATTAAAGCGGAAAAAATCAATAGATATAAATCTTGAATTGCTTCAATACTATAAAACAAAAATTTCTCCTCTCTGTTTAAATCAGATGATTTATGCTGATGAACCGCATAAATACTTTGCATTACCTTAACTCGAATATGTCTTCTATTCAACATTGTATAAGAACTTATTTAATTAACAAAGCGAAAGAATTACCTTTCGCTCTGCAAAAATACACTTTTTATAATTTATTTATTGTGCTTTTTCATTTTTTCTATCATCAATTCTTTTTTGAGCAATTGATAACGCTGCCTGATGTGTCGTAATGTTGTTAACTTCAGCATGTTTGAAAATTTCCAATGAAGTATTATAAATATTTTCTGTTTTTTCCATCACTTCAGCTTTAGTTAATTTAGCTAATTCTGAATAAACATTTATTACACCACCAGCATTGATTAAGAAATCAGGAGCATATAAAATTCCTTTTTCTTTTAAAATTTGACCGTGAATTACTTCATTTGCTAATTGATTATTTGCAGCACCAGCAATAACTTTAGCCTTTATTTTTTTAATGGTATCATCATTTATTGTTGCACCCAAAGCACATGGAGCATAAATATCAACATCTGAACCATATAAATCATTACCACTAAAAATTTTAGCACCATATTTAGCACCAACTTGGTGTAATCTATCTTCATTTATATCAGAAATAGTAACAATAGCACCTTCTTGAGTTAAATGATCTACTAAAACTTCACCTACGTGACCAATTCCTTGTACTAATATCTTTTTACCTTCTAAATTTTCAGTTCCAAATTGATATTTTGCAGCCGCTTTCATTCCCATATATACACCATACGCAGTAATTGGAGAAGGATTTCCTGAACCACCTCTTGCTTCTGAAATTCCAGTTACATAAGGAGTCACGTCTCTTACTGTGTCCATGTCTTTAGTTTCCATTCCTACATCTTCAGCCGTAATATATTTTCCTGATAATGAGTGTACAAATTCACCAAATTTTCTCATCAATTCAGGTGTTTTTTGTGTTTTTGCATCACCAATGATAACTGCTTTTCCACCACCTAAATTTAATCCTGAAATTGAAGATTTGAAAGACATCCCACGAGATAAACGTAAAACATCGTTAAGAGCTTCCCACTCGTTAGTGTAATTCCACATTCTTGTTCCTCCAAGAGCTGGTCCTAAAATTGTGTTATGAATACCAATTATTGCTTTTAAACCAGTATCTTTGTCATGGCAAAAAACAACTTGTTCATGTCCGTCAAATGAAAGTTGACCAAAAACTGGGTCAACTTTATGAATTTCATTTACAGGTAAAATATTTGAAGTCATAGTTATATTGTTAAAATGTTTTTTTTATAATTTTGAAGAGCAAAATTAGATATAAATTTGAAATATTTCAAAAATCTTCAATTATTTTAATAAATTATTAATATATCAAACATTTGCTAACAATTCAATAATTACATTATTTTGCTATTTTTTATTAAATTAATATAAAAAAAACAATTTTTTTTACAAAAATGAAAGAATTAAAGTATCTAAATAAATATTTTGTAAAATATAAGTACAGATTTATTTTAGGATTAATATTTACAATTTTAGCACAGATTTTCTCTTTATATACTCCAGAATATATTGGAAAGTCTATAAATTCCATTCAAGAATATGCTAAAACTAACCCCGAATTAGCAAGAGAAGAATTACTCCATAACATTTTAATTATATTGGCAACCACTATAATTGCTGGTTTATTGACTTTTTTGATGCGACAAACTTTAATTGTAATGTCAAGACACATTGAGTTTGACCTAAAAAATGAAGTCTTCAAACATTATGAAAAATTATCACAGAGTTTCTATAAAAGAAACAGAACAGGTGATTTAATGAACCGAATAAGTGAAGATGTTAGTAAAGTAAGAATGTATGTTGGTCCTGCTGTAATGTATTCTTCAAATACCATCATTCGCTTTGGAGTAGTCATTATATATATGTATAATATTTCTCCAAAACTTACGCTTTATTCATTATTACCATTGCCATTATTATCGTATAGTGTTTTTAAAATTAGCTCTCAAATTCACAAAAAAAGTAGTTTATACCAACAAAACTTATCAACCTTATCTTCATTTGCACAAGAATTTTTCTCTGGAATTAGAGTCATAAAAGCTTATGCTTTAGAAAATAATAAATCGGAAGAGTTCAGAAAACTTACTCAAGATAGTAAAGACAAAAATTTATCATTAGCAAAAACCAATTCGCTTTTTGGACCTTTGATGATATTGTTAATCGGATTATCAAATCTAGTTGTTATTTATGTAGGTGGAATGATGTATATTGATGGAAGTATTGAAAATATCGGTACAATTGCACAATTTATTCTTTACATAAATATGTTGACTTGGCCAGTTGCTTCATTAGGTTGGGTTTCATCAATGATTCAAGAAGCAGAAGCATCACAAAAAAGATTGAATGAATTTTTAAACACAGAACCAGAAATTCAAAATTTAGTGGCTGAAAAATCAATTATTGAAGGAAAAATCAGTTTTAAAAATGTATCTTTTACTTATGAAGATACTAATATTCAAGGTTTAAAAAATGTTTCTTTTGAACTTGAAAAAGGAAAAACATTAGCTATTTTAGGAAAAACAGGTTCAGGAAAATCAACTATATTGACATTGATCAGCAGATTATATGATCCCACAAAAGGAGAAGTTTTAATAGACGATACTTCATTAAAAAATATTAATCTTAGTGATTTAAGAGACAGCATTGCTGTTGTACCTCAAGATGCTTTTTTGTTTTCAGATTCTATAAAAAATAATATCAAGTTTGGAAAAGAAGATGCTACTGATGAAGAAATAATAGATGTTGCTAAAAAAGCAGCTGTTCATCAAAATATCATCAACTTTTCTCAAGGTTATGATACTATTTTAGGAGAAAGAGGAATTACGCTTTCTGGTGGACAAAAGCAACGAGTATCTATTGCAAGAGCTTTTATCAAAGAATCCCCTATCCTACTTTTAGATGATTGTTTAAGTGCTGTTGATACAGAAACAGAAGAACAAATTTTGAATAATTTATTACAATTGACACAACAGAAAACAACTATAATTGTTAGTCATAGAGTTTCATCTGCCAAAAATGCTGATAAAATTATAATTTTAGAGGAAGGTCAAATTATTCAGCAAGGTTCTCATAATCAATTAATAGAAATTGAGGGTTATTATAAGGAGCTTTACAATAAACAACTTTTAGAAAAAGAAATTTACTAAACTATTGTTTTATAATATTTTTTTTTAGAATTTTGGTTTAAGTTTAAACTTAAAAAAACATACCGAAGGATTATGAGCGACAAAGACATGTATGAAAAGGAAGATATCTTTTCTAAAGTATTAAGAGCAGGAAGAAGAACTTATTTCTTTGATGTTAGATCAACAAAAGCTGACGATTATTATATTACAATCACAGAAAGTAAAAAGTTCACGGAAGAAGATGGTTCTTACCATTTTAAAAAACACAAAATTTACTTATACAAAGAAGATTTTGCAGCTTTTAAAGAGATATTAGACGAAATGACAGATTTTGTTTTAGAAAACAAAGGAGAAGAAGTAATTTCTGAAAGACATCAAAAAGATTTCAAAAAAGAAAGTTATGACTCTCCAGTTGAAACCACTGAAGAATCAACTAAAAGTTTTACAGATATCAGCTTTGATGATATTTAATTCAACCAAACTAAATTTAAAAAAACCATTCCGAATAAGAATG
This sequence comes from uncultured Flavobacterium sp., assembly GCF_963922255.1. GTDB lineage: Bacteria > Bacteroidota > Bacteroidia > Flavobacteriales > Flavobacteriaceae > Flavobacterium. The sequence goes on along the minus strand of NZ_CAWUIC010000012.1, from coordinate 64,902 downwards.
GTTTTTTTTATTCTATTTTTTATTTTGAATATCCTTTTTAATCCATTCTAATTCAGGATCAATGCCTGATAAAATATCATCAATTGTTGGAACAATCTCTACATCAGGAAAAATTCCTCTACCTTTTTCTTCCGTTTTATTTGTAGCAGCAATATCCATAATCCACAATCGTGTTCTCAGTTTTGAATTAGGTAATTCATAGGAAGAAGTTCTTCCAGCTACTGTTCCGTTAAAGGCTCCTCCAGTTTCTTCACCTACAAATGTAATCTCAGTGTTTTCTTTTAATTTAGACGAAATAATACAAGCAGCAGAGAAACTTCCACCGTTGATTAAAACATAAATTTTTCCTTTAAAATAATTAGCCTTATGAGGTTTTTCTTTACTGCTTTTCATTCTAAAACGATATTCACCATTTTCATCTTTTCTTGTTTTTAACATCAAAACACTTGCGTAAAATGGATATGTTGGTATAGCTAAAACATACAATGATTTGGGCATAGAACTCAAATAATCAGCTTGTAACAAACTTGTTTTAGAAGTAACTTTTGCTTCTTCAATCAATTGAAAAGTTGAATCTGCAGTTAAATAAGAATACAATTCATGTATTTCATTCAATCTTCCACCAGGATTTCCTCGCAAATCTAAAACCAAATTCTTAGTATCTGTATTTCGTAATAATTCAAAAACTTCTTTATAAGCTGTTTTATAACCACCTTTTGAAAAATTTCTTATTTTAAAAATGGCTGTACAACTATCAATATCAGTGAAAGTTAACGTTTTAGTATATTTTTTTTTGGTTTTATCATAACCATAATTATAGTTGTATTCGTCTTGTTCTCTTTTCTTTTTCTTGGCTAACTTTTTTTCTTCTTTAGTCAACTTTTTAACGACTTCTTCTTTTGTTTTGGCTGTAGAAATTGAATCTTTCTTTTCTTCTTTTTTTTCTGTTTTCTTATCAGGAAAACGCTTAATTAATTTGGTATAAACAGAATCATAACATTTTAAATTAAAATTTAAACTATCTCTTAAACCCAATTCATAGAACAAATAATTACCAAAACGCATGGTAAAAGCATAAGGAATAAACGTTTCATTAAAACCATCCGAAGAAAATGTTTTTCTGTATTTAGAGAATAAATCTTGAGGTGTAATATCTTCTATTGAAACAACTTCTGTTCCTGCTTGAATAGTTGAATCTTTTGATTTATTCTTCATAATGAAGAGTTTGTTATCAATAAATTTATAGTCAAATTGAGAAACTGGTCCCAATCCTTTTTTCTTCATTTCCTTTGACTCTTTTCTAGAGTATTCTGCAATTATTGGATTCATGGAAGCGTGACCTTGACGAACTGCAGCTAAAAGTGGACTAACTTTAAAGTAAAATTCATTGGGTTTTAAAGGGATATTGATAGTACTTCTAACACTATCAAACTTTCTTCTTAAATCTTCTTCAGAAATGAATTGATGCAAACTTGGCTGAATTTTCTCAATCTTTCGCTCTAAATAATTAACATCTTCAATTTGTTCTTTCACTGATAAATTACTTTCAAGCAAAGCATTATGCTTTTGGACAGAAGAACAATTACTTAAAAATAAAATAACAAGTGCTGCAGAAAAATATTTTTTCATAAATTAAAATTGATAAGATGACAAATTAACCATTTTTTATGAAATGAAAAAGTTAATTAAAATGTAATTTTTGTAAATTTACCTATGTTAAAATTGAAAAAGAAAATAAATAATACTTTCACTGAAGAATTACCTGCAGATTTAATTACATCCAATGAAACCAGACAAGTAGTTGAAGCTGCATTTTCATATGTAAATCCAGTGAAACCAAAAAATCCAAAATTAATTCATGTTTCAAATGAAGTAGCTGAAAGTGTTGGTATTTCTAAAGAAGAAACTCAATCTGAAGAATTTTTAAATATTTTTTCAGGAAATACTATTTTAGAAAACACCAAACCTTATGCCATGGCTTATGCGGGACATCAATTTGGAAATTGGGCAGGACAATTAGGTGATGGAAGAGCCATAACTCTTTTTGAAGCAACACACAATGAAGAAAGTACAATGTTCCAATTAAAAGGTGCTGGAAAAACACCTTATTCTCGTCGAGGTGATGGTTTAGCCGTTTTGCGTTCGTCTATTCGTGAGCATTTGTGTAGTGAAGCTATGTACAATTTAGGAGTTCCAACAACTCGCTCGTTGGCATTATTTACAAGTGGTGACTTGGTTTTGCGTGATATTTTATACAACGGAAATGCTGATTATGAAAAAGGAGCTATTGTTTGTAGAACGGCTCCAAGTTTTATTCGTTTTGGAAACTTTGAATTATTTGCTTCACGCGAAGACACTAAAAACCTTCAATTATTAGCTGATTATACCATAAAACATTATTATCCAGAAATCAAATCCGAAGGAAAAGAAAAATACCTTGAATTTTTTAAAACTGTTGCTGATAAAACGCGAGAAATGATTGTACATTGGCAACGTGTTGGTTTTGTTCATGGTGTGATGAACACTGATAATATGTCTATTCACGGAATTACAATCGATTATGGTCCTTATGGTTGGTTAGAAGATTATAACCCAAATTGGACTCCAAACACTACTGATAATGAACATAAACGCTATAGTTTTGGCAATCAACCACAAGTTGCTCAATGGAATTTATTGCAATTAGCCAACGCTTTATTTCCATTAATTGAAGAAGTAAAACCTTTGGAAAAGATTTTAAATGATTTTCCTATAAAATACGAATCTGATTATATTGACATGATGCACAAGAAGTTAGGTTTTAAAAATTCCAACGAAGTAACCAAAAATTGCATCTATCTTTTAACTGAAAATTTGCAATTAACAGAATCAGATATGACGATTTTCTTTCGTAGTTTAAGCCAAGTTTCCAAAGAAGATACTGTTGAAATTGCATTTGAAAAAATAAAAGATGCCTTTTATACTTTAGAAGAAACCAAAGAAGCCATTTACGACACTTGGATGTATTGGTTTACAATGTATATCAATCAGTTACAAAAAGAAAAGCAATCTGATTTGGACAGAAAAAAAGCAATGGATTTGGTTAACCCAAAATACGTTTTACGAAATTACATGTCACAATTAGCAATTGATGATGCTGACAAAGAAGATTATAATTTGCTAAATGAACTTTACGAAATGCTTTTAAATCCTTATGAAGAACAAGAGCAATATCAAAAATGGTTTGCCAAAAGACCTGATTGGGCTAAAAATAAAGTAGGTTGCTCTGCTTTGTCGTGTAGTTCATAATATTAAGTTAAAAACAAAATCTGATACAAGTTAGATTAAAAAAATAAAACTATGAAAGCTATTTGGAACAATCAAGTTATCGCAGAAAGTGACAAAACTCAAGTTGTTGAGGGAAATCATTATTTTCCTGCTGAAAGTATTAAAAAAGAATTCTTTTCAGCATCTCAAACACATACAACATGCCCTTACAAAGGGGTTGCGAGTTATTACAATGTCAATGTGGAAGGAAAAGAAAACAAAGATGCCGCTTGGTTTTATCCAGAAGTTAAAGCTGGATTCACTCCAATTAAAGGATATGTTGCTTTTTGGAAAGGTGTTACCGTTGAAAAATAAAATTATGACTATTGAAACTATAATTCAAAAATTTAAAGTAACTCGAACGAATACAGAAAATCTCTGTAAACCATTGGCTATTGAAGATTATTCGGTTCAACCCAATGAAAATGTTTCTCCTCCAAAATGGCATTTAGCGCATTCAACTTGGTTTTTTGAACAGTTCATTTTAATTGAATTTGATAAAGATTATCAAGTTTTTCATGAAGATTTTGGCTTCTTGTTCAACAGTTATTACAACAATGCTGGAAAAAGAGTTTTGCGACCAAACAGAGGTTTAATGACGAGACCTGTTGTGGCTGAAGTTTTGGAATATCGAAACTATGTAACCCAAAAAATCATTGATTTAGTTGAAAAAAATCCTTCAAATAAAATTCTAAAACTCCTTGAAATTGGAATAAATCACGAAGAACAACATCAAGAATTATTGGCTTATGATATTAAATTTATTTTAGGAAATCAACCGACTTTTCCATCTTTTGAAACTAAAATGCATTTAAAAGAAGAAACACAAAAACCTGAATTTATCAAAATTGAAGAAGGTGTTTATGAAATTGGACACAATGATTCGAGTTTTTGTTTTGATAACGAATTAGGTTTCCACAAAACATATATTCAAAATACAGAAATTGCAAATAAGTTAGTCACAAATGGTGAATTTATCGAATTTATGAAGGCTGGTGGCTACGAAGATTTTAATTTATGGCACGCTGAAGGTTGGGATTTTATCAATCAAAACAACATTAAAGCTCCTTTGTATTGGTATAAGATTGAGGACGAATGGCACTATTATAATTTCAATGGATTGGAAAAAGTAAATCCAAATTTACCTGTAATACATTGCAGTTACTACGAAGCTTATGCTTTTGCAGAATGGAAAGGAATGCGTTTACCAACCGAATTTGAATGGGAAATTGCATCTGAAAAACTAAATTATGGTCAACTTTGGGAGTGGACTTCAAGTGCTTATTTGCCTTATCCCAATTTTGAAAAAGCAGCAGGAGCCTTAGGAGAATATAACGGAAAATTTATGGTGAACCAACACGTTTTAAGAGGTTCATCAATTGCAACACCAAAAAATCACAGTCGAAAAACCTATAGAAATTTTTTCCATACTAGTTCACGTTGGATATTTTCTGGAATTAGACTTGCAAAAAAATAAAAAATTAATGAATCAAACTTTTTACAAAGATGTAATTGAAGGGCTTTCAAAGCATCAAAAAACACTTTCTTCAAAATATTTTTATGATGATGCTGGTGATAAAATTTTTCAAGAAATAATGCAAATGGAAGAATATTATCTTCCACAATGCGAATTAGAAATATTAAACAATCAAACAGAAAAAATTGTAAAAAGTTTTGGCTATGACAGTTTTGATATAGTAGGCTTGGGAGCTGGTGATGGTTCAAAAACAAAGCATTTTTTAAAGAGAATTACCGATTTAAATAAGAAAGTAGTGTATTATCCTTTGGATATTTCTGCTGATGTTTTGGAGACTAATAAAAAAAATGTGCAACAGCATATTCCAAACCTTGAAGTTTATCCAATTGCAGGAGATTATTTTGAAACGTTAGATAATTTAGTGCATGATAATCCTAAAATTATTTTGTTTTTAGGAAGTACCATTGGAAATTATGATAAAGAAAGTGCAGAACTGTTCATGAAAAAGATATATGATATGATGGACGAACGCGATATTTTGATGGTAAGCTTTGATTTGAAAAAAAATCCACATAAAGTTTTGGCTGCTTATAATGATGAAAAAGGAATTACCAAAAGGTTCAATTTAAACCTGTTAAAAAGAATAAACCGTGAATTAAACGGAAATTTTGACATCGAGCAATTTGATCATTATCCTTATTACAATCCAATTTCTGGCACAACATATAGCTATATTTTTAGCAAAATTGATCAAACGGTAACCATTGAAAATCAAGAAATTAATTTTAAAGCTAACGAAATGATTCACACAGAAATTTCTCAAAAATATAGTTTAAATACCATTGAAATCTTCAAAAATAATATTGGTTTTAAAAGTTTGGAACATTTTTTAGATGAAGGAAAAAATTATACAATAAGTTTATTTAAAAAGTAAAAAAATGAGTTCCATTGGAATAATTGGTGGCATTGGCTATAAAGCAACTTCCTATTTTTATGATAAGATAAATGCTTTATATGAACAGCAAAATGGAAGAGGAAATTCTTGTCCTATCCTACTCGTTTCTTTAAATTTTAAAGAAATAAATGCTTTGTTGCCTTATGAAATCGAAAAAGTAGCTGAATTAATCACTCCAAACATAAAATATTTAGACCAACAAGAAATTACTTGTGCCGTTTTGGTAAATAATACAATGCACAAAGCTTTGGATATAGTTTTGGACAAAAACGAACTATTGAAACCTTATTGTCATGTTGGAAATTTGGTAAACCAAAAATTAAATGAAATTGAAGAAGTTTCCAATATTATAATTTTAGGAACAGCTTTTACGATGCAAGATGAGTATTTGAAATCATTTGTTCCAAAAAAACACAATTTGATTACACCAAACAAAGAAATCATTGAACAAGTTGATGAATTGAGAAAAATATATTTTCAAAGTTCTGATGAAGAAAAGACAATCAAATGTTATCAATTATTAACTAAAACTTATACAGAAAATGTAATTTTTATTGTAGCTTGTACGGAGTTATCAATTGCATTTTCAAACATAAAACATAAAACAAATTGGGTTGACACCATTGATTTACAATGCGAAGCAGCTCTAAAAACTTTAAAAGATTAATACTATGCTAAACTGGAATAACTTAATACAATTTGCAAGAACTGGAAATCCTGAACCTGATAAAAAAGTAGTAAAAACAGAAGCAGAATGGAAAGCTCAACTTACGGAAGAACAATACAGAATCACCCGTTTAAAAGGAACAGAACGACCACATAGTTCAGAATTATGTTCGCTTTTTGAACCTGGAATTTATGCTTGTGTTTGTTGCGATACATTATTATTTGATGGAAGCGAAAAATTTGAAAGTGGCACAGGTTGGCCATCATTTACCCAACCTATAAAAGAAAATGCAGTTGGTTATATAAAAGATATTTCTTTTGGAATGATTCGAATTGAAGCGGTTTGCAATACTTGTGATGCACATTTAGGTCACGTTTTCCCTGATGGACCAGAACCAAGTGGTTTGCGTTATTGTATGAATGCTGTTTCTTTGAAGAAGGTGAAGTAGGTTTTAAACCATTAAGGTATTTAGAAAATTTAAGAGTACTCAATGAAACTTAATTTCTTAATGGTTTAATTTTTAATAAATTCTGAATCTAAATCTCTAAAAATTACTATTCGTGGCTTACTGAAGAAAAATCTTCTATAAAAATAGGTGTTAAAACTTTCATCTTCAAATTCAAAGTGAATCCTAGTACCATTAATTCCATGTTCTAATTTCCAAGTTCCTTCACCCCAACTATCACTTTTAAAGGTTCCATCATTAAGAATTTCTAAAACTTCGTCATTATTAATTCCTTCTGATGCAAATGAATCTTCAATGTTACTTATGTAAGAACCTGTAATTAAATAAGTAGGGAAAAATGTGTTATAAATAAATATAAATACAGTTAATAATAACAAAGCATATCTTTTTTTAGCTTTCATAATAAATAATTCTTAAAATAAATTTATTCAACAATCAATTTCTTCGATTTAATAAACTTATTGTCTTTGTAATAAAATGCTTTTCCTTTACTTAAATCAACTTTTATAAAATCACAATTTGGAATGATTTTTAATAAGGTAGGTTTTCCCATGTATGATAATTCAACTTTTTTAGTTTTATTATTCATGATAACAAATGCATTTCCATCAAAATCAGTTTGAACAATTTTTGAATTATTAGAAATTAAACTCGCACCTCTTAAAGCACCTTGATTATCAAAAATTTGAAAGGTTATATTCTTATTATTTTTATAATTTTCAAATCCATAATCATCAAACATTTTTCTGAAATATCCCAACCTTTTATCACACTCTAAACCTAAAACGTCTTTAAATTCTTTAGATTTAGGAAATAAATAATATTGAATACACTCAAAACAAATTTCTAGAACTGAAATTACTTTTTCATTTTTATCAAGAAATATAATGGCATTTCTTGGAGTATAGCAATCAACAACTGAAATTGTTAATAGTGTGTCATTAGCTTTTGTTTTGTAATCATAATTAAACATGAGGTTACTCAACTCTTTTATTGTTTTACTTTTAAGTTCAACAATTTTAGTAGCATCATATAATTTAACCTTCAAAGAATCATGAAAAACAAATTCCTTTTCAATTTTGTATCCAAATTCAGATAAACCAACACTATCCTTTCTTTTTAAATGATATTCTTCAGCATTTGGATAACTTATCAACAAAATCATTTCAGCTTCACTAAAAGGAAAAATAGCATTTCGCTCTTCAACAGTTGTCGTTCCAAAAAATCCACACTCAACATTACTTTTATCCTGTGAATATGAGATATAGTGAAGACACAAAATAAGTAGTAAAATGTTGAAGATGTTTTTCATAATGGATAATTAAATACTTAAAATTAGATAAATCCAAAAATATACTGGAACTAAAGAAATCATTACTAATATAATTTTCTCCTTCAATTGTTTAATTTCTTTTAAAATAAGTGTAGAATTAATCAAAGATAAAAGTAAAGCAAAAAATTGAAGTAAATAACAAGAGTAATTTCCATAAACATAAATCCATCTATAATCAGAAAACCTAAAATATCTTGAAACTCTGACTATAAAAAAAGCAGCTAAAAAAGCAACAATAATATAATCTGTATTTCTATATAAGTTTTTAAAAATCATATTATTATTAATTGAAATTAACTGCTAACTATAAACTGAACACTGCAAACTTCCTTAAATCCCAGCGACTTCCGTAATCTCTCCAATAATTCTATTCGCTAAATCATCTGCTAATTGTTGGGTTTGAGCTTCTGTGTAGATTCTAATAATTGGCTCTGTGTTTGATTTTCTTAAGTGTACCCAATTTTCAGCAAAATCAATTTTTACACCATCTATTGTAGTGATGTCTTCGCTTTTGTACTTTTCAGTCATGGCTTCTAAGATTGCATCAACATCAATTTGAGGTGTTAATTCAATTTTGTTTTTACTCATGTAATATTGAGGATAGCTCGCTCTCAATTCGGCAACAGTCATGTCTAAATTAGCTAAATGTGTTAAAAATAATGCTACACCAACCAAACTATCTCTTCCGTAGTGACTTTCTGGATAAATGATTCCACCGTTTCCTTCACCACCAATTATGGCATTGGTTTTCTTCATTAATTCTACCACATTTACTTCACCAACAGCACTGGCTTGGTAGTTTCCGTTGTGTTTATTCGTAATATCACGCAAAGCACGAGACGAACTCATGTTAGAAACCGTATTTCCTGAAGTTTTGCTCAATACGTAATCAGCACAAGCTACTAAAGTATATTCTTCACCAAACATTTCACCATCGTTCGAAATGAAAGCTAATCTATCCACATCAGGATCAACTACGATTCCGAAGTCCGCTTTTTCATCAACAACTAGTTTACAAATATCTCCTAAATGTTCTTTTAAAGGTTCCGGATTATGAGGAAAATGACCGTTTGGTTCGCAATATAGTTTCACGACTTCAACACCCATTTGCTCTAATAAATTCGGAATCACAATTCCACCAGAAGAATTCACACCATCAACAACTACTTTGAATTTTCGTTTTTTCACCGCTTCAGCATCAACTAAAGGTAAATCCAACACTTCATTAATATGAATATCCATGTATGAATCATTCACCGTAACTTCACCTAATGAATCTACATCCACAAAATCAAAAGCTTCACTTTCTGCAATTTCAAGGATTTTTTCTCCTTCAGCTCCACTCAAAAATTCACCTTTTGCATTCAGTAATTTCAAAGCGTTCCATTGTTTTGGATTGTGAGAAGCTGTTAGAATAATTCCACCATCAGCTTTTTCCAAAGGAACAGCAATTTCAACGGTTGGAGTTGTTGATAAACCTAAATCAATGACATCAATTCCTAATCCAACCAAAGTATTTTGTACTAAATTATGAATCATTGGACCCGAAATTCTCGCATCTCTTCCAATAACAACTTTTAGTTTTCTTCCAGCTTCTAACTTCCCTCTTCCAGTTTTCAAAAATGTTCCATAAGCTGAAGCAAATTTTACAGCATCAACTGGTGTAAGGTTCTCTCCTACTTTTCCTCCAATGGTGCCACGAATTCCTGATATTGATTTTATTAAAGTCATTTTTATTTTTAGGTATTAGGTTATGGGTAAATGGTAATAGGTTACCAATTTTGAAAAACAAAGATAGCAAGTTGAAACTAATAAAAAAATTGATTTAAATTAGTATATTTACCATTAACAAAATTATTCAAATTATGAATAAAAAAATTACCCTATTGGTTTTCTTATTTTTTGCGCCTTTTATGTTTTCTCAAGAAGTTTCGTCCGAATATAGGTATAAGAAAGAAAAAAATAAATCAGGTTGGAATTTTACTGAACAAGATAATATTATTCTTTATTCAAATAATACTTTTTTAAGAACTTATAGTTTACAATATCATGAAGTTATTAAATTTCAAGAAAAAGGAACATGGGAAATGAAAAATAATACACTTACTCTGAAAATAGAATATAAAAAAGTAGAAAAGTGGATTGAGACTGAAATTTTTCAATATTATAAAGTTAAAAATAAAAGCATAATTCAATTAGATAATTTTAATGAAAATAGAAAATTAAAAAAAATCAATTAATATTCTCAATCCCTTTTAACCATTTAAACACCTAACCTTTTAACCTATTTAATGAATTTCCTAGCCCACATTTACCTTTCTGACAACAACGATTTCATAAAAATCGGCAATTTTATGGCTGATGGTATTCGTGGAAACGATTATTTGAATTATCCTGATGAAATCAAAAAAGGGATTATTTTGCATAGGTATATTGATACTTTTACTGATGCGAATGAAACCTTTAGAATAAGTAAACACAGGCTTCATGAACGTTATGGGCATTATTCTGGTGTGATTGTAGACATTTTGTATGATCATTTTTTAGCTAAAAATTGGAATAAATATTCTGATGAATCTTTAACTAGTTTTGTTTTTCGTTTTTATCAACTTTTACAAGACAATTATGATGTTTTAAGTCCAAAGACAAAAAGAATTCTTCCTGTAATGATAGAACAAAATTGGCTGAAAAGTTATGCAACTATTGAAGGTATATCAAAAATATTATATCAAATGGATTACAGAACAAAATTCAAATCTAAAATGCAATTTGCTGTAGAAGAATTAGAAACTTTTTACAGTGATTTTGATAATGAATTCACTTTATTTTTTGAGGAATTGCGAAATCATGTGAAAGAAAAATTGATTGAATTAAATGAACTTTAAAGAAGAACTCATCAAGGAATTAAAAGCAAATTCCAATCATGAAATAGCTATTCCAATGGAAAATTACATGAAAAATAATTTCACGTTTTTAGGAATCAAAACCGAAAATCGAAGAGCTATTTTTAAAGCTGTTTATGAAAAACATAAACCAGAAATCAAACTAAATTACAGAGAAATCACTTGGCAACTGTATCAAGAAAAAGAGCGAGAAATACATCAATGTGCTATTGATTTGATTCAGAAAGAAATTAAAAAAAAGTTTGTCATCGAAGACATTCAATTCATTGAAAAACTTATCATTACAAATTCTTGGTGGGATTCAGTTGACACAATTGCTAAATATTTGGTTGGTGGTTATTTAGAACAATTTCCAGCAGAAACTTTAAAAGTAATTGAACGCTTTTCCAATTCTGAAAATATGTGGTTAAACAGAACTGCTATTATTTTTCAATTAAGTTACAAAGAAAAAACCAATTTTGATTTACTAAAATCCGAATGCGAAAAACACAAGCATTCCAAAGAATTTTTTATCCAAAAAGCAATCGGTTGGGCTTTGCGTGATTACAGTCGTTTTAATCCAGATGCAGTAAAAAAATATGTGGAATCAACCAACTTAAAACCGTTGAGTCAAAAAGAAGCTTTACGTTTACTCTAAAAATCTTTCACAATCCAATCAAAAATGGTAATTTCGCAAGAACTAAAAAAACAAAAGAATGTCCACGAAAAAAGTCAATCCTTTTTTTCGATTTATAAGTAAAAACTTTAAACGATTAGAGCGATTTATTTTTCTTTTAAAAACATTTCTAACACCTCGACAATTCATTTATTTTTCTTGTGTTTTAGTTGGAATTTCTTCAGCCTTAGCGGTGATTGTTTTAAAAGCATTTGCACACAAAGTTTACCAATTTTCTCAATACTTAGACGGTTATCTTCATTTACCCTATAGTAATAGTATTTTACCTGTCATTGGAATTATTTTAACTGTTTTTGTAGTAAAAAAATTCTTAGATGGTAGCATTCAAAAAGGAACATCTCACATCATGTATGCAGTGGCAAAAAAAGATGGAATTCTTCCTAAAAAGCAATTGTATTCGCAAATAATAACAAGTTCCTTAACTGTTGGTTTGGGTGGAAGTGCTGGTTTAGAGTCACCAATTACTGTAACTGGAGCAGCTTTTGGAAGTAATTATGCTCAAAATTATAGATTAAGTTATAAAGACAGAACCTTATTATTAGCTTGTGGTGTTGCTTCTGGAATTGCAGCTGCTTTTAACGCTCCTATTGCTGGTGTTTTATTTGCGATTGAAGTAGTATTAGCAGAAATAAGTATTACAGCTTTTATTCCAATTATGATTAGTGCTGCAACTGGTGCATTAATATCTACAATTGTTTTGGATGAAGACATCTTAATTACTTTTAAAAACGTAGAAAGTTTTGATTATCATAATATTCATTTTTATGTTCTCTTAGGCTTGCTTTCTGGTTTACTTTCCATTTATTATGCTCGTTATTTTAGAAAAATTGAGACCCATTTTGCCAAAAGTAGACTTGGAGTTTATCAAAAAGCTTTATATGGAGCTGGAATTTTAGCAATATTAATTTTCTTATTTCCAACATTATTTGGTGAAGGTTACGCTAGCATAAAAACTATAGCAGATAATCATCCTGAAAAAATATTAAACAACACCTTATTATCTGGTTTTGAAGACAATAAATGGATTTTATTAGCCTTTGTTGGAGCAACTATGATGGTGAAAGTCTTTGCTACAGGTTTAACTTTAGGTTCTGGTGGAAATGGTGGAAACTTTGCTCCTTCTCTATTTGTAGGTTCTTATTTAGGATTTGTACTCTCGTATTTTGTAAACGCAATTGGTTTAGCCAAGTTACCTATTACAAATTTTACATTAGTTGGAATGGCAGGAATTTTAAGTGGTCTGTTTCATGCACCTTTAACAGCAATTTTCTTGATTGCAGAGATAACAAGTGGTTATGAATTAATGGTTCCCCTAATGATAGTTTCATCTGTAAGTTATGCTATTTCAAAACGTTTTGAGCCTTATTCTTTTGACATCAAGCACTTAGCGGACAAAGGAGAAGTTTTTACAGATAATAAAGATAAAAATATTTTGACTTCTTTAGAATTATCAAAACTATTACAAACAGATTTTAAGGCAATTGTTGTTTCAGAAAACTTGAATGAATTAATTGATAAAATCCAACAATCCGATGAAATCATTTTTCCAGTTTTAAATGAAAAACAAGAATTAGAAGGTTTAATATATTTGGATGATGTTAGAAAATATATGTTTTCTGCTTTCAAAATCAAATACACTTCCACAGATGAAGTCATGCAACAACCAAAAGAAATAGTTTTCTACGACGAAACTATGGAAACGGTTATGGATAAATTTGAAAACAGTGGTTCTAAAGTTTTACCTGTTCTTAAAAATGGTAAATTTATAGGTTTTATTTCTAAACATTTTGTTTTAATAAAATATCGAGAAAAATTGAAAGATATGATTATTGAGTAAAACCCTTTAGAGTACAAAACTCTAAAAGGGCTATTTTTATTTACTTTTTTCTCCAACAAAATTGTCACTCTGATTTTTAAACAACACGTTAAATGTAGTTAAACTTCCATAACATCTTGTAATGTATTGTTGCAACTCAATTTTCTCAAAAGCTTCTAAATTACTTGAATTTATTTTTTGTTCCATCACACGTAGTCTATCTCTAACCATTATAATTTTATTGAAAAAAGTATCAATCGGAATTTCTTTGTTTTGAGTTTGTGTACCTGGTTCTAAAACGATTTTCCCACCTTTCCATTTATCTGCAATTGAAACTTTTGGTCCAATATCGCTATACTTTTCTAGCAAGTTCTTTAAGGCTTTTTCAATTTCATAAAAACTAACTGAATCCACTTCGTCTTCTAAAGCTTCAATTACTTCAAATTCACTGTCTAATTCAATTGTTTCTAATCCATTTTCTACAAAAGTTACCCAATAAAATTTTGGAGATACATTTGTAACAACTCCAATTCCCAATTCTTGATGTTTTATTCTTGATCCTATTCCTAATAATTTCATGTATTTCATTTTTTTAATCGCTCAAAAATATAAAAACTTTTCTTAAAACAATTCGTCTCATTCTTGAAATCTCTATAAAAATAGTATCTTTGCTTTTTGCCAAAAAATTATGCTAAAAACAGAAGAAACTATCGAAATTATTGGTGCTCGAGCCCATAATTTAAAAAATATTGATGTAATAATCCCAAGAGAAAAACTGGTTGTTATCACAGGTGTTTCAGGTTCTGGAAAATCTTCATTAGCCTTTGATACCATTTATGCTGAAGGACAAAGAAGGTACATTGAAACCTTTTCTGCTTATGCAAGACAGTTTTTAGGTGGTTTAGAACGTCCAGATGTTGATAAAATTGACGGACTTTCTCCTGTTATCGCCATCGAACAAAAAACTACCAGTAAAAGTCCACGTTCAACCGTTGGAACTATTACAGAAATATATGATTTTCTTCGTCTTTTATATGCTAGAGTTGGTGACGCTTATAGTTACAACACTGGAGAAAAAATGGTCTCTTATTCTGATGAGCAAATCAAAGAATTAATTGTTGAAACTTTTAATGGCAAAAGAGTCAATATTCTAGCACCTGTTGTTCGTTCGCGTAAAGGTCATTATCGTGAACTTTTTGAGCAAATTGCTAAACAAGGTTTCTTGAAAGTTAGGGTTGATGGAACCATTCGTGATTTAGATTTCGGAATGAAAGTCGATCGTTACAAAACGCATGATATCGAAATTGTTATTGATAGAATGGCTATTGATGCAACAGAAGATACAGATAAAAGATTAACTGAAAGCATCAAAACAGCTATGTATCATGGTGATGATATCTTGATGGTTATTGAACAAGAAAGTCAAGAAGTACGTTACTTTAGTCGAAATTTAATGTGTCCTTCAACTGGAATTTCTTATCCAAATCCAGAACCAAATAACTTTTCATTCAATTCTCCAAAAGGAGCTTGTGAAAACTGTAATGGTCTTGGAGTTGTGAATGAAATCAATCTGAAAAAAATTGTTCCAAATCCCAAATTATCTATAAAAGCTGGTGGTTTTGCTCCTTTGGGTGAAATGAAATCGTCTTGGATTTTTAAACAATTGGAAATTATTGCACATAAATTTGATTTCAAACTTTCTGATCCAATCGAAACCATTCCACAACAAGCCATGGATATCATTTTATATGGTGGAAATGAAAAATTTGAAGTGGTTTCAAAAGTAATGGGGATTACCAAAGAATATAAAATCGATTTTGAAGGTATTTCTAACTTCATCAAAAATCAGTATGAAGAGAGTAACACAGCATCTTTGAAACGTTGGGCAAAAGAATTCATGGACGAAAATGAATGTCCGGTTTGTGAAGGAAGTCGTTTAAGAAAAGAATCGCTTTATTTTAAAATTGACGATAAAAATATTGGTGAATTAGTTCACATGGATATCAATGAACTCTTTGATTGGTTCAAAAATTTACCTGAAAAATTATCTGAAAAACAAAATGCCATTGCGGTTGAAGTCATCAAAGAAATCGAATCTAGATTACAGTTTTTATTGGATGTTGGATTAAATTATTTGACTATTAATAGAAGTTCCAAATCGCTTTCTGGTGGTGAAGCACAACGAATTCGATTGGCCACACAAATTAGTTCACAACTTGTTGGAGTTTTATATATTTTAGATGAGCCCAGCATTGGATTGCATCAAAGAGATAATGAACGATTGATCAAATCACTTGAAAACTTACGTGATATAGGAAATTCGGTAATTGTTGTTGAACACGACAAAGACATGATCGAAAGAGCTGATTATGTGATTGATATTGGACCCAAAGCAGGAAGATTTGGTGGAAAAATCATCAGCGAAGGAACTCCAAAAGAATTATTAAAAGAAAACACTATAACTGCTCAATACATGAGTGGTAAAATGAAAATAGAAGTGCCAAAAGAAAGAAGAAAAGGGAATGGAAAAACCCTAAAACTTTCAGGTGCAACAGGAAATAATTTAAAAAATGTTACCGTAGAATTTCCTTTAGGACAAATGATTTCTGTGACTGGAGTTTCAGGTTCAGGAAAATCTACGTTGATTAATGGTACGCTCTACCCTATTTTAAATGCTCACTTTTTTAATGGTGTTAAAAAACCTCAACCTTACAAAAAAATTGAAGGTTTAGAACATATTGACAAAGTTATTGAAATTGACCAAAGTCCAATTGGTAGAACTCCTAGAAGTAATCCAGCAACTTACACGGATGTTTTTTCTGAAATTAGAAAATTATACACCATGACACCAGAAGCCATGATTCGTGGTTATAAAGCTGGTCGTTTTAGTTTTAATGTTTCTGGAGGAAGATGTGATACTTGCGAAGGTTCAGGTGTTAGAACAATTGAAATGAGTTTCTTGCCAGATGTTTATGTAGAATGCGAAACTTGTCAAGGAAAGAGGTTTAATAGAGAAACTTTAGAAATTAGATACAAAGGAAAATCAATTTCTGATGTTTTAAATATGACAGTTGATGAATCGGTTGATTTCTTTGAAAACATTCCGAAAATTCATAGAAAAGTAAAAACTATTCAAGATGTTGGATTAGGTTATATTACATTAGGACAACAAAGTACCACACTTTCTGGTGGTGAAGCACAACGAATTAAATTAGCATCCGAATTATCGAAAAAAGACACAGGAAACACTTTTTATATAATGGATGAACCTACAACAGGTTTGCATTTTGAAGATATTCGTGTTTTAATGGGAGTTTTGAATGAATTGGTAGATAGAGGAAATACAGTTTTGATTATCGAGCATAATTTAGACGTAGTAAAATTGGCTGATTATGTGATTGACATTGGTTATGAAGGTGGAAAAGGTGGTGGACAATTAATCGCAAAAGGAACTCCAGAAGAAATTGTAAAAAATAAAAAAAGTTACACGGCTCAATTCTTGAAAAAAGAATTAATTTAGCGTGTTTGTTAAATAATAAAAGAAAGAATATGTCAGTAGAAAAATACGAAAACGACGATCAAAGAATACAAGAAAAGTTAAAACAAAAGACTTGGAATGAAATAAGAACTAACGATTCGTGGGCAATTTTTAAAATTATGTCAGAATTTGTCAACGGATACGAATCAATGGGAAGAATTGGCCCATGTGTATCTATTTTTGGTTCAGCTAGAACTTTACCAGAAGATCCTTATTATTTATTAGCTGAGAAAATTGCTTACAAAATCAGTAAAGGAGGCTATGGAGTTATTACTGGTGGTGGACCAGGAATTATGGAAGCCGGAAATAAAGGAGCTCATTTTGGTGGTGGAACTTCAGTAGGTTTAAATATAGAATTGCCTTTTGAGCAACATTTCAATCCTTATATTGACAGAGATAAAAACTTAAATTTTGATTACTTCTTTGTTAGGAAAGTAATGTTTGTAAAATATTCACAAGGTTTTGTAGTTATGCCTGGTGGATTTGGAACTTTAGATGAATTATTTGAAGCAATTACTTTAATTCAAACAAAAAAAATTGCCAAATTTCCAATTATATTGGTTGGAACAGAATTTTGGTCAGGTTTAATGGATTGGATTAAAGCAACTTTAAGAGACAAGTACAAAACTGTTAGTCCAGATGATTTAAACTTAATTAAAATCGTAGATAATGAAGATCAAGTTTTAGAAGCTTTAGATAGTTTCTATAAGAAATATAATTTGTCTCCTAACTTTTAATAATATAAAAAGTCCTTTAAATTGAAGGACTTTTTTTTATAATTTTTTTTTAATAATACTTACTGTAATATTCAATAAAAATAATAATTGACTTATTATAGTTATAGTTAATGCAGAAAATAAAGCAAAATTTATTCTTTGAATAGTTTTTGAGTATTTAAAGAAAGACTCTATATTACTAGTATTAACTTCTAAATTTTTTACTACTTTGAATAAAATATAAATAATTATAATTCCCAGTATACTTATTATAACATGAGTAATTGAAAGCCAATTAATCAATGGAATATTAAATAATTTAATTAGAAAATATCCTAATGAAATTATTCCTAGAACAGTTGATAATATAATCGCTAAATGAAAATTATTAATTACGTAGTAAGTATCATGAACGTTAATATCCAATGTTTCTTTTCTATTTAAAAATCCCATAATCAAAATTATTGGAATCAAAATTAAAAAAGGAACATACGTCTTTTCAATAATCCAATTCATCTTTTTAATTACTTAATTATAATCTTTCTAGTAATACTTGAATTATCATTAGAAATTTTAACAAAATAAATTCCAGAAGTAACATCACTTAAAGATAAAATAATTTCATTAGTAAATGATACTTCTTTAATTAATTGACCTGTTATCGAATAAATTTCAGCTTTAGCTTCTGCTTCAATTCCAGCGATTACTACATAATCTGTTGTTGGATTTGGATAAACCACAACTTTAGAAACTTCAAAATTTTCATTAGATAAAACGTATGGTTGCCCAACATTACTTCCAAAAATATAACTCGCTAAATCTGGATTATCAATAAAAGGATTTCTATTTACTTGCCAAGTGTAGATATAGTTATTTCTATTCATTTCAAAATCATCTGGTGGATCTTGTTGGTGCCATTGTAATAAAGTAGCTAAATCACCAATAAAACCGCTTGGAGATTCTGCAACATTACCGTTCACAACATTTAAAGCGTTATATCGAACATCCATATAAAATAAAGCTCTTGCTACATCACCTTTCCAACTACCTTGTGTTCCTGATGGTCCATTGTAGTCAAGTCCATAGTTTCTATTGCCTCTTAAACTGTTTTCGGCTCCATCTTCAGCTCTAATATGGTGTGCATCTCCATGACCTGCTAAAACATCGTTTGCACTTACAGGAAACCAAATGTTTATGCCATCTGAAGAAGAGAACGTTCCATCTTGAAAACCACCTCTTGATTGCGGAAAAATATGTTCTCTATTCCAAACACCAATATTACTACTGCTTGTTTGATAGTCGATTTTTGATTTAGGTTGTTCCACATACATCAACCAAACTTGACTACTGTTTAAAGGATTTACATCACATTCTTTTAATATAAACTCCACATCTCCATAAGTATGCCCATGAACTACGTTTGGATCAGCAATAATATCTTGTAAGGCTTGTTTTAGAGTACTTCCAGATAAACCATTTAAACTTGAATAATAATTTGCAGGAGCTGTACTTGAAACAATACCATAAGTGGGGTTTAAAGGTGTTCCCCAAGGTTGAACAATAAAATCATTATCATGAACACGAACAATAACGTCATTATTGGTCAATGTATAAGCACTAGGTACATTTAGAACAGAAATTTTTAATTCTTCATCACCTTCATCTGTTGTATCGTCAAAAATTGTAATAGTTGCAGTAGCAGAAGATTGACCTACTAAAATTGTTGTAGTAAGATTTCCAGTAAAATCATTTACTCCAAAATTTCCATTAGAAAGTGTGTAATTCAAAATCAAATTTGAATTTTGAACAGGATTTTGAGTTGTAAAAGTGATTATAAAAGATTCACTTTCAGTTAATTCTGTTACAGATGAAGCTATTGAAATACCATTTAAAACAACACCAGTTCCATCATTATTTGCTCCTGGAGTTGGAGTAGCAACAGCATAAGTTCCATCATTATTACGTTGAATTGATTTTGTAGCAGCACTAGAAGTTTGATTTTCATTCACACAAACTGTTAAACCAAAAGTAGACATTAAAGTTGTAGGACTTGTTGTTGCACTGTTGGAATAGGCTAAAGCATCTACAACATTAGTAGCTGTTGCAGGAGTATCAAGAGGAAAATCAGATGCATTTCCTAAGTATAAAGCGACTAAATCAGGTCCGTTTTGAATAGTTGAATTAGGAATAACCAAAGCTGGAGATGGAGAAAGCAAAGAATTTCCTAATAAAAAAATTCCATTTATATCTGTAGAGTATCCATCTAAGTCAATTGAGTTGTAACTTAATGTTCCTGTTCCACTTGTGAAACCATTGTAAAAAACTAAAACATAACCATCTAAAGAAAAATTAGGAGTAGTAGATTTTAGCTCTAAGAATTCAAGGGTATCAGTACTTGGTGTATCTGCATCTAATTCATTAATAACAACTTGAGAAAAAATAAAGTTACACAACAGAAGTGTAAAAATTAAAAGTATTTTCTTAATCATAATTTTTTTTACAAAGGTAACTATTTAAAAATGAATGAAAAAAAATCATTGTTAAACTAATATCAACAATTCAGCAAAAATAATGTTAATATACCACTTGTTAAGTCTTGCTTTTGCTATATTTACATTCAAAAAATTGCTAAAATTTGAAATTAATTCGTTTCATACTGTTTTTCCTTTTGCTTCAAAGTAACGTTTGGGCACAACATAAAACAAATTTGAATGTAAAAGTTGATCCCAAAAATCATCTTTTATACGTTCAACAGGAAATCTTATATTCCAATAACACTACTGATACTCTCAAAACTATTTTATTAAATGACTGGAATAATGCATTTTCTTCCAAAAATTCTGCTTTAGCTAGACGTTTTTCAGATGAATTCTCTAGGGTTTTTCATTTGGCAAAAGATGAAGATAGAGGTTATACCAAAATTAATTCTATTGTAGATGAAAAATTCAACCAATTGGCATGGGAAGATTTTGATAATAGAGTTGATGTAAAAAAATTAACGCTTACAGAACCCATTTTACCGAATTCACAGCATAAAATTCTTTTGAATTATGTAGTAAAAATTCCGAATGAAAAATTCACTAAATATGGATTTGACAACAATGGAAAACTATATTTAAAAGATTGGTTTTTAACCATCCCAAGGTATGAAAACAAGCAATTTATTGTTCAAAGCAATGAAAACTTAGATGATATTTCAAACGCTTTAAGTGATTATAAAATTGATATTGAATTTCCTAAAAATTATGAAGTTTTTAGTGATTTAAAACGAACAGCGTTTTTTGAGGATTTAGATAGTAAAAAATATACTTTAACAGCTAAAGGAAAACAAACCATTTCACTTGTTTTTGAACCCAAAGAATCAATTTCTTTTAAAAGTTATAAAAATGAAAATATTGAAGTTGTTTCTAATTTTGAAGACAAACGATTATCTGAAATTGACATAGCTTTAGTAATCGATAAAGTTACCAAATATGTTACGAATCAAATTGGAGTTCCAAAAGAAAATAAAATTCTTATTTCTAATGATGATTACAACAAGAATCCGTTCTATGGTGTAAATCAATTGCCTTCATTTATCAATCCTTTTCCAGATGAATTTATATTTGAAGTACGATTTTTAAAGACCTATTTGAATAATTTATTAAAAGAAAACATCCAAATTAACCACAGAAAAGACCATTGGATTGAAGAAGGAATTCAACAATATGTTCTTATGAATTATATTGATTATCACTATCCAAAATTCAAAATGATGGGTAGCTTGTCTAAAATTAAATTGCTTAAAGGTTACAACATTCTTTCCACAGATTTTAATGATCAGTTTTATTATGTTTACCTGTTAATGGCCAGAAAAAACTTAGATCAACCCATTGGAAGTGATAAAAATTCCCTAATAAAATTCAACGAGCAAATAGCAGGAAAATATAGAGCTGGTTTGAGTTTACGTTATTTAGATGCTTACTTAGAAAACAATATTGTTCCAAAAAGTATTGTTGAGTTTCTGGAAATGAATAAAAACATGCAAACTTCAAGATATGACTTTGAATTCATTCTAAAACAAAATGCAGCAAAAGATATTGATTGGTTTTTTGATACTGTAATCAACAAAAGAGATTTAATTGATTATAAATTTGGATCTATAAAAAAACAACAAGAAAACATAAGTGTCTCAATAAAAAATAAAACATTAACAAACGTTCCTATACCTTTATATGGGTTAAGTAACGATACGATTGTTTATAAAAAATGGTTGACAAATATTAAATCAGACACCACTATTATAATTCCTAGAAACAATATTGATAAATTGGTTTTAAATTACAAAACTGAGGTTCCAGAATTTAATTTAAGAAACAATTGGCATTCTCTTAATGGTTTCATTTTCAACCATAGGCCTTTAAAATTTAGTTTTTTTAAAGACTTAGAAAACCCATATTACAATCAGGTTTTTTATGTTCCAACAGCTGAATATAATTTATATGATGGCATTAAAGTAGGAATGAAAATTAATAATCGTTCTGTTTTAAACAAACCATTTACATTTGATTTATCACCAGAATACTCTTCAAACACCCAAAAAATAGTAGGAAGTATATCAGGAATGGTGAATCAAAATGTTCGAGAAGGAAGATTATATAACATTCGTTATGCCATGTCAGCTTCTACTTCGCATTATGCTCCAGAAGCTTTGTATACACGTATTATTCCTACGATCCAATTTAGGTTTAGAGATGAAAATTTCAGATACAATAAAAATGAATACATCCAATTATCTCAATATTATGTGGACCGAGAAAAATCAGCTTTTACCACAGATGCTAACACGGATAATTATTCAGTTTTTAATGCTCGATACTACAATATTCAATCAGAAATGACTAAATATTATTCTTTTCACACAGATTTACAAATTGCAAATTCTTTTGGAAAACTAGCTGCTGAAATTGAGTATAGAAAACTGTTTGAAGATAACAGAAGAATAAATCTTCGTTTTTATATAGGAACTTTCATGTACAGAAGCACCAATTCAGATTTTTTTAGTTTTGGTGTTGATAGACCAACGGATTATTTATTCAATTATAATTTGTTAGGTCGTTCAGAATCTACAGGTTTATTTAGCCAACAATTTGTAATGAGTGAAGGTGGTTTTAAATCCAAATTTGATACAAGATATGCCAACCAATGGATTTCAACGATTAACGGAAGTTTTAATATTTGGAATTGGATTGAAGTTTATGGTGATGTAGGTTTAATTAAAAACAAGTCTATCAGTACTCAGTTTATCTATGATAGTGGAATTCGTTTAAATCTTGTTCCTGATTATTTTGAATTGTATTTTCCTGTTCAGTCTTCAAACGGATTTGAATTAAATCAAGATAATTATGGTCAAAAAATAAGATTTGTAGTTACTTTAAGTCCAAAAACTTTAATTTCACTATTTACCAGAAAATGGTTTTAGTATATAATCTTGAAAAATAATCACCTTTAGCGTGATTTTAGTTATTTATTTCTAATGAAATAGCCAAATATTATGAATAATTTATTTTTTGTTTAAAAAACAACAGCTATTAACATAAATAATTCATTCAATTTATTAAATTTGTACCAAACCCAATTGTATTATTTATGGAAGCACAAACCAAACAAAATATTTCATTTGAAGATTTTAAGCAAGAAGTTCTTTCTGACTTAAAAATAGCAATTACTAGTAGAGAATGTAGTCTTCTTGGTAGAAAAGAAGTACTTACAGGAAAAGCTAAATTTGGTATTTTTGGAGACGGAAAAGAAGTGCCACAATTAGCTATGGCAAAAGCGTTTAAAAATGGTGATTTCCGTTCTGGATATTATCGTGATCAAACCTTTATGATGGCAATTGGAGCTTTGAACATAGAACAATTTTTTGCTGGTTTGTATGGTCATACCAATTTAGAAAATGATCCAATGAGTGCTGGTCGTCAAATGGGTGGACACTTTGCAACGCATAGTTTAGATGAAAATGGAAACTGGAACAACTTAACGTTACAAAAAAATTCGAGTGCAGACATCTCTCCTACTGCTGGACAAATGCCTCGTTTGCTAGGTTTAGCACAAGCTTCAAAAATATATAGAAATGTAAACGGAATTACCAATAAAACTAACTTTTCAATCAACGGAAATGAAGTAGCTTGGGGAACAATTGGAAATGCCTCAACTTCTGAAGGTTTATTTTTCGAAACAATCAATGCTGCTGGAGTTTTACAAGTACCAATGGTAATGAGCGTTTGGGATGATGATTATGGAATTTCTGTTCATGCAAGATACCAAACTACTAAAGAAAACATCTCTGAAATCTTAAAAGGATTTCAAAGAGATGAAGATAATAAGGGTTACGAAATATTAAGAGTAAAAGGTTGGGATTATCCTGCTTTAATTGAAACCTATCAAAAAGCTTCGGAAATAGCCAGAGAAGAACATGTTCCTGTTTTAATTCACGTGCAAGAATTAACACAACCACAAGGACATTCCACTTCTGGAAGTCATGAAAGATACAAAAATGCAGAACGTTTAGCTTGGGAAGCTGAGTTTGACTGTTTAGCAAAAATGAAAACTTGGTTAATTGAGAACAATTTAATTACAGCTGAAGAAATTGAAGAGTTAGAGAAATCAATCAAGAAAGAAGTTTTAGAAGGAAAAAAAGCAGCTTGGAATGCCTACTTAAATCCAATCAAAACGGAACGTGATGAATTAGTGGAATTATTAAATTCAATTGCTGCTTCTAGTTCAAACAAAGTTTTTATTGAGAAATATGCTTCAGATTTAGCTTCTATAAAAGAACCAATTCGAAAAGACACGCTTTCAACCGCTAGAAAAGTATTGCGTTTAATCAAAAACGAAGACAGTAAAGCCAATTTATCATCTTGGATTTTTGGATATAAAGAAACTATTCAACCTAAATTTAGTTCACACTTATTTTCTTCTTCGAAAGATGCTATTTCAAAAATCAATGAAATAAAACCAACATTTGATGATTCAGCAGAAGATGTTGATGCAAGAGTTGTTATTAGAGATAACTTTGACGCTATTTTCTCAAAATATCCTGAAACCTTAGTTTTTGGGGAAGATGCTGGGAATATTGGTGATGTAAACCAAGGTTTAGAAGGAATGCAAGAAAAATATGGAGAATTCAGAGTTTCAGATGCTGGAATTCGTGAAGCTACTATATTAGGCCAAGGCATTGGAATGGCTATGAGAGGTTTACGTCCAATTGCAGAAATTCAATATTTAGATTATTTATTGTATGCTATTCAAATCATGAGTGATGATTTAGCTACACTTCAATACAGAACCAAAGGAAGACAAAAAGCACCTTTAATCATTCGTACACGTGGACATAGATTGGAAGGAATTTGGCATTCAGGTTCTCCAATGGGAATGATAATAAACGCTATTCGTGGAATTCACGTTTTAGTACCAAGAAACATGACTAAAGCAGCAGGTTTTTACAATGCTTTATTGCAAACCGATGAACCAGCTTTAATCGTAGAATGTTTGAATGGATACCGTTTAAAAGAAAAAATGCCAACTAATCTAGGAGAATTCACTACACCAATTGGAGTAGTAGAAACCATTAGAGAAGGTTCTGATATTACAATTGTTTCTTATGGTTCAACATTAAGAATCGTAGAACAAGCGGCTAAAGAATTACAAGAACATGACATTAATGTTGAAGTTATAGATGTTCAATCGTTATTACCTTTCGATTTGAATCATGATATTGTAAAAAGTATTCAAAAAACAAATCGTTTATTAGTAGTAGATGAAGATGTTCCTGGTGGAGCAAGCGCTTATATTTTGCAAGAAATTATTGAAAATCAATCAGCTTATAATTACTTAGACAGCAAACCACAAACCTTAGCTGCTAAACCTCACCGACCAGCCTATGGCACAGATGGTGATTATTTCTCAAAACCAAGTGCAGAAGATATTTTTGAAAAGGTTTATGAAATAATGCATGAAGCGAATCCGAAGAAATATAGTAGTTTGTATTAGAAAATAATAAAAAATCCCGATTTTAATTAAATCGGGATTTTTTTATGTCATTAATAACACTGTTTTTACCTGTAAAATTTTCTAATGAATCTAAATATTTTAATGAAGTTTCGCTATCATTAGTGTAATAATACAATTCAGAAGCTTTTAAATATCTAAAACATTTATTATCATAATTTAAACTAATCCAATTTTCTAAAGTTTCTGCATATAAATACTCATCTTTCATTTCATGAGTGATTTTAACTTTTAAAATATAAAAATTTGGGAAAGTCTGAAAATATTCTGGAATCTGATTGAACATATTTAATGCTTCATCATATTCTTTTCTTTCATACAAAGAATTGCTCGCAACCAAATATTTTTGTGCATGATAATATTCTGTTACATTCATTAATTGGTTTTGAATTGCCCAATTAAAATGTAAATTCAAATTAAAACTTGTTACAGTTGATATATAATTTGTTATGTGAATTTTATTGTTTCTTTCTTCTAAAATAAAATCAGTTATTTCAAAATTATCATTATTTTTTATCATGATTAATGCATGATATTTATTCTTTTCCTTAAATAGTTTTAAAAGTTTGGTTTCACTTTCTTTAGTAACTATTTTCATTATATTTTTTAAATACGGTGCATAAATCTGAAAAAGTTGATTAACTACATAAGTTTTTCTCAGTTTATATTGATTAGCAACACCTAAAGTATCTGATGTTTTTTTGATATCGTCTAAAATAAAATTTATATCAAACTTATCTTGTAGTTTTTTGACTTCCTTTTTTTTAATATTTATAACTATTTCTTCAGCGTATGCTTTATATTCATCCTCAGACAATTCACTATCTGAACAACCAATAAGTATAAAAAAGATAACGAAAAATAGATAATAAATATTTTTCATTTTATAACTTCCTCCTTTGCTTCTCAGCCTTAATCAAACTCAATTCTCTACTAGTCTGTCCAGCTACAGAAGTGTTTTCTTCGGCTCTTCTTATTAAGTAAGGCATCACATCCCTAACAGGTCCAAAAGGCAAATATTTGGCAACATTGTACCCATGAGCTGCTAAATTATAACTGATATTATCACTCATACCATATAATTGTCCAAACCAAATTCTAGTGTCATTTGGCAAAATTTTACGCTCTTTCATTTGTTGCATCAACTTGTAAGAACTCTCTTCGTTGTGAGTTCCTGCAAAGATTGACATTGTATCAATATGGTCTAACATAAAAGTTACAGCTGCATCATAATTTTCATCAGTAGCTTGTTTGGAAACACAAATCGGAGATTTATACCCTTTTTCTTCAGCTCTTGTATTTTCTTTTTCCATGTAAGCACCACGGACCAATTTCATACCTATATAAAAACCTTCTGTTTTAGCTTCTTCGTGTAGTTTTTTCAAATAATCCATTCGATCCCAACGATACATTTGTAACGTATTAAATACAATGGCTTTTTCTTTATTATATTTTTGCATCATTTTAGCCACAACATTATCAGCAGCATCTTGCATCCAACTTTCCTCACCGTCAATCAAAACCGCTACATCTTTATCATAAGCTGCTTTACAAAGTTTGTCAAAACGCTCCACTACTCTATTCCATTCATCTTGTTCTGAAGCTGTTAACTCTTTATTTTCTCCAATTTTTTGATATAAAGCAAAACGTCCCAAACCTGTTGGTTTAAAAACAGCAAATGGTATAGCATCACGCTCTTTTGCAAATTCTATAGTTTTCATAGTCATAGCAAAAGCAGCTTCAAATTGGTCTTCAGCCTCTTTACCTTCTACAGAATAATCCAAAACCGATGAAACTCCTTTGGTATACATTTTATCTACAACACTTAAACAATCATTCTCATTAACACCACCACAAAAATGATCAAAAACAGTAGAACGAATTAAACCTTCTACAGGTAAATGAGCTTTTAATGCAAAGTTAGTAACTGCCGTTCCAATACGAACAAGTGGTTGACTTTCAATCATTTTAAACAAAAAGTAAGCTCTTTCTAACTCAGAATCACTTTTTAAAGCAAAAGCAGTTTGTGTATTTGTAAATATTTTTTCCATTGTTTATTCATCAAAAATGTATGCAAATATACGGTAGTGTTACATATTATTAAATAAAAATTACCTTATTTTGCATTAAATTGAAACACTTGATAATGCAAACCATAAAAGCCAATACATATTCTGTTTATTTTAACGAAGAAGGGTATTCTTATCTTTCAGAATTACTTTTACCTACTAAATATTCTAAAATATTCGTTTTAGTTGATGAAAATACTAATACACATTGCTTACCAAATTTTTTAGCCAATTTAGCTACTGAAATCGAAATTGAAATTATCGAAATTGAAGTCGGTGAAGAGCAAAAAAATATTGAAACTTGTATGCAATTATGGCAAGCATTAACAGAATTAGGTGGTGATAGAAAAAGTATTTTAATTAATCTTGGTGGTGGAGTTGTTACTGATTTGGGTGGATTTGTAGCTTGTACATTTAAAAGAGGCATCGACTTTATTAATGTTCCAACAACACTTTTATCAATGGTTGACGCTTCAATTGGTGGAAAAAATGGTGTTGATTTAGGACAATTAAAAAACCAAATCGGAATTATTAGAGAACCAAAAGCAGTAATTGTAATTCCTTCGTTTTTAGAAACTTTGGCTCAATTAGAAATGCGATCTGGATTAGCAGAAATGTTGAAACATGGTCTAATTTATGATAAAAAGTATTGGAACAAATTCAAAAGTTTATCAGAATTAGATGGTGATGATTTATCCGCTTTAATTTATGAATCTATTGAAATAAAAAATAAAATTGTTTCAGAAGATTTAACTGAAAATGGAATTAGAAAAGCATTAAATTTTGGTCATACATTAGGACATGCTATTGAAAGCTATTTTCTTGAAAATGAATCCAAAACAAAGTTACTTCACGGTGAAGCTGTTGCTGTTGGTATGATCCTTGAAAGTCATATCTCAATGGAAAAAAATTTACTTTCAAGAGAAGATTATCATGAAATAAAATATGTTTTAAAAGATATATATGACACTATTTTATTTGATAAAAATGATATTGAAAAAATCATCGAATTACTAATTTACGACAAAAAAAATGAATTCGGAAAAATTCAATTTGCTTTATTAGAAGGTATTGGAACTGTAAAAATCGATCAGACAGCAGATAATGAATTGATTTACAAAGCTTTTGATGATTATAAAACTTCTTAAAAATTTAATATAATACCTAACAAAAAAATAAATTAATTTTTACCTTTGTGACAATGAAAGACAACAGTTACACATTTAACACAAAGAATAACGACAGAAGTGAAAGCAAGACAATTGACATACAATTGAACACGGCTTTGTTTTATGAATTAAACGTTGAATTATTTTTACTTTCAAAAACCTTTAAAGAAAAATTAGTAGTTATATTTGCTAATATTAGAGTTTGAATAATCTAAATTACTGATTTTCAAAACTTAATTACTATAAAAATATATCTTACACTAATGAATACAAAATATTTCGACTTAATTAATCAAACATTTTATTTTCCTCAGGAAGAATTCAAATTGAACAAAGACAATCTTGAATTTCATAATATTGATTTAATGAAGTTGGTTGAACAATATGGAACTCCTTTAAAATTTACCTACTTACCACAAATTTCTAATAACATCAACAAAGCAAAAGGTTGGTTTAGAAAAGCAATGGAAAAACATAAGTATGAAGGAAACTACCACTATTGCTATTGTACTAAAAGTTCTCATTTTCAGTTTATTATGAATGAAGCTTTTAAAAACAATATTCACATTGAAACTTCTTCTGCTATAGACATTAATATTGTGGAAAATCTTTTGGCTGAAGGAAAAATATCTAAAAAAACTTATGTTATATGCAACGGTTTTAAACGCGACGCATATGTAGACAACATAGCACGTTTGATCAATAACGGACAAAAAAATACGATTCCTGTAATTGATAATTATGAAGAATTAGATCTTTTACAAGAGCAAATTGACGGAAAATTCAAAATAGGAATTAGAATTGCTGCCGAAGAAGAACCAAAATTTGAATTCTACACTTCAAGATTAGGAATAGGATATAAAAACATTGTTCCATTTTACAGAAAACAAATTCAAGAAAATAAACAAGTAGAGCTGAAAATGCTTCATTTCTTTATAAATACTGGAATTCGTGATACAGCTTATTATTGGAACGAATTATTAAAATGTTTAAAAGTATACATTGCTCTTAAAAAAGAATGTCCTTCATTAGACAGTTTGAATATTGGTGGTGGTTTTCCTATCAAAAATTCATTAGCTTTTGAATATGATTACCAATATATGATAGATGAAATCATCAACCAAATTAAAATTGCTTGTGATGATGCTGAAGTTGATGTACCTAATATATTTACAGAGTTTGGATCTTTCACAGTTGGGGAAAGTGGTGGAGCCATCTATCAGGTTTTATACCAAAAGCAACAAAATGATAGAGAAAAGTGGAACATGATTGATAGTTCATTCATTACTACTTTACCAGATACTTGGGCAATCAACAAACGTTTCGTCATGTTAGCCATCAACCGTTGGAATGATACTTACGAAAGAGTTTTATTGGGTGGTTTAACTTGTGATAGCGATGATTATTATAATTCAGAACAAAATATGAATGCAGTTTACTTACCAAAATACAATAAAGAAAAACCATTATATATTGGCTTTTTTAACACTGGTGCTTATCAAGAGACTATTGGTGGTTTTGGAGGTTTACATCACTGTTTGATTCCGCAACCAAAACATATTTTAATTGATAAAGATGAAAATGGAATCATAGCTACAGAAATATTTTCAGAACAACAAAAAGCTGAAGATATTATGAAAATATTAGGATACGAAAAGAAAGAATAAAAAACAGTTTAGCAACTAAACAGTTAAACAATAAAAAACAAGAAGATGAAAGGACCAATTAGTCAATTTATAGAAAAAAACTATTTACATTTTAATGCTGCTGCTCTAGTTGATGCTGCAAAAGGATATGAAGAACATTTATTGGAGGACGGAAAAATGATGGTAACTTTAGCTGGTGCAATGAGTACTGCTGAAATGGGAAAATCATTAGCTGAAATGATTCGTCAAGATAAAATTCATATTATTTCTTGTACAGGTGCAAATTTGGAAGAAGATATCATGAATTTGGTAGCTCATAATTCGTACAAAAGAATCCCAAATTACAGAGATTTAACACCTCAAGAAGAATGGGATTTGTTAGAAAATCACTACAACCGTGTAACAGATACATGTATTCCAGAAGAAGAAGCTTTTAGAAGATTACAACAACATTTAATTGATATTTGGAAAAAAGCAGAAAACGAAGGAAAAAGATATTTTCCACATGAATTTATGTATCAAATGATTAATTCAGGTGTTTTAGAGCAATATTATGAAATTGATCCTAAAGATTCTTGGATGGTAGCTGCAGCAGAAAAAAACTTACCTATTGTTGTTCCTGGTTGGGAAGATAGTACAATGGGAAATATTTTTGCTTCTTACTGTATTAAAGGAGAGTTACAAGTTTCAACTACAAAAAGCGGAATTGAATACATGATGTGGTTAGCCGATTGGTATCCAAAAAATTCTGGTGGAAAAGGAATTGGTTTTTTCCAAATTGGTGGTGGAATTGCAGGTGATTTTCCAATTTGTGTTGTACCAATGCTTTATCAAGATATGGAAATGACTGATATTCCTTTCTGGAGCTATTTCTGTCAAATTTCTGATTCTACAACAAGTTATGGTTCTTATTCTGGAGCAGTACCTAATGAGAAAATTACTTGGGGAAAATTGGATATTAACACACCAAAGTTTATAGTTGAATCAGATGCAACCATAGTAGCACCGCTGATTTTTGCTTATATATTAGGAAATTAATTATTTTCATTTTTTTGAAAAAAAATCTTTGATAATATAAATTAGGATATTACATTTGAAAAATATTTAAGATTAAATACAACCCAATGAAACGAGTAATTGTTGATTACGCTAAATTAACAAACGAAATCCTTACCCTATTAGTAGAACGATTTCCAGATGGATATGATGATGCAGATATCATTAGATTCAAAAACGCTAAAAATGAAACGATTGAAGCTGTTGAAGTAAAAACAGAAGACACTATCTTTTTAGTAAAAGTAAGTACGAAGTTAGCAGACAGAATTGAAAACTTTGACGATGATGATGATGATGACTTAGATGTTGAAAATCCTACAGAAAATTTAGATTCTTTAAAAGAACTAGATATTGAAGACGACGATGACGATGATGATATAGAAAACACCGACACTTCAAATGATGAAGATGAAGATGAAGAATAAATTAAAAAGCCTCTTAATTGAGGCTTTTTTTATAAATATCTTTCTTTAATGATTTTAATGTGATGTAATTCGTGACCTAAAATTATAAATCCGATTGCTCTAACCGAAACATCTTTTCCTGAAGCATTTCCCATTAAAATTAATTTTTCTTCATCAAAACTATCAAACAAAGAATATGTAGCAAGTCTTACCGATTTATACTCTATAATAAGTTGGTCTAAAGAACGATTTGTCGCATTGGCTTCAATAGCATAATTATTTTCCTCAAAACCTGGTAAAGATGTTTTATCATTTCTGGAAATTCGCAAAGCTCTATATTGAAATATTCGTTCGCAATCTATAAGATGTAATAAAATATCCTTCACAGACCATTTCTCGGGTTGATAACGATAATCTAACTTATCAGATGGAACAGATTGAAAAAAAGCAACAGTCTCTTCCATATTAAGCAAAAAACTTTCTAATAAACTTAATGCTCTTGATAAACTAATATAAGTTTCAAAATAAGGAGCGAATTCGTTTTTATTTAATTCCATAAAATAGTAGATATAAAAAAAGCCTCAATTAAGAGGCTTTGTATTAGATTACATATCTTTAAAAATTGTATGCATTAATCGTTTTTTATCATTTATACTTTCTTCTAAAGAAATCATAGTTTCTGTTCTATAAACTCCTTCGATATCATCAATCATGAAAATTACTTCTTTTGCATGTTTAGTATCTTTTGCTCTAATTTTACAGAAGATATTAAATTTACCCGTAGTGATATGCGCTACAGTTACAAAAGGAATTTCACTAATTCTTTCTAAAACAAATTTAGTTTGTGAAGTATTGTGAAGAAACACACCTACATAAGCAATAAAAGAATAGCCTAATTTTTCGTAATCCAATGTCAAAGAAGAACCTTGAATGATTCCTGCATCTTCCATCTTTTTTACTCTTACGTGTACTGTTCCTGCAGAAATAAGCAATTTTTTAGCTATATCAGTGAATGGAACTCTAGTATTATCAATCAACATATCCAATATTTGGTGATCAACTTCGTCTAATCTAAACTTACTCATAGTTTTGTTTTATATTTTGTGCAAAAAAATTAAATATTTTTCAGTAAAAAAACAATCTTATTACTTTTTTAACAATCCATCGATGAAATTTTTGTTTTTTCCGATTAAAAAATCAGCTTTAACATCATTTTGCGGAAATTGGCAATGATTTGAAGAAAACTCTTCTCCTTTTAAATCATATTCAACATGTCCAAAGTATTCTGTTTCGTTATTTTCGGTAGTTACCAAATAAGGTTCAAAAGCAATTGTTCCGTTTTTTACGACTTCTTTATATTGTGCAGCAAAATTAATTATTTTTTGTATACCATTCTCATTTATTTTAACATTTTTATAAAGAATATCAAAAAAACTGACTTTATTATCAGGAATATTGAAATATTCTGCATTATTGTTATCAACTATAACGTTTTCGTGAATTATATCAAATGCGACTAAAAGTCCTATAAAAATATATTTACGAGTAATATCTCTTGCATAATCATTTGGGTGATGACCCGCTTCAAAAAGAATAGTAACTGCATTTTTAGAAGCAAAATAATCTCCAAAACAAGTATCACAATATGCATCATTATATCTTCCAATATGTCCAGGAATATAGGTTTGTAAGACATTATTCATCTTTCCAATAACATACATAGCTTTCGAACGTTGTTCATTTATATCTCTATTTAGGTTATAAGCTGGTGCCAAAAATGAAATTATAGCTGATTTATTGGTATCACCAACTCCATAAATTGTTCGCTGATCATGCATATTTAAGCAATAATCAGGTTGAAAATCATTAAAAATTTGCTTTAATATTTTACTTTCTGGTTGGGTACTTTCATTCACATCTCTGTTTAAATCAACTTTATTTATGTTCTCTCTAGTATGAACTTCTGCTCCATCTGGATTTGCTAATGGAACAATATATAAGGTATATTTTGATTGAATAAAGTCTGAATATTTTTTATCACTTAACAAAACTTCAAAAAAATCAATTATGGCTTTTGTACAAGTTGCTTCATCACCATGCATTTGTGACCACATATAAATTTTCGTTTTTCCATGACCAAATTGTACAGAATAAATTGGTTTTTCTAATACCGATTTTCCTTCAATTTTGACCTTAAAATCATCGTTTAATTTGCTTAAAATTGGCTTTATAGATTCGTTAGTGATATGTCTACCTTTTATTTCTTTGTTGGTATAAGTAGAAAAAATTTCCTCGTATTGCATAGTTTACATTTATGAATTACAAATGTAAACAACTTATTTTTTACAATTGTAAACAATGAAATTTACAAATTAATTTACTTCTGTAAACGCTATTTAAAACTGTTTAAAATGTTAATGTTTACAATATGAAACAAAATCACACAAAACATTAAATTAATTGATAACCAGTTTTTTAGTGTTGTTTAATTAAAGTATTTGTTAGCGCTTAAATTGTGGTTTACAAAAGTAAATTTGCTTTCTCAAAACTATTTATTTACATTTGTAACAAGTAATTCAATATGTACTATTTACAATGGTAAACATCGAAGATTTCATCAAAAGATTAGAATTAATTTTAGAATATTACAGTTTAACTGCTTCTTCTTTTGCAGATAAAATTAGTGTGCAGCGTTCAAGTATGTCGCATTTATTATCTGGAAGAAATAAACCAAGTTTAGATTTTATTATGAAGCTTGTAGAAGAATTTCCTGAAGTAAGTTTAGAATGGATTTTAAATGGAAAAGGTAGTTTTCCTAAAGATGACTTTGCACCTACTCCAACAATTATTTCACCCGAAAATAAAATTGTACAAGAACAAAAAGAAGATTTATTTTCCTCTCAACCTGAAAAACAAAATGAAACTTTTGAAGAAAAAAAAGTAACCCAAATTTCAAATTTTGAAAATCATTCTGAAAATGAAATTGAACGTGTAGTTATCTTTTTTAAAAATGGAACTTTTAAAAGTTATACTTCCTAAATTAAATAATTTAGAAAAAGAAAAAGTCTTCATTTTACAATGAAGACTTTTTCTTTTTCTTAGACATAATTAAATATTAATTCAAAATAGAGAAACCTAAAAAGGTTTAGTATTAAAAATTAGTATTCATAAAAATTTTTCCCATAAACATACTTTTTAGCGGTTAGATAAATTATATACGATATGGAATTTATTTTGGATTTAAATTTTTTAAAAAAAGTAAAAAATTTAATTGAAACTATTTTCAGCGACCTTACCTTTTACATTTTTAAAATAAGAATGAAGGATTTTTAAATCTTCTTTAATATTTCCTGTTGGATAAAATGGTTGATGATATACTACTTGTTTTTTACCATAATCAAACGCAACAGGAATAATTGGAACGTTTGCTTTTAGAGCCATATAATAAAACCCTGTTTTCCATTCTGCTACTTTTTTACGAGTTCCTTCTGGAGCAATTGCTAATCTAAAAACTACTTTGCTGTCAAATATTCTAACTATTGCATCGACTTTGTTTTCTTTAGCTTGACGATTTAAAGGTGTTCCACCAGTCCATTTAAAGAAACAGCCAAACGGAAACACAAACAATTCTTTTTTGGCCACGTAATTGATTTCCTTTTTAAGAATTCCTCTTGAAAAAATTCCCAAGAAAAAATCCCACCAACTTGTATGAGGAACTGCAATGATTATACATTTTTTAATATTGTCTTCAATATTGCCAATAACTTTCCAACCAAAAACTGTTGAAAAAATAAATTTGTATATGGTTTTTTTCATTTATTGTTTTTAAAAATATATTTTACCTTTACGCAAAACACAATACAAATATAATGCTTCAAAAACTTTTAAGTTACTTAATTCCTATAAATGTGCATCGACAAAATTCTGTTATCAACAAAGCGTTAGAAGTAACTTGGAATAATGGAAAGCTGGTTTTGGATTCAAAAAACACTAATTATTCGTATGGAAGTTTGCAAAGAGCTTTAAAAAAAGGCTTACGTTTTATAGGTTTTGAAAGAATTAGAAATTTTGAAAATACATTGGTTTTAGGAGTTGCTGGTGGAAGTGTTATTAAAACTTTAGTTGAAGAAATAAAATACAAAGGAAAAATTACTGGAGTTGAAATTGACAATCGTGTTTTAGAATTAGCCAATCAATATTTCAAATTGAATGAAATTGAGAATTTAACTTTAGTAAACGATGATGCTTTTGAATATGTTTTAAAAACCAAAGAAAAATATGATTTAATCATCATCGATATTTTTCAAGATACGGTGATGCCAAATTTCTTATTTGAAGACTTTTTTATCATTCGTGTAAATTCTTTATTACATGTAAATGGTTTTATTTTATTCAACACAATGGTTTTAACAGAAAAAGACAAAGAAAGAAATAGATTGTATCGTTCTAAATTTAAGGAACAATACTCTTTACGAATGTATCCAAAAATTGAAGAACATAATGAGTTGTTTACGATTAAGAAATTGAGTTGATCTTTTTTTAAGTTCTAACTTTATTTTTTTGAATTATTTAATATCCATAAAATAATTCCTAAAAATATGTATTTCAAATATTCAAAAATCGATGCATAAGAGTATAAAAAAACATTCTCACTTTGATTTATATTATAAATAATTAATTCTTCTTTATAAAATTTTTCTAAATAATTTGTTGAAACATACTGAAAAATAAGTCGTCCAAACATTATAACAAATATTGAACTAATTAAAATTAGATACAATTTTGAATAATTAATATTTTGTAATTTATTAAAATAATTTAATGAAATAAATAAAATAGTACAATAAAAAATTGTACTCATACTATTATAAATCCAAAATGAAATTTCAAAAGGAATTCCATTAAAAATTAACATTTTTTCAATTATTAAATAAATTAGATGTGTAAAGCACATTATTGAAATCCATAAAAAGATTCCTATCCCTATAGTATTAATGTTTAAAACTTTCTGATTCCCTATATTACTATTATTTATCATTATTAATATCTTTAATAAAATCTAAATCATCTTCCTAGCTCGTTCCAAATCTTCTTTCGTATCAATTCCAATTCCGATGTGATTGGTTTCAATCATTTTGATGCGTTTTCCGTATTCTAAATAGCGTAATTGTTCCAATTTTTCAGAAGCTTCTAACGAAAGCATTGGTAAACTGTAAAAATCCAACAAAGCTTGTTTTCTAAAAGCATAAATTCCGATGTGTTTCATGTAGCGAACTCCAACATTTTCTTCTCTTGGAAAAGGAATTACCGAACGCGAAAAATATAGAGCAAAACCATTTTGGTCTGTGATTACCTTAACGTTATTAGGGCTTTCAACATCTTGTTTATCAGTAATTTGACACATTACAGAAGCTAAATCTACTTTTTTATCAGCATCATTTTTAAATACTTCAATCAACGCTTTTAAAGGGTTTTCGTCAATAAAAGGCTCATCTCCTTGCACGTTTAATACAACATCAACATCCATATTTTGAACTGCTTCTGCAATTCTATCGCTGCCGCTTTCGTGTTCTTTTATAGACATAATGGCTTTTCCACCATTTGAAATAATCTCTTTAAATATCAAATCAGAATCCGTAACTACAAAAACATCGTCAAAAAGATTGGTGTTTTTTGCGGCTTCGTATGTTCTTAGAATTACAGTTTTTCCTCCTAAATCTTGCATCAATTTAGCTGGAAATCGTGTGGAAGCATATCTTGCTGGTATTACGGCTATTATTTTCATTTTTTAAGTTGCTTAGTAACTTAGTAACTTAGCAACTAAGTCACTTAGTTATTAAGTTATTAATAATATTTATAAATTTAGAATCTGTTTTTGGCTTCTAACTCTTACTAGAAGAAAAAACCTTCTTAAACATCTTAATTCCGACAAAAATAATCAGAAGTACTACAATAAAAGCTATAATTGGAGCAAAAATTGCTAAAATGGATACAAAAGAAGCTGTTGCGGTTTCAGTTGAAGAAACAATATTATTTCCCAAACCTCCAGTTGTGACCGTTGATGTGGCACGAGCAGCAGCAGTTGATGTTGTGATGGCAGCTGCAGTTCCTCCACCAGCAATTATGGCTAATCCCCAAGTTATCATTGGATCTAAATCTATTAAAGTAGAAGCCATAACCACAGAACCAGCAATTGTAGCTAAAGGTATCGAAATTGTATCCAATAAATTATCTATAAATGGTATATAGTAAGCTCCAATTTCTACTACGGTTGCAATTCCAAGACAAATAATAGCAGGCATTCCTCCTATCCAAGTAAAAGAATCTCCAACAGGAACAAAACCATAATGAGTAGCTAAACTCAACGCAAAAAGAGGTACAAATACTCTGAATCCTGCTGAAGCAGCTAATCCAAATCCAAGTAAAATGCTTATTATTGTTTCGGTCATTTTTTTTAAGGTTAAAAGTGATGTATGTTGTAAGTTGTCTAAAGGTAATTTACTTTGTCTTAATACTTAAATCTTAATACTTTTACAAAACAAAATTCTCATCTTTAAACCCTATTAAATATAATTTTTCTTTGGCTCTTGTCATAGCGGTGTAAAGCCATCTTATGTAATCTTTGTCTATTCCATTTGGCAAATAAGGTTGTTCTATAAAAACAGTATTCCATTGACCTCCTTGTGATTTGTGGCACGTTATTGCATAAGAAAACTTGACTTGTAAGGCATTAAAATATTCGTTATTCTTTACTTTTTGAAATTTTTTATACTTTGAAGTTTCATCTTCATAATCTAGGAGTACTTCTTGATATAATCGATTTGATTCCTCATAAGTTAATGATGGCGATTCACTTTTAATAGTATCCAATAACAAAATCGTATCAAACGGAATTTGATTTGGATAGTCGACCATTCTTATTTTTACTGTTGCAAATTTGAAACCATAAAGTTCTTTAATATTTCTAATTTCCAACACTTCAATAATATCACCGTTGGCAATAAACCCAGCTTCATCAGAATCTTTTAACCAAAAATAATTATTTTTTACAACCATCATATAATCACCAGAAGAAATTTCGCTTTCTTTTGATAAAATGCGACTCCTAATTTGCTCATTATATTGATTCGCTCGCTTATTAGAACGAACGATAAAAGCTGTTTCTTCTAAACCATAATTGCTAAAAGCCTCATGAATAGCATCTTGAATATCATAGCCATCTTGTAATCTGACAATGTCTTTAAATCCTTTTATATCAAACTTATAAGTATCAATAAAATGTGATTTTAAGATTTCACGTAGTTCTGTAGCATTAAATAATATACCAGAATCTTCTTCTTGTCGCATTACTTCATCTAACTCTATATGATGGACATTTTTATTATAATGTAACGACAGGGAATCGATATTCAAAGCTGGACTAACATCTAAATGAACAGGTGGTAATTGAGCTGTATCACCTACAAAAATTACTTTACAGTTTTTGCCCGAATCCACAAAAGACAATAAATCATCTAAAAGAGAGCCATTTTCATACAATTTAGATTCTTGATTGGTATCAGAAATCATAGAAGCTTCATCCACAATAAAAATCGTATTGGTGAATTTATTGGGTTGCAAAGTAAAATTAACTCCACCACCACTCGATTTCTTAGGAAAATATATTTTTTTATGAATGGTAAAAGCCGGTTTTTGAGAATAATTACTAATCACTTTTGCAGCTCTTCCTGTTGGTGCTAACAATAAATATTTTTGATTTGC
Source organism: uncultured Flavobacterium sp. (assembly GCF_963922255.1). Lineage (GTDB taxonomy): Bacteria > Bacteroidota > Bacteroidia > Flavobacteriales > Flavobacteriaceae > Flavobacterium. The sequence continues at coordinate 24,895 of NZ_CAWUIC010000012.1, read as the reverse complement.
GTTCTTAAGTTGATTGACTATGGTGGAAATTACGGTGGTTTTACCTGTTCCAGCATATCCTTTTAAAACAAAAAGTTCATTATTAGAAGTATTGATAACAAAATCAGCTACTTTTTGAAAAAAAATGTCCTGTTTTAGCGTAGGTTCAAACGGAAAATTATCGCGTAATAGTTTGTAAAACAGCTTTGAAGTCATTATTTTTTAATTTGGCTTTTATTATTTTTCAAATATACTGATGATTTTTTTAAGAAATTCTTTTGAGAAGAAAAAAAAATTGTAGATTTGCGTACCTATTAAACTAAAAAATTAAGAAATCAAATGTTAAAATTAGCCATCTTTTTAGTAGTACTTATTGTATTAATCTTTGTTCTTGTTAAGATTTTTGACAAAATTGCAACACCTAAAAACAGAATTTTCTTTTCAATCTTATTATGGATTATTACTGGAGTTTTTGGATATTTAATTTATAACTCTGTTATGGCGCCAATTCGTTTTGACGAAGAAAAAGAAGTGCGTTTTGAAACTGCTGTAGCAAAAATGCTTGATATTAAAAAGTCGCAAATGGCTTATAAATCAATTAAAGGTAATTATGCTCCAACATTTGATTCTTTAGTTAAATTCATTGAAACTGAAAAATTTGAAATCATTGAAAGAAAAGATACTTCAGTTCCAGATGTTGCAAGAAATGCTGCTTTTGGATTAACTAATGGTGAAGGTGGATATTTTAAAGATATTGTAATAACTAGAACTTTAGGATTTAAATCTGTTAAAGATTCATTGTTTAAAAACTCTGAAAGATACAAAAGAATGAATGTTGTTAAAATAAAAGATTTTGAAGTTCCTGTTGAAATGAAAACAAGTTCTATTGTCGTTAAAGAAAAAGCTTTCCCAACCCTACAAGTTCAAATTGATAAAAATGCAGTTTTAAAAGGAATGGACGAAGAATTATTGGAGCAAGAAAAGAAAAAGAAAGCTATTGACGAAATTAATGGTGATAAAATCGTTCTAGGATCATTAGAAGATGTTACTTTAACCGGAAATTGGCCAAAAAAATATGGTAGTAACGAGTAACGATATCACTCAACGAAATTATAAAAAGTTGTCCATTCAGGTTTCCTTGAGTGGACTTTCTTTTTGTGTCTTTGATACAATTACTAATAAAATATTGATTCACAATTCAGTTGCATTCCAAAAGAATGAAGTAATTGATGGTCAATTGTGGAATGCTTTTATCGATAATTCTATCTTGTCTAAAACTTATGATGAGATAATTATACTTCACGATAATAACCTCAATACTTTTGTGCCAAAATCTTTATTTGATAAGAATAATATAGCTAGTTATTTGCAATACAACGTCAAAGTTTTTGAAACCGATTTCTTTGCTATTGATGAAATAAACACTTACGAAATCAATAACGTTTATGTTCCTTTTGTGAACATCAATAACTTTTTATTAGATCAATTTGAGAGTTTTAATTATAAAAACACCAATACAATTTTAGTTCAAAAAGTGTTAGATAAATCAAAAAATGTGGATGAGAAGCAAGTTTTTGTTCATGTTCAAGAAAATCATTTTGAAATTGTAGTAGTCAAAAATCAACAATTATTATTGTTCAACTCATTTGAATATAATACAGCTGAAGACTTTATCTATTATATTTTATTTACTTTTGAGCAATTGCAATTGAATCCAGAATTAGTTTCAATGTCCTTACTTGGAAATATTTCCAAAGAAGATGCTTTTTATAAAATAGCATATAAATTCGTTCGAAATTGTAATTTATTAGACGTTATCAATCCATCTAAAATTCATGATGTAACAGAAGAAGAAATGTTACGTCACTTTATACTATTCAACTCGTGAGAATCATTTCAGGTAAATACAAAGGCAGAAGAATTCAAGCTCCAAAAAAATTGCCCGTTCGACCAACAACCGATATGGCAAAAGAAGCTTTGTTTAATGTCTTAAATAACAATTTTAATTTTTCTGGCTTACGTGTTTTAGAGTTGTTTGCTGGAACTGGAAATATAAGCTATGAATTTGCTTCTAGAGGAAGTGCTCCAATTACTTCAGTAGACGGAGATTTTGGCTGTGTTTCGTTCATCAAAAAAACAGCAACCGAATTTGATTTTGATATTACGGCTTTAAAATCAGATGTTTTTGCTTATTTAGAAAGAAGTAAAAATAGTTATGATATAATTTTTGCTGATCCACCTTATCACCTTACTCAAAATGACTTTGAAAAAATTGTAACGCTGATTTTCGATAATGAAATTTTGGATGAAGAAGGTATGTTGATAATTGAACATTCAAAAGATACTTCTTTAGAACACATGATTCATTTTTCTTTTGCCAAAAGATATGGAGGAACGGTATTTTCTTTCTTTGAATTTGAAGAAGAGGAAGAAGATGATTTTGTGGAAGAAAATGAAGACGATATTTAATTTATTCTTCAAAAATTAAACTATCAGCATCAGCTCCTAAATCTTTTAAATTCTTTACTACTTTCTCTACAAACTCAGAAGGTCCACAAACGTAAAAATGTTGGCTAAAGTCGACTATATTTTCAATTAAGAAGTTTCTATCAATTCTTCTACCTTGAAAACCAACAACTCCTTCTCTTGTAAAAACGGGTCTAAAGTCTTGTTTAAACATCCTTTGCAGTTCTTGGCCAGCAATTACATCTAAAGATGTTTTATTGACAAAAATTAATTTATTTCCGCGTAGTTTATTTTTCTTGTATAAATCTCTAAAAATGGCTAAAAAAGGTGTTATTCCAGTTCCAGCAGCTATAAATACTCCTGGTTTTTCATAATGAATAGCTCCAAAAACATCGTGAAGAATTAATTCATCTCCAGCATTAATTCCAGCTAACTTATTGGTAACACCATTATGGTCGTTATAAATTTTAATAATAAACTCTAAATTTTTAGCATCTTTTTGGTTCGTAAAAGTAAAAGGTCTTTTTTCAGTTTTCCATTCAGGTTCATTTACAGAAATATTTACTGCTTGGCCAGGTATAAAGTCATACCCTTCAGGTTTTTCAACTACAAAACGTTTTACATCATAATTTATAAATTGTGATTCTAAAACTTTAACAATTACTTTATTCATATAAGCTTTATTAATTAAAAAAGCAGACCTATAAGCCGGATTCTGTCTCCGATGAATCGGAGCCTTATCATTTATCTAGATCATAAATTACTTTATGACTCAAGCTGTCTACCCTTCAACAACGGACGAGTAATCCTTAAATGCTGATATACTTGACATTTCACCGCATAGAGTTTACCTGGTTTCACTACAGCATTACCTGTACATACTTTCTGTTGCACTTGTCCTTTTCCAATAAATTGGAACGATGGGTGTTACCCACTATGCTACTCTTTGGTGTCCGGACTTTCCTCCCTTCCAACGAATCGGAACGACGATAAGGTGGTCTGCAGTGCAAATGTAGGAATTTAAAAGTAAAAATGCATCGACTTACTTTAACATTTATTTATATGAAAACCATTATGAATTCATTATTTTAGAGGAAATAAAAACTGCTAAACAAAATACAAAATGAAAAAAACGTATCACTATGCAACCGTAATTGAAGCCTTAAAAATTTTAAAAGAAAAAGGGTATGAATATGATTATAATTTGAATGAACAAGAAATCATTGACAATCAAAATGATTTAGTAATTGATGAAATATTTAGATATGAAGGAGCAACAAATCCTGATGATGAATCTATGGTTTATGGAATTAATTCAAAATCAGGAAAAAAAGGGGTTTATGTTACAGGGTTTGCAGCAAATTCGATAAGTGAAGCTGCAAGAATTCTAATAGATATAACTATAAAAGATAATTTAAAATAGTCATTCATTTTATCTTTCATGATTTTGATATTTGAAGGAATTACTACTATATTTGTATTCAAGTAAAACCTATGGAACAATTTATAGTATCGGCTCGAAAATATCGTCCGCAAACATTTAAAGATGTTGTGGGACAAAAAGCTATTACTAATACTTTACTGAATGCAATTGAGCATAATCATTTAGCTCAAGCTTTACTTTTTACAGGGCCAAGAGGTGTTGGTAAAACAACTTGTGCCAGAATTTTAGCTCGAAAAATTAATCAAGAAGGATATGATGATCCAAATGAAGATTTTTCGTTTAATGTATTTGAATTAGATGCTGCTTCTAACAACAGTGTTGATGATATTCGAAATATTATTGACCAAGTTAGAATACCACCACAAACTGGAAAATATAAAGTATATATAGTTGACGAGGTCCACATGCTTTCTTCTGCTGCTTTTAATGCATTTTTGAAAACATTAGAAGAACCTCCAAAACATGCCATTTTTATTTTAGCAACTACAGAAAAACACAAAATCTTACCAACTATTTTATCACGTTGTCAAATTTTTGACTTCAAACGCATTACCATTAATGATGCAAAAGAACATTTAAAAGAAATTGCTACCGAACAAGGTGTGACTTTTGAAGATGATGCTTTACACATTATAGCTCAAAAAGCTGATGGTGCTATGAGAGATGCTTTATCTATTTTTGATAGAGTTGTTTCATATTGTGGGAATAATTTAACAAGACAAGCTGTTTACGAAAACTTAAACGTACTTGATTTTGAATACTACATTCGTGTAACAGATTTTATACTTGAAAATAAAATTCCAGAGTTACTTTTAGCTTTTGATGATATTTTAGCCAAAGGTTTTGATGGTCATCATTTTATTGCTGGATTAGCTTCTCATTTTAGAGATTTATTGGTTTGCCAAACTCCTTCTACTCTAACTTTATTAGATTCTGGTGAACAAGCCAAAGCCTTGTATAGTGCTCAAGCTCAAAAAGCTTCACAAGATTTTCTTTTAAAAGGAATTGATTTAGCCAACACAGCTGATTTAAATTATAAAATCAGTCAAAATCAACGTTTACTGGTAGAATTATGTTTGATGCAGTTAGCCTCTATCACTTTTGATGGAGAAAAAAAAAAGTCTAATGCATTTATAATTCCAGCTACTTATTTTAGAAACAACAGCTACTCAATTACTGAAGTTAAGCCTGTTGAAAATGCTAAGCCTACAGTTGTAAGTGAGCAGGTTTTAGAAGATATAAAAAAGGATGCAGAAAGCAGTGAAGAGATTGAGGTAAAACAACCTGAAAAAATTGAAACTACTGTTGCTACAACAATAAATAACCAACAAACTACGTTAAATAATCAGCCTAAAGTTTCTGCTTTATCATTAGCTGGTTTGCGTGCAAAAAAAGAATTAGAAGCCAAGCAAAGTCAGCATTTAAAACATTTGGGAGAATTACCTTCTGAAAAATTTACTGAAACAGACATGCTTTTGCAATGGAATAAATTTGCCCAACGAATGCAAGATTCTGGTAAAATGTTGATGTCTACTTATATGTTGATGAATGAACCAATCCTAGACGGAACAGTTATTACCTTAGAACTACCTAATGAAAGCACCAAAGAAGAATTTTTATCGGGTTGTGTAGAATTATTAGGATATTTACGTGGAAAATTACACAATCACGATATTGTTATAGATGTTAAAGTCAATGAAACTGTAGAAAAGAAATATGCTTTTACACCAGATGACAAGTATGAACGTTTAAGAAAAATAAATCCTGCGATAGACTTATTGAGAAAAACTTTTGATTTGGATATTTAAAAAAAATATTACCTTTAAATTTATGGAAATTTACCAATTAACTTATAAATCTAAGTCTATAAATGAAATGGACCAAGTTTCCTTGGATTTAATATTAAGTGAAGCAACTACAAGTAATTCTAAATTAGCTGTAACAGGGTGTTTAATTTATTTTAAAGGTTCTTTTATACAAATATTAGAAGGTTCCAAAGTAAATGTTTTATCTACTTATGATAAAATTATTAATGATAACAGACATCATTTTATAGATTTATTATGGGAAAATGAATCGGAAAAAAGATTTTTTGAAAAATGGGACATGGGTTTCTTTTCACCCGAAAGTGACAACGAAATATTATTTGTAAATAATTACAAATTACTATCTCGTTTTGCAGATAAATCTAGAGGTGCTACTTTGAGTTTTTGGGCTTCAGTTGAGAAAATTTTGGACGAAAAAAGTTGTTAATTATTTAGAAAAAATTAAATCCTTCCAAAATACATCGCTTTCACAATTCCATCTGAAAGTCCTATTTTTGGTACATAAATTTGTCTCGCACCACTCCATTTCATGGCATTTAAATATATTCTCGTTGCCGGAATAATAACGTCAGCTCTATCTGGATTCAATCCCATTTCAGAAATTCTTTCTTCATAAGTCATTGCGTTAAGTTTTTGATACTGAGAGTTCAAATAGACATAAGACAAAGGAGTGTCTTGATGTTTTTCAGATAACTTGAACAACTTGTTGATGTTTCCACCAGAACCAATTAATGTAATATTTTCATATTCTGCTGTATTCGTCTTTATCCATTTTTCAATTTCAGTCCAAACAATATCATTTACCATATTGTTTAATAGACGTACTGTTCCGTTTTTAAATGATTTTGAAGCGACAATTTTTCCTTCACTAAAAAGTGAAAACTCTGTACTTCCTCCACCAACATCAACGTATAAATATGTTCTGTCTGAATTGATAAATTGCTTTAAGTCTGATGCCGCAATAATAGCTGCTTCCATCTTTCCATCTATAACATCAATTTTAATATCCGCTTTTTTCTTTATTAATTCAACAATATCTTTTCCATTATAAGCTTCTCTCATTGCTGAAGTTGCACACGCTTTATATTTTTCAATTTTATGCACTTTCATCAACAATTTAAATGCTTTCATAGCATCTAACATTCTATCAATATTTTCTTGGGAAATTTCTCCAACTGTAAAAGCATCTTGCCCTAAACGAATAGGTACACGTACTAATGAACTTTTATTAAACTGTGTTGGTTTATCTTTTTGTTCTACAATATTAGTTACCAACAAACGCATTGCATTGGAGCCTATATCTATTGCAGCATATTTCTTAAGATTAATCATCTAAATTTGGGCTTTTATATTTTTTTAGGTTTAAATTATATATTTTCAAAAACGACATTAATTTTATTTCTGTAATAATTATACATTTCTAATTGAGCTCTAAATGGTTTTTCACCATTTATTTTTCTGTATTTATTTTCAAGCGAATGATTATGAATTCTGGCTTTTACATTAGCTCGCCAAGAAATTTCAAAACAATCCATTAATTCGTCTTTTATATCTTTATCATAAATAGGACAAGTAACTTCTACTCTACTATCTAAATTTCTAGTCATAAAATCTGCTGAAGAAATAAATACTTCTGGATCACCATCATTTCTGAATATGTATATTCTGGAATGTTCTAAGTAATTATCAACTATACTAATAGCTTCAATATTTTCACTCATGCCTATGACCCCAGGAATTAAACAACAAATACCTCTTATGATTAATTTAATCTTTACACCTGCTCTACTGGCTTCATAAAGTTTATCAATCATTTTAGTATCGGTTAAGCTATTCATTTTTAACTTAATAGTTGCTTTTTTACCGGCATTTGCATTTGTTATTTCTCTATCAATCAACTTATTGAAACGAGATCGTGTGTAATGAGGCGAAACAATTAAGTGTTTATAACGATGAATGCGATAATTGACATCAAAAAAGTCAAAAATTTTATTAGCATCTTTAAGTATTTTTTGGTTGTAGGTAAAAAGGGTCACATCTGTATAAAAACGAGCCGTAACTTCATTAAAATTACCTGTTGAAATAAACCCATACATTTTTATTTTTTCACTTTCTTGACGCTCAATAACACAAATTTTACTGTGTACTTTTAATCCTTTGACTCCAAAAATCAACTGAATTCCTTCAGTTTGCATTTGTTCGGAATATGAAATATTGCTGGCTTCATCAAAACGAGCTTGTAGTTCAATTTGAACAATTACTTTTTTACCATTTCTGGCTGCATTAATAAGCGAACTGACAATTTGAGAGTTTTTAGCTAAACGGTATAGTGTTATTTTTATAGAAATAACTTTTGGATCAAGAGCTGCTTCTCTTAAAAATCGGATTAAATAAGAAAATGATTGATATGGTGCATTAAGCAAATAATCTTTCTGTTTAATTTTAGTTAGAATACTTCCTTCTAAGTCTAATCCTGGAATCGGTAAAGCGTAATTTTGTTTGTAAAGCAAATCATATCTCCCTAAGTTAGGAAAATCCATATAATCTCTACGATTGTGGTACCTTCCACCAGGAATCACGCTGTCTGAACTATCAATTTTCATTCGTTTTAACAAAAACTCTAAAGTGTCTTTAGCAATATCTTGATCGTACACAAAACGAACAGGTTCTCCAACTCTTCTTTCCTTAACAGAATCTGAAATTTTTTCCAATAAACTTTTAGATAAATCGCTGTCAAACTCTAACTGTGCATCACGAGTAATTTTAATCATATGAGCTGAAATTGACTCATAATCAAAAACATTAAAAATACTATGTAAGTTGTACCTTATTACATCATCTAACAAAATTATGTATTGTTTTTCATTATTAGAAGGTAAAACGACAAATCGATTAACTGTTTTTGGCATTTCTACAATTGCATACTTAACATCTTGTTTTGGTAAAAAAGTATCAAAAAAAGTTTCTTTTGTAGGCTTCATAATCAATTTAACGGCTAAATAACCTGAAGTATCTCTCAATAAAGGAAATTCTTCTAAATTATTTAACATAATTGTTACAACTGCTGGACTCACCTTTTGAATAAAGAAATCTTTGATAAAGTTTTCTTGGTCTTTATTGATTTCTTTTTCATTGATAATGAATATGTTTTCTTTCTCTAACTTTGCCTCAATATCACTTAAAATTCTTAAACTTTCTGACTGTTGTTCAATAACAATATCAGTAATGTCTTTTAAAAGCTTTTCAGCTGAAATTCCTCCTAAAATTTTTTCCGTATTTTCTTGTTCAATATTCATTCTACGAATCGCAGCATATCGAACTCTAAAAAATTCATCTAAATTATTAGAAAAAATTCCTAAAAAACGTAATCTATCTAAAAGCGGAACAGTTTCATCTGCCGCTTCTTGAAGGACACGTGCATTGAATGTTAACCAGCTTTTTTCTCTATCTATATAAATATTTTGAACTTGGTCTTCTATCATTATTTTAAATCTCTAGGGAAAATTGTCTTTATAATAACTCCTTTTTTAGGAGAAAAAGTATTTAATTCATCAAATTTAAGCATTACTACACCACATGTAGGTACATTTTCAATATAATAATTACCAAATTTATTAACAAAATCTGTAATTGCATTGTTATGTCCAAAAATAATTAGATTTCCTTTAGAATTATTTTTAATTATTTTTTCTAACTGAATAGAATCAAAAGTATAAAGGTTATTTGTAAAAATAACATCTTCTACATTAATATTATTCAAAGAACAGAAAATTTTTGCAGTTTGCCTTGTTCGTTTTGAAGAACTAGCTAAAATATCATATGGTTCAGCAAGAAAAAAATGATTTGGATTAAAAACTAATTGGGCATCATTTATTCCTCTAGTAGATAAAGGTCTATCGTGATCCATTAAATCATATTCCCAAGAGGATTTAGCATGTCTAATCAGTATAAGTTTCATTTATTTTTATATCAGAAAAGGAATTATTAACAAATTTAACCTTCAAAAAAAATGTTAATTAAAAAATATCAATTTTTTAAAATAAACAACAAAATTACATTTAAAAAGCATCAAAAAAATAATTTATATGAATATAGTTTACATATTTAACAAAAATATAACACAATCAAACCAATTAACAAATTGTTAAATGTTGATAACTTCTGCTTTTTATCGTTCGAAAAATGTTTTTTATCGAATTTACAGTTCACATAGGTAATTATTCATTTAACTATTTTACATTTGTAAGGTGATAGTTTAGATTAAAAAGTCTAAACTAACACAATAGACACATTAAATATTATAAGAATAGGTATGAAACACACTTTACTTAAAAGGTTGATTGTTTTATTATGCGTTTTTGCGTCTGTATTCAATTTTGATACAAAGGCAGAAGGTACAAAAACAGTTTCACCAACATCTAATAACTTAACTTCCTTAGTTATTATTCCTTATCGTAATTCGGGTTCTTTCTTAAATTGTAACGAAGACAATCGAATTTATTTCCGTATTAAAGACCATACAGTCGAAAATTTTTATTTTGGATTTGATTGGAGACAGTACAGAAATGGAGTAACTTCTGGAACAATTAGTAACTTAACTGACGTATATTACAGAATTAGACGACCAGACGGAAGTGTTGTGGTAGGTCCAACTTTATGGAATCCAAATAATGCAGCTGGTAAAATTAATTCTTACGCACAAGCGTTAGCTGGTCCAAATATTAATGGGTTAAACCCAACAGGATATACTCCTTTAACATTTGATCCTTCAGTAAATGGTGAGTTTTGGATTGAAATGTATAGAAGTAATGATGGTGGAGCTACAATGATTCCAAATGGAAATAGCGGAAGTTCAGCGAATTGGGCACATTCCCCATATTTTGATTTTACTGTAGGTAAAGCTAACAATACAGTTTATAATGGAAGGGTTCATTCTGACAAATGGGCTTTTGTAGCTGTTCAACCTACCAATGGAGCAGAAGTACAATTTTCTGTAAATATCAACTCTTCTTCATCACCACAATTATATGCTTACACTGATGATAAAGCAATATTAAAAATTGAATTTCAATCAAATTTTAGACCTGTAGCCTATGATGTTGCAGTAAATAGCTATGGTGTTGTAAACACGAGTAATTTTGCAGTAAATAGAAAATCTATAAATTCAAGTGTTTCACCCTCATTTCAAAATGGGTATAAGGTGTTTTTAAACCAACCTGATTCCACGATTTACCCAATAGCATCTGTACCTTTGTTACCTAGATTTATAGAACCTGCTATTAGTGGTTGTGGTCCAAATTATGCTGTAAGATTTGATGCTCCAGAATCTGGAGATATAAAAATTTTCTTTAATTTAAATGGTGTTCCTGGTTATCAAGCTGGTACAGCAGATAGAATCCTTGAATTATTTAATGTACCTGCCGGATATAATGAAGCACAATGGGATGGATTAGATGGTTTAGGAAACAATGTAAATAATTCAACAACTATACAGTTATCTTTAATTTTGTTAAAAGGTAGATTTAATTTGCCTATATATGACGCTGAAATTAATGCAAATGGTATTAAAGTATCTTTGATCGCTCCTATTTCTGTTCCAAATGCTCAAATGTATTGGGATGACAGTTTATTAACTCCAATTGGATCTTCATGTGATGCAAGTTTTAATAATACTAATAATATAACTGGAGCTGGATTAAATAACTCAACAATTGGATCAGTTTCACCAGCTCATGCTTGGAGTGGTGATGGAAATTTAGGAAATGTAATTCCTGCTCCAATAGTAAATGGAAATCAAGATGATGACATTTTATGTAATGATTTTGGTAATCTTAGAGTACTTAACACTTGGGGATGGGGAATTTATACACAAGATGTTTTTACAAACGCAAAGAAAGGTTGTGTAGATTTATATGTTGATATAAATGCAAATAACACTAATCCTAATGTTGGTTCAACAGTAACTCTCACAATATTAGCAGGAAATAATGGTGCCAATACTGGAACAAATATTAATGTAGATGGTTTACTGCCTAATGGGTATACTTTTGTAAGTTCTTCACAAACTGGAGGTACTTATAACCAAACTACTGGTGTATGGACAATTCCTTCACTTACTAATGGACAAACACAAACTTTAACAATAGTAGCAACAGTTTTACCACAAGGAGATTATAATTTTCCTACTACAATTGCTGGTTTTGAATTTGATCCTGATTTATCAAATAATGAAGATATTATTCGAGTTGAACCAACACCTATAACAGATTTAGGAGTAGTAAAAACCATAAATAATTCAAATCCACAAGTAGGTTCGCAAGTTGTATTTACAATTGCTGTAAATAATTATGGACCTAGTAATGCGACAGGAGTTTTTGTAAATGATTTACTTCCTCCAGGTTATTTATATGTCTCAAATACTACTACGGTTGGTTCATACAATCCTTCAACAGGAATTTGGACAATTGGTGATTTAAATGTAAGTGCAACCGGAACATTAACTATTACTGCATCGGTTAATGCAATAGGTAACTACACTAATATAGCTACAATCACAGGTAATGAGTTGGATATTAATACTGTAAATAATACATCAAGTGTAACTCCAAATGCTAGTGCTGTTTCTGATGTTGCTGTTACAAAGATGGTTAACAATCCTACTCCATTAGTAGGAACGAATGTTATTTTTACAATTAATGTCACAAACAATGGACCTAGTAACGCAACTAATACAATTGTTACTGATCTTTTACCACCAGGTTACACATATGCTTCTCATACACAAACTGCTGGAACTTATAATTCAAATACTGGTGTTTGGTCAATTGGAACTCTTAATAATGGTATAACAAGAACCTTAACAATTACGGCTGTTGTATTGAATTCTGGAAACTACACCAATACAGCTACTGTTACTACTGACAATATTGATACTAACACAAACAACAATACTGCTTCAGCAACAACAAATCCTGTTAAGAATGCAGATTTATCAGTTGTAAAAACTGTTAGTAATACTACTCCAAATGTTGGTGATAATATTACTTTTACAGTAACTGTGACAAATAATGGACCAAGTACAGCAAACAGTATTTCTGTAGCAGAAGCTTTTCCTACAGGTTATACGGTTAATAATGTAACTGTTAGTTCTGGTCAATATAATCCAAATGTTAATTGGACAAACTTTAATCTTACAGTAGGTCAATCAGCAACTTTAACAGCAAATGTTACTGTAAAACCTTCTGGTAATTACTTAAATACTGCAACAATTACTGCAAGTAGTGTTGTGGATCCTGTAAGTTCAAATAACTCATCAAGTGCAACAACAACTCCAAATGCAGTAACAGATTTAAGCATCACTAAAACAGTAAATAATCAAGTTCCTTTAGTAGGATCTAATGTGATTTTTACTGTAATAGTTACAAATAATGGTCCAAGTAATGCTACTGGTGTTACAGTTCAAGACTTATTACCAAATGGATACTCATTTGTTTCATATACTTCAACTACTGGAAACTATAACAGTACAAGTGGTGTTTGGAATGCAGGAAATATTTCAGCCAATGGTTCAAAAACCTTGACAATTACAGCTACTGCTCTTCAGACTGGAAATTATGTAAATACGGCAACTGTTACTGGAAATGAAATTGATATCAATTTGACTAATAATACTTCTTCAGCATCAACTAATCCAAACATTATTGCTGATTTGGCTGTTTTGAAAACAGTTTCTAATACAACTCCATTAGTTGGTAGTCAAGTCACATTTACAATTACAGTTACCAATAATGGCCCAAGTAATTCTCAAGATGTAGAAGTTAATGATTTATTACAAAGTGGATATACTTATGTTTCAAGCACAGCTACACTAGGATTGTACAATTCTTCAACAGGAATTTGGGATATTGGCAATTTAGCTAACGGAAATGTTGCTTCAATAAATATTGTTGCAATTGTTAATGGTTCAGGTGATTATTCAAACACAGCCACTGTAACACAGGCTTTTACTGATCCAAATCCTTCAAACAACACTTCAACGGTTACTACTACTCCAGTGCCAACAAGTGACCTAATTGTAACTAAAACAGTTGACAATCAAACTCCTTTAATGGGACAAAACGTAATATTTACAATTGAATTAACTAATGCTGGGCCAAGCACTGCTACAGGAATAATTGTTGCTGATGCTTTACCAAGTGGATACACTTATGTTAGTCATACTGCTACAGCAGGCACATATAACCAAGCACAATGGACTTTAAGCTCATTGAATAGTGGTGTTTCTGAAACTTTAACTGTTGTTGCTTTAGTTAACCCAACTGGGAATTATTCCAATACAGCAACAGCTTTTGGTAATGAATTAGATCCAAATATTTCTAACAATACTTCAACTTCTACTCCTGCTCCAATACCTAATGCAGATTTAGCAGTTGTAAAAACTGTAGACTTAGCTACACCAAATGTTGGTAATACTATTACTTTTACAATTGTAGCTACAAATAATGGACCTATTAATGCTACTGGTGTTAAAGTTAATGACATATTACCGGCAGGATATACTTATTTATCAAGTACTACAACTGTTGGTACATATAATAATGTATCTGGTTTATGGACTATTGGAAATTTAAATATAGGAATTAGTCAAACTCTAACAATTACTGTTCAAGTAAATGCTAATGGACCATACACTAATATTGCTAATGTAGTTGGTGATCAATTTGATGCAAATCTTAACAACAATAGCTCTATTTCATCTCCAATTGTGGGGCAAACTGCTGATTTAGCAGTTGTAAAAACTGTAAACAATACTTCTGCACAAGTGGGAAGTAACGTAACTTTTACCATAGTAGTTAACAACAATGGGACAAGTAGCGCAACAGGAGTTATAGTTCAAGATTTACTACCAAGTGGATTTACTTATGTTTCACATAATGCTCCTGGAGGAACATCTTATAGTAATACTAGTGGAATTTGGAATATTGGAAACTTAGATACTGTACAAACAAGAACATTAACAATTGTTGCAACGGTCAATAATACAGGAAACTATACAAATATTGCTACAGTTTCAGGAAACCAATCTGATAATAATCCTTCAAATAATATTTCAAGTGCATCTACAACTCCTGTTAGATTAGCTGATTTAGGAGTTACTAAATCTGTAAATAATGCTACTCCAACTGTAGGAAACAATGTAATTTTCACAATTGTTGCCACTAATAATGGCCCAAGCAATGCTACTGGTGTTATTGTAAATGATTTATTACCTTCTGGCTATGAATTTGTAAATGCCACTGCAACTTTAGGAGTGTATAACAACGGAAATGGAAATTGGGTAATTAATAATTTAACCAATGGAAGTTCAGCTACATTAACTTTAACTGTTAAAGTAAATGGAAATGGAAATTACCTAAATACTGCAACTATTAGTGGAAATGAATTAGATAATGTCTCTACAAATGATTCGGCTTCTGCTTCAACTAATCCAGTTAAAAATTCAGATTTATCTATCACTAATAATGTAGATATTTCAACTCCAATAGTAGGAAGTAATGTGATTTTCACAATTGTCGCTACCAATAATGGTTTAAGTGATGGAACTGGTGTAACGGTTACAAACACCTTGCCTAATGGATATACATTTGTATCAAATAATCAATCTGTTGGTTCTTTTAATCCAACAACTGGTGTTTGGACAATTGGTAACTTACCAACAGGAATGAGTGAGGTTTTAGAGATAACAGCTACCGTTTTACCATCAGGTAATTATGTTGATTCTGCAACAGTAACAGGCAATGAAACTGATAGTGATTTAACTAATAATACTGCCACTGTTGAAACAATGCCTTTACCTGTTACTGAAATTCAAATCACTAAAACAGCAAGCAATGCAACTCCAAATGTAGGATCACAAATTACATTTACAATAGTTGTAAAAAATAATGGCCCAAGTGATGCTACAAATGTAGTGGTTACTGATAATTTATTGTCTGGATACACTTACCAATCAAATACAACAACTGTTGGTTCTTACAGTAATGTTACTGGCTTATGGAATGTTGGAAATTTAAATAATGGTCAAACTGAAACAATGACTATTACTGCTTTAGTAAATACTACTGGAAACTATTCAAATACTGCTAGTGTTAGTCAAACAGAATATGATTCTGATCCAACTAACAATACAAGTAGTACAACTCCTATTCCAAATCCTATATCTGATTTAGCTGTTGTAAAAACTGTAAATAATGCTACTCCATTAGTAGGAACAAATGTTGTCTTTACCATAGTAGCTACTAATAATGGACCAAGTATTGGAACTGGAGTTTCAGTAGCGGACTTATTACCTTCTGGATATAGCTATGTTACTTATAGTTCAACTCAAGGTACATATAATAATGTTACAGGAACATGGGCTATTGGAAATCTAAATAATGGCCAATCTCAAACTTTAACAATTACAGCAACAGTTTTAAATACAGGAAATTACACAAATACTGCAGTAATTTCTGGAACAAATACAGATAACGTTACGACAAACAATAGTTCTTCTGTTGCCACTACTCCTGTTTTATCAAGTGATATTGCAATAATTAAACAAGTAGATATTTCTACTCCAGACGTAAACGGTAATGTTATATTTTCAATTGTAGTAACAAATAACGGACCTAGTAATGCTTCAGGAGTTACAGTTACAGACTTATTACCATCAGGATATACTTATGTAAGTAACGTAGTTTCTACAGGAACATATAATGAGGTAACTGGTATTTGGACAATAGGTTTAATGGCCAATCAAACAATGCAAACAATGGAAATTACTGCAACAGTAAATCCATCAGGAAACTTTGTTAATACAGCTTCAGTTACAGCTAATGAAAATGATCCTGTTTTGACAAACAATAATTCTTCTGCAAGTACAAATCCTTGGCCTTTAGCTGATGTAGGTGTTACAAAAGTGGTGAATAATACTACTCCAAATGTTGGAACAGATGTTATCTTTACAATTGTAGCAACAAATCATGGTCCAAGTAACGCTACAGGTACGCATGTATCAGATTTATTACCTAGTGGATATACTTATGTAAGTCATACTGTTACTACTGGTACATATAATAATATATCTGGTAATTGGACGATTGGTAATTTAAATAATGGTGTTTCACAAACATTAACTATTACAGCAACTGTAAATACAACTGGTAATTATACTAATACAGCTATTATTGATGCTAACGAAAATGATACTAATACTACAAATACACAAGCTTCAGCTTCTACAACACCAGTAAAACTTTCTGATTTATCAGTTACAAAAACTGTTGATAATATTAATCCTTATGTAGGTAATAATGTTATTTTTACGATTGTTGCTTCAAACAATGGAATCTCAAACGCTACAGGTGTTCGAGTTGATGATGCCTTACCAAGTGGATTTAACTATATTTCCCATACAGTTACTACGGGTACATATAATGTAAATACAGGTGTTTGGAATATTGGAAATATGGCAGTTGGACAAACTCATGTTTTAACGGTTACGGCACAAATAGATACAAATGGAAATTACACAAATATTGCCGAAATAAGTGGTGATCAAACGGATCCAAATACACTTGATAACATTGCTTCTGTAACTGTAGTTCCTAGAGACAATATTCTATTAGTTAATGATTATGCTGGTCCTATCAATGGTTTAGATGGTGAAAATGGAGTTGTTAATGTTTTAGACAATGATATATTTAATGGTGCTTCACCTATAAATATTAATGACATTATCCTTACAACTTCAATTCCTGATCCTAATGGTTATATTACTTTACAACCAAATGGAACAATAAATGTTGCACCTAACACACCTGCTGGAACTTATACATTAACATATCAAGTGTGTAATGCTGCTTTACCAACAGATTGTCATACAGCTTTAGCTGAAATTCTATTGGTTGGTCCAACAATTGTTGCAAATGATGATGATTATACGAGTACTCCAATAAATGCTACAACCGGATTTACTGACTTATTTAATGTTTACTCAAATGATGTTTATAATTTAAATTTTGTTAACCCAGCTCAAGTGACATTAACTTTAATTAATCCAACTCCTAACTTTACAATTAATCCTCTAACAGGTTCTGTTTCGGTTAATCCAAACTTACCTGCAGGAACCTATTCTTTTGTTTACCAAATTTGTGGTAACTTAAATCCAACTACAAATTGTGATACTGCAACTGTAACAATCAAAATTGAAGTATCAAGAGTTGAAATAAAAGCATTGCTTCAAGGTTCTTTATTTGGAACTACAGATGGAAAAATGCGTGATGACTTAAGGGTTAATAATGTAATTCCTTTAACAGAACCATATTCTGCATTAGGAACTGGTGGAAACACTAGATTCAACAGACCTGATTTTGTTTCAAGTGAACAAACCACTAATGCAGTTTTAAGTATTGCAGGAGATAATGCAATTGTTGATTGGGTATTCGTAGAATTAAGAGACCCAGAAAATAGCTCAATTGTTTTACATACTAAATCTGCTTTAATTCAAAAAGATGGTGACGTTGTTGAAAGCTCTGACGGAACAAGTAGTTTATATTTTAACAACTTAACAAAAGCTAGTTATTTTATTTCAATTAAACATAGGAATCATTTAGGAGTCATGACAGCATTGCCTGTTCAATTCTCAGGAACCAACGCGATATTTGACTTCTCGAGTGCAACTCCAGCGATGCTTTGGAATCAAACTCCTATGTATGATGGTTTTGAACAAGAATTAGAAACAAATGGTAAATATGCAATGTGGGCTGGAAATACAAATGCTGATAGAAAAGTAAAATACGCTGGAAGTAATAATGACCAGAGTGTAACTTTTAGCACTGCTTTAAATTATACTGGTAACGACTTAAATAATTACAACTTCAATAATGCTTTCCCTGGATATTTTATGGGAGATGTTAATATGGATGCAAAAGTAAAATATCGAGGTGTTGGAAATGATCCTACTTATATATTCTTCAATATTGTTACCAAGTACATATTGAATATGCTGGATTTATATAACTATGATATCTTCCTAGAACAAACACCTAATTAAGAAATAAATTTATACACCAAACAAAAAATAAACAAATGATTAAAAGAATAATCTTTGGATTCCTATTTTTGGCTACCTGTATTAGCTACGGTCAACAAGAAATTGACTTAACTTTAAAATACAATAGTAGTTTAAATAGATATGAAGTATATGCAAAGTCTAATTTTACACTAAATAACTTCACTTGGGGACCTTCACAAATATCAATAGTTACACCAAGTAGTTTGGCAGATACTCCTTTAACAATTACAAGTTATGAAGCTGGAAATTGGGGTGACAATTCTGTTATCTACTCACCTTCTTCTCAAGCTCAAAATGACTTCCATGGTGTCGAATCTGGAGGTGCATTAACTGACTTAGTAAGTGGTGTAGAAAAATTAATTTTTTCATTTCAATTACCTGGTGGTTGTGTTAGTGGTTTAAGACTTTTCAATAATGGTATTGATCCTGACTCTTCGCAACCTGGAATGTTTGGTGGAGACTTTAGTAATACTATTGATAATGGTATGATTACCGATGTTTTTCATGCAAATTACAACAATAATGGTACAAACTGTATCGATGCAGTTGACGATTCTCCTAGTGCTGTAATTGGTTCAAATGGGGCAACAAATGTTGTGAATGTTTTTACTAACGATACATTAAATGGAAGTCCTGTTGATCCTTCAGATGTAACATTAACAGAATTAAATCCAATTCCAAATAGTCCACTTACATTAAATCCTGATGGTTCAGTAGATGTTGATCCAAATACTCCAGCAGGAACATATACACTTACTTATCAAATTTGTGAAGTTTTGAATGCTTTAAACTGTGATACTGCAATTGTGACTATTATTGTTGATGCAACTGAAATTATTGCAAATGATGATAATACTTCTGCTACACCTGTAAATGGAACTACTGGACAAAATTCAGTTGTCAATATTTATACAAATGATACTTTAAATGGAACTTCTTTCATTCCATCAGCTATTGTTTACAGTGTTTTAACCCCATTTTCAACTACAAATATTACTGTAGATGCAAATGGAAATGTTAATGTTGGTCCAAATACTCCAGCTGGAATCTATACTTCAACTTATCAAATTTGTGAAGCTTTAAACCCAACAAATTGTGATGATGCAATTATTACAATACTTGTCGAAAGTTCTGATATTGTGGCAAATAATGATGCTCCTTTAAATCCGGTTAATGGAACAAACGGTGCAACAAATGTTTTAAACGTTTTTGACAATGATACATTGAATGGAAGTCCTGTTAATCCTTCAGATGTAACTTTAACTGAGTTAAATCCCGATCCAAATAGTCCACTTACATTAAACCCTAATGGTTCTGTGGATGTTGATCCAAATACTCCTGCTGGCACATATACTTTGACTTATCAAATATGTGAAAATTTAAATCCAACAAATTGTGATGATGCAACAGTTACTGTAATAGTTGGAGCGGCTGAAATTATTGCAAATGATGACGATACTTCAACTACACCTATTAATGGAATAACTGGACAAAATTCAATTATCAATATTTATGCAAATGATACTTTAAACGGTACTTCTTTTGCCACAACAGATATTAATTATTCAGTATTAATTCCATTTTCAACTCCTAACATAACTGTTGACAATAATGGTTTTGTAAATGTTGCTGCTAATACACCTGCTGGGACATATACTTCAACTTACCAAATTTGTGAAGCTTTAAACCCTACGAATTGTGATGATGCAATTATTACAGTAGTTGTAGATTCTTCAGATATTATTGCCAATGATGATACTCCTTCAAATCCAATTAATGGAACAGATGGTGCAACTAATGTTTTAAACGTTTTTGATAATGATATTTTAAACGGTAATCCAGTAAACCCTTTGGATGTTATTTTAACAGAATTAAATCCAGATCCAAATAGTCCTCTTACTTTAAATCCCAATGGTTCAGTAGATGTTGATCCAAATACTCCTGCAGGAACATATACGCTAACCTATCAAATTTGTGAAGTTTTAAACCCAACAAATTGTGATGATGCAACAGTAACTATAGTGGTTGAATTGAAAAACTTTTTTATTAAAGTAATGCTTCAAGGATCATTATTTGGAACATCTAATGGAATAATGAGAGATGATTTAAGAACAAATAATGTAATTCCTTTAACTGAGCCATATACTGATTTAGGAAACTCAGGTAACACAAGATTTACAAGAGCTGATTTTACAGTTAGTGAACAAACGACAAATACAATATTAAATGTTACTGGTAATGATGCAATTGTTGATTGGGTTTTTGTTGAATTAAGAGATCCTTTAGACATAACAACAGTATTGCATACTAAAGCAGCCTTAGTACAAAAAGATGGTGATATTGTTGAAAGTGCTGATGGAGTAAGTCCTTTACGTTTTTCAGGAATTAACAAGGTAGGTTATTATATCAGTGTTAAACACAGAAATCATATAGGAGTTATGTCAAATACTCCTGTAACGTTTACAGGAAGTGACATTGCTTTTGATTTTACAACTAGTTCCCCTACTGCTACATGGAATGAAAATTCAAGTTTTGAAGGATTTGAACAAACTCAAGATATAAGTGGAAAATATGCTTTGTGGGCAGGAAATACAAATTCTGATCGTAAAGTTAAATATTCTGGTACATTTAATGATCAATCTGTAATATTCAGTACAGTTATTAATCATGTAGCCAATTCATTTAATAATTACAATTTTGATTTTGTATTACCAGTTTATTCAAACGGAGATGTAAATATGGATGCAAAAGTCAAATATAGAGGAGTTTTAAATGATTCGAATTATATATTCTTTAACGTTATTACAAAATATTTACTAAACGCTTCGGATTTATATAATTACGATTTGTTTAAAGAGCAAATACCAAATTAAAAGCTTAACCAAATGACAAATAATAAATACACAAAAATGAGAAACAAAATTATATTTGGTCTTATTCTGTTAGTAAACTTTTTAGGGTTTAGTCAAGGTAATATTGACTTAACTCTAAAATATAATGTTACTGACAACAGATATGAAGTTTATGCTAGACCTGATTTTACTCAAAATAATTTTACTTGGGGTCCATCGCAAATTTCAGTAGTATTACCTGCTTCAATTGCAGATACTCCATTACAAAATTTAATCAGCTATAATGCCGGTAATTGGGGTGATAATTCTATTATTTACGCTCCTGTTATACAACCTCAGAATGACTTTCATGGAGTTGAATCTGGTGGTGCCTTAACAAATCTTGTTACTGGTAATGAATTACTTATTTTCTCATTTACTGTTAATGGTGGTTGTGTGCCTGGATTAAGACTTTTTAATAATGGAATTGATCCTGATTCAAGTCAACCTGGTATGGGTGGTGGTGACTTTAGTAACACTATCGATAACGGAATGATTACTGATGTTTTCAATGTAAATTATAATAATAATGGAACAGTTTGTATTGATGCAATTAACGATAATATGTCGGTGAACTTTCCAAACGGTGGTATTGTAGGAAATGTTTTTGTTGATAATGGTTTTGGTCAAGATACATTATACAATACTCCAATAACTAACTCTACACTAGTCAACATCACAGTTCTTGATGATGATGGAATTATAGGTATAACAATTAATCCAAACGGAGATGTAATTATTCCTGCAAATACACCTCCTGGAAATTATGAGGTTATTTATCAAATTTGTGAAGTAGCAATACCTACTAATTGTGATTCAGCAACTATTTTTATTACAATTAATGGTCAAATTATTGCAGAAGATGATGTTATAACGGCTAGTGAAATTGGTGGTACTGTTGGAAATATTTTCCCAAATAACGGTGTTGGTCCTGATACCTTAAATGGAAATCCTATTACCGTTAGTACAACTGTAACAATTACTCTACAGAATGATGGTGGTTTAACTGGTTTAACTGTCAATAATAATGGTGACATTATAATTCCTCCAAACTCTAATATAAATAATGGGATACCTTATGTTGCAACTTATGAAATTTGTGATGCATTAAATCCTGGAGTTTGTGATACAGCAACAATAACTATTGTACTTACACCTACAATTGTCGCTGAAGATGATAATAATTTTATTATTAGTTACTCTCAACAAGGAATTGTTGGAAATATTTTTGTAAACAATGGAAATGGAACAGACACATTAGAGTCTATTGCAATTACAAATCCTTCATTAGTTAATATTTCTATAACTAACAACCCTTCATTAATTGGTTTAACAATTACTCCTGGTGGGGATATAGTTGTTCCTTTAAACACAACTGGACAATTATATTCTATTGAATATACAATTTGTGAAGTGGCAAATTCTTCGAATTGTGATACAGCAATATTTACAATTTATGTAATTGAAGTAGTTGATGATAGTGCTTCTGTTCAAGAAAATTCTTCTGTGGATGTTGATATTTTCTTTAACGATACTTTATTTATTGGAGATACAAATGTTCCACAATATGGAACCTTAACAATCTCAACACTTCCAACAAATGGTACCGTTACAATTACTGACCCTAATGGAACTCCATTAGATCCTACAGATGATGTTGTTACATATACTCCAAATGCAAATTATAGCGGTCCTGATAGTTTTGAGTATACTATTTGTAACAACAACACTCCTACTCCTAATTGTGATACTGCTTTAGTTACTATCAATGTTTCTGCTACAAGTGCTGATATAGTTACAGTTAAAACAGATAATTCTGCAACTTATACACCTGGTACAGATGTTACTTATACAATTACCGTAACAAATAATGGTCCTGATGATGCTACAAATGTAGTTGTTAGTGATCCGCTTCCTACAGGTATTACTTCTGCAATATGGAGTGGTAATAACGGTTCAAGTGGTGTTGGTGCTTTATCAAATACTATCCCAACTTTAGCTAATGGTACTTCGGTGGTTTATACATTAACACTAATTGTACCTTCTAACTATACTGGGAATTTAACCAATATTGTTACTGTAACTAGTGACACTTCTGATCCAGATCCAACATGTCCAACTTGTACTGATATTGATACTCCTTTATTAATTATCGATGCTGTAAATGACCCTATCGGTCCTATTAGTTCTGACATCACTTCTCCAGTAGTAGTGAACATATTAAATAACGATACTTTAAACGGTAATCCAGTTGATCCTTCAGATATAACTCTTACTGTGGGTTCTAATCCTGGTGGTTTCCCTGTAGATTTAACAACTGGTGAAGTAACTGTTCCTGTGGGAACTCCTGCTGGAACCTATGTAATCACTTATACGATTTGTGAAAATGCTAATCCAACTAATTGTGATACTGCTGATGTAACTATTATCGTTGAAGATCCAAATAATCCGGCAACTATTGATGCAGTAAATGATACTACTAACCCTATTGATGGTGTCACGGGTGCTAATAATGTAGTCAATGTGTTAGATAATGATAGTTTGAATGGAACAACTCCAGTTAATATTGCAGATGTAATTTTAACTATCGTGACTCCTGCTCAAGACCCTGGTGTAACGTTAGATACAACAGACGGAACTGTAGATGTAGCTCCGGGAACTCCTCCTGGTGTATACACAATCACATACCAAATATGTGAAACAGTAAATCCAACGAATTGTGATACAGCGAATGTAATTGTAGTAGTTGAAGACCCTACGGATACAAATGTGATTGTAGCTAATGACGATGATATGTCTGCTACTCCTATAAACTCAACTATCGGAAATCCTACTGTAGTAAATGCTCTTACAAATAACGATACTCTTAACGGTGTAGTATTTACTGATGCAACTGCAGTAACAATATCAGTATTAACTCCTGCAACTGATCCTGGTGTATCTTTAGATATAACTTCTGGAAATGTAGCAGTAGCTCCTGGAACTCCTGCAGGAACTTATGTAATCACTTACATGATTTGTGAAATCGCTAGTCCTAATAACTGTGATGTAGCTAATATTACTATAGTAGTAGAGCCTGCGGTTATCGATGCTGTAAATGACCCTATCGGTCCTATCAGTTCTGACATCACTTCTCCAGTAGTAGTGAACATATTAAATAACGATACTTTAA
>NZ_CAWUIC010000011.1:0-122814 GCF_963922255.1 uncultured Flavobacterium sp. | reverse complement strand
CTAAAAACCACTCGAACTGACGGTAAATAGAACTTATAGATTTTAAAGATTATAAAAGATTTCTAAAATCTGTGTTTCAAAAAAATCCGCGAAAACCCGTGCAATCCGTCTCATCCGTGTTCCAAAAAAACAAATCATTTTCATTATAACGGTTCTCGATACAATTTTTAGCCATAAAAACTAGCGTTTTCATGCCTAAAAACCACTCGAACTGACGGTTAATAGAACAAGTTGATTTTAAAGATTATAAAAGATTTCTCAAATCTGTGTTCCTAAAAAAATCCGTGAAAACCTGTGTTTGACGAAGTCAATCCGTCTCATCCGTGTTCCAAAAAAAAGCCCTGCAAAAAGCAAGGCCTTGAATATCTTACATCAAGAACTATTAAAGTTTACCATCTACACCACTACCCAGTATTCCTTTTACGTCATACAAGACACTATTGTCTTTTTGTAAGGATGGAATGTCTAATGTTAAGAACTCTTTATGAGAAACTCCTAAGACTACAGCATCAAACTTTGTGTTTGGAATTTCGTTGGTACTTGTAATTTTATATTCGTGTAGCACTTCTGCAGGATTTGCCCATGGATCATAAGTTGTGACTGTAATTCCGTATTCTTCTAAAGAGGCAATAACGTCTACAATTTTGGTGTTACGAACATCTGGACAATTTTCTTTAAAGGTGATTCCTAACATTAAAAGATTTGCTCCATTAACCGTAACTCCTTTTTTAATCATGGCTTTCACCACTTGTGAAGCTACATATTCTCCCATACTGTCATTCAAGCGTCTGCCCGCTAAAATGATTTCTGGGTGATACCCTTTTTCTTGGGCTTTTTGTGCCAAATAATATGGGTCAACCCCAATACAATGTCCACCAACTAATCCTGGTTTGAATGGTAAAAAATTCCATTTTGTTCCAGCAGCTTCTAAAACATCGTGGGTATTGATATCTAATAAATTAAATATTTTAGCCAATTCATTGACAAAAGCAATATTAATATCACGTTGCGAATTCTCAATAACCTTAGCCGCTTCAGCAACTTTGATGGTTGGTGCTAAATGCGTACCGGCAGTGATTACACTTTTGTATAAATCATCCACTTTTTTTCCAATTTCTGGAGTTGAACCGGATGTAACTTTTAATATTTTTTCAACTGTATGTTCTTTGTCTCCAGGATTTATTCTTTCAGGTGAATAGCCTGCAAAAAAATCTTCATTGAATTTTAAACCGCTAACACGTTCTAAAACAGGAATACATTCCTCTTCAGTCACACCCGGATAAACAGTTGATTCATAAATCACGATATCTCCTTTTTTCAAAACCTTTCCAACCGTTTCACTGGATTTATACAAAGGAGTTAAATCAGGTCGGTTGTTTTTATCCACAGGAGTGGGAACAGTAACTATATAGTAATTGCAATCTTTTATAGCATCCAAATCTGCAGAACAATACAAACCTTTAGCCTCTGAAGGAGATTTTATCAATACCTCTTGTAAGATGTCATCTTCAACTTCCAAAGTACTGTCTTTACCAGAATTTAGTTCGTCAATTCTTTTTTGGTTAATATCAAAACCTACTACTGGAAATTTTGTCGCAAACAATCTTGCTAATGGTAAACCTACATACCCAAGTCCAATGATTGCAAGACGGGGTGATGGGGTGATGGGGTGATTTTGTGACATTTTATTTTTATTTTCTATTACTACTTTTGTAGACAAGTTAGTTACTTATCTATGTGTTTTTTTAACAAGGGTACTCCTTACAATTTCCGACTGCATCTGAATCACTCGAACTGACGATAAATATAACTATTGATTATTAAAATTTCTTTAATCTGTGATCCTAAAAAACGTAATGAATCGTTTTGACAACAAGGGTTCTCGATACAATTTCAACTCCACTTTGTTCCGTCGAAATCACTCGAACTGACGGTTAAAAGAGAATAGATCTAACTCCCAATTGCTTGATATACAAAGCCAATCTGTTCTAATTCTTTTTTATCTAATAAATTTCTTCCGTCAAATACAAAAGCTGGTTTTTGCATTTGATTGTATATTTTTTTCCAATCGTATGTTTTAAATTCGTCCCATTCTGTTAAGATTGCTATGGCATGCGCATCTTTACAAGCCTCATAAGGATCATTTACCACCTTTAAATCAGTCCTGTTCAATTCGGAGGGACGCGTTTCTAGATAATCTAAATCATAATAAATTTGACTTTCTTTTACTTTTGGATCAAAAACTACAATATTGGCTTGTTCTGCCAATAAATCATCTGCTACATAAATAGCTGCTGATTCTCTGGTGTCATTAGTATCTTTTTTAAAAGCCCAACCTAAGAATGCGATTTTTTTTCCAGAAACTGTATTGTATAAAGTCTTGATTATATTTTTTGCAAATCTTCTTTTTTGGTGATCGTTCATAATGATTACTTGTTCCCAATAATCTGCTACTTCATTTAATCCGTAAGATTTAGCAATATAAACTAAATTTAAGATGTCTTTTTGAAAACATGAACCTCCAAACCCAACAGAAGATTTTAAAAATTTGGGTCCTATTCTACTATCCATTCCAATGGCTCTAGCTACTTCATTAACGTCTGCTCCCGTTTTTTCACATAATTCCGACATAGCATTAATTGAAGAAACCCTTTGTGCTAAGAAAGCATTGGCTGTCAATTTTGATAATTCAGAAGACCAAACATTTGTAGTTAATATTTGTTCTTTTGGCACCCAATTGGCATAAATATCCACTAAAGACTGAATCGCTTTTTGTCCGTCTTCAGTAGCATCTCCACCAATTAAAACTCTATCAGGAGCTAATAAATCTTCTACTGCAGTACCTTCCGCTAAAAACTCAGGATTTGATAAAATTTGAAATTTCACTCCATTTCCTGTGTGATCTAATATGCTTTTGATTGCACTTGCGGTTCTAACTGGTAAAGTTGATTTTTCTACAACAATTTTATCCGTTTTAGCCACTCTTGCAATTTGTCTGGCACATAATTCAATGTATTTTAAATCGGCTGCCATACCCTTTCCAACTCCATAGGTTTTAGTAGGAGTGTTTACCGAAATAAAAATCATTTCCGCTTCATCAATAGCTTTGTCCACTTCTGTAGAAAAGAATAAATTTCTCCCTCTAGCTTCTGCAACTATTTCACTTAAACCAGGTTCGTATATTGGAATATTATCAACATTTGGATCATTCCAATCAGTGATTCTTTTTTCATTTAAGTCAACTACTGTAACTTTAATACTTGGACATTTTTGTGCAATAATTGCCATAGTTGGCCCACCAACGTATCCAGCACCGATACAACATATATTTTTAATCATTTTATATTATTTTTTCAAATTTAACCAATACCATTTTACGGCTTCTTTTAATCCTTCTTTCATTGAATACTTAGGACTGTATCCTAATAAAGTTTTTGCTTTATCTATACTTGCTAGCGAATGAGGAATATCTCCTGCTCTATTTGGTCCATAAATAACCTCAACGTTAGCTATTTCTGCATCATATTCAGTTAGAAACTCTTTTAAATAATTTATTAAATCATTCAAAGTAGTACTATCTCCAAAAGCTGTATTGTAAACGGTATTTATTGCTTCGGAATTATCTGTTAATAATGCTTTTTCGTTCATTTGAACTACATTGTCAATATAAGTAAAGTCTCTTGAGAACATTCCATCTCCATTAATGACTGGACTTTCGTGATTGATAAATTGGGCTACAAATTTAGGAATTACTGCAGCATAAGCACCATTTGGATCTTGATTTCTTCCAAAAACGTTGAAATAACGTAATCCAATAGTTTCTAAGCCGTATGTATTACTAAAAATAGTGGCATACAGTTCATTAACGTATTTCGTAATTGCATAAGGAGATAATGGTTTTCCAATGACGTTCTCTACTTTTGGCAACTCTTTAGAATCTCCATACGTTGAAGAACTAGCCGCGTAAACAAATCGTTTTACTTTGGCATCTCGTGAAGCTACTAACATATTTAAAAAACCAGAAACATTGACATCGTTAGATGTAATTGGATCATTAATTGAACGAGGAACACTTCCAAGCGCTGCTTGATGCAACACATAATCTACCCCTTCAACCGCTTGCTTACAAGTATCCAAATCTCTAATATCTCCTTCTATTAAAGTAAAGTTGGGATTTGAGTTGAATTTTTCAATGTTATGTTTATGTCCAGTTGCAAAGTTATCTAGACAAACAACATTGTTGTCGTTATTTAAAAAATAGTCACATAAATTAGACCCTATAAATCCTGCACCACCTGTGATTAATATCTTTCTTCCTGTAATATTCATTATTTATTTTTTCTTAAATCTATTTAAAAAACCTTTTTTAGACGATGATTGCACATAACCTTCCTCGTAGCTGCCATAACCATAACCATAATTATATCCGTATTTCGATTTTTTCTTAAAATCATTTAATATGATACTGATGTTGTGTAATTCTCCTCTCCTATGTTTTTCGTTCACTACAGAAAGCATTCCTTTCTTAGTTACTGCTTGTCTAACAATATATAAAGTCGCATCACAATATTGTGCTAATTCTAAAGCGTCTGAGACTAAGCCAACGGGTGGTGTGTCTAAAATGATGTAATCGTAAATTTCTTTTAATTCCTCTATAAGCTCATTCATAGCGTCACTTATAATCAATTCAGCAGGATTGGGAGGAATTGGACCCGAAGTGATAATATCAAGATTAGGAATATGCGTATTTTGAACTATTTCGGTTATCTTTTTTTGCCCAATTAAGTAGTTCACTACCCCAATATTATTGTCTATATTAAATTCATCAAAAAGTTTAGGTTTTCTTAAATCTAAACCTACAATCACCGACCTTTTGCCACTCATAGCAAAAACCGTGGCTAAATTCATGGTGCAGAAGGTTTTTCCTTCCCCACCAACGGATGACGTTAGCATTACAATTTTTGCACCCTCTATTTTTTGCTTTTTATAAATAAATTGAAGAGATGATCTGATACCTCTAAAAGATTCTGCGATAGCGGATTTAGGTTTGTCAAAAACCGCTAAGTTGCCCTCTTCCATGTTCTTACCAATGACCCCAATTATTGGAATTTTAGTTAATTTTTCAATATCATCCGTAGTGTTAATTGAATTATCTAACAAAGTTATCACAAACACTATAAGAAATGGTATCCCTAAGCCAAGCAACAAGGCTAAAATATAATTGACACTGGTTTTGGGTCCAATTAATCCATCACCCACATCTTTTGCCGGGTCAATAAACTCAATGTCAGACAAATTAGAAGCTCTTATGATATCCGCTTCCGCTCTTTTTTCAAGAAAGGTCGTGTAAATATTGTCCTTTAAATTAAATTTACGAGTAAAGTTTATTAAATCTTGCTGTTGTTCTGGCAGTTGCCTAATGGAACTCTCGGCATTATTGATGTTTCGAGCCAATAAGGATAAATCGATTTGAAGCGCGCTTTTTGAGCTGGCAATATTGTTTAACAACACTTTTTTAACCGATTCCATTTGTACATCAAAGTCCGCAAACATTTTTTCATTTTTAACGGCATACGCTTTTTCAGATCTTTCTGTGGAGAGTTGAATTAACTTAGACACATTAGAAATAATGTTTGGATCTTCAATTCCAGCTACTGTTGGTGCAGGTAGTTTTGAATAATCATTATTTTTTTCTAGATAATTTTTTAGTAAATTATAGTATGCTATTTTTCTGTTAACTATGTCTTTTTCTACATCATACTCTGATAATTTTGAAGTTAGCACTTCTCCACCACCTTCAAGCATATATACATTTTTATCTTTTCTAAAAGATTTAAGCTCTCCTTCAGCTTCATTCATTTGCTTTTCCACATCGATTAAGGTACTGTCTATAAACCTAATGGTATTGGTTGCAAATTGATTTTTGCTATCTAACTGACGTTTTTTTAATGTGCTCACTGTTGCATTGAGAAAATCCACCAGTCTTGCTTTGTTTGTGCCTGCTTTTGCAATTTTTATTATGGAACCTCCTTTAACATCGGCCTCAACATCTACGCTTTTATAGCTTGCCACTGTACTATTAAAGTCTGAAAACTTGATAAAATATTCTTGCTTTAAATTGTTGATATTCATTAAATCTTGTGTCAATTTAAAACTTAAAAAAGGCAATTCGACTTTTTCATTGATGTTGAAAGTCCTTTTGTAATCCCCTACAGGAACTTTTACATTGCTTTTTGTATTATCGGCATAATGGTATAAATCTGCTATAGTATTTTCAAAAGTAGTAGAAAGTTCAAATTGATTCTGATTTAGAAATTTTATTTTCAACAGTTGATTGGCAATTTGTCCTTTATTTTCATCAATAACAACTTTAAAAGGAGTTTCCCCATAAGCATCTTGTAGGTTATACTCCGTTTGTTTTAAGTAATTGATATAAAACTGAAGGTTTCTTACAACAATTTCATTATGTGATCTTGATTTTAAAGTCGTAATTACTGTCTGCACTTTATCTGATGTTCCACCCCAATTGAACACTAAACTGGTGTTTGAAGAAAAGAGTTGGTTGTTTTCATCTTTTACTACAATTAAAGTTTCCATTCCATAAATTTTCTCTTTACGAATATTTACTTGGTAAGCAATAGTAAAGGTCAAAATCAAACACAGTATAAACCACTTCCAATAGCTCATTAACTTTGCGATAAAGCCTTTGAAGTCAAAGCTGTTTTGTGTTTCTAGAATATTAAAATCTTTGATATCTAACATATTAGTTTCTAAGCAATAAAATTGTAGTGGTCACTAAGGATAATGCTGTGATTATGGTGCCAATGGTTTGGGTACCGGTTGTTCCTGTTCCCCAAGACTTTTGTTTCAAAGGTTTGACAATAATGTAATCATTAGGTTGGATGTAGAAATTAGGTGAATTGACTACTTCTCGATTTGTTAAATCTAACGAATACATTTCAAAACCATGCGGTTGTTTTCTTAGTATTTGAACTTCTTTTCTGTTTCCTGTGAGGTTTATGTCTCCTGCATTAGCAATAGCTTCTAAAATAGTTACTTTCTCTTGAAACAACACCTGATTTCCTGGTTGTCCTATTTCACCATTAATGGTATAATTAAAACCTGCTAATTTTACGGTGACAAAGATTCTTGCTTGTTCAGTAAAGTACTCATCGGTTAATTTTTTTTCGACCGTTGTTCTTATTTCCTCTAAGGTAAAGCCTAAAACATTTATTTCTCCTAAAACAGGAATTCGAATGTTTCCGTGTTGATTTACGTTGTATCCTGAGAAATAAATCCCTTGTGCGCTTTGCGCTTGCGTTTGCTGTGTGGAAGCGTTAAACATCTCCACTAATTTTTGATCCAGAGCTTTGATGTTAATACTCAAAATATCATTGACCTGAACTCTATAAGGCTTGGCATCAAATTCATTGATTACAATTCCATCCGGTTTATTTCCATAGTCTTGAAGGTAAATTAAATCTTTGTTGGGAATACATGAAAACAAGGATGTGGCCACAACAAACACTATAAAAAACTTAAAAATTCTCATTCCATAATAAGTTAGTTGGCAAATATAAGCAAAAGCTTTAAAAGAGGTAATAAATATAACACTATTAAACTGTTAAACGTTTTTAATGGACACTTCAAATGGAATTCTGTGTAATAAACTTCTTCCAAGAGTAACTTCATCCGTATATTCTAATTCATCACCGATAGCAATTCCCCTAGCAATTGTTGAAACATTTACTGAAAATTCTTGAATTTGTTTATAAATATAAAAATTGGTTGTGTCCCCTTCCATTGTGGAGCTCAAAGCAAAAATTAACTCTTTAACTTCTCCTGATTTTACTTTTTCTACGATGGGTATAATGCTTAGTTGCGAAGGTCCAATTCCGTCAATTGGCGAAATTCTTCCACCTAAAACATGATATAAACCTTTGTATAAACCTGTATTTTCAATTGCCATAACATCTCTAATATCTTCTACAACACAAATAATAGTTTTATCTCTATTTGGGTTAGAACAAATTTCACAAATATCATTATCTGATAAGGTATTGCAATTGCTACAAAACTTTATTTGTTCGCGCATATTTTGCAAGGCTTCTGTTAAAAATTGTGTTTGTTCTTTGGGTTGTTTTAATAAATGAAGTACTAATCGCAAAGCTGTTCGTTTTCCGATTCCAGGCAATTGAGCCATTTCATTAACGGCTTTTTCTAATTTCTTTGATGATAATTCCATACCCTACAAATATAGTTATTTCAACAAAAAATTTGAACTTAATTTTATTCTATTAATTTTGTAGAAAAACTGACTCCATGCAACCTATTTCTATATTAATTCTTGTATTAGCTTATTTTACTGTACTCATCTTATTTTCTTATTTTACAGGAAAAAAATCAGAAGTTAGTAACGATACTTTTTTTAAAGCAAATCGACAATCTCCTTGGTATTTGGTAGCATTTGGAATGATTGGAGCTTCACTATCTGGTGTGACCTTTATTTCTGTTCCTGGAAAAGTGGAAGCGGCTCAATTTGCCTATTTTCAAATTGTAATTGGTTACATTTTAGGTTATTTTGTCATTGGAACAGTGCTTTTGCCTTTGTATTATAAATTGCAATTAACTTCTATTTATACTTACCTTAATGATAGATTTGGAAATTATTCATACAAAACTGGAGCTTGGTTTTTTATTGTTTCGAGAACTGTTGGTTCTAATTTACGTTTGCTTTTAGTGGCTGACGTTTTACAGACTTTAGTTTTTGAACCCCTTGGAATTCCCT
Source organism: uncultured Flavobacterium sp. (assembly GCF_963922255.1). GTDB lineage: Bacteria > Bacteroidota > Bacteroidia > Flavobacteriales > Flavobacteriaceae > Flavobacterium. Next base: position 114,026 of record NZ_CAWUIC010000011.1, on the reverse strand, counting down.
ATTGGATTACCGTGACTTCAATTATTTTCTTAATCTGGGTTTACACACAAAAATCTGGTATTAAAACTATTATTTGGACCGACACTTTACAAACGCTGTTTATGTTGGTTTCAGTTGTGATTTGTATTGTAGTTGTTTCTCAAGATTTAGGTTTGAACATCAATTCTATATCTTCTTATGTTGCAGATAGTGATTTTTCAAAAACATTTTTCTTTGACGATTTAAGTTCCCCAAAATATTTCTGGAAACAATTTTTCTCTGGAGCTTTTATTGCCATCGTAATGACTGGTTTAGATCAAGATATGATGCAGAAAAATTTGACTTGCAAAAGTTTAAAAGATGCCCAAAAGAATATGTTTTGGTTCACAATTGTCTTAACATTCGTGAATTTTCTATTCTTAGTTTTAGGACTATTATTTACTGAATATGCTTTAAAAAACGGAATTGACGCTCACAAAGACCAACTGTTTGCCGTTTTGGCCAATAATTATTTAGGAGTTGTTGTTGCTTTTAGTTTCCTGTTAGGTTTGATTGCTGCTGCTTTTTCATCTGCTGATAGTGCTCTAACTTCACTTACAACTTCTTTTAGTATCGATATTTTGAATATTGAGAAAAGATATGACCCCGCCCAACAAATTGCGGTCAGAAAGAAAATTCATTTAGCTTTTGTATTGGTATCCATAATCGTAATCCTGATTTTTAAATATGGTTTCAACGATGCAAGTATCATTGATAAAGTCCTGAAATTTGCTGGATTTACTTATGGTCCGTTATTAGGACTTTATAGCTTTGGATTATTTACCAACTGGCATGTTAAAGACAAATTAGTTCCCATAGTTGCCCTTTCTGCCGTCATAATTTCCCTATTGTTAAATGCTTATGGAGAAGTTTGGTTTAATTATACCTTTGGATTTGAAATCTTAATGGTCAATGGATTTTTAACCTTCTTAGGATTAATACTGATTCGTAGCCAACAAAACTAGTGTACAAGCTTCTTCATATTTGATACCGTTTGCCTTTAACAGTTGATAAAATTCAGGATTTTCTGTCCCTGGATTGAATAGTACTCTTTTTGGCTCTAAACCAATGATGTAGTTATAATAATCGCGTTGAGCAATTGCATTTAGATACAAAGTAACTGTATGAATTTTTGTGGCAGGAATAGCTTTTGACTGAATTTTAACTCCTGCTACTTCTCCTGTTTTTTGACCAATGGCCACAACCGTATGTTTGTGATTTACTAAACTGTTAATGGCTTTAAAGCTATATCGTTCTGGATTTGTTGAAGCTCCTATTACTAATGTCTTTTTCATATTTATCTTTTAAAAGACAAAAATACGAATAAACAATTTATAAATATTTCCAAAGACTGGCATTTAACTTTAAAGTTATAATTAATTTTAAACAAAAATGCTTTTCAACATCTCACATAATGATAAAAAAATCAAGAAAACTATAAACGATTTAGTGGGCAATCCTTATGGTATTATTGAAAATATAAAAATGAAAGGAACTGGTTCTCCTAGATTACCTATTGTCAAAGCTAGCCCAGAAATCGGCAACATTTTAAACAAAAACAATTCCATCAAATATGCAAATATTGAGCTCAGACCTAAGGGAATCATTATGGGATTTCAATCGCAATTAGAAGTTTATGCTTTAGTTATCCCTTTTTACAAATTGGTTCTTTTTAAACCTGGTAATACTATGACGTTTCATATTGACGAACATTTTATCAGTATTGATATTTCAAAAAACACTGATAAAATTATGAAATTTCTAAAAAAAATTGAAAATCTAAAATTGAAACAGATAAACAACTGATAAATTAACTTTTTAATAAAACTAATTAAAAAATAATTTATGCTACATTTGTAAAAAAACAAATGGAAGTATTCCTACTCTTATTTGCTGCTTTATTCTCCATTTTAAATCCCATTGGAACCGTTCCCATATTTGTGGGATTAACTGAAGGATATAGTAAAGCTGAACTTTCCAAAACTTCTTTATGGACAGCCATTAATGTATTTATTATATTAATGATTTCTTTTTTTGTTGGTCAATATGTATTGTCTTTTTTTGGAATTACGATTACTGCTCTTAGAATTGCTGGTGGAATTTTAATTACAAATTCTGGTTTTGCTTTACTGAATGGTAAATTCAGTAAAAACAAAGGTATTAATAAAAAAGTAGAAGAAGAAGCACAGGAAAGAAGTGATATTGCTTTGACTCCTTTAGCCATGCCCATGCTTGCTGGACCAGGTTCTATGTCTTTATTAATTGCCTTTTATCAAGAACACAACACAACTGGTGAAATAATTGCGTCTAGCATTGCTATTCTTGTGATTGCGATTGTTATTTTTATTATTTTAAGAAGTGCTTATTATTTATCTAGAATTTTAGGTTCTTCTGGAATTGTAGCCATTTCAAGAATAGTAGGTTTCTTGACGATTGCCATTGGAATTCAATATATTATTAGTGCTATTTTGAGCATTATTAGAGGAATTTAAAAAAAGGTTATGGGTTTTGGGTAATTGGTTATAGGTTAAAAAAAATTATCTTAACTTACTTAAACAAGTCTTAAAATTATAGGCATCTTCTTTTAGTATTTCAAATTTTCTTAACTTTAAGAAAAAAAGAAATACATGCGAATTCTACTCACTGGAGCAAACGGTTATGTTGGGAAAAGGCTATTACCTGAATTATTAAATAATGGTCATGACGTAGTGTGTTGTGTCAGAAACAAAAATCGTCTTGGTCTTGATGCTAGTACACTTAAAAAGATTACTATTTGGGAACTTGACTTTTTAGAAGAACCTTTACTTGAAAATCTACCTGAAAAATTTGATGTTGCTTTTTATTTAATTCATTCCATGACCTCATCTACTGATAAATTTGATGAATTGGAAACTAAAGCTGCTAAAAACTTCAATATTTATTTAAATAAAATTGGTGTAACACAAGTTGTTTATTTAAGTGGAATTGTAAATCAAGAGTATCTTTCAAAGCATTTACAGTCTAGATTAAATGTTGAAGAAATTCTCTATAAAGGGAATTTTAAAACAACAGTTTTAAGAGCAGCCATAATTGTTGGTTCTGGAAGTTCCTCTTTTGAAATCATTAGGGATTTATGCGAGAAACTGCCTGTAATGATTACACCAAAATGGGTCTTAACCAAGTGCCAACCTATTGCTATTCGTGATGTAATACAGTATTTAATAGGTGTGATGTTGAATGAAAAATGCTATGATGATTCGTTTGACATTGGTGGACCAGATATCATTACTTACAAACAAATGATGCTTTCCTATGCAGAAACAAGAAAAATTAAACTTTGGATTTTTACTTTGCCCGTAATGACTCCAAAATTATCTTCTTATTGGCTTTATTTTGTAACTTCTACATCATATAAATTAGCCGTAAATTTAGTTGACAGTATGCGATTGGAAGTTGTTTGCAATGACAATAGACTTCGAAATATTTTAAACATCACTCCTATTTCTTATGTGGAAGCTATAAAACTTGCGTTTTTAAAAATTGAACAAAACCTTGTAGTTTCAAGTTGGAAAGACAGTCTAGTTAGTGGTCGATTTAAAAAAGAATTAGTAGGTTATATTCAAGTTCCAACGTACGGTTGTTTAAAAGATGAAAAGTCCATAAAAGTTGATGATGTTGATAAAGTTTTGGAAAACATTTGGTCTATTGGTGGAGCCAAAGGTTGGTATTATGGCAATTGGATGTGGGAAATTAGAGGTTTTTTTGATAAATTGGTTGGTGGTGTTGGTTTGCAAAGAGGTCGAACACATGTAAATGAGATAGCTGCAGGTGATTCTTTGGATTTTTGGAGGGTTTTGTTAGCTGATAAGACTGAAAAAAGATTGTTATTATTTGCAGAAATGCGATTGCCTGGTGAAGCTTGGTTAGAATTCAGAATTGATGAAGATAATGTTTTGCATCAAATTGCTACATTTAGACCAAAAGGTATATTTGGAAGGCTTTATTGGTATAGTTTAGTGCCTTTTCACTATTTTATTTTTGGTGGAATGATTAAGAATATTGCGAAAACTAATTAAGAAAATTCCAAAAAATAAAATTCCAAATCCCAATTATTATTTTGGAATTTGGAATTTCAGTATTGAAATTTTAAAAAAATTAGTTCTTTGGAAGAAAAATTTCTGCCATCATACATCTTGCGCTTCCACCGCCACAAGCTTCAATTGTATCTAAACTGGAACTTAAAATTGTGGCATGCTTTTCTAATTTTTGAATTTGGTCAGCAGTTAAACTTTCATGAGCTGATTTGCTCATTACCAAATAACTTTTATCATCAGTACCTTTTAATTGCAACATGTTTCCAGCAAAGTTGTTTACTTGCTCTTCTGTGATTAAAATGATTTCTTTTCCGTCTTCTTTTAAACTTTGTAAGACTTGTCTCCTTTCGCTTTTGTCATCAATACAATCGGCACAAATAACTGCAAAAGTTTCACCTAAACACATCATAACATTAGTATGATAAATCAATTTTCGTTCTCCATCAACGGTTTGATACGCTTCAAAAATAATAGGTCCCATATCAAAATCTTCACAGAATTCGATCATTAATTCTTCATCTGCTCTAGGAGATAAGGCACAATAAGCTTTTCCATTGGCTCTATCTAGAAGAAGACTTCCTGTTCCTTCTAGAAAAATGCCATCCTCTTCGGCTGAAGTGTAATCCACAATATCATTTAATTTGAATCCTTTTTCTTCTAATAAATCAAGAATATCTTCTCTTCTTTCGGCACGACGATTTTCGGCAAACATAGGATATAGAGCTACATCACCATTCTCGTGAAAAGAGATCCAATTGTTAGGGAAAATGCTATCTGGTGTATCCGGATTAATTGTATCGTCTACAACTGTTACATCTATACCAACCATTTTAAGTTTTTGCACAAAAGTATCAAACTCTTCTTGTGCTTTGGCGTTTACATTTTCTGGAGTTAATCCATCTAATACTTTTTGATAATAATTATTTACCGCTGTTTGTTCGTTCATTCGGAATGCTACCGGACGAATCATTAGTATGGAATTTGTGGTTTGTTTCATTTTTTTTGTTGTCTGTTATCTGTTGTCTGTTGTCAGTTTTATTAAAAGTCTAAGTTTTCCAGTTATTTTCAACGTATTTTATAAAATTGAAAATTTTTGCTCCTAAATTATCATAATCTGTAATATATCTTTCTATATCAGGTATTAATCCTTTGTATAAATGATTAATCTTTATTAAATGCCCTTTTGTTTCTAAACAACTTGAATGTGAAAAAACTAAAAATCTAATAAAATCAGCTTTGTAACGATTTCTGCCATAACCTTCAACAATATTAGAGTTTACAGAATCTGAAGAACGTCTTATTTGACTGCCCAATTCATATAACTCATATTTTGGCAAAAGTAATGAAGCTGAATGAATCTCATAAAATAATACCAAACTAATTTTGTAAATATCCAAATCTTGATAACTACTCATTTATAAACAATTTATTTAGTAAATAACTGAAAACCGTTAACTGACAACTTTTTAATCCCTAATTAATGGTAATGTTGAACATCTTAGTAATCCTTCTTGTTTAGCAATTTCGGCATATGGAATTTCTTCAACTGTAAAACCGCTTTCTCTAAGCCAATTGTTTAATCGGGTGAAATTTTTCTCAGAAACTACTACATCTGGTGCAATAGAAAACACGTTCGAATTCATATGATACATTTCATCTCTTGTGATGTGAAATAGATTTTCTTTTCCGAAAAGTTTGACCAAATACATATAATCTGCTTCTTCACGGAAACCGCTTTTGTAAATGATTCCTTTATCAGTTCCTACAGGCTGAAAGCAGCAATCTAAATGTAAGGCATTGTCTCTAGCTTCGATTTTTGATTTTACTAAATCAAATTCTTTTACAATTTTATTTGGAAATAATTCTTTGATATAATTTACACCCGCCATGTTAGTTCTTGCTGTAATGTAATCTTTGTAATCTGAACCTTTGTATGTTCCTATGAAGATATAATCATTCCATAACATCACATCTCCACCTTCAATATGTACTTCTTCTGGTGGACGAACTACTTTTTTGGGATCAATTTGATCTATAACATATTGAATAGCATCCAATTCTCTTTCTCTATCTGGTAAGATATTTGCTTTTATGAAAGTATCTTCGATTACAAAACCAATATCTCTTGTAAAGATTTGATTGTAGTTTTCAATCATTTTTGGTCTAAAAACTTGTACCTCATATTTTTGAAAAACTTGGTTAAAAGCTTCCATTTCTTTCACCATATCTTCTTCTACAGGATAGGTTCCTGCTAAAATGTGTTCTAATGATTTTGGATCATAAGCTTCGTCAGCTGTTGGTGTTGGACCATTACTAATGGCTGAACCTAAAACTACTGCTTTTAATCTTGCTGTTTCGTTTTTTACATTTAATTGTAACATATAATTGCTTTTTGGCATTGCTACAAAGATAAAAAACAGAATGTGCATTTTAACGATTAAAAAGTATATTTATCCACATTGTTATAATACTATATTTTTATTAAAATCTTTTCTATACATTTGAGTTACAAAAAACTAATAACAAAAATAATTATGGGAATTTCAAATTTTTTTAGTTCACTTTTTGGAAAAGCAAAAGGAACTGCTGATAATGTAAGTGACAAAGTTGAAGATGTAGCCGAAAAAGCTATTGATAAAGCAACTGAAGTAGCTGGTGATTTAAAGGAAAAAGCTTCTCATCTAATTGATGAGGCCTCTGCAAAATTAGACGAAATGGGTGTTGGTGAAAAAGTATCTAGCTTTGTAGAAACTGCAAAAGACAAATTAGAAGAGGCCTCTGAATGGGTTGAAGAAAAAGCTGAAGATGCAAAAGAAGCTGCTTCAAGTTTTGTAGAGAAAGCTGAAGATAAGATTGATGAATTAAGAGGTAAAAAAGATAATTTTGAAGAAGCTGATTAATTCCTTTTTATCAAAATAAAAAAAATCCCGTTTCATAATTTTGTTGAAACGGGATTTTTAGTTTTTATCTATCTTTTACTTCTTTAAAAGGTCTTAAGTTATACCCTGTATAAACTTGTCTTGGTCTTCCGATTGGTTCTTTGTTTAAACGCATTTCTTTCCATTGTGCGATCCAACCTGGCAAACGTCCAATTGCAAAAAGAACTGTAAACATACCTACAGGAATTCCCATAGCACGATAAATGATACCTGAATAGAAATCTACGTTTGGATATAAATTTCTTGCCTTGAAGTATTCATCTTCTAAAGCTACTTTTTCTAATTGTTTAGCTATATCCAATAAAGGATCATCAACTCCTAAAGCTTCTAAAACATCATTTGCTGCTTTTTTAATAATTGTTGCTCTTGGGTCAAAGTTTTTATACACTCTGTGTCCGAATCCCATTAAACGGAATGAATCATCTTTGTCTTTTGCTTTTAATACATATTTAGCAACATCACCTCCATTGTTATGAATTTCTTCTAACATTTCAAGTACAGCTTGGTTAGCTCCTCCATGTAATGGTCCCCAAAGTGCAGACACACCTGCAGAAATTGAAGCAAATAAACCTGCATGAGAAGAACCTACAATTCTTACTGTTGAAGTAGAACAATTTTGTTCGTGATCTGCGTGAAGAATAAATAGTTTATCTAATGCATCGATAACTTTTTTATCAAATTTATAAGGTTCGGTTGGTAATTCAAACATCATTCTCATGAAGTTTTCTACATATCCTTTTGTATTATCATAGTAGTTCAAAGGATAACCCATAGTTTTTCTGTACGTCCATGTTGCAATAACTAAGAATTTTGCCATTGTTTTACAAACAGCATCATACATTTCTTTTTCGTTATTAGGATTCACAGCTTTAGGGTTAAAAGCGGTAAGAGCACTTGTTAGAGAAGCTAAAACACCCATTGGATGAGCCGTTTTAGGAAAACCATCGATGATGTTTTTCATTTCTTCGTTGACTAACGTATATTTTCTGATATCGTTTTCAAATTTTTCTAATTGTGCTTTGGTTGGTAATTCGCCAAAAATCAACAGAAAAGATACTTCTAAGAAATCAGCTTTTTCAGCTAGTTCTTCGATTGAATATCCTCTGTAACGAAGTATTCCTTCTTCACCATCTAAAAAAGTAATTTCACTTTTGCATGAACCTGTATTTTTGTAACCTGGATCTATTGTTATTGCACCAGTTGCACCACGTAATGTTTCTACTTCAATAGCAACTTCATTTTCAGTTCCAACAATTACAGGGAACTCATATTTTTTGCCATCTAATTCTAATGTAGCCGTTTTTGACATAATATTGTTAGGGTTTTAAGATCTTGAATTTTATCAATTGCACAAAATTAGGGAATTCCTTATTAATTAGAAAGAAAATTTGATATCGTTTTCGTTAATAAAAGTATAAATTTTTTAAAGTTGTCATTATTTGCTGACTTCATCTTCCAAATTCAACTTTAAAGTAGAATTATCAACTAAAATTTAACACAAAACACCCACAAAACAATTTAATGTTCTATGGGTGAATGACTATTAACAAACAAATTATCTATTCTTTAACTAACTTTTCTACTTTTTGACCTAATTCTGTTTTTATCATTAAGAAATAAATGCCTTTTGTTACATTAGAAACATCTACAACTTCATTTTCAGCATTTGATATTTTCTTTTGCACAATTCTTCCTTGAGCATCATACACTTCAATTGATGTAATTGTAGAATTTGCCTTAACATTTACAACATCTTTTGTAGGATTTGGATAAATTCCAACTGAATTATCAATTATAATAATTGAATTACTCAACACTTGAAATGTGGTATTGGCAAAATTTGTCTCTACTGGAAAATTGTAATCAAAATAAATATCAGCTTTGTTAGAAACTATATCACTAACTAAAAGATTGTCTTTTGTTTGCAATTTCAACAATATATTTCCGTGCCCACCTGTGTCTAGGTTTATGGTTTGAAAAATAAATTCAATTATATTTCCATTTACTCTGGTAGAAACATTATGAGAAGCTTCCATTAATCGCAAGGTTGAAATGTCAAAATCAGCTGGATTGATTTCTGTTTTCACTACAATATTTTCCGCTTGATAAGTTCCTGTATTTTCAAAATTGATTACATAATGAAGGTATTCTCCAATATATGATGGAGCAACCACATCACCCTGAAGACAAGTAATGCCATTAGGATCGTATGAACCCACAACGGTTTGATTAAACTGAAATAGATTATTAAACGTGTTTTCATCTCCTGCTGAAGGCAAAATTGATGCTGTTAAAGTTAACACATCACCAATATTTACAGGTGGCGTTTCTGTTGGTCCATTCACATTTAGAGTTATATAAAAACTTCTGGTTTCAAAAGGTTTTAAATTGGCATAATCCCAACTCAAAGAGCCAGAACCCACTGAAGATGTAGCATAAGTAGTTGAAACGAAATCGAGCAGATTTTCATTATAGAAAAAGTTAATTCCGTATTGTTGGCTTAAAGTTGTATTTCCAATATTTCTGTAAACAATTTTATAAACGGCATCAAAACCTGGTCTTGCTGGAGTTATGGGAGCAATTACAATTTCTAAATCTGGATGCACTCCGTTTGGTGTAATACAGAAGTTTTGAGTAGTTGTAGTATTATCTATAACTGGAATATTCACACTTGCAGGATTTGGTGTTACATTAAAATAAGTTGGGTTTTCAAGATTTGGGGTTAAACCATAATTTCCAGTTTGATTGGTATTAAAAATATAATTGCCATTAAAATTTGTAAAAACGGAATTATTTAATGAAACTGCATTAAGACTTAAATCAAGTCCCATGTAAGAAGCTGGACTATCTAAAGCATCACAGCCATTATTATTAAAATCATATTGAATAATTCCAGAAATAGAGTTGTAATTTCCTCCTGGATTATTAGTACAATAAGAATTCACATTTACTGAACCACTAACTAAAGATTGAATATTAGCCACTTGATTTTGATCGGCACAAACATAAGTTAAACTTGGATTATTATTACTTAAGAAGTTTTCCAGCCAACTTCCTGAACCTATATTTGAACTTTCATCACTTCCGTTTTTAATAAACACCGTTTGTAATTGCGGATTAAAAGGAAAATAAAGATTGGTTAAATTAAAATTACTAGAAAGATTAAGAGTCGTTAAATTATTAGTGGAACAATTTAATGTTGTCAAATTAGTAAATGCTTCAATACCTGTTAAATCTGCAATATTAGAATTTGAAACATCTAAAGTGGTTGGCACTAATGCTTCTGAAAATTGAATTTCACCATCTGTATTTGTATCTACACCCAACTGAATTAGTTTTGCTTTAAAATTAGCATCTGGAATGTAGACGATACCGTTTACTGAATCAATGACTATTAAATCAAAGTTTGTTATTGTCATACAACCTGTTGTATTATCTACAACACTTACATAAATTGTTTCAGGATTTGAAATATTAAAATAAGAACTTGGATTTGGGAATGGATTAGCTCCAATTTGTGCATCCATTAGACTTCCATAAAACAAAACATTTACAGAAGATGGATCAATTCCATTATATATTGATGCTAAATTTAGTGTCAAGTCAAAAGTAGCAAAACCATCAAAAGGGTTTTCGTAAATTATCAAATCATTTGGCTGCACAATAAATGGAGCAGGATTTACAATTACATCGAAATTAGTAATTGAAATACAACCAGTGAAATTATCTTGTACTCTAACAAAAATAGTTTGTTGAAAAGGAACAATATTCATATAATTTGTAGCATTTTGTACTTGGTTAGATCCTGTTTGTGCATCATTTAAAGTTTCGTGGTATGTAAATGTAAATTGTTGTGGATTTCCATTAGATATCAAATTTTCTTGATTCGTTAAATCAAAACTTCCCGATCCTATACCAGGAAAAATATCGCAAGCGTAAATATCATTCGGCTGAGTAGTTATTGGAGCTGTACTCACAACAATAGTTTCACAAGCAGTTAATGTTTGCGTACAAGCAGGAGTTGTTGATGATGTTACATCTACTAAACATATTGTAGTATCAACAGTTAAGTTAGCAAATGATAAATTAGCCAATCCATTTGGATCTAAAATTACAGACTGAATAGAACCTCCATTAACTGTATATTGAACTGTTGCATTTGGAGTTCCATTAAACATAAGAGTTCCTGTTTCACCTGAACAGATTGGAGAATTTGAACCTATCGAAGCTGTTGGTGATATGTTAACGATCAAATTAAAACTTGTCGTAGCAAAATTTGTTGTGTTTGCATTTTCTTCAACTCTAACGTAAATTGCTTGACTTGGTCCACCAACAAAAGCATTAGGTGGTAAAGCAAAGTTATTATCTGCATCCGCACCTGCTTGATCAAAATGATAAGAAATTGTATATAAAGCAGGATTCAACCCGTTTAAAGTTTGAGATTCATTTGTTGTTAAATCAAAAGCTTCAATTCCATTATTTGAAACATCATCACAAACAACCAAATCATTAGGTTGTGCAATTGGCGGTTGAGCATATAATGTTCCTGATATAAAAAGAAGTATGTATAGTATTTTTCTCATGACTCTTATATTTTGTATAAATTTAATACTGTTTTATTTATTTTTTGGCACTCAATGAGTAAATGTATGTTTTGAATTAGAATTCGCTAAATGGTTTTCAAAATTTCTTGTAAGCGTTCACGTTTTCGTTGTGAAATGGGCAGATGACTTTCATCAGCCATAATAACATAACCACCGTCTTTTTTAATGTAAGATTTCAGATAATTCAAATTTATTAAATGTGATTGATGTATTCTTTCAAATCCGTGTTCGGTTAATAATTCTTCGTATTCTTTTAATGTTTTTGAAATCAGTACTGGTTTACTATTTTTAATGTAAAACTTGGTGTAATTATCTTCGCTTTCACATCGAATGATATCACTAATCTCAAACAAATGAATTCCGTCTGAAGTAGAAAGAGCTATTCGCTTGAAATTATCTACTTTCCTTCTGATGTTTTCCAACAGTAAATCTATATGAGCATAATCGTTAGTTTTCTCTAAAACCGATTCGATTTTCAAAATTACCTTTTGCAATTCATCTGGATCAACTGGTTTTAATAAAAAGTCCAAAGCACTAAACCTAAAGGCCTTAATAGCATATTGTTCGTGAGCTGTAATGAAAACTATGTTTGATTTTATAGTTCCATTCTTAACAGCCAATTGTTCCAAAATATCAAAACCTGTTCCGTCATTTAACTGAATGTCTAAAAAAACTACTTGTGGTTTCAAAGTATCCATTACTTCGATTCCCGTTGCAACACTATCTGCTTCACCAATGATTTTTATATTGGGTGCAAATCGTTCCAACAAACCTTTCATTCCTTCTCTTAGGTTTTGGTCATCGTCAATTAATATAGCTTTTATCATTTTTTAGGTTAAAAGTTTATGGGTTTAAAAGGCTAAATGGGTTTGCAATAGATTATACTATGTATTGTAACGGTAATTGCAAAATCACTTTTGTTCCTTTTATTTCATTATTTTCAATTAATTCTTCAATTTCAATGGTGGCTTTTTTGGATGTTGATGAAGCAATCATTTCTAAACGTTTTTTGATGATGTCTAAAGCCATTGATTTGTGTGCTAAAACTGAATTTTCTTTATTTAATTTGGATTGATTAATTCCAATTCCGTCATCTAAAATAGTACAAATTAGGGAATCACCTTTTATCGAAAAATCAATAGTTACATTTCCAAGTTCTTTTTTTGGAATTACTCCATGAATAATAGCATTTTCCACAAAAGGTTGAATTATTAAAGGAGGAAGCGCAACATCATCTTCAATTTCGGGACTTTTTTGAATGTTAAAATTAAATTTGTGATTAAATCGTAGTTGCTCCAGCTCCAAATAATTTTGTAGACTTTCTATTTCTTTATCAATTGGAATTAAAGATTCTTTGGAATACTCCAAAGTTAATCGCATTAATTTTGAAAATTTTGACAAATATTTTATGGCTGAGTCTGTTCCGTTTTGCACAATAAAACTCGAAATTGAACCCAAACAATTGAATACAAAATGTGGATTCATTTGTAAATGCAACGCTTTTTGTTCGTATTCAGCTAATTCTTTTTGCAAGGTAAGTGTCTTTTTAAGTTGCGTTCTGTTGTATATTAAAAATCCAATTCCGAATAACAACAAAGCAATTAATGCTCCGAATATTAATTTTAATTTAGCACTTTTAGCTTCTTCTTTTAGTAATAATTCTCTTTTTTCGTTTTCTTCCTTCTGTAGTAAATCTTTCTTTTCAAATTCATAATTCATGGAAGCTTCGACTGATTTTCTGATGTTTTCTTCATTAGTCAAGCTGTCTTTTGCCACGCTATATTTTTGAAAATGTTCTAAAGCTAAATTTGAGTTACCTTTTTTAGCATAAATCTCACTTAATAGTTTTTCTGAAATTGCTTTCTGTTCTAATACATTAATTTCAGTGGCTAAAGTCAATGCTTTATTTGTATTAAATAGTGCTTCATCTAATTGATTTTCCTCTAAATAAAATTCTCCAAGAAAAATATAAGTATCTGCTAATCCGAATTTATCATCAATGCTTGTAAAAGTATCAATTGCATTATTCCAACTTGAAACAGCATTATTATCTTGATTTTTCTCTCTAAAATACAAACCCATATTATTATACCATTCTCCTAAAGCTCTTGGATTTGGATTTTTATCTAATGCTTTTTTGGCTAAAGTGTAATATTCATAAGCTTTGTCTAAACTTTTTTGATTGAGGTAAATATTTGCAATGTTGGTTAAAGTGATTCCGACATTAACATCATTTAGTTTCTCTTGTAATTTCTGTGCTTTTATAAAATATTCTAAAGCTTTAAAATCTGAATGTTGTGATTTATAAACGACTCCAATGTTGTTATAAATTTTTGAACATTTACTTTCGTCTTTTAAATCTTCATAAATTTTTACTGATTTTAGATAGTATTGTAGTGCTTTTGCATAATTACTTTGTTCCGAAAACACAATTCCCATACTTCCATATGCTTTGGCTAAACCTTGAACCACTTCTTTTTTAGTAGATGAAGTGTTGATTCCTTCAAAAACATCTTTAGCTAAAATAAAATTATCCAATGCTTTTTTATAATCTCCTAAAATGATGTTTGAAGTTCCAATGTTTAAATAAGCATTTCCTTCTTCAACTTTATACTTAATTTTTTTGGCTAATTGTAAGGCTTGGTTTCCATATTTAGCCATTTTATTTGGATCTGAATATTTGAATTGATCAGCAATAGCATTTAAAACTATTGTTTTATCAATATCATTTTTTGATTTTTTTAGTTCATTCTGCAAACTGTCCATCACTTTGTCTTGTGCTTGAACAACTATTGAAATGATCAAAAAAAAGTGTAGAAATATTTTTGTTCTCATTTATTTACTATTGATTAACAAATGTAACATTTCCTTTTCAGGAATTTATAGTGATTTAGAATTTGAGTGTTTTGGATGAGAATTTGATTAATTTCAAACCATTTAGGAATTTAGTTTCATTTAGAAAATCTTAAATTTCTTACTTTCTAAATGGGTTAAAAAAAGAAACCCTTCTAGAGTTTGAAACTCTAGAAGGGTTGTTTTTATGTATTATTTACAGATCTTATTTCTGCTTAAAAGCTTTCATTCCTGGAAAATAAGCTACATCAGCTAATTCTTCTTCGATTCTTAATAATTGGTTGTATTTTGCCATTCTATCTGAACGTGAAGCTGAACCTGTTTTGATTTGTCCACAGTTTAATGCTACAGCTAAATCTGCAATGGTATTATCTTCTGTTTCTCCAGAACGGTGACTCATTACTGATGTATACCCAGCATTGTGTGCCATGTTTACAGCTGCAATGGTTTCAGATAAAGTTCCAATTTGGTTTACTTTAATTAAGATTGAGTTTGCCGTATTGTTTGCAATTCCTTTCGCTAATCTTTCTACATTTGTAACAAATAAATCATCTCCAACTAATTGTACTTTATCACCAACTAATTCAGTTAAAGTTTTCCAACCTGCCCAGTCGTTTTCGTCCATTCCATCTTCAATAGAAACGATAGGATATTTTTTTGTTAATTCTGCTAAATACTCTGCTTGTTCTTGAGAAGTTCTTACTTTTCCTGTTGGTCCTTCAAATTTTGAATAATCATATTTTCCATCTACAAAAAATTCTGCTGCAGCACAATCTAAAGCAATCATTACATCATCGCCAAAAGTATAACCAGCATTTTCAACTGCTAATTTGATAGAATCTAAAGCATCTTCTGTTCCACCTTCTAAGTTTGGAGCAAATCCTCCTTCATCACCAACTGCTGTTGATAAACCTCTATCGTGTAATACTTTTTTAAGGTTATGGAAAATTTCAGTTCCCATTTGCATAGCATGTGTAAAGTTTTTTGCTTTTACAGGCATAACCATAAATTCTTGAAAGGCAATTGGAGCATCTGAATGTGAACCACCATTGATGATATTCATCATTGGAACTGGTAAAGTATTAGCAGAAACGCCACCAACATATCTGTATAAAGGCATTCCTAATTCGTTTGCAGCTGCTTTTGCAACGGCTAAAGAAACTCCTAAAATGGCATTAGCTCCTAAATTAGATTTGTTTGGTGTGCCATCCAATTCAATCATCATTTTGTCAATGGCATTTTGTTCAAAAACTGACATTCCCACAACTTCAGCAGCAATTTCTGTATTTACATTTTCAACCGCTTTTAAAACTCCTTTTCCCATGTAAGCTTTTCCACCATCACGTAATTCAACAGCTTCATGTTCACCTGTTGAAGCGCCACTTGGCACAGCAGCTCTTCCTAAAATTCCATTTTCTGTAATTACATCAACTTCTACTGTTGGATTTCCGCGAGAATCTAATATTTGTCTTGCGTGTACTTTAATAATTATGCTCATTTTTTAATGATTTTTTAAAATTGGATAAACAAATTTAAACATTCTATATTTTAAAGGCTAATAAACTTATAAACGATAACGTTTTAGTACTTTTGAAGCGAAAGGCTTGCGTTTTATTTAGCTACCATATTCCTGATTTTCGTTACAATCTCTACGAGGATTTCCACTACAATCAGGGCTAGATAATTTATCTTATACCTTTTGTAAACTGTGGTTTTTTATATTCTCTATAAAAGTATCAAACAAATATTCTGCATCATGAGGCCCTGGACTTGCTTCTGGATGATATTGTACAGAAAAACAGTTTTTAGATTTCATTCGCATTCCTGCAACAGTGTCATCATTTAAATGTAAATGCGTGATTTCCATGTCTGGATGTTTTTCTAATTCTTCCTTATTAACGGCAAAACCGTGATTCTGTGAAGTAATCTCACCTTTACCTGTCAATAAATTTTTCACAGGATGATTAATTCCTCTGTGACCGTTGAACATTTTGTATGTCGAAATTCCGTTTGCTAAAGCTATTACTTGATGTCCTAAGCAAATTCCGAATAAAGGTTTGTTGTTGGTTATAATTTCTTTTGCTGTGTTTTGTGCTTGATGCAAAGGTTCTGGATCACCAGGTCCATTAGACAAGAAATATCCGTCAGGATTAAAGCTTTTTAAATCTTCATAAGAAGCATCAAAAGGAAATACTTTAATGTAACAATCTCTTTTTGCTAAGTTTCTCAGAATATTGGTTTTTATTCCTAAATCTAAAGCTGAGATTTTATAAGTTGCATTTTCGTCACCGAAGAAATAAGGTTCTTTTGTAGAAACTTTTGAAGATAGTTCTAAACCTTTCATGTTTGGAACGTTGGATAATTGTTTCTTCAAGTCTTCTATTGAAGTTCCGTCAGTTGAGATAATTGCATTTTGCGCTCCGTTATCTCTAATATAACTTACCAATGCTCTTGTATCAACATCCGACACAGCAACGATATTTTGTTTTTCAAAATAATCATATAAACTTTCAGAAGCATCTGGACGAGAATAATTAAAACTGAAGTTTTTGCAAATTAATCCAGCTATTTTTACTCCGTTTGATTCTACATCATTTAAACTTACTCCGTAATTTCCAATATGAGGATTGGTAGTTACCATGATTTGTCCGAAATAAGATGGATCTGTAAAAATTTCTTGGTAACCGCTCATTCCAGTGTTGAAACAAACTTCGCCAAAAGTTGTACCGCTAATTCCGATTGATTTTCCGTGAAAGACTGTTCCATCTGCTAATAAAACGATGGCTTTTTGTTTAGTAGTATATTGCATTTGATGTGTGTTGTTTTGCAAATTTAGTGTAATTCTTTTTTCTAAAAAAATAAGTTTATAAACAATAAAATAGTTTCTATTTTAGCCCTGATGGGAATGGCATCCTTTTTTGTAAAAAAAGATAGAATGGACAGCAGGAAATACACTGCTAAATAATGTCCAAACCATAATGCTTCAAAAAATAAATCTAAAAAAAAAGGATAAACTAAAAATTAGCTTATCCTTTTTTCTATTTATGAATTGGTATTCATTATTCTGCTTTATCAGTAGATTCTTCAGAAGTTTCAGGAGCAGGAGTTTCTGCAACAGGAGCTTCAGTAGTAGTTTCAGCTTTTTTAGCTTTTCCACCACGACGGCTTCTTCCTTTTTTCTCTTCTTTTTTACCACCGTTGTACAATTCATTGAAGTCAACTAACTCAATCATTGCCATATCAGCGTTATCTCCTAAACGATTACCCAACTTGATGATACGTGTGTATCCACCTGGACGATCTCCAACTTTAGCAGCTACTTCTCTGAATAATTCAGTTACAGCATATTTATCTCTTAAATAAGCGAAACAAATACGACGATTATGAGTTGTATCTTCTTTTGATTTTGTTACTAACGGTTCAACAAACTGTTTTAAAGCTTTTGCTTTAGCAACTGTAGTATTGATACGTTTGTGCTCAATAAGTGAACAAGCCATATTTGCAAGCATAGCTGCTCTATGTCCTTTTTGTCTACTTAAATGATTGAATTTTTTTCCGTGTCTCATGACTTTTTATTTAACCTTCATCTTGCTACTATCCGCTTTGGAGAGCAAAATATGAAGTAATTTATTCTTTATCTAATTTATATTTTGCTAAGTCCATTCCGAAAGTAAGACCTTTCACAGCAACTAGTTCATCTAATTCTGTTAAAGATTTTTTACCAAAGTTACGGAATTTCATTAAGTCGTTTTTGTTAAAAGAAACCAAGTCTCCTAAAGTATCAACTTCAGCTGCTTTTAAACAATTTAATGCTCTTACTGATAAATCCATATCCACAAGTTTAGTTTTTAATAACTGTCTCATGTGTAATGACTCTTCGTCATAAGATTCTGTTTGAGCAATTTCATCAGCCTCAAGTGTAATTCTTTCATCAGAAAACAACATAAAGTGATGAATCAACGTTTTAGCTGCTTCAGTTAATGCATCTTTTGGATTGATAGAACCGTCAGTTTGGATTTCGAAAACTAACTTTTCATAGTCAGTTTTTTGCTCCACACGGAAGTTTTCAATTGAATACTTAACATTTTTTACTGGTGTGTAAATTGAGTCAGTATATATTGTACCAATTGGTGCATTTGCTTTTTTGTTTTCTTCTGCTGGAACATATCCTCTACCTTTTTCGATAGATAATTCCATATTGATTGAAGTTTTGCTATCAAGGTTACAGATTACTAAATCTGGATTTAAGATTTGGAAACCAGAGATGAATTTTTGAAAATCACCTGCAGTTAACACTTCTTTACCTGATAAAGACATTGAAACAGATTCATTATCGATATCTTCAATTTGACGTTTGAAACGTACTTGTTTAAGATTAAGGATAATTTCTGTAACGTCTTCAACTACACCAGGAATTGTAGAGAACTCATGTTCTACACCTTCAATTCTTACTGATGTTATTGCAAAACCTTCTAATGCAGAAAGTAAAACTCTTCTAAGTGCATTACCAACAGTCAATCCGTAACCAGGTTCTAAAGGTCTAAATTCAAATTTACCTTCAAAATCGGTTGAATCGATCATGATAACTTTATCGGGCTTCTGAAAATTAAATACTGCCATAATTCGACTAATGTGTATTTTTTATTTGTTATACAACTCTACGATTAGTTGCTCTTTGATGTTTTCTGGAATCTGAAGTCTTTGAGGAACTGATACAAAAGTACCTTCCTTAGTATCATTATTCCAAGTAATCCACTCATAAACTTGAGATGCATTAGATAAAGAACGGTCGATAGCTTCTAAAGATTTAGATTTTTCACGAACTGCAACTTTATCACCAGCTTTAAGGTGGTAAGAAGGAATATTTACTAATTCTCCATTAACAGTAATATGTCTATGAGAAACGATTTGACGAGCACCTCTACGAGTAGGAGCAATACCCATTCTGTAAACAACGTTGTCTAATCTTGCTTCGCAAAGTTGCAAAAGGATTTCACCAGTTACACCTGAAGCTGCAGAAGCTTTTTCAAATAAATTTCTAAATTGTTTTTCTAAAATACCATAGGTATATTTAGCTTTTTGCTTTTCCATTAACTGGATTGCGTATTCAGATTTTTTTCCTCTTCTTTTAGACATTCCATGTTGTCCAGGAGGATAATTTCTTTTTTCGAAGGCTTTGTCTTCTCCGAATATTGCTTCGCCAAATTTACGAGCAATTTTAGTTTTTGGACCAGTATATCTTGCCATTTCTAATTGTTTAAGATAGAGATTATGAATTCAGGTCTAATCCTTCGATAATCGTAATTCTATCTTGGTTATACTTATAATTTATTTTTAAGAGTGCAAATATAGTAAATATATTTGATTAAACTCTTCTTCTTTTTGGAGGACGACATCCATTATGAGGCATTGGAGTTACATCAATAATTTCTGTAACTTCAATTCCACCATTATGTAATGATCTAATTGCAGATTCTCTTCCGTTTCCTGGACCTTTAACGTAAACTTTTACTTTCTTAAGACCAGCATCAAGAGCTACTTTTGAACAATCTTCTGCTGCCATTTGAGCTGCGTATGGAGTATTCTTTTTAGAACCTCTAAAGCCCATTTTACCTGCTGAAGACCAAGAAATAACTTCACCTTTCTTATTTGTTAAAGAAATAATGATGTTGTTAAAAGTTGCGCTAATATGAGCTTCTCCTGTTGATTCAACAATAACTTTACGTTTTTTTGTAGTTGCCTTAGCCATATTACTTATTATTTAGTTGCTTTTTTCTTGTTAGCAACAGTTTTTCTTTTACCTTTTCTAGTTCTAGAATTGTTTTTAGTTCTTTGACCTCTTAAAGGAAGTCCCGCTCTATGACGAATTCCTCTTTGACATCCGATATCCATTAAACGTTTGATGTTTAATTGAACTTCTGAACGTAATTCACCTTCAATTTTGAAAAATGATACTGCTTCACGAATTGCTCCGATCTCATCATCATTCCAATCTGAAACTTTCTTATCTTCGCTAACTTGAGCTTTTTCTAAAATCTCTTTAGCTCTGCTATTACCAATACCAAAAATGTATGTTAAAGCAATAACTCCTCTTTTCTGTTTAGGTATATCTACCCCTGCTATTCTTGCCATAATTATCCTTGTCTTTGTTTAAATCTAGGATTCTTTTTGTTGATTACGTATAATCTGCCTTTTCTTCGTACAATTTTGCACTCGGCACTTCTTTTTTTAACTGATGCTCTTACTTTCATGCTATTAGATTTAGTATCTATATGTGATTCTTGCTTTAGACAAATCGTAAGGACTCATTTCTAGTTTCACTTTATCACCAGGTAATAATTTGATATAATGCATTCGCATTTTTCCAGAGATGTGAGCAATTACAATGTGCCCGTTTTCTAATTCTACTCGAAACATCGCATTTGATAATGCTTCAATTATTGTTCCGTCTTGTTCTATTGCTGATTGTTTTGCCATAAAATAATTAAGCTACTGCTTTTCTGTTTTTACCACTTTTCATCAACCCATCATAATGTTTATTCAATAAATAAGAATTTATTTGTTGAATAGTGTCAATTGCAACTCCTACCATAATTAATAACGATGTACCTCCATAGAAATAAGCCCATGAACCTTGAACACCCATTAGACTAACAGCTATAGCTGGGAACACAGCGATAACAGCAAGATAAAGTGAACCTGGAAAAGTTATTAAAGACATAATCTTATCTAAGAAATCTGAAGTTTCAGATCCTGGCTTAATACCAGGAATAAAACCACCACTTCTTTTTAAATCATCTGCCATTTTATTTGTTGGAATTGTAATCGCAGTATAGAAATAAGTAAATACAATTATTAATAATGCAAATACTAAATTATATACTAATCCAAATGGATCTTTAAACATTGTAGCTATTGATTGAGCACCGTCAGATTGCGATAATCCTGCTAATGCTGCTGGGATAAACATAATTGCTTGAGCAAAAATGATTGGCATTACACCCGATGCGTTTAATTTTAAAGGAATAAATTGTCTGTCTCCTCCACCCATTAAATCTTGTTCAAAATCACCAGAAACTGTTCTACGTGCGTATTGAACTTGAATTTTTCTCACTGCCATTACTAATAATATACATGCTACTATCACCAATAACCATATAATGATTTCCAAAACTATCATAAGTGCACCACCATTTGCTTGAGAAGTTCTTGAAGCTATCTCTTGCATGAATGCTTGTGGCATTCTAGCGATAATTCCCACCATAATTAATAATGAAATACCATTTCCAATTCCTTTATCTGTAATTTTTTCCCCTAACCACATAGCAAAAATTGTACCTGTAACTAAGATTAAAACTGCAGAGAATAAAAACTGGAATGAATTAAATCCTAATAAAAATGCATCAGGAGGAAGTGTTGAATAAAGATTATAAATATATCCAGGACCTTGAACTAAAGTAATTGCAATAGTCAACCATCTTGTGATTTGATTTATCTTTTTTCTTCCACTTTCACCATCTTTTTGAAGTTTTTGTAGGTAAGGCACTGCTATTCCCATCAATTGTACAACAATCGAAGCAGAAATATAAGGCATAATTCCTAAAGCAAAAATAGATGCTTGTGAGAATGCCCCACCTGTAAAAACGTCAATTAACCAACCAATACCTTGATCGGTTTGGTCGGTTAAATTTCCTAGTTTAGTAGCGTCGATACCTGGAAGTGTCACTTGTGCACCAAAACGATACACTAATAATAAACCTAGAGTTAACAAAATTCTGTTTCTCAACTCTTCGATTTTCCAAACATTGACTAAAGAATCTATAAATTTCTTCATTTTACTATACTATATATTATAAGATTACTACTTCTCCTCCAGCAGCTTCAATAGCAGCTTTTGCAGTAGCAGTGAATTTATGTCCACTCACTTTAAGCTTAGCTTTTAATTCGCCTCTACCTAAAATTTTAACTAATTCGTTCTTTGTTGCTAATCTTGTATCTACTAAAACTGTAAAATCTACAGTGTCAGTTACTACTCCGTTATCAACTAACAGTTGAAGTGTATCAAGATTAACACCTTGGTATTCTTTTCTGTTAATATTTTTAAATCCGAACTTAGGAACACGTCTCTGAAGTGGCATTTGCCCTCCTTCAAAACCAATTTTCTTAGAATAACCAGATCGAGATTTAGCTCCTTTGTGTCCACGTGATGCAGTACCACCTTTACCAGAACCTTCTCCTCTACCTAATCTTTTATTTTGGTTGTGCGTTGAACCTTCCGCTGGTTGTAAATTACTTAAATTCATAACTGTATATGTTATTTAGTTTCAACAGAAACTAAGTGTTTTACTTTGTTTACCATTCCAAGGATAGCTTGGTTGTCATCATGCTCAACAACTTGTCCCATTTTTTTTAGACCCAAAGCAATAAGAGTCTTCTTTTGATCAAGAGGACAATTGATTTTGCTTCTTACTTGTTTTACTACTATTTTTGCCATTTTTTCCTTGAATTATTAACCTTTAAATACTTTTTCTAAAGATATTCCTCTTTGTTTTGCAACTGTATAAGCACTTCTCATTTGCAATAATGCATCGAAAGTAGCTTTAACTACATTATGAGGATTTGATGAACCTTGAGATTTTGATAATACATCATGAATACCCACTGACTCAAGTACGGCACGTACTGCACCACCTGCAATAACTCCTGTACCATGAGATGCTGGTATTAAAAATACTCTTGCTCCACCAAATTTACCTTTTTGTTCGTGAGGTACTGATTGCCCGCGTAAAGGAATTCTAACTAAGTTCTTCTTTGCATCTTCTACTGCTTTTGCAATAGCTTCTGAAACATCTTTAGATTTTCCTGAACCATGACCAACTACACCGTTTTCATCACCTACCACTACAATTGCAGAGAAACCGAATGCTCTACCTCCTTTTGTAACTTTAGTAACACGATTAACATTCACCAAACGGTCTTTTAAATCAAGTCCTCCTGGTTTTACTAGTTCTACATTTTTATAATTATTGATCATATATCTTTAGAATTTAAGTCCAGCTTCTCTTGCGCCTTCAGCTAATGATTTAACACGTCCGTGGTATAAATAACCACCTCTATCGAAAGAGATTGTTGAAATACCAGCCTTAAGAGCCTTTTCAGCTACTAACTTACCTACTGCATTTGCAGTTTCAATGTTTGTACCTTTAGTAACACCTTTATCTCTTGAAGATGCTGCTACTAATGTAACACCGTTTACATCATCTATGATTTGAGCATAGATTTCCTTATTAGATCTAAAAACAGCTAGTCTAGGTTGTGTAGCTGTTCCGCTCACAATCTTTCTAATTCTGAATTTTATTCTTTGTCTTCTTTCCGTTTTTGTTAATGACATAGTCTTAAATTTTAAGCTGATTTACCTGCTTTTCTTCTTAATACTTCACCTACAAACTTAATACCTTTTCCTTTGTAAGGTTCAGGTTTACGAAAAGCTCTGATTTTAGCAGCAACTTGACCTAATAATTGTTTGTCAAATGATGATAATTTTACTATAGGATTTTTACCTTTCTCTGATACTGTTTCTACATTTACTTCAGAAACTACTTCTAGTACAATATTATGAGAGAATCCTAAAGCTAAATCAAGTTTTTGTCCTTGATTTGAAGCTCTATAACCCACTCCTACTAGTTCTAATTCTTTTGTAAAACCTTCAGAAACACCAACAATCATGTTGTTAATCAAAGAACGATATAGTCCGTGTTTCGCTCTCTCGTCTTTATGATCTGATGAACGTTCAACGATAACTTGGTTATCTTCTATTTTTACCGTTACATCAGAAAATTCTTGAGTAAGCTCGCCTAATTTTCCTTTTACTGTAACCACAGCGTCTTTAACATCTACTGTTACTCCTGCTGGAATTGCAATTGGATTTTTACCTATTCTTGACATTTTTCTTTTATATTAGTATACGTAACAAATTACTTCTCCACCTACATTTAGCTGTTTAGCCATTTTTCCTGTCATCAAACCTTTTGATGTAGAAACAATTGCAACACCTAATCCGTTAAGAATTCTAGGAATTTCTGAAGAACCTGAATATTTACGTAAACCTGGTTTACTAATTCTTTGAATATCTTTAATTACAGATTCTTTAGTTTCTTTATCGTACTTAAGTGCGATTTTGATGCTACCTTGAACAGTAGTGTCTTCGAATTTGTAACTTAAAATATAACCTTGATCAAATAAAATCTTAGTGATTTCTTTTTTAAGGTTTGATGCTGGAATTTCAACCACTTTGTGATTAGCTCTCACAGCATTTCTAACTCTTGTTAGATAATCCGCTATAGGATCTGTATACATATTGTATTAAATTGCGGTTATGGTTTTCAATAAGCACTCGCTTATCGAACCTTTAACCAGTTAAAATTATTTTTTGGATTGCAAAAGTACAAACTTATTGCGAGATTACCAAGATGCTTTTTTAACACCTGGAATTAATCCTTGATTAGCCATTTCACGAAACGTTACACGAGAAATTCCAAATTGACGCATATACCCTCTTGGTCTTCCTGTTAATTTACAACGATTGTGTAAACGCACAGGAGATGCATTTTTAGGTAATTTTTGCAATGCTTCATAATCTCCAGCTTTTTTCAAAGCCTTTCTTTTTTCAGCATATTTTTCAACCGTTGCTTCTCTTTTAACCTCGCGGGCTTTCATTGATTCTTTAGCCATATCTTAGTTCTTTTTAAAAGGTAATCCTAGTTCTGCTAATAATGATTTTGCTTCTTTATCTGTATTTGCAGACGTAACAAAAGTGATATCAAAACCTGAAATTTTATTTACTTTATCAATATCAATTTCTGGGAAAATGATTTGTTCTAAAACTCCTAAGTTATAATTTCCTCTTCCATCAAATCCATCAGATTTAATTCCACCGAAATCTCTAACACGTGGTAATGCTGAAGTTACAAGTCTATCTAAAAACTCATACATTCTTTCTCCACGTAAAGTTACTTTAGCTCCAATTGGCATACCTTTTCTTAATTTAAAAGACGCAACGTCTTTCTTAGAAATAGTAGCTACCGCTTGTTGTCCAGTAATTTTCGTCATTTCTTCTACAGCATAATCTACTAATTTCTTATCAGATACTGCAGCTCCAACTCCACGGCTTACAACGATTTTTTCAAGTTTTGGAACTTGCATTACGTTTTTGTAACCGAATTCTTCCGTAAGTGCAGCAATTACTCTGCTCTTATATTCTTCTTTTAGTCTAGGTATATAAGCCATCACTATAATACTTGATTAGATTTTTTTGAGAATCTCACTTTCTTATCTCCTTCTTGCTTGTAACCAACTTTAGTCGTTTCTTTTGACTTAGGGTCGATTAAAGACAAATTCGAAATATGAATAGCTGCTTCCTTCTTTACGATTCCACCTTGTGGATTAGTTGCGCTAGGCTTAGTATGTTTTGAAACCATATTCACACCCTCAACAATCGCTTTATTTTTCTCACGTTGAATAGTTAAGATTTTACCTTCTTCACCTTTATGGTCTCCAGCAATAACTCTAACTAAATCTCCTGATTTTACTTTTAACTTTGTCATCATTTTTAGAATTAAAGCACCTCTGGTGCTAATGATACAATTTTCATGAATTGTTTTTCACGAAGTTCTCTGGCAACCGGACCAAAAACACGAGTTCCTCTCATTTCACCTGCAGCGTTTAACAATACACATGCGTTATCGTCAAAACGAATATAAGATCCATCAGCTCTTCTCACTTCTTTTTTGGTACGTACAACAACTGCAGTTGATACAGCTCCTTTTTTTACGTTTCCGTTTGGAGTAGCATCTTTAATAGAAACTACAATTTTATCACCTACAGAGGCATAACGACGTTTCGTTCCTCCTAATACACGGATAGTCAAAACTTCTTTTGCTCCTGTGTTGTCTGCTACTCTTAATCTTGATTCTTGTTGTACCATAATTATTTAGCTCTTTCAATGATTTCAACTAATCTCCAACATTTTAATTTACTCATAGGTCTTGTTTCCATGATCTTTACAGTATCTCCAATGTTACAGTCGTTTGTTTCGTCGTGTGCAACGTATTTTTTAGTTTTTAACACGAACTTACCGTATAATGGGTGTTTTACTCTTCTTGTTTCAGAAACAACAATAGATTTTGTCATTTTGTTACTAGTAACAACCCCAATTCTCTCTTTTCTTAAATTTCTTTTTTCCATCTTTCAGCAGTGTACAATTATTGTAACTTTTTAGTCAATTCAGTAGTAACTCTTGCAACAGATCTTCTTAAAGCTCTTAGTTGTAACGGATTCTCAATTGGAGAAATCGCGTGAGCATTCTTTAGGTCAGCGTATGTTTTCTTTAACTGGCTAAGTTTTTCTTGTAACTCAGTTGCTGATAGACTTATAATTTCTGATTGTTTCATAATAAATTTTGATTATGCTTCAAAGTCTCTTGCAACAACAAACTTAGTTTTCACTGGAAGTTTTTGTGCTGCTAAACGTAAAGCTTCTTTTGCAACTGATAGTGGAACACCACCAACTTCAAACATTATTTTTCCAGGTTTAACAACTGCAGCCCAATATTCAACTGCACCTTTACCTTTACCCATACGTACCTCTAAAGGTTTTTTAGTAATAGGTTTGTCTGGAAATATCTTAATCCATAACTGTCCCTCTCTTTTCATAAAACGAGTTGCAGCGATACGTGCAGCTTCGATTTGACGTGAAGTTAAGAACATTCCTTTTTCGTGTACAGATTTAATACCAAACATTCCATTTGAAAGTTCGTGACCTCTACCAGAGTTCCCTTTCATTCTACCCTTTTGTACCTTACGGTATTTTGTTCTTTTAGGCTGTAACATTTTTTCTTTAGTTTAAATAATTACTTTCTTTTGCGATTGTTCGGTCTACCACCATCTCTTTTTGGAGAAGAAGATCCTGAAGATTTAGACTGTTTTTTGTCCATACCTACTAACGGAGAAAGATCTCTTTTACCGTAAACTTCACCTTTCATTATCCATACCTTGATACCCATTCTACCATAAGTAGTATGTGCTTCAGCTAACGAATAATCAATATCAGCTCTGAAAGTTGACAAAGGAATTCTACCTTCCTTGAATTGCTCAGAACGTGCCATTTCAGCTCCATTTAAACGACCAGAGATAAGCACCTTAATACCTTCTGCGTTCATTCTCATAGCTGCTGCTATAGCCATTTTGATTGCTCTTCTGTAAGAAATTCTATTCTCAATTTGACGTGCAATACTTGCTCCTACTAATAAGGCATCAAGTTCTGGTCTTTTGATTTCGAAAATATTGATTTGAACTTCCTTGTCAGTAATTTTCTTAAGTTCTTCTTTTAACTTGTCTACCTCTTGCCCACCTTTTCCGATAATAATACCAGGTCTAGCAGTAGTGATAGTAACGGTTACAAGTTTTAAAGTTCTCTCGATAATTATTTTTGACACACTAGCTTTTGATAAACGAGCGTGGATATACTTTCTGATTTTATAATCTTCAGCGATTTTATCACCATAATCATTTCCACCGTACCAGTTTGAGTCCCACCCTCTGATGATACCAAGTCTATTTCCTATTGGATTTGTCTTTTGTCCCATACTGTTTATTAATTGCTTTGTGTGTTATCTAATTGTCCTAACACGATTGTAACGTGGTTAGAACGTTTTCTTATTCTGTGTGCACGACCTTGAGGTGCTGGACGAAGTCTTTTTAACATCGCACCACCATCTACTCTAATCTCTTTTACAAACAAACCTGCATCTTCAATGCTAGCTTCACTATTTTTTTGTTCCCAGTTATTAATAGCTGATAACAATAGTTTTTCTAGTTTTCTTGAAGCTTCTTTCGTACTAAATCTTAAAACATTAAGAGCTAGTTCTACTTTTTGACCTCTTACCATATCCGCAACTAAGCGCATTTTTCTAGGTGAAGTAGGGCAGTTATTTAATTTGGCAAAAGCTATAGACTTATTAGCCTCTTTTCTTGCATCTGCTGTTTCTCTTTTACGAACTCCCATTGCTTCTTATTTTTTACCTTTATTTTTCGCACCAGCGTGACCTCTAAAAGATCTTGTTGGTGAAAATTCTCCTAATTTATGTCCTACCATGTTCTCAGTAACATATACTGGAACAAACTGACGACCATTATGAACAGCTATAGTTTGTCCAACAAAATCTGGAGTAATCATTGATGCCCTAGACCAAGTCTTAACAACACCTTTATTACCTCCTTCAATATTAGCTTGAACTTTTTTCTCTAGCTTGTAATGTACAAACGGTCCTTTTTTTAATGAACGTGCCATGTCTATCTAATTATTTCTTTCTGCGTTCAACAATATACTTATTACTCGGGTTAACCTTAGAACGAGTTCTATAACCTTTCGCTGGAATTCCATTTCTTGATCGTGGATGACCTCCTGAAGAACGTCCTTCTCCACCTCCCATTGGGTGATCAACTGGGTTCATAGCTACTGGTCTAGTTCTTGGTCTTCTTCCTAACCATCTTGATCTACCTGCTTTACCAGATACGATTAATTGGTGATCAGAGTTAGAAACCGCTCCAATTGTTGCTGAACAAGTCAACAAGATTAATCTTGTTTCACCTGAAGGCATTTTTATTGTAGCATATTTCCCATCTCTTGCCATCAATTGAGCGAAAGTACCTGCCGAACGAGCAATAACCGCTCCTTGACCTGGTCTTAATTCAATACATGATATTACTGTTCCTAGAGGAATTTTACTTAAAAGTAAAGTGTTTCCAATTTCTGGAATTGCATCAGGACCTGAAACTACTGTTTGCCCAACTTGTAAACCATTTGGTGCAATAATATAAGTTTTTTCTCCATCTACATATGCAAGCAATGAAATGAATGCTGAACGATTTGGATCATATTCGATTGTTTTAACCGTAGCAGGAATTCCATGCTTAGTTCTTTTAAAATCGATCATACGATACTTTTGTTTATGACCACCACCCACGTGACGCATGGTCATTTTTCCTTGACTATTTCTACCTCCTGAACGTTTTTTCGGCTCTAATAATGATCTTTCCGGCTTATCAGCTGTAATAGTGTCAAAGCTATTCACAACTCTAAATCGCTGTCCTGGGGTAATAGGTTTTAATTTTCTTACTGACATTTTCTTTTATTAAATATTATTATAAAAGTCTATTGCTTCTCCTTCTTTCAGTTGTACAATTGCTTTTTTATAAGCATTTGTTTTACCAACGATTAAACCACTCTTAGTGTATTTAACCGATCTATCAGATCTGTAATTCATTGTGTTAACATTTTCAACAGTTACTCCATAAGAAGCTTCAATAGCTTTCTTAATTTGTATTTTGTTTGCTTTTTTGTCAACTACAAAACCAAAACGGTTAAAAATTTCACCGTCTTTTGTCATTTTTTCAGTAATGATAGGTTTAATTATAACATTCATACCTTCTTATTTACTTAAATTAGTTTCAATTTCTTCTAACGAACTCTCCATTAATACTAATTTATTAGTATTTAAAATACTATAAGTACTTAATTCTGAAGTAGTTATAACGCTAGACGCTTTTAAATTGCGTGACGACAAATATACATTTTTATTTGACTCACCCAACACAAATAGAGATTTTTTATTATCTAACCCTAAAGCTTTCAAAACGTTAATGAAATTTTTAGTGTTTGGAGTTTCAAAATTGAAGTCTTCAATTACCACTAAATTTTCTTCTTTTGCTTTGATTGAGAAGGCAGATTTTCTTGCTAAACGCTTCAAAGATTTATTCAATTTGAATGAATAACTTCTTGGTCTAGGTCCGAATACTGTTCCTCCACCTTTAAACAATGGGTTTTTAGCACTACCAGCTCTGGCAGTTCCTGTTCCTTTTTGTTTCTTAATCTTACGAGTACTTCCAGCAACTTCAGCTCTTTCTTTAGCTTTGTGCGTTCCTTGTCTTTGATTAGCTAAATATTGCTTAACATCAAGGTATACTGCGTGATTATTTGGTTCAATTGCGAATACTGAATCAGAAAGTTGTACTTTTCTCCCAGTTTCTTTTCCGTTTACATCTAATACTATTACTTCCATTACTTCTGAATGATTACGTAAGAGTTTTTATGTCCTGGCACACATCCTTTTACTACTAAAAGGTTTTTGTCAGCTACAACTTTTAAAACTCTAAGATTTTGAACTGTTACGTTATCTGTTCCCATTCTTCCAGCCATACGCATTCCTTTGAATACTCTAGATGGATAAGAAGAAGCTCCAACTGAACCTGGTGCTCTCAAACGGTTATGTTGACCATGAGTTGCTTGTCCAACACCACCAAATCCGTGACGTTTAACAACTCCTTGAAAACCTTTACCTTTAGATACACCTTGTACATCTACAAATTCTCCTTCCGTGAATAAATCCACATTCAACACATCACCTAAGTTGTGTTTTTCTTCAAAATACTTGAATTCAACGACTTTCTTCTTAACATCTGTTCCTGCTTTCTTGAAGTGACCTTCTTCAGCTTTGATAGAGTGTTTGTCAGTTTTGTCATCGAAACCAAGTTGAAGAGCTTCATACCCGTCAACCTCTAAGGTTCTGACTTGGGTAACTACACATGGACCAGCTTGAATTACAGTACAAGGAATATTTTTCCCGTTCTCATCAAAGATGCTAGTCATGCCAATTTTTCTTCCGATTAACCCAGACATATTAAACTAATTATTAATTACTACTTAAATTTTTGTACACATAAATATATAAGTGCACTTTTTTTCGAGGGTGCAAATATATAAATATTATTTAATTAATACAAAATTAATTACTTAACTATTTTTTAATAAATAATTAAGCAACAAACCATGAATTAAAGATTAAAAAAACCGCAGTAAATTAATACTAGCGGTTTTTATTTTTAACTGATTGAACAGTGTTTGAAACTATACTTTAATTTCTACTTCAACACCACTTGGCAATTCCAATTTCATTAAAGCATCAATAGTCTTAGAAGAAGAACTATAAATGTCTAATAATCTCTTGTATGAACTAAGTTCAAATTGCTCACGTGATTTTTTGTTTACGTGTGGTGAACGCAACACAGTAAAAATCTTTTTGTGTGTAGGCAATGGAATTGGTCCAGTTACCACAGCACCTGTACTTTTTACAGTTTTTACAATCTTTTCAGCAGACTTGTCTACCAACATGTGATCGTAAGATTTTAATTTTATTCTGATTTTTTGACTCATTTTCTTTAGAATTAAGCGTTACCTTTTGCTTTTTTGATTACCTCTTCTGAAATATTAGAAGGTGTTTCTGCATAGTGAGAAAACTCCATTGTAGAAGTTGCTCTACCAGATGATAATGTTCTTAATGTTGTTACATATCCAAACATTTCTGATAAAGGCACATCTGCTTTAATAGTTTTAGCACCACTTCTGTCACCCATATTATTTACTTGACCACGACGACGGTTTAAGTCACCTACGATATCACCCATGTTTTCTTCAGGAGTAATAACTTCAATTTTCATAATTGGTTCAAGAATTACAGCTCCAGCAGCCTTAGCCACTTCCTTGTAACCCATTTTTGCAGCTAACTCAAAAGATAGAGCATCAGAATCCACAGGGTGGAAAGATCCATCTAATAAAGTCACTTTTAAACTATCTACTGCATATCCAGCTAATGGACCAGTTTTCATAGCTTCTCTAAATCCTTTTTCAACAGCTGGTATATATTCCTTAGGAACGTTACCACCTTTTACTTCATTCACGAATTGTAATCCAAATGCTGGCTTACCATCAACATCTTCAGCAGGTTCTAATCTGAAAACAATATCTCCAAATTTACCTCTACCTCCAGATTGTTTTTTATACGTTTCTCTATGTTGAGCAGTTTTAGTGAAAGCTTCTTTGTACTCAACTTGAGGTTCACCTTGATTCACTTCAACTTTGAATTCACGTTTCATACGATCTACAAGAATATCTAAGTGTAACTCACCCATTCCTGAGATAATCGTTTGACCTGAAGCTTCATCTGTTCTAACTGTAAATGTTGGATCTTCCTCAGCTAATTTAGCCAAAGCCATACCCATTTTATCAACGTCAGCTTTAGTTTTAGGCTCAATTGCAATACCAATTACTGGATCAGGGAATTTCATTGACTCAAGAATAATTGGGTGTTTTTCATCACACATAGTATCTCCAGTCTTGATATCTTTGAATCCAACTGCTGCTCCAATATCCCCAGCCTCAATATATTCGATTGGATTTTGTTTGTTAGCATGCATTTGGTAGATACGAGAAATTCTTTCTTTGTTTCCAGAACGAGTATTCAAGATATATGAACCTGCATCTAAACGACCTGAATAAGCACGGAAGAAAGCCAAACGACCAACATAAGGATCAGTAGCAATCTTGAATGCCAAAGCAGCAAACGGCTCTTTTGGATCAGGACGACGTAAAATTTTCTTTTGATCTTCTTCTAATAAATCAGCATCATCAGGATGAATTCCTTCGATACCTTCTTTATCCATTGGAGATGGTAGATATTTACAAACTGCATCTAACATGAATTGAACTCCTTTGTTTTTGAAAGAAGAACCAGCAATCATAGGAATGATAGCCATGTCAATTGTAGCTGCACGTAACGCATTGTTTATCTCCTCTTCAGTGATAGAATTTTCATCTTCCATATACTTATCTAAAAGATTTTCGTCATAAGTAGCGATTTCTTCGATAAGAATTGAACGATAATGCTTCACATCATCAACCATATCAGCAGGAATATCGATAATATCGAAAGTTGCTCCTTGTGTTTCATCGTGCCATACAATAGCTTGATTTTTCACTAAGTCAACAACTCCTCTAAAATCATTTTCTTCACCAATTGGTAAAGTAATTGCAACTGCATTTGATTTTAACATTTCTTTTACTTGATCACATACTGCTAAAAAGTTAGATCCTTGACGGTCCATCTTGTTAACAAACCCCATTCTAGGTACTCTATATTGATCTGCAAGTCTCCAGTTAGTTTCTGATTGAGGCTCAACACCATCAACAGCACTAAATAAGAAAACCAAACCATCTAATACACGTAACGAACGGTTTACCTCTACCGTAAAGTCAACGTGACCAGGAGTATCGATAATGTTAAAGTGATAAGGTATTGATTCTGGTAATAATTTACCTTGTTGTGTTGGAAAATTCCATTCACAAGTTGTAGCAGCAGACGTAATTGTAATACCTCTTTCTTGCTCTTGTGCCATCCAGTCCATTGTTGCAGCACCATCATGTACTTCACCAATTTTGTGTGATTTTCCAGTATAGAATAATATTCGCTCCGTTGTTGTTGTTTTACCAGCATCAATGTGAGCCGCAATTCCTATATTTCTTGTATATTTTAAATCTCTTGCCATTTCTTATTTATTAAAATCTGAAGTGAGAGAATGCTTTATTTGCATCTGCCATTTTGTGAGTATCCATTCTTTTCTTAACTGCTGCACCTTCTTCTTTAGCTGCTGCTAAAATTTCTGATGACAATTTTCCAGCCATAGATTTCTCATTTCTTTTTCTAGCATAAAGAATTAACCATTTCATTGCCGTAGAAATTTTTCTATCTGGACGAATTTGCATTGGTATTTGGAATGTAGCCCCACCAACTCTACGACTACGTACTTCTACGTGAGGCATAACGTTTGTTAAAGCGTCTTTCCATAATTCTAAAGCTGTTTTTTCATTATCACCTTTTTTTGCTTCTACGATATCTAATGCATCATAAAAAACTTTAAAAGCTGTTGATTTCTTACCATCCCACATTAAGTTGTTTACAAAACGTGTTACTAACTGATCGTTAAATTTTGGATCTGGTAAAAGGGGTCTTTTTTTTGCCGCTCTTTTTCTCATGTCTTTTCTTTAAAAATTACTTTTTAGCGTCTTTTGGACGTTTTGCACCATACTTAGATCTTCTTTGTGTTCTACCGCTTACTCCGGCAGTGTCTAAAGCACCACGCACAATGTGGTATCTAACTCCTGGTAAATCTTTTACTCTTCCACCTCTAACTAATACTATCGAGTGCTCTTGTAGATTGTGTCCTTCTCCAGGAATGTAAGCATTCACCTCTTTACCATTTGTTAAACGAACCCTTGCTACTTTACGCATTGCAGAGTTTGGTTTTTTTGGTGTAGTAGTGTAAACACGTGTACATACCCCTCTTCTTTGAGGACAAGAATCTAAAGCAGCCGATTTACTCTTCTTAGTCATTTGGGTTCTCCCTGTTCTTACTAATTGTTGAATTGTTGGCATAATTAAATACTAATTTTTCTTGTGATTTATTAATCCCGCTTTTTTACGGGTTGCAAATGTATGAATATATTTTTACAAAACAAATCTAATTTATTAATTTTCAAAACTTTGTTAGTCAGCGTTTTTACCTTTTTAGTTTATTGTTTTTAGTTTTAAAAAGTTTATGTGAAATTATTTTCGTTTTTTTGCGTTAGATTAATGCTATGAAAAACTTATTTTTTTTTCTAATCTTATTGTTTTCTCAACTCTCGTTTTCTCAGGAATTTAAAATGAAGGTTGAAGGAAATTCTGATTTCGAAACAAAAACTATTGATAGTATAGGGTATACCATAAACCATCAAACGGTTGCTTCCATAATTGAAGAACAAAAATCATTTGAACAAAAGCTGCAGCAAAAAGGGTACTTTCAAAACGAACTAATACTTCAATCAAAACTTAGTGATAGCATTTTCTATTTCAAATACCATTTAAAAAATCAAATGAAATTTATACATATATATATAGGTGTAGATTCACCTGAAGAAAAAGAATTGTTAAGTCTTGAAAGCGATTCCATAAAATTAGGCATTGAAGAAGTAGAATCTTTTATGCAAAATAAAATTGCACTGCTTGAAAAGAAAGGATACTCTTTAGCAAAATTGAAATTATCAGACTACAATCAGGTTGATGATTATTTGCAAGCTAAGTTGGTTTTGGATTTAAATCTAAAAAGAACATTAACTAATATCGTAATTGAAGGTTATGATAAATTTCCGTATGGAATTAAAAAAGCAATTTTAAAGAAAGCCAGACGATTGGATTTCAATCAGGATAATGTTTCTAAAATTTATAAGGATTTTAATGAATTGCGATTTGTGACACAAACTAAATATCCTGAAATATTATTCACCAAAGATTCTACCAAAGTTTATATTTATCTTGAAAAAGCAAAACCCAATAAATTTGATGGTTTTATAGGATTTGCGAATGATGAAAATTCAAGTCTTCGTTTTAATGGTTATTTGGATTTACAATTGCAAAATATTTTAAATTCGGGTGAAAAATTAAATTTATTTTGGAAAAACGACGGAAAACAGCAATCGAGTTTTAATTTGGGAACTGAAATTCCGTATATGTTTAAAAGTCCGTTTGGAATTAAAGCAGATTTGCGAATTTTCAAACAAGACAGCACGTTTCAAAACACGAAGACAGATTTGAATTTGGGTTATTATTTCAAGTATAATTCGAAGGTTTTTCTAGGGTATCAAAAAACGACTTCTGTTGATATTCAAAATCTAAATTCATTTAGTATTAATGATTTTACGAATACGTTCATTACTTCTACATTTGATTTTACGGATTTTAATAACGAAGATTTTATCTTTCCTGAAAAGACAAAGTTTAATGCAAAAATTGGAACAGGAAACAGAACGATAAGTTCTTCAAAAACCAGTCAGTTTTTTGGACAAGTTAATTTTAGTCACAATTTATATTTGAATCAGAAGAACATTATAAACCTTAAAAACGAAACTTTCTATTTGCAAAGTGATGATTATGTAATTAATGAATTATATCGTTTTGGTGGTATAAATTCGATTCGTGGTTTTAGTGAAAACAGCTTACAAGCCAATGCTTACAGTGGAATTTTAACAGAGTATCGCTATATGATGGCTCCGAGTATTTATGTGCATTCGATAATTGATTATGGTTATTTTCAAGATAAAACTTCAAATTTGAGTGATAGTTTATTGGGATTAGGATTTGGTTTTGGACTTTTTACCAAAAACGGATTGTTTAATTTCATTTATGCTAATGGCTCTACGAATGACCAAAACATCAAACTTTCCAACTCAATTGTTCATGTGAGTTTTAAAACATATTTTTAAATGGAATTGAAAGATTAAAGGATTGAAAGATTGAAAACCTTCATAGTAAACTTAAAATCTTTCAATTATTTAATTTTTTAATCTTTCAATCTTTTTAATAAAAAGACTATTTTTGCCAAATGGAAAGAGATAATCAAATATTTGGAATTCGTGCTATAATTGAAGCGATTCAATCTAAGACAGAAATTGATAAAGTGTTTTTACAAAAAGAGCTTCAAGGTGACTTGATGAAGGATTTGATGAAAGCTATGAAACAGAACAACGTTAATTTCTCCTACGTTCCTGTAGAAAAATTAAATCGTTTGACTGCTGGAAATCATCAAGGTGCTGTGGCTACGATTTCTCCAGTTTCTTTTCATGATTTAGAAACTTTAGTGGAAACTGTTTTAGCTAAAGAAAAAACTCCGTTATTTTTAATTTTAGACCAATTATCAGATGCTCGTAACTTTGGAGCCATTATCAGAACTGCTGAATGTACTGGTGTTGACGGTATTATTGTTCAAAAACAAGGTTCTGCTCCTGTAAATGGTGATACGGTTAAAACCAGTGCTGGTGCTGTTTTTAATGTGCCGATTTGCAAAGTAGATCATATCAAAGATGCGATTTTTCATTTACAAGGAAGTGGCATAAAAACCATTGCAGCGACTGAAAAAACAGATCAAAATATTTATGATTTAGGCTTAAACGAACCTTTAGCTATCATTATGGGAAGTGAAGATAGAGGTGTAAACCCTTCTGTGTTGAAAATTGTAGATGAAAAAGCAAAATTACCTATGTACGGAACCATTGAATCTTTGAATGTTTCTGTAGCTTGTGGTGCTTTTTTGTATGAGGTTGTAAGGCAGAGACACTAAAAGAGTTTTCAGAGTTCAGTCTTTAGTTGGCAGTGAAATCAATCTTATTTCTTTATTTATGAAAAAATATCTTTTTGTGTTTTTTATACTAATCAATATATCATGTAAAAATGAAAATAAATTATTAGCATTAAATGATAAAAAAGCAATTTGTAAATCAGCTGATATTTTAAACCTTGATGAAACATTTCAAGATAATTTTATTTACAAGATAGATTCTGTTAGAAAAATTCAATATCCAAACGGTAGAAAAGACAAAGAAATTTTTGTTGATTTTGACAAAAAAATGCTGTCTCAATTTTTAAAAGACATTAATCAAAAAGAATTTACTGAAAAGAATACTTTCGAAAAGGAATATCATTTTAATATTGCTCCAAAAGAATATTCAGATCCAGAAATATGTAAGGATAAAATTTCTATTGAATTTTTTTCTGAAACTTGTGTTTATTGTATAAGAATTAACAATACATTTTTAGTTCCTGATAATTGGTGTACGGAATCTGAAGTAATATATTACTTTGATTTAAAAAACGGAAAAATTGATTATTTCAACATTCAACAAGCTGGTTAAACTATCAATCTTTTTTAATCCCAATAAAATCATAAATCACTTTTATGGATGAATTGAAATATTCTTTAACCACTTCTTCTGGTTTTGGTGGTGGAGCGAATTTTCCGTTTTCGTCAAAGTTTTTCATAAAAGGGTCATTTTCTGGATTGAAATCTGGACTTTCCCAATCGTAGTGAATGGCTTTGTCGAATTGTGGTGTTTTAAGAAAATAACTCAATACAAATCCGGTTAAGAATCCGAATAAATGACCTTCCCACGAAATGTTATATTTCCCCACTTCTGGAAACATGTACCATACCATTCCTCCATATAATAAAATTACAGTTAGGGAAACGGCTACTAATCTAAAATATTTGGTAAAAATTCCTTTGAAGAAAATAAAACTGACTAAAGCATAAACTAATCCACTGATTCCAATGTGATAACTTGGTCTTCCAATGAGCCATGTGCCTAGTCCTGAAAATAAAATTCCAACTATTACTACTGTAACGGATTGCTCTCTGTAGAAATATCTCAAAAAAAGCAGCAAAACAAATAAAGCTACAGAATTATTAAACAAGTGTTCCAAATCACCATGAAGAAATGGACTGAAAATAATTCCTTTCAGACCAAAACCTGTTCTTGGATAAATTCCATAATGCGAAAAATCAATATGATAATGATGTTCTACCCAAAACACAATCCACAAAAGTAACACTGCCAACAATGGAAACAGAATTACCGAAGGTGTGAATTTGAATGGATTGTCTTTTATTTTGTTCATGATTTTTTGTTACACAGAGTTACACCAAGCAAACACAAAGTTACACTAAGATTAAATATTTATACTAAACTATTTTAACGCAATGTTTCCAGGGTTTTCGCAAAGTTCGGTAAGTTTTGTTTTATTGTTATTTCAAAGATAAAGCCAAAATTAATTACATGCTCATTTGTCATAAAAAAGCAAATTTTGTCATAAAAGAGATTTATCTTACGTATTATGTTGTGAAATTATCAAAAAGCTATATATTTAAATCGTGGAAAGATTAAGAATAAAATTAGAAGAAAAAGTAACCATTTCAGAAAGTGAATGGGAATTTATTGTCTCTAAATTAGAAGTAAAAACATACAAAAAGAAGGAGTTTTTGATAAAATCAAATACTATTGAAAATAAGATTCATTTCATTTTGGAGGGTGTTTTTAGAATGTTTATTGATTTACCTGAAAAAGATATAACCGTCGATTTTGGTTTTCCTAATAATTTTATAAGCAGTTATTCTTCATTTCTAACACAAAATCCAAGTGTATCTTGTATTCAAAGTTTAACTAAATCAAAAGTAATTTATATAACTCGTGAAGATTTAGATGAAATTTATAAGCAAACTAAAGTGGGAGAATCCATTGGAAGAGTTTTCGCAGAAGAGTTTTTCAGATATAAATCAAAACGAGAATTGAGTTTTTTAATAGAATCTCCTACAGACCGTTATTTAAATTTGGTAAAAGAACAACAACAATTGATTCAGGAAATTCCACAGAAATATTTGGCTTCCTATATTGGTATTACGCCACAAGCTTTGAGTAGAATTCGTGGAAAAATTTAAAAATAGCGAATTTGTTAACCGAAGTTCATTGTTTGATGTCTAACATCCTACTTTCTTTGCTTTAGAATTTTAAACTAAAAAATTATGGAAGCAAATCAATTTATCGACACTGAAAAAACGAGTTACATATCAAAAAGCAAAAAACCAGACACTATTGTAATGCAAAAACCTACAAGTGCTTTTATTGGAGCTTCATGGATTGCACTTTTAACAGGAATGGTTTCTTATTGTATTGGTCTTTGGAATGCGGAAATGTTGTTGAATGAAAAAGGCTATTATTTTGCAATTCTTTTATTTGGATTATTCTCTGTTATTTCAGTTCAAAAATCGGTTAGAGATAGACTGGAAGGAATTCCTGTAACGGATATGTACTATGGAATTAGTTGGTTTACAACAATAATTTCAATCTTATTACTGGTAATTGGTCTTTGGAATGCTGATTTACTCTTAAGTGAGAAAGGATTTTATGGAATGTCTTTTTTATTGAGTTTATTTTCAGCAATTACAGTTCAAAAAAACACTAGAGACTTACTTTTATCAACTAATAGCGATAAAAAGGAATAATAGTCACTTTTTATGTATAGATAAAAAGGGTTTGGAAATAAAATTTCAAGCCTTTTTTGTTAGGCCTATATTTTGATTTTGTACCAATATTTGGTAATTTTGAATAAAATTTATGAATTATGGGCAAAAACACGTCTGTTGTATTAGGAAATCATTTTGAAGAATTTATTAAAAAATCTATAAAATCTGGAAGTTACAGTTCTGCTAGTGAAGTTATTAGAGCTAGTTTGCGTTTGTTGGAAGAAGAAGAACTTGCCAAAGAAGAACTTATTATGCAATTAAAACAAGGAGAAAATAGTGGTTATATTTCTGACTTTGATACTACTCACTTTTTAAATGAGATGAAATCTAAATACAATAATAAATGATAATTTATGAATTATCAAGACTTTCAAAACTAGATTTAGAAGAAATCTGGGTTTGGACTTTAGATAATTTTTCAGAAAATCAAGCTGATTATTATATTGAAAATTTAATTAATAAGATACAAAAGCATTGTAAATATCTTGAAAATGAAATTGTAATTGAACAACATTTTCTTGATTATAAATTTATAATATATCAATCTCACTATATTTTTTATTTAAGAACTTCAGAAAACAAAATATCCATTGTTCGTGTTTTACATCAAAACAGAAATATTAATAGAATTTTGAAGAACCATTCTTAAAAAAACTACAGAAAATCCATAGCCCTGATGGGAATGGCATCCTTTTTTGAAAAAAAAGATAGAATGGACAGCAGGAAGAAGCCTTTCTAAAAATGCCTAAAGTTAGTGCTCCAAAAAAATAAAATTATTGTATTTTTACCCCATGGAAGCACCATTAGCCGAGAGAATTAGACCAAAACAATTATCTGAATACATTAGTCAACTACATTTAGTAGGTGAACAAGGTTCGTTGACGCATCAGATTGCAAAAGGAATTATTCCTAGCTTGATTTTATGGGGACCACCTGGAACGGGAAAAACGACTTTAGCACAAATTATGGCTGAAGAAAGTAAACGTCCGTTTTATATTTTGAGTGCCATTAATAGTGGTGTGAAAGATATTCGTGAAGTTTTAGACAAAGCGAAACAAAGTGGTGGTTTGTTTACGGCAAAAAATCCGATTTTATTTATTGATGAGATTCATAGATTTAGCAAATCGCAACAAGACTCTTTATTGGCTGCTGTTGAGAAAGGTTGGGTGACTTTAATTGGTGCTACAACTGAAAATCCGAGTTTTGAGGTCATTCCCGCTTTGTTGTCAAGATGTCAGGTTTATGTTTTGAATCCGTTTTCGAAGGATGATTTAGAAGCTTTATTACTTAGAGCGATGAAAACCGATGCGTATTTGAAAACAAAAGATATTCAACTGAAAGAAACGGAAGCATTGTTGCGACTTTCTGGTGGTGATGGTAGAAAATTATTGAATATTTTTGAATTGGTTATTAATGCAAGTGAAGGAGATTTAATTGAAATTACGAATGAAAAAGTAATGCAATTGGCTCAAAAAAATACGGTTTTATATGATAAAACAGGTGAAATGCATTATGATATTGTTTCCGCTTTTATCAAATCGATTCGTGGAAGTGATCCAAATGGTGCCGTTTATTGGTTGGCCCGAATGATTGAAGGTGGTGAAGATGTGAAGTTTATCGCTCGAAGAATGTTGATTTTAGCCAGTGAAGATATTGGAAATGCAAATCCAACTGCGTTGATCATGGCAAACAATACTTTTCAGGCTGTGACTACAATTGGCTATCCTGAAAGTCGAATAATATTGAGTCAATGTGCGGTTTATTTGGCAACTTCTGCTAAAAGTAACGCGAGTTACTTAGCCATTGGAAAAGCGCAACAAATCGTAAAACAAACTGGTGATTTGCCTGTTCCGTTACATTTGCGAAATGCTCCAACAAAATTGATGAAAGAATTAGGTTATGGTGATGAATATAAATATTCGCACGATTTTGCTA
Organism: uncultured Flavobacterium sp.; assembly: GCF_963922255.1. GTDB lineage: Bacteria > Bacteroidota > Bacteroidia > Flavobacteriales > Flavobacteriaceae > Flavobacterium. Next base: position 71,826 of record NZ_CAWUIC010000011.1, on the reverse strand, counting down.
ACAATTTTGCTGAACAAGAATTCTTACCAACTGAAATATCAGAGACTAAATTTTTTGAACCAGGAGAAAATGCTCGTGAAAAAGAAATTCGTACTTTTTTGAAGAATCGTTGGAAGGATAAGTATGGGTATTAGTGTTTAATGAAAATATAAAATCAATAAAAAAATTAAAATTTCAACTCCACTTTTTCAACAACTAAAACATCGTTTTGATAATATTCAAACTCTGAATTATCTTTACTATAAATTGTAAAAATGCCTTGAATGCTCCCTTTTTTTGCAATATAAATTGTTGGATTTGTCGTTTTAAGTAATTCAAATTTTATATTATTATTTTCATCAACAATATTAAAACCCTTTTCAGTTGAGCTAATATTTAATCCTTTTTTAAATGCGCTTAAAGTTTTAGTGTTTTCTAATTTTGAATTTTCATTCATTTCTACAATTTCTGTATCTTTATTAGGTTTACTTCTTACAAAATTTGTAGTGTTCTTAATATTAGTTTTTCCAGTCAAGGAAATTAAAGCTATACGGGTCGCTTCATTATAAGCCTTACTTAAATTTTTTTCTCTGGTTTCTCCTTCTTCACTGATTATTATTGTATTATTTTGACAATCTCTTAGTTCCACTTTTATTTTAGTTTTTAGCATATTACTGTCTTCAAGTAAATTCAAAAACAAAGCATCACATTTATTGTTTACTAATTCCATAGGCAAATCATCTGACGAATAAAAAACTTCAAAACCCTCTTTTTCAAAATACGATTTACATAAAACATTTAAGTTATATTGATTTTCTTCTTTTAGAAAATCAAATTTTTTAGGCATAATAACAACTTTATAATAGTCTTGAGCTACTGATACCATTGAAAAAAACAACATCGTTAAAAAAACAATTTTTTTCATATTATAATATATTTTTTAATTCTAAAAGATGATTTACTTGGTAAACATCGTGATTTATTTCTGTTTTATGTTCGTTGAAAAAGATGGCATCTATTCCAAAATCTAATGCTCCTAAAATATCCGCTTCAAAACTATCTCCAATCATGATACTTTCTTCTTTGGATGCTTTTGCACTTTTTAAAGCATAATCAAAGATAATAGAATTTGGCTTCTTTTGTCCTGCTAATTCTGAATTTGTTATTGTTTCAAAATAATGCCCAATGTTTGAATTTATTAACTTCTTATCCTGAACTTTACTAAAACCATTGGTAATAATATGCAATTGGTAATTTGGTTTTAAATAATCTAACAACTCAATAGCTCCGTCAAAAAGATGATTGTATTCTGGCAAATACTTAATATAATCATCCGATAATTGATGTATGATTTCATCAGAAACTTCAAAATTTAAAGCATCAAAAACATCTTTTAATCTGTAATAACGTAAATCTTGATGCGAAATTTTATTGACCTGATACAACTTCCAATAATGTTGATTTCTTGGAATATATATGTTTAAAAACTCCTGTAAAGAAATATCAAACCCTTGATTTTTAAAAATAGTATCAAAGGCAAAACCTGAATTCTTGTCAAAATCCCAAAGCGTATGATCTAAATCAAAGAACAAATGTTTCTTGTGTTTAAACATCTTATTTTTTTACAATTACAGCATCTTCGATATGGTAAATCCAATCTTCAATATCTGTTTCGTTGTATCTAAAAGTGCCTTTTAAAGTCACATATTGATCTGTATTTAGTTTTGGCAAACTTCCTCTGAATTTAATTCCAGCTAAAGTTTCTGGTCCCGATTTTCCACAGAAAAAACAAGCAGCAAAAACGTTTTTACTAATCGCATAATTCTTTGAATCTATAGGAATGATAAATCCGCTGATTACAACTGTTTTCTTCCCTAATGTTTTTAATTTTGCGTTAACTACTGGAAAATCAACTTCTCCGTAATCTTTAACTGTTTTTTTACTGTATTTAATATCTCCAAGTAATTTCCAGGTTAAAGTATCTTCTGCAAAAAATGCATTTGAAGATGATTTAGATTTAATTTTTACTGCATTTTTTTCAGAATTAGTAAAACTAAATAAGAAAAATGCAACAAAGAGTGCTACTATTATTTTGGTAAATTTACCCATTTGCTAATGTTTTTGATATGTTTAAATTATAGGCTTTAATAGCCGGAATTAACGCTGCAATGATTCCAACAAAGATAGTTAGTAAAAATAGAATTCCTTCTTTATCCCAAATAAATTCGTAAGGATTGAAACTCATTTTAAAATCATCTTCTGCCGAATTGGAAAGCAACATCAAGGCAATTCTTCCAAGAATCGTTCCAAAAAGGAATCCAACCACACATAATAACAAGCTTTCTATCATTACCAACATTAAAAGCTTAAATCGTCCTGCTCCACTTACTCTTAATAAGGCAAATTCGAATTTTCTTTCTTTTAAAGTATTGAATAAGGCAATGAAAATTGAAATTCCAGAAATTAACATGATTCCGTAAGCTAAATAACGTAAAGCGTCTATTCCTATGCCAAATAATTTGAATAAACGATTGACTTCAATTGCTGGTGAAGCTACTTGCATTTTTGTGTTTTGAGCAATGATTCTTGGCCAAGTTACAATTCCCATTTTATTTCTAAATTTCAATAAAACAGCTGTGATTTCCATTCCAGGTTCATCTATTGTTAAATCATTTTCATAGTCATCGTGAACATGTCCTTCTTCTCCATGTGCTGGATTTTCTGCTACGTGATTGTGTTCGTCATCATCATGTACATGACCTTCTTCTCCGTGTGCTGGATTTGAAGAAACATCTTCATCATGATTATGTTCTTCGTGACTTCCATGCATTTGCCAAACACTTGGAATGTTGCATAAAATTAAATTATCTACAACTTTTCCGGTTTTTTCAGTAATTCCAACAACAGTATATGCTTCATTTTCGTGAACTTCTCCTTCTGCAGCATCACCATGTGAACCAAAGAACTTATCTCCTACTCTAATGTTTAATTTTTGTGCAATGTCGTTTCCAATAACAACATCAAAATTGTGTTCAAATAGCTTTCCTTCAGCAATTTTTGTACCATATTTTTCTAAATAATCAGGTGTTGTTCCTAAAATCTTAAAACCTCTATAATTATCTCCAAAGGCTAAAGGAATTGCTTTTTCTAAAAAAGGACTTTTCATCCAAACTTTAGCAGAATCATAACTAATATTTCCTGTTGGTGCATCTACTTGATAAACGGAAGAAAGTATTAATTGCAAAGGACTTCCTTGCGCTCCCATTACTAAATCAACACCGTCAATATTGCTGTTAAATTTTTCTTCAAATTGTTTTTCTAATAAAATTAAAACCGTAATTATCGCAACACTTGACATCAATAAAATGATGCTCAAAATTGTGTTTAAAGGTTTAAACCAAATGTTTCTCCAAGCTAATTTTGCTATCATATCATTGTAATTTGGTTGTGAAACTTCTCTTTAATTCTGCTATCATGTGTTACAATGATTAATGCTGCTTTATATTCTTTAGATAAAGAAGTTAATAATTCAATAACCGTTTCAGTGTTTTTATCATCTAAACTCGATGTTGGTTCATCAGCTAAAAGTACTTTTGGTTCGTTGATTAAAGCTCTAGCAATTGAAACACGCTGTTGTTGTCCAACACTCAATTGTGAAGGCAATTTTGATGCATGATCTGTTAATCCTAATTGACCTAATAATTTTTTGGCTGTTGCAGAATTTTTCTTTCCTGTTGCCAACCAACTTGTCATTTCTAAATTCTCTAAAACAGTTAACGAAGCAATGAAATGTGGCTTTTGAAAAACAATTCCAATATTTTTTCCTCTAAAAGAATCGTTTTTTCTTTCGGATAATGTAACGATATCGGTTGAATCAATTTCGATTGAACCTGTTTTTGGTCGTAACAAACCTGCCAAAATATGCAAATACGTTGTTTTTCCTCTTCCTGAATTTCCTGTAATTAGAATTGTATTCCCTGCCGTGCAAAATAATGCTGGCATGTGAAATAATTCTCCTTTTGGATATTGAAAGGTTATGTCTTTTGTGCTTATCATATTGAGATATGCTTAATTTTTAGAAATTGCAAGATAAGAATTTGAAACGTATTTATTTCTTAAACTTTTCTAAAAAATGCCTTCATCATTAAAACTATAAAATCCGTTTTCTGTGATGATAATATGGTCTAAAACGTTTATTTCAAGATGCTTTGAAGCTTCTTTTATTTTTCTTGTAATTTGAACATCAGCATCACTAGCCAATAATTTTCCTGAAGGATGATTATGTGTTAAGATAATTGAGATTGCATTGTTTTCAAAAGCAGTTTTAAAAATCAAGCGAACATCAACAACTGTTCCAGTTAAACCACCTTTAGAAAGTTGTGATTTATGAATTACTTTATTGGAATTATTCAAATACAAAACCCAAAATTCTTCGTGAGGCAATTCACCAATAATAGGTTGCATGATTTCGAAAACCATTTTACTAGAAGTGATTTTCTTTAATTCAACAGATTCTTCTGCTCTTCTTCGTCTTCCTAATTCTAAAGCTGCTGCGATGGAAATGGCTTTAGCTTCACCAATTCCTTTAAAATTTAAAAGCTGATTTACCGAAACTTTTCCTAGTTGATTAAGATTGTTGTTTGTTGACGCTAAAATACGCTGGCATAATTGCACGGCACTCTCGTTTCGAGAACCAGAACCAATTAAAATAGCAAGTAATTCGGAGTCAGATAAGGAAGATTTTCCTTTTAGTAGAAATTTTTCGCGTGGGCGATCGTCTTCAGCCCATTGGTTGATTGGTGTGTACATATTTTTATTTGGCTTATATTAAAGTACAAATGAAAATAATTTTATAATAACTTCAAAATAAAAACGTTAGAATTTTTTGATTGACCGCAAATTTCACGAATTTTCACAAATTTATTAATATGAATAAACCATTTTATATCATTTCAATTTCTTTAATCGCTCTACTTTCATGTAAAAAAGAAACTAAATTATCTGAAGTAATTTCTCTAAATCAAAAGGAAATTGTTCAAAATATTAGTCTTGAAAACCCGAATACTTTTGCAGAAAAATTATCAAATGCTGCTATTTCTATAATTGATGATAAAATAGTTTACACACCAAGTTATGTTTCTATAAAATATCCAAACGGTGATGTTCCTGCAAAAACTGGTGTTTGTACAGATGTAGTAATTCGTGCTTACAGAAAATTAAACATTGATTTGCAAAAAGAAGTTCACGAAGACATGAAATCTAATTTTTCAAAGTATCCAAAAACTTGGGGTTTAACTAAAACTGACACGAATATTGATCACAGAAGAGTTCCAAATTTAGAAGTGTTTTTCGAAAGAAAAGGAGAAAAATTAAAGGTTACCCAAAATGCTTCTGATTACAAAACGGGTGAATTAGTAACTTGGATGATTAACGGAAAATTACCTCATATTGGAATTGTAACGCATTTAAAATCTACAGATGGAAAACGAAATCTAATTGTACACAATGTTGGTGGTGGACAAGTTTTACAAGATTGTTTGTTTAGTTGGGAAATTGTTGGGCATTATAGATATACTAATTAAGTCATTATGATGGAGGAACAATCTTAACCGGTTTTAAGCTACTTGAGATTGCTTCGTTCCTCGCAATGACTTTACTTCATTAACCCTTTCACTTCTTCAAAATCCAAACCACCATAATTTCCTGAACTCATTAATAATAAAGCTGAATTATCAAAATTTTGAGCAAATAAGAACTCTTTGAATTCTTTTGGATTGGTGTAAATAATTAGATCTTCTCTTTGGAATGATTGTGCAATTTGGTCATAAGTCACTTCTTCTAATTGCTTAATTTTTACAGCATCTGGTGAATAGAAAACTACGGCAACATCGGCAGAATCTAATGCTCCTTGATATTCTTTTAAGAATTCTGCATTCAAACTACTGTAAGTATGCAATTCTAAACAAGCAATTAATTTTCTATTTGGATATTGATTTTTTACGGCTTTTGTAGTGGCAGAAACTTTACTTGGTGAATGAGCAAAATCTTTATAAGCTACTTTACCTTTTCCTTCCGCGATTTTCTCTAAACGTTTACTTGCTCCTTTAAAAGTAGCAATTGCTTCGTAAAAGTCATCTTCATCAACTCCCATGTTTTGGCAAATCCATTTTGCACCAGCTAAATTATTTAAGTTATGGGCTCCAAAAACTTCGATTGGCATTGGTCCTTCTGGTGTATCTAATAAAGTTGTTCCGTCTTCAACAATATAGCTTGGAGTTTGGTATGCTAGTCTTCTAATAGTGTTTTGTGAATCTTCTGCGACTTTTTTCACAGCTTCGTCTTCTTCATTATAAATTAGAATTCCACCTTTAGTAATTTGATTTACGAAGATTTCAAACTGTTCTACATAATTTTCAAAGGTTGGAAATACGTTAATATGATCCCAAGCAATTCCTGAAATTAAAGCAATATTTGGTTGATATAAATGAAATTTTGGACGTCTATCAATTGGAGAAGATAAATATTCATCACCTTCTAAAACGATAAAATCATTCTCATGTGTTAAATGTACCATCGTATCAAAGCCTTCTAATTGAGCTCCAACCATATAATCCACTTCGATATTATGAAAATGCATAACATGTAAAATCATTGACGTAATTGTAGTTTTTCCGTGTGAACCACCAATTACAACTCGTGTTTTATTTTTGGATTGTTCGTATAAAAATTCAGGATAAGAATAAATTTTCAACCCTAATTCTTGTGCTTTTAACAATTCTGGATTGTCTTCTTTTGCATGCATTCCTAAAATAATAGCTTCAATATCTGAAGTTATTTTTTCTGGAAACCAACCCATTTCGTTAGGCAATAAGCCTTTTTTATCTAATCGTGATTTTGATGGTTCAAAAATAGCATCATCGCTACCTGTAACTTGATATCCTTTATTGTGTAAGGCAAGAGCTAAATTGTGCATTGCTGCTCCACCAATGGCTATAAAATGTGTACGCATTTGAAATTCCAATATTTAAAATTCCAAATTCCAAAAAAAATAATTTGAAAATTGGAAATTGAGTTTTGTTTTATTTTTTAAATTCTAGTTTAAGCTGATTCGCTTTCGTTTTATTCTTCATTTTATTCAAATACAAATCATATAATTTTTCATAGGTTGTATTTGAATTTCCTATTTCGTGTGCTTTTTTATAATTGGTTTCAGCTTTAGAATAGCGTTCAAAATAGACATCAATATAACCTCTTGCTAAGTAACCGTCAACTTTAGACAAGTTCATTAATTGAGTTGCATATTTTTGAGCTTTGGTTTCGCTTCCACCAACAATTCCGGGTAATTCGATATATAACATTACTAAAGCCCAACGTGTGTCTATATGTTTTTCATCTAATTTTGAAGCTGTAAGAAAAGCTGTTTCAATAGCATCAATCATTCCTAATGCTTTGAATTTATTAGCACTTTTAGCTTTCATACCCATTGCTCCACCAAATTTATAATGATAATTTGCAGTAGAAGGAAATTTGTCTTTTAATTTTTTATAATAGGAAATAGCTTCATCCCATTTTTTTTCTTTTCCAGCAATATCTCCTAAATATTCAATGGTTTTAGAATGATTTGGGTTCGCTTTTAGATAATCTTCAAACAACTTTTTAGCATCAGAAAGTTTATTTTCTGAATATAGTTTTTCTGCTTTCTCAAAATTTGATTGGGAAAACATATTCACACTTATAAATAAGAAAAAAACCAAATAAAATTTCATAGTTTAAAAATATCTTCAAAAATAGTGAAATGATTTTAGTTATTGTACATAAAAAAACGACTTGATTGCTCAAGTCGTTTTAAATTTTATATGGATTTGTAAATTACTTTACAATTGTTAATTCATCAACGATGTGTTTTGCACCTGAAAAATTATCAATTACCCATAAAACATAACGAATATCAACGTTAATTGTTCTTTGTAAGTTACTATCGAAAATTACATCACCAGCCATCGCTTCAATATTTCCATCAAATGCTAAACCAATTAATTCTCCTTTTCCATTTAATACTGGAGAACCTGAATTTCCACCTGTAATATCATTATCTGTTAAGAAGTTTACATGCAAAGAACCATCTTTATCTGCATAACGACCAAAATCTTTGGCTGCATTCATTTGTAAAACTCTTTCTGGCAAATCAAATTCTGCGTCTCCTTTTTTGTATTTTTTAACTTGACCTTCTAAGGTTGTGTAGTTATTTACATTTGCATCATTGCGCTTATCTGCTGGCAATGAACGAACTTTTCCATAAGTTAAACGCAATGTTGAATTAGCATCTGGATATTGAATTTCAGCTATTTTTGATTCTCTTAAACCTTCCACTAATAAACGATATGAAGATCCAAAATCGTTTTGTGCCTTATTCAATTCTTCATTTTTAGTTAAATAATGACCTATTAATTCTTCACTTAATACATAAAAAGGATCATTAGTTACTGCATCTACTGAAGGCGTTTTTAAAAATGCTTTTACTTTTTCTAAAGATGTAAAAATACTAGCATCAAAAGTTTCGTTAACATAGTTAGTAAAATTACCATTATTTTCTTTTGCCAACTTCTGTACCATTGGTGCTAAAGCGTAATCAGCTTTTTTTGTATATAAACTTAATTGTGCTGCTAACAAGTCTTTTTCTGCAGGAATATGTATTTCTTTATAAATAGATTCTGCCATTTCAATTATTGCCGGAGCCATTTCTGCTCTTTTTGCTTCATCTGCTTTAGCATAATTTAACATTTGTCTTCCTAAACCTCTACTTACTGTTCCAAAAGCTGATGCTCTAAATAATTGCGTTATATAATTATCGTGACGCGATTTTTCATTAGTCAAAGTGTAATATTTATTAATTGTCGAAACAACATTTCCATATTTTGCTTTGTTTTCTTTTTTATTAGCCCATTTATCAAATTTTGCTTCTTGAATGGTTTTTGATTTAGCCGTTCCAAATTTAGAAAGTGCATCAATCATTCCTTGACGGTTTTTCCAATAATTTGCAATACCAGCATATTTAGAAGCATAAATTAGGTTTATAGCATCACTTTCATTCATGTATTTTTTCATTACATCCATAGATGTTTTTGAACCTTCAACCCATGCAGGATATGCGAATTTCACGTTTTGATCAATTCCACCTGCTGGCATCCAACGGTTTGTTCTTCCAGGATATCCTAATATCATTGCAAAATCATTCTCTTGTACTCCACCAATATTTACAGGTAAATAATGTTTTGGTTTTAAAGGCACATTATCTGCAGAATATTCTGCTGGCTCTCCATTTGCATCTGCATAAACTCTAAACATGGAGAAATCTGCTGTATGACGAGGCCATTCCCAGTTATCAGTATCACCACCAAATTTTCCTAAACTTTCTGGTGGAGTACCAACTAAACGGACATCTTTATAATCTTGATATACGAAATAATAATATTCGTTTCCTTGAAAAAATGGACGTACAGAAACCGTATATTTTCCACCTTCATTATTTTCTTTTTCAATTTTAGCAATTTCTTGATTGATTGCTTTTTCTCTTTCTAATTCATTCATAGAAGAATTAACAACAGCTAAAATTCTTTTTGTACAATCGTCCATTCGAACAAAGAATCGAACAGATAAGTTAGAATTTTTTAATTCCTCGGCTCTATTTTTGGCCCAATAACCATCTTTTAAATAGTTTTTATCCGCTGAAGATAATTCGGCAATTTTATCATATCCACAGTGATGATTTGTTAACACTAAACCATCTTTAGAAATCATTTCGGCAGTACAACCACCGTTAAATTGAACGATTGCATCTTTTAAACTATGGTTGTTGATGCTGTAAATTTCTTCGGCTGTTAATTGCAAGCCCATTTTTTGCATATCGCGGTGATTTAAACGTTCAATGAACATTAAAAACCACATTCCTTCATCTGCTTTTACTGAAGAAGGCACAAGCATGACAGCAGAAATAACTACTAATAATAATTTTTTCATAATTAAGATCTAAATTTTGTTTTGCGAATATAATTAAAAATAAGATTTCAATATAATTATCAATTTGAAAATGGTTTACATTATGTTAACTTTAACTTTTTAGAAAAAAAAATAAAGGATAAACAAAAAGTTTATTTTTCTGTATTTAATAATTAAATTTTAGACCATTTTATAACAAAACACAAGATACTTCCATAAATATGTTTTTAATATTAAATCTTTTTAGTTAAGCAATTTTGGTTATTATTTACAAAAAAAATATTTCTGTTTAATTCCAACCTTTTTTGTATTTTTCATCTCTATAGTATAAAACATATGTATGTCTAAAAAATTATACCTCGTTATTTTATTTTTAACTTTAAACTTTGGATTTTGTCAAAATTTTGATTCAAATTGGAAAAAAGTTTATCAATATGAATTAGACGGAAAAATAGAATCAGCTAAAAAGGAAGTTGAAAGTATCTACAAAAAATCTAACCGAAAAAATGACGACACAACTGTCATTAAATGTTTTTTCTATTTGTCAAAATTTGAACAAGTTTTTGATGAAAATGCTCAAAGTACAATTATTACAAACTTACAGTTAGAAATAAAGAGAGCCTCAAAAGAAAATAAAGCGCTTTTTTACTATATCTATGCTAAAATTTTGATTAATTATCAGAATGCTAATTGGTATCAAATAAATAATAGAACAAATCTAGAAAACAATAAAACTTCTAATTTTTTGACTTGGACAACAACTGATTTCAGTAAAGAAATTAATCACTGTTATGAAGAAATCCTTAAAAATAAATCAGAATTAAGAAGTACAACAATAGACAATTACAATGATGTTTTTGATTATAGTCCTAATGTAAATGCCAAAAACTTTACTTTATATGATTTTTTGTACGAGAAAACTATTGACTTTTATGAAACCAATATTTATTGGAACAGAGATGTTAAAGATGGAACCCTTTTACTAACTGAAAAATTTTATGCAAAACCAAGTGAGTTTGCTAAAATGAAAATTGAAAACAAAGAACATATAGATATTATTCCGATTTTTGAAATCCTTCAAGAACACGAAAAATATTTAATACAAACTAAGCAATTAGATAAACTAGATATTGCTTATTATAAGCGATTGAATTTTGCTTATAAAAAGTCACATGACGCACTTAGTCACCAAAAAAAACTTTTTGAATTAGAAAAAACAACTCAAAATCAATTATTAAAACAAGAATTAAAAGTTGAAAGAGCAAGACAATACACTTATTTCAACTCAAATAGTAAAAATAATGAAAAACAAAAAGCACTTCATTTAATTGATTCTATTTTTGCCTCTAAAATAAACGTAAATGCTTTAGCTCAAGCAGAAAGATTGAGAAATGAAATTATTAAAAAATCAATTACTGTTGAATTAAACAAAATAATTTACCCTTACGAAAACACAAGAGCATTTGTAAATTATAAAAATGTTGATTCTATAAAGATAAATTATTATAAATTTCCAGTTGCTTTAAATGAATATTTAAGCAAATACAGAAACGGAAAATATGTCGATTCTGATTCATTAGTTTTAGATTTCATAGCTAAAAACAAAGCTTTTAAAAGCTACACTAGAACTTTACCAAAACGAAAAGATTACAACAATCATACAACAGAAATCTTATTAGAACCAATTGAAACAGGCAACTATTTGGTATTTATAGAATCTGATAATTATACTCAATTCAAAGAAGCTGCTCAAAAAGCCTTTAGTTATGAAATTGTAAAATCAACTCAATTTATTGTTATTGAAGATGATGATGAAAAAAACAACATCATTTATTTATATGATAGAAAAACAGGTAAACCTATAGAAAATACAATCATAAATAATGATGTTGGAAAATATACATCAAATAAAAACGGAAAAGTTTTCCTAAAAAAAACCAAATATCTCAATGATAAATACAACAATACAATAACAATTATTAAAGACAAAGACACTCTAATTCAAAATTACAATCGAAACTATTTAAGAGAAAAACCAAGTCCAAATAAAGATGACTCTTATGATTCTTATGATGCCAAAGCAATGGTTTTTTTCGACAGAGCTATATATCGTCCGGGCCAAAAAATGTATTATAAAGGTGTTATTATTCAGAAAAAAGATGATGTTAAAAGCGTCGTTCCTTTTTTAACGATACATGTAATAATTAATGACGCTAATCATAATGTTTTAAAGGAATTTGATGTTCAAACAAATCAATTTGGGAGTTTTTCTGGTGAATTTGATATTCCAAAAAATAGCCTAACAGGAAGATTTTATATAGAAATTGTAGAACCAGACGAATATGAACAGAACAAAAAATATTACAACAAGAAAGAAGATGAGCATTCTTTTTGGGATAATGTAGATTATAATGATAGTCAAGATTTTTCTTTTCAAGTGGAAGAATACAAACGACCAACTTTTGAAGTAAAATTTAATGAAATAAAAGAAAATTACACTATTGGTGATAGTTTACAAATTGTAGGAAATGCAAAAGCTTTAGCTGGAAACATTCTTACAAATGCAAAAGTTTCTTATACAGTATCTAGAGATTATAGCAAAACCGGTTATTATTGGAAAAGTGATAACAATTACATAAACACCGAAACTTTCACAGATTCTGAGGGAAATTTTACAATTCCAATTGCTGCAATAATTGACAGTACTAGCAATGACAAAATAGACAATATTAGATTTATCATAAATGCTTCATTTACAGACACAAATGGAGAAACTAGAACAACTTCTCAAACTGTAAATGTAAATCAGAAAACTTTAAAATTAGACATTGTTTCAAATAATAAAATATATGTTGAAGATAAAGTATCAGTAAATATCAGCAGTACAACCTATAATAATTTTCCAATTGATGCAAAAGGAGAATTAAAAATTTACGAAATAAAATCAAAGAAATATTTGAAGCAAAGAGCTTTTGGTTTTCCTGAAATTCAAGAAATAAATCGAGCACAATTTGAGATACTTTTTCCTAATGAACCTTATGATTATAAAGACATTGAAACTAAACGAGTTTTAGTAAACACTGTTTCTTTTGATACAAAAATTGGCAAAGAAGTTAGGCTTGAATTTTTAAAAAATGCCGTTCTAGGCAATTATGAAATTGAAATAAGTGCTTTTGATTCTAAGAATAATTTGATAATAGATAATCATGGTTTTCAATTGGCTTCAAAAAAGAGACCTTTCTCTGAAACGCAATTATTTACTTACAGCGATATATCTAAGAAAGAGAATAATTACTTTGAAATTGAAATACAATCTGTAATTCCTAATTTATACATTACACATCGATATTATGCAGACCAAAGTGACCTACAAGAAGAAATTACACAACAATTAGTAAATGGTAGAACCATTTTTAAAATAAAGAAAGAAGAAGAATACAAAAATAATATCAATTTTCATTTTTCTAGTTTTTGGGAAAATCAATCTTATGAGCAAAGATATTCGATAAACAAAGAGCAAATTCAGACTAATTTAAACATCGAAGTAACATCATTAAGAAATAAAATTGAACCAGGAAGCATAGAAAACTGGTCTTTTAAAATAGGTAATTCAAAATTTGAAGCAGAAGTACTAGCAAGTATGTATGATAGTTCTTTAGATCAATTTGCAGTTCAAAACTGGACAAATGCTTATTTCAATAACAATGGCAATTATTATAATGCACCACAAATTTATTTAAGCAATAATAATTCAACTATATATTTTAACAACTTTTATTTGCCTCAAAAATATTTTGTGAATTATAAACGCAATCCCGAAATTTATTGGTTTGGATTTAATTTTAATGATTTTAAAAACACTCAAGTTTTAAGAGATTATCAATCAAAAATAAATGCAACTGCTTCAATTCCAAAAAATGCAAAAACCATTTCTGGAATTGTGTCTGATGAATTAGGCACATTAGCCGGAGCAACAATTGTAGTAAAAGGAACCTCAAGAGGAACCACAACAAACTTTGATGGTGAATTTACAATAGTAGCTTCCAAAGATGAAATTTTAGAAATTTCCTTTCCTGGTAAGAAGAAAACCACAATTACTGTTGAAAACATACGTAATCACAACGTGTTTATAGAAGAAGGTTTTGTCGGTGATGAAGTGGTTGTAACTGCATATGGAGCAATGAGAAAAGAATCTGTAACTGGTTCTATAAGTGTAGTTTCTAGCGAACTAGATGAATCTAATGACTTTAACTACTACAGAGGAAATTTATATCGTGATGGAGATAGCGAAAGTAAATTCAAAAGCTTATCAGGAAGAGTAGCTGGCTTAGAAGTAAAATATGACACTTTATCTAATGGAAAAACAATCAGATTTAGAGGAATTAGTTCACTTAATAATACTGAATCACCTCTTTATGTAATTGATGGCATTCTGTTTAATGGAGAAGTTGCGAATATTAATGCTCAAGACATTGAATCTATGACTTTCCTTAAAGATGCAGCTGCTTCGGCTCTTTATGGCAATAGAGCAGCAAATGGTGTTATCATCATTATAACTAAAAATGCAATACAAGATTTAGGCAATGTAAAAACTAGAACCAACTTTAATGAAACAGCTTTCTTTTATCCTAACTTAAAAACAGATACAAACGGAAACATTTCTTTTGAATTTACAACACCAGAATCTTTGACCAAATGGAAACTTAGATTGTTTGCCCATAATAAAAATGCAGAAGTTGGTCAGTTTGAATCGGAAATAATTTCACAAAAAGATGTTATGGTTCAAACTAACATGCCAAGGTTTGTGCGTGAAAAAGATCAAATAAAAATTTCGGCAAAAGTGGTTAACATGACTCTTGAAACGAAATCTGGAATTGCAATGCTACAACTTTTTGATGCTTCAACAAATAAAGTAATCGATGAAATATGTGCCAATAAAAATAATGTAAAGAACTTTTCGTGTAAAGCTAAAGAAAGTGTTCCTGTAGAATGGCTTATCAATATTCCTGAAGGATTACATGGTTTGCAATATAAAATCGTTGCCAAATCTGGTAACTTCTCAGATGGGGAAGAAAATATTTTGCCTGTTCTTTCAAATAAAGTCTTACTTACCGAAAGTATTCCAATTTGGGTGAAAGGTGAAACTAAAAAAGAATATGAATTTACAACTCTAAAAAACAATACTTCAAGTACTTTAAAAAATCATTTGTTTACTTTAGAATATACTTCAAATCCAACTTGGCTAGCCTTACACTCACTTCCTTATCTAATGGAATATGAACACGAATGTGCTGAACAAACTTTTTCAAGATATTATGCCAATTACGTTGCTACTCAAATTATTGATAGTAATCCAAAAGTGGCTTCATTATTTGAAACGTGGAAAAAAGAAGGTAAATCGACTTCAAAATTAAACATGAATGAAGAATTAAAATCAATCATTTTAGCTGAAAGCCCATGGTTGTTGGATAATCAAGATGAAGAATTAAAAAATAAACAATTAGCACTTTTAATGGATTTAAACACCATGAAAGAATCAATGGAAACTACTTTAAAAAAGCTAAAAGAAAAGCAAAAGTCTTCTGGTTCTTTTTCATGGTTTGATGGTGGTGATGACAATGAATACATCACGCAACACATTGTAAAAGGTTTAGGTCATTTAGGCAAACTTTTTCCTGAAAAGGATTCAATTTATGCTAGTATTTCTGACAAAGCAATTCCATATTTAGACCAAAAATACATCAGTAATAGCACATTAAAAAACCAAAGAATTAATTATTACACTTATTCTAATCTACATTATTTATATGCTAGAAGTTTTTATGTTGAAAAACACCCTCTTTCAAAAAAAATAGATTCTATAATCAATATTCAAAAAGTTGAATTTAAGAAAGATTGGTTGACTTATAATTTATATTCAAAAGCATTATTAGCCTTAACTATGAATAGATTTGGAGACAAAGCTTTCGCAAAAAAAATCTTAATAAATTTAAAAGAAACGGCCGCAAGAAATGAATATAATGGAATGTATTGGATAGAAAACACTAATGGTTATTATTGGTATCAGTCTTCTATAGAAACCCAAGCGATGTTAATTGAAGCTTTTGCAGAAATTGTAGACGATGATAAAATAGTAGATGAATTAAAAGTCTGGTTATTAAAAAATAAACAAGTCAATAAATGGTCAACAACTAAAGCTACAACAGAAGCTATTTATGCTTTATTATTACAAGGAAGTGATTGGACTTCTATAAAAGACAACTCTAAATTTTCAATTGGAAATGAGAAAGTCCTTACTAAAAAATTATCCGAAAAAGATAAAGAAGCTACAACTGGTTATATAAAATTAAATTGGAAAGCAGAAGAAATTACCAACGAAATGGCAACTATTAAAGTAGAAAATAAATCAAAAGCTCCTGGTTATGGTGGTGTTTATTGGCAATATTTTGAGAATTTAGAAAATATAAAAACAGACAGTACAAACACAATGTATATTACAAAAACACTCTTCAAAAAAGTTAAAACTTCTAAAGGCAATGAATTAATGGAATTAAATAAAGAAACTTTAAAAACTGGAGACTTAATTACAATTCGTTTAGTTTTAAAAACAGAAAATGATTTAGAATTTGTCCATTTAAAAGATTTAAGAGCTTCTTGTTTTGAGCCAGTTGATGTACTTTCAAACTACGAATGGAGAGATAATTTATCGTATTACAGAAGTACTAAAGATGTTGCAACACATTTCTTTTTTGACAAAATAAATAAAGGAACCTATGTGCTAGAATATGATGTAAGAATAAACAACACAGGAAATTTCAATGATGGAATAGCAACACTTCAAAGTATGTATGCTCCAGAATTTTCTGCACATTCAACAAATACTATTGTAAAAGTTGATTAGTTTAAATAAAAAAAGACTGTCGATTTATTTCGACAGTCTTTTCAATACGTATAAAATTATTTATTTACTGAATAACTATTTTCTTAGTTATTGTAGCATTTGAACCTTTAACAGAAACCAAATAAATACCTGAAGAAACATTTTCTAAATTAACCGTTTGTGTTAATGAGCTTGTTTGGCTAAAATCTTTAGTGTAAACAACTCTACCAGTATTATCATAAACATTAACAACAAAAGCTTCTTCTAATTCAGCTAATTGAATTTCAAAAGTTCCATTGTTTGGATTTGGATAAATTGCAAAGTCATTTTTCACAACAATATCACTACTCAATAAGGTATTTTGATTAAAAGCACTGTAAATAGTATTTAAATGAGCCACACTTCTTTGAGCTTGGCCAGCAGTAAACATATACATACAAGAATCATTAGTATAATCCATATAATTCATTGTCAATTCTCTAGGAGTTCCTGTACAAGACGAAAAATGAAAAATATTTGGACAACCATAATTAGCTGTATTGTGTTGAGGAGTATCTGCAACTTGATCATCACCACAAGTTCCACTTCCCCATATATGATTTAGGTTCAAATAATGGCCTAATTCATGTGTTAAAGTTCTCCCTAAATTATAAGGTGATTGAGGAGCAATAGTTCCGCATCCTGTTCCAGAACCAAAAGAATTTTTATCAATAAATACAGCTGCACCGTTTGAAGGACTTGAAGCTAAATATGCATATCCTAATGTACCACCGTTTAATGAATCAACAACTATATTTAAGTATCCAGCCCAATTTGAATTCCAATCAGAAAATTGAGCAAAATTATATCCTATTGTAACACAAGGTTGACCATTTACTAAATTTGCATCAAATCCCGAAGGGTGATTCTGTGTTGCTAATACAAATTGAACATCAATAACTCCTGGATTTACTCCTGGGAAAAACGAACTTGTAGTTGTATTCCAAGTCGCTAAGTCAGCATTCATAGCATTATAATCATTGTTTAATATATCAATTTGACTTTGTGCTAAAGCAACTAAACATGATCTCTGAGAATTTAAACCAGACGGAAAGTGAACTGCTACAGGTATAATGTACGTTACATTTGGAGAATATACTTTTGCGCTACTATTTTGTAAACGTTGTAATTCTTTGTCTGATTTTTCAATTTGTGCTTCGTATTGTTGTTTTAACAATGGGTTAAAAAGCATTTCTTGCATTTTTCCTTCCATTCCACAACTTCTCTGTTGGGCAAAACTTAGTTGAAAAACAACTAACAATAATAATAGTAATCTTGATTTCATTTATTTATAATTTTTTCCAAATATATATATTTAATTTTAATGTAAATGTTAGACATTTAACATTTTCCATAATTTATCTTTCAATTCTCCTAATCCTACATTAGTAATTGAAGAAATAAACATATAAGGTATTCCTTTAAATTCTTTATCTAATTGTGCTTTCAATTCTGTTTTTAATTCTTCATCTAACATATCTGACTTCGAAATCACAACCAATCTGTCTTTGTCTAACATTTCTGGATTATATCTTCTTAATTCATCTAATAAAATCTCATATTCTTTCTTAATATCATCAGCATCAGCTGGAACTAAAAATAATAAAGTTGAATTTCGCTCAATATGTCTTAAAAAATAATGACCTAAACCTTTTCCTTCAGCTGCTCCTTCTATAATTCCAGGAATATCTGCAATTACAAACGATTGAAAATCTTTATACGAAACAATTCCTAAATTAGGTTTCAATGTAGTAAAAGGATAATCTGCAATTTTTGGCTTTGCCGAAGTCAATACAGAAAGTAAAGTCGATTTTCCTGCATTTGGAAATCCAACTAAACCAACATCAGCTAATACTTTTAATTCTAAAATTACATCAACTTCTTCTGTTGGCATTCCTGGTTGAGCGTATCTTGGTGTTTGATTTACTGAGTTTCTAAAATGCCAGTTTCCTAAACCTCCTTTACCTCCTTTTGCTAATATTTTGGTTTCATCATGTTCTGTAATTTCAAATAACACATCACCTGTTTCTTTGTCTTTTACGATTGTTCCTAGTGGAACTTCAATGTATTTATCTTCTCCATCTGATCCTGTACTTCTTGAACTTCCTCCATCACCACCATGACCCGCTTTTACGTGACGCAAGAATTTTAAACTAAATAAAGTCCAAAGATTTTTGTTTCCTCTCACATAAACGTGTCCACCACGACCACCATCTCCACCATCTGGACCACCTTTTTCAATAAATTTTTCTCTATGTAAATGCGACGAACCTTTTCCTCCTTTTCCAGAAGAAACATATATTTTTACGTAATCGACGAAATTTCCTTCTGTCATAACTTTAATTAGTGATTAGTGATTAGTAATTAGTTATTAGTGATTAGCCAATTACATCTCTAAATTTATTTTTGCAAAGGTAAGATTTATTACCGAAAATGAGATTTTATTCTTCGTTGATGTTTTTGACTCGAATTTTATCAATTTTAACACCATCCATATCGATAACTTCAAATTCTAAATTGTTCCAAATTAACTTTTGTCCTTGCTTAGGAATAGAACCTAACTCAGTAATTATCAAACCGCTAACAGTTGTTACATCATAATCTGATAAATACTCATCCATTTCAAAATAAGTTAAGAAATCGTGTAATGAATAATGTCCATCAACTAACCACGAACCATCTTCTCTTTCGGTTAATTTAAAATCTTCTTGGTAAAAATCGGATGCATCACCAACCAAAGCTTCTAATATATCGTTCAGTGTAATCATACCTTGAAAAACTCCATGTTCATCTGTCACTAAAGCATAGTGAATTTTTGAAGTTTTAAAATGTTCTAAAGCTTTATAAGCTAAAGTATATTCAATAAAATAAATGGCTTCATTAGTGATTTTTCTTAAATCAAAACTTTCTTTTTCAAAGTTTACAAATAAATCTTTTAATGAAACTATTCCAATAATATCATCTAAATTATCTTCACAAACTGGATAAAATGAATGTAAATCTTCTAAAACTTTTGATTTGATTACTTCAATTGAATCATCATAAGATAAATAAACAACAGCATTTCTGTGTGTCATCAATGAATTTACTTTTCGATCACCAATATGAAAAACACGTTCCACTATATCTTGCTCAATTTCCTGAACTTCACCTACTTCTGTTCCTTCTTTAATGATAGCTTTTATTTCATCTTCTGTAACTTTTCCATCAGCTGAAGGTTTAATTTGTAAAACTTTTAAAAGAAATTCCGTTGAAACTGTCAATAACCAAATGAAGGGCATGGTGATTTTTGACATATATTTCATTGGAATAGCTAACGTTTTCGCAATTCCTTCTGGATGGTTTAATCCTATTCTTTTGGGTAATAATTCTCCTAAAACTAATGAGAAAAACGTCAAGATTATTACAACTACTGCAACAGCAATTGAATCAGCATAAGGTTGTAAAATTTCAAATGAACTGATAAAATTCTTTACATCTGTTGTGATTTTGTCTCCAGAAAAAATACCTGTTAAAATTCCGATTAAGGTAATCCCGATTTGAACAGTTGATAAAAATTTATTAGGCGAATTGGCTAATTCTAAAGCTGCTTTCGCTTTTTTATTTCCTTTTTTAGCTGAAGTTTCTAAACGATTTTTTCTAGCTGAAATTAATGCAATTTCAGACATAGAAAAAACTCCATTTAAAAGAATTAAAAATAATATAATAAGTATTTCCATAAACATTTTTGTAAAAAAAGAGCTATTTAAACAATAGCTCTTCAATATTTACAAATATCTGAAATTTTTTTGAATGTCAGAAATTTACATTTTTATAATTTATAAAGTATCTATAACAGCACTTAATCTTTCAGTTACTTCTGCAATACTTCCAATTCCGTTGACAGCCTTAAACTTGTTTTGACCTTTATAATAATCCATTAAAGGAGCCGTTTTTTGGTTATACTCATCATAACGATTTCTGATTTTTTCTTCATCTTGATCATCTGGTCTTCCAGAAGTTTTTCCTCTTTCTAATAAACGTTGTACTAGAATTTCGTCATCAGCTTCCAAAGCCACTGTTGCTGTAATTTCTTGATTTTTTGAACTTAAAAAAGCATCCAAAGCTTCTGCTTGTGCAATCGTTCTTGGAAATCCATCAAATAAAAATCCTTTAGCTTGTGGGTTTTTATCTACTTCACTTTGCAACATTTTAATGGTCACTTCATCTGGAACTAAATCACCTTTGTCCATGAAGGTTTTGGCTAATTGACCCAATTCCGTATCATTCTTGATGTTAAATCTAAAAATATCACCTGTTGAAAGATGTACTAAATTGTATTTTTCTTTTAAAAAATCGGCTTGTGTTCCTTTACCTGCTCCAGGTTTTCCGAATAAAACTATATTAATCATTTGTGTGTGTTTGTTTTCTATGGCTAATTGATATACATCTGGTAAATTTCTTCCCAATCCATCATAATCTAATCCAAAACCAACGATGAATTTATTTGGAATTCTAATTCCTACATAATCTAATTTGATGTCTTTTTTGTATGCTTCTGGTTTAAAGAATAAGGTTGCAATTTTTAAGTGTTTTACTTTTTTCTCTTTCAGAATCGCTTTTAATTCTTCGATGGTATTTCCTGTATCGACAATATCTTCTACAATTACAACCGTTTTTCCTTCTAAATCTTCATTTAAACCAATTAATTGTTTGACTTGATTTGTCGATTGTGTTCCTTCATAGGAAGCTAGTTTTACAAAACTTACTTCACACATTCCTCTATAATATTTCATTAAATCGGAAATAACTTTGAACGAACCATTTAAAACTCCAATAAAAACAGGAACTTCGTCAAAAAAATCATCATCCATTTGTTTTGCCATATTTTGAATCGCAAAATCAATTTCATCAGATGAAATAAAAGGTTCAAAATGTTTGTCGTGTAATTGAATCACTTGAATATTTTTTTAGTTGTGACTACAAATTTAAGGAAGTATAATTTATTGCATCCTATATATTTATACTTTTTTGCAAATTTGATATATTTACCAAATGAATTCAGAAATGTTTACCAAAATTGATCAAAGCACTGCACACAAAAAAAGTAGAGTTACTGTAAGTAATTTTGCTATGAAAAACGAATTAAATTTGGCAGAATTAATCTCTATAGCTTTTGATATTTCTCATAAAAATCACGTAAAAGCTTTTTGGTCGTTAGAATTAGTTTGTCATAAAAAACTAAAGCTATTCATTCCATATATAGATGAATTTTGTAAAGTTTTACCCAAATTAAAAGACGATTCAGCTATTCGTCCAGCTACAAAAATCTGTATGTTTTTAGCCAAAAGTAATCACAGAAAAAACGGAATTGAATTATCCAAAGACCAAGAACACAACATTATTGAAAATTTAGTAGACAGATTAATTCAAGATGAAAAAGTAGCGTCAAAAGTGTATGCTATGAAAGCTCTATTTGTTTTCGGAAAAAAATACGATTGGATTTATGAAGAATTAAAACCTATAATAACACAAGATGCTTTTGAACATTCAGCAGCTTATCAAGCTTGTGCTCGAAATATTTTAAAGAAAATTTAAGTTTTTGCAATTTCTGAATTTGATTTTTAGCTTTTAGAATTGGGATTTTATATCTTTGCTCAAACACAACTACAAATGAATTATTTCTCTTCAAATTTTAAATTAGGAATTCTTGGTGGTGGTCAATTGGGTAAAATGCTATTGGCTGACACAAGAAAATTTGACATACAAACTTTAGTACTTGATCCAAGCGAAGAAGCACCTTCGCAATTTGGATGTAATGCTTTCTACAAAGGAAGTTTAATGGATTTCGATACGGTTTATCAATTTGGTAAAATGGTAGATTTATTAACTATTGAAATTGAAAATGTAAACCTTGACGCTTTGGATAAATTA
Source organism: uncultured Flavobacterium sp. (assembly GCF_963922255.1). Lineage (GTDB taxonomy): Bacteria > Bacteroidota > Bacteroidia > Flavobacteriales > Flavobacteriaceae > Flavobacterium. The sequence goes on along the minus strand of NZ_CAWUIC010000011.1, from coordinate 49,019 downwards.
GAAGAAGAAGGTTTAGCTGTTTTTCCATCTCCAAAAACGTTGCGAATGATTCAAAACAAAGGAAAACAGAAAGATTTTTATGTTGAACATAACATTCCAACTTCAAAACATTTGCGTTTTGTAGATTTAAATGACTTAAAAAAATCTATAGAAAAAGACGAATTAGAATTTCCTTTTGTGTGGAAATCTGCTCAATTTGGCTACGATGGAAATGGTGTGAAAGTGTGTCGTTCTGCGATAGATTTAGTAAAACTTCCAGATGTGGAATGTATTGCTGAAGACATGATTCCTTTTAAAAATGAATTGGCTGTAATTGTGGTTCGTTCTGCTTCAGGTGAAGTTAAAACGTATCCTGTTGTGGAAATGGAATTTCATCCAGAAGCTAATCAAGTTGAATATGTGATTTGTCCAGCTCGAATTGACGAAAAAGTAGCACAAAAAGCCATTGATGTTGCTTTGAAAGTTTCTGAAAGCTTTAACCATGTTGGATTATTAGCTGTAGAAATGTTTCAAACCGAAGACGATGAAATTTTAGTCAATGAAGTAGCTCCAAGACCACACAATTCTGGACATTATTCAATTGAAGCTAGTTATACTTCTCAATTTGAAAATCATTTGCGTGCGATTTTAAATTTACCTTTAGGAAATACAAATAGTAAAGTAGCTGGAATTATGGTAAATTTGGTAGGTGAAGAAGGTTTTGAAGGTCAAGTCTTGTATGAAAACATAGAAAAAATAATGGCCATTGATGGTGTAACGCCACATATTTATGGTAAAAGAGAAACAAGACCTTTCAGAAAAATGGGTCACGTTACAATTGTAAACGAAAATATGGTTGAAGCTAGAAAAATTGCGGAAGAAGTTAAGAATAGTATTAGAGTGATTTCGATTTGAAAATAATAAAACAATTAATTAAAATTATCTTTTATTCGTTTGTTACATTTTGTGTGATTAATTTTATTATCTTATTATTTCAGATTTACATTAATCTACAAATTAAAGAAATTCCAGAAATCAATATTGGTTTCCCATATGTCTTTTATTCAGTTTTTTGGTTAGACGGAAATGATTTACACCATGGAGCAGATTTTAAAAATCTTATTTATGACATTCTAATATTTTGGATTATCGTATTTTTATATTTTCAATTGAAAACAAGAAATTTTAAACTAACTACGAACAACAAACAACATAAATAAAAAATGAAAGTAGCCGTAATAATGGGTTCAAAATCCGATTTACCAGTAATGCAAGATGCAATAGATATCTTAAAAGGATTTGACATCGAAACAGAAGTCGATATTGTTTCAGCACATAGAACTCCAGAAAAATTATTTGATTTTAGTAAAAATGCTCACACACGTGGAATTTCAGTAATTATTGCTGGTGCAGGTGGAGCTGCTCATTTACCTGGAATGGTGGCTTCTATGTCTCCCTTACCTGTAATTGGTGTTCCAGTAAAATCAAGTAATTCAATTGACGGTTGGGATTCTGTTTTATCTATTTTACAAATGCCTGGTGGAGTTCCTGTAGCAACTGTCGCTTTAAATGGAGCAAAGAATGCTGGAATATTGGCAGCTCAAATCATCGGAACTTCTGATAAAGCAGTTTTAGATAGAATCATTTCCTATAAAGAAGGATTAAAACAAACCGTTTTGAAATCTTCGGAAGAATTGAAAAAATAAAATTTAATTTTCATAAAACAACCCTTCCAGAGTTTAAAACTCTGGAAGGGTTTAATAATAAAAAAATGAAACTACTGACTCAGCAATTCAATACAAAATACACCTCAGCTCCATTTTCTCAAATAAAAATGGAAGATTATAAACCTGCATTTATCGAAAACATCAAAAATGCTAAAGCTGAAATTGACGCTATTATCAATAATCCTGAAGCACCAACTTTCGAAAATACTTTGGAAGCTCTAGATTTTGCAGGAAATCCTTTAGACAGATTATCGTCTATCTTTTTTAATTTGAATTCGGCTGAGACTTCTGATGAAATGCAAAAAATTGCACAAGAAGTTTCTCCATTGTTAACAGAATTCAGCAATGATATTACACTAAACGAAGATTTATTCAAGAGAATTAAAGCCATAAACGACCAAAAAGAAAGTTTGAATTTAACAACAGAACAACAAACTTTATTAGATAAAAAATACAAAGGTTTTGTCAGAAATGGTGCTTTGTTAAATGACGAACAAAAAGCAAAACTTCGTGAAATTGACACGCAATTAGCCAAATTAAAACTGACTTTTGGTGAAAATGTTTTGGCTGAAACCAATAATTATCAATTACATATTACAAATGAAAATGATTTAAGCGGTTTGCCCGAAGGTGTAATTGAAGCTGCAAAATCAGAAGCAGAAAACAGACAACTAGAAGGTTGGATTTTTACTCTAGATATGCCAAGTTATTTACCTTTTATGACTTATGCAGACAATCGTGAATTACGAAAAGAATTAGCTATTGCAGCAGGAAAAAAAGCGTTTCAAAACAACGAATACGACAATCAAAATAACGTAAAAGACATTGTTCGTTTGCGTCATGAACGTGCTAATTTATTGGGTTATGCTTCTCATGCTCATTTTGTTTTAGAAGAACGAATGGCTCAAAATCCTGATAAAGTGAAATCGTTTTTAAATGATTTACTAGAAAAAGCCAAACCTGCTGCCGAAAAAGAGTTTGCAGAATTAACTGCTTTCGCAAAAGAGCTTGACGGAATTGAACATTTAGAAAAATGGGATGGTGCCTATTATTCAGAAAAGTTAAAACAAAAATTATTCAATTTGGATGATGAAAAACTGAAGCCATATTTTAAATTAGAAAATGTTTTAAATGGAGCTTTCACTATTGCTGAAAAACTATTTGGAATTACTTTCAAAGAAGTTTTTGATATTGACAAATATCACAAAGATGTAAAAACGTTTGAAGTTTTAGATTTTGAAAACCAATTAGTTGCTGTTTTTTACGCAGATTTTTTTCCAAGAAAAGGAAAACGAAATGGCGCTTGGATGACTTCTTTCAAATCACAATCAATAAGAAATGGTGTTAATGAAAGACCTCATATTTCTAATGTTTGCAACTTTACACCACCAACATCAAGCAAGCCTTCACTCCTAACCTTCAATGAAGTTACAACTTTATTTCACGAATTTGGACATGGATTACATGGTATGTTGGCCAACACCGTTTACCCAAGTTTATCTGGAACATCTGTGTATTGGGATTTTGTGGAATTACCAAGTCAAGTGATGGAAAATTGGTGTTACGAACCAGAAGCTTTGGCTTTATTTGCCAAACATTATGAAACTGGAGAAATCATTCCTCAAGAATATGTTGAAAAAATCAAAGAAAGTGCTAGTTTCTTGGAAGGAATTGCAACCATGAGACAAATTAGTTTTGGACTTTTGGATATGGCTTATCATGGAAAAGCGCAAACTATTGAGGATGTAAAATCCTTTGAAGAAGCTGCTTTTGAAAACACAAAACTATATCCTGATGTAGCTGAAAATTGCATGAGTGTTTCTTTTTCTCATATTTTTCAAGGTGGTTATTCTTCTGGGTATTACAGTTACAAATGGGCCGAAGTTTTAGATGCTGATGCTTTTGCCTATTTCCAAGAAAAGGGAATTTTTGATAAAGAAGTCGCTACAAAATTCAAAGAAAATGTACTCTCAAAAGGTGGAACAGAACATCCAATGACTTTGTACAAAAAATTTAGAGGTCAAGAACCAAAACCCGAAGCTTTGTTGAAAAGGGCTGGGTTGATTTAAGTTTTAAAAGTAAAACCATTAAGAAATTAAGGTTCATTAAGTTTTTTTTCTTAATTTTTCTTAATTTCTTAATGGTTTTAAAAAAATTCTATTCTAAAAAATCTCTAAAATTCTCCTTATTCACCACCAAAAAACTTGGATTATAGGCTTCAATAAATGATTTTGGTAATTTCGCTTTTTTAGTGGTTGCCCATTTGAATTCAAAAGCACTCACAGCATCAGCATTGGTTTCTATATAATCAATTTCTTGTTGGGTTGTAGTTCTCCAAAAATAAGGCTTTGCATTACTTTGTGTATACGATAAAAACTTCATGCGTTCTGCCATCATAAAGTTTTCCCACAAAGCACCTTTATCTTGTCGAAATGCTAAATTATTGAAGTTTCCAATAATCATATTTCGAACACCATTGTCATAAAAATAAATTTTCTTGTTGGCTTTTATCTCATTTCTAAGGTTTTTACTAAAACTATTGATTCTAAAAACCACGAAACTTTTTTCTAACAAATCGATATAATTACTTACTGTATTCTTATCAATCCCAACCAATTGTGCTATTTCATTATAACTAACTTCATTTCCAACTTGAAAAGCTAATGCTTGAACCACTTTTTCTAAATACTCTGATTTTCTGATGCCTGCTAAAGCCAAAATATCTTTGTACAAATAACTGGAAACCAAGTTTTTTAAGATTTCATGTTCTTCTCCAATATTATTGATTACGTCAGGATACATTCCATATAACATTCGTAACTCGAGTTGTTGCTGTGCTTTGATGTAACCTACATTTTTTTCAAATTCACTCCATGAAATTGGAAATAAATTATATTCAAATTTCCTTCCTGTTAAAGGTTCTTGTGTTGCATTATTAATATCAAAAGCTGATGAACCGCTAACAATAACTTGTACATCTTTTATTTGATCAACAATGATTTTCAACTTCAAACCTATATTTGGGATACGTTGTACTTCATCAATAAATACATATTTATAGGTTCCAATGATGCTACGCAAAGCTTCCGTATTGACATTACTAATTATTTCAGCCACAGAATGATCGTCACCATCCAAAAAAAGATAGTCATTATCAGTCAAAAGAGTATTAATCATCGTTGTTTTTCCAACTTGTCGCGGTCCAATCAATACAATTACTTTGCCTTTATGCAGTTTTGTTGCTAAAACTGGAGTTAAATCTCTAGAAATCATCTCATAAAATTTTGACAAATATATAAAATATTATTTCTATTCACCAATTTTATATATTTTTTAGTGAACATATTCACCAATTTTATAGTTTTTTCGGTGAACGTATTCACCAATATTACATTTTTCAAATAATACTGAAATAACTTTCATTTTTTATTGAAACTTTAAAAACTTTTATATATCTTTGTACTATCAAAATGAAATAATATCCAAAATTGACAATAAGCATTTTTAATACGTTTGCATTTGAAAAATAAAAAACAATAAAAACGACAAATGGAATTCAAAGAAGCAAAAAATAAATTCGTTCAAACTTGGGGAGCATTAGGCAGTCAATGGGGAATTAACAAAACCATGGCTCAAATTCACGCGCTTTTGATGGTTAGCAACGAACCTATTTCTATGGAAGACATTATGGAAGAATTACAAATTTCTCGTGGAAATGCTTCTATGAATCTTCGTGCTTTGATGGATTGGGGAATTGTCTACAAAGAATATAAAGCTGGTGAAAGAAGAGAATTTTTCACCGCAGAAAAAGATTTAGACGAATTAGCTGTAAAAATTTCAAGAGAAAGAAGTAAAAGAGAAATCAAACCTGCTTTAAAAGTTTTGAAAGAAGTTTCTACTATTGATTCAAAAGCTACTGAAGAAGAAAGACACTTTATTGATCAAACCACTAAATTATACGACTTTGTTCTAAAAGCTGACAATATGTTAGAAAAAGCAACAGAATTCAAAGACAATTGGTTAGGAAGATTGGTTGTTAAAATTATGAAATAGTTTTTAAATCAAATGAAAAAACAATAAAAACAAACGAATTAAATAAAAAAAATTTAATCAAAACTTTCAATATTTTCTGAAAGTTTAAAAATAAAATAATTATGAGTTTCTTAAAAGCACAATGGAAAAACTTAGTATTAATAAATTACGATATTAACCCTGAATTACTAAAAAACTACATTCCAAAAGGAACTGAAATTGATTTATGGAATGGGAAATGCTATGTAAGTTTAGTAGGATTTATGTTTAAAAATGTGAAAATATTAGGCTTAAAAATTCCATTTCATGTAAATTTTGAAGAGGTTAATCTTCGATTTTATGTAAAACGTTTTGAAAATAACGAATGGAAACGTGGTGTAGTGTTTATTAAAGAAATTGTTCCAAAACATGCATTAACATTTGTTGCCAATGCTGTTTACAAAGAACATTATCAAACACTTCCAATGAAACATTCAATTACTCAAAACAAAGAAACTATAGATTTTGTATATCAATGGAAAACAGAAAATAAATGGAATACAATTTTAATTGAAACTGAAAAAAATCCAATTAAAATTGAATTAAATTCTGAAGCTGAATTTATTACTGAACATTATTTTGGATATACTAAAGTCAATGAAAACAAAACGTTTGAATATGAAGTAAAACATCCTAGATGGCAACAATTAAAAATAACTAATCATCAAATTGATGTAGATTTTAAAAAAACTTATGGTTCAGAATTTGAATTTTTAGAAAATAAAAAACCAGCTTCAATTCAATTAGCTATTGGCTCAGTTATAAGTGTTGAAAATAAAAAAACTATAAAATTATGAACTTAACAATCCCAAACTGGCTAATTATTCTAAGTGGAATTGGTCAAATTTTCACAGCCTTGATTTACCCATATATTCGTCATCAAGTTTTTGATTGGTATAATGATGTAAAACAATTAAAACCTTTAAATCAAGAAATTGCAAAAACTTATGGAAGATATATTCAAGGACTGAACTTCTCTTTTGGATTAATAGCAATTCTTTTACCAAATGATTTGAAAAATCAATCTCAATTAGCCATTGCATTAACTGGATTAATTGCAGCTTATTGGCTTGGAAAAGTGGCTACTCAAATTGCATATTATCCTATGTATGATATTCCAAAAAGAACACTTTTTAAAGTTGGCAGTTATTGCATGAATACGTTGTTTGTATTTTTTGCAATTGTAAATACATTGCTTTTTATCAATAACATATTTAAAAACTGAAATCATGAACTGGAGCTATTTATTTAAGCATTGGTTTGGAACATTAATCATTTCACCTTTTGTATATGAATTATTTAATTTAATGAAAGTAAACTCAAATAGAGTCATTGGTTTAGTTGAAATTTATCCAATTACTTTTATTTTTAGTCTAATTTTTTCTATTCCAACTTATATAATTTATGGGTTTATCTATTATTTCTTAGCTAGAAATGAAGTCTCAATAATGAAATCTAAAATTATTCTATTATTATTCACGGTCTTAAGTATTCTTTTAACTTTTCATATAGTTTTTAATGCTCGAGAACTAACAATTAGTATTTCTTACGCAGTAACTTCTATAATTTTAGGAATTTACTTCAAATTAAATTTTAAAGAATCAAAATGACAACCATAAACCTCATCACCAAAATAAATGCACCTAAACAAATTATTTTTGATTTAGCCAGAAACATTGATGTGCATCAAAATTCTGCCAGTAAAACAGATGAAAAAGCAATTGCTGGAATAACTTCTGGCCTAATTAACTTAAATGAAACCGTGACTTGGAAAGGCAAACATTTTGGATTTTACTTAACACATACAAGTAAAATTACCGAAATGGATTTGTATGATTATTTTGTGGATGAAATGATTAAAGGAAATTTCAAATCATTCAAACATGAACATTCTTTCATTGAGAAAAATGGCAAAACGGTTATGATTGACAATTTAATGTACGAAACTCCTTTTGGACTTTATGGAAAATTTTTCGACTGGCTATTTCTAAAAAAACACATGACAAATTTTCTTAAAACAAGAAATACCGTTTTGAAAAATTTAGCCGAAAATCAATAGAAAAACCAACCAAATAAAAGGCACACTTTCAACCCAAAAAGAAGTGTAATATTTGGTGCGTTTTGAATTCGCAAAATATGTAAAAGCCATTAAAATTAATCCAACCAAAAAAGTAATCAATAGTTGCTGATTGGTAATATTTGGTTTAAAAAAGTCTAAAACAAAAAAAATAAAAGTTAATAAGTAACTCAATTTTTTAGTTTGCTTCACTCCTAATTTTTGAGGAATAGTATGAAGTTTTAAATCGTCAAATTGCAAATCAATTATTTCAAAAATCAACATCAATACTAAGACCAAAATAAAGCGTTGGATACACTTCAAAATTACCAAAATTGAAAAATCAAATTCAGCATTGATTACAGGCAAAAGAACCGTGACTCCAACCCAAGCAAGAGCTACTAAATAAATTTTTAAACCACTCCAATTTCGCATATTAGATTTGTGCGGGAAAAAAGGTAACGTATATAAAATTGTGAGTAACAAAGCTCCAAATCCAATTAACTTAGTTTTAGTTTTTAATTCCAAAAAGTAATAAAATACAGCAATGGCTGATACAAAACTTAAAACAATTATTGCTTTAAAAGTTTTGGTTAATTTTATTTTTTTTACACGAGCTAACTCATCATATTTTATAAAATTATAACCTACAATCGTTCCAAAAAAACCAAAATACGCTACAGACTCATCATAAGAAATGTTTAACTTTAAAAATGTAATTCTAATCAATGCATATACAGCCAATGCAACATGTAAACTGCTTTGAATGTAAAAATCAAACAAATATTTTAGAATTCGCATTCCACAAAAATAATCAAAGTGTTAATAAGAATGCATTTTAGTTGAAAAAAAGACAAAATTTCGAGTCAAATTAAGAAAAAATTAAAAGTATAATAATTACTTTTGCACTTCCATCTGAAATTTGTTTTTCAGATCCAAAACAACACAATTACACACTTTTACCTTTACATAAATGAAAACAGACTCATTTGCTTTAAGACACTTAGGACCAAGAGAAAACGATTTGCCAAAAATGTTGGAAACTATTGGTGTTGAAACTTTAGATCAATTAATTTATGAAACAATTCCAAGTGACATTCGTTTGAAAAAACCTTTAGAGTTGGAACACATCATGACTGAATATGAATATGCCAATCATATTAGAGTTTTAGGTCGTACAAATAAAGTTTTTAAATCTTATATTGGTTTAGGGTATCACCCAACAATTGTTCCTCCAGCTATTCAAAGAAATATTTTTGAAAATCCAGGATGGTATACAGCTTACACACCTTACCAAGCTGAAATTGCTCAAGGTCGTTTAGAAGCTATCTTAAATTTCCAAACTACAGTTATTGAATTAACTGGAATGGAAATTGCAAATGCATCTTTATTGGATGAAAGTACAGCTGCTGCGGAAGCAATGGCTTTATTATTTGATGTTCGTTCAAGAGATCAAAAGAAAAATAATGTGTGTAAGTTCTTTGTTTCTGAAGAAATTTTACCACAAACTTTGTCTGTATTACAAACCCGTTCTACACCAATTGGAGTGGAATTAGTTATAGGAAATCACCAAGAATTTGATTTTTCTAACGAGTATTTTGGAGCAATTCTTCAATATCCAGGAAAATATGGTCAAGTGTATGATTATGCTGATTTCATCAAAAAAGCAAATGAAAACGAAATTAAAGTAGCGGTTGCTGCTGATATTTTATCTTTAGTAAAATTAACTCCTCCAGGAGAAATGGGAGCTGATGTAGTAGTTGGAACTACGCAACGTTTTGGAATTCCAATGGGTTATGGTGGACCTCATGCTGCTTATTTTGCTACAAAAGAAGAATACAAACGTTCAATGCCAGGAAGAATTATCGGAGTTTCTCAAGATGCTGATGGTAATCGTGCCTTACGTATGGCATTGCAAACACGTGAACAACATATCAAACGTGAAAAAGCAACTTCAAACATTTGTACAGCCCAAGTTTTATTGTCTGTTATGGCTGGAATGTTTGCGGTTTATCATGGACCAAATGGTTTAAGATATATCGCTGATAAAGTGCACGGAATGGCTTCTACTCTTGCTGATGCTTTGAATAAATTAGGAGTTTATCAAACTAATACTTCATTTTTTGATACAATTGTTGTAAAAGCTGATGCTAAAAAAGTGAGAGCTATTGCTGAAAGTAAAGAAGTAAATTTCTTCTACATTGACGATGAAACGATTTCAATTTCTTTAAACGAAACGATTTTATTTAGCGATGTTAATGAAGTAATTGCCATTTTCGCTGAAGCAGTTGGGAAAGAAGCTTTTGAAGTATCTGAATATGTTTTGGAAAACAATTATCCGATGCATTTAAACAGAAAATCGGAATTCTTAACGCACGAAGTATTCAACAAGTATCATTCTGAAACTAGTTTGATGCGTTACATAAAAAAATTAGAACGTAAAGATTTATCTTTAAATCACTCCATGATTGCTTTAGGTTCTTGTACAATGAAATTAAATGCAGCAGCTGAAATGTTACCTTTAAGTATGCCTTATTGGAACACCATTCACCCATTTGCTCCATTAGATCAAGTGCAAGGTTATACTAAAATGCTTAAGAAATTAGAACACCAATTAAATGTAATTACTGGTTTCGCTGGAACTACATTACAACCAAATTCTGGTGCTCAAGGTGAATATGCTGGTTTAATGGCTATTCGTGCTTATCATCAATCAAGAGGAGATAATCAAAGAACAGTTTGTTTAATTCCTGCATCTGCTCACGGAACAAATCCTGCATCAGCAGCAATGGCTGGAATGAAAATTATCGTAACCAAAACTATGGAAAACGGTAATATTGATGTAGAAGACGTAAGAGAAAAAGCCATTCAATATAAAGATGAATTATCATGTTTAATGGTAACTTATCCTTCAACTCATGGAGTTTTCGAAAGTGCAATTAAAGAAATTACACAAATCATTCATGATAATGGTGGTTTAGTATATATGGATGGTGCAAACATGAATGCACAAGTTGGATTAACAAATCCTGCAACAATTGGCGCTGATGTTTGTCACTTGAACTTACATAAAACATTTGCTATTCCTCATGGTGGTGGTGGACCAGGTGTTGGGCCAATTTGCGTTAATGAAAAATTAGTTCCATTCTTACCAAGTAATCCATTAGTAAATGTTGGTGGTGAAAAAGCAATTACTGCTATTTCTGGAGCACCTTATGGTTCGGCTTTAGTATGTTTGATTTCTTATGGCTATATCTGTATGTTAGGTGCAGAAGGAATTACAAATGCAACAAAATATGCTATTCTAAATGCAAATTACATGAAAGCACGTTTAGAGGAGCATTATCCAATTTTATATTCTGGAGAAAAAGGAAGAGCAGCTCATGAAATGATTTTAGATTGTAGAGCTTTCAAAGCTAAAGGCATTGAAGTAACTGATATTGCAAAACGTTTAATGGATTATGGTTTCCATGCTCCAACAGTTTCTTTCCCAGTTGCAGGAACTTTAATGGTTGAACCAACAGAATCAGAAGATGTTGCTGAATTAGACAGATTCTGTGATGCAATGATTTCTATTCGAAAAGAAATTGAAGCAGCTACAATTGAAGAACCAAACAACGTACTAAAAAACGCTCCTCATACATTGAACATGCTAACTTCTGATACTTGGACGTTACCTTATTCAAGAGAAAAAGCAGCTTATCCTTTAGAGTATGTGGCTGATAACAAATTCTGGCCAAGTGTTCGTCGTGTTGATGAAACATATGGAGACAGAAATTTAGTTTGCAGCTGTGCTCCTATTGAGGCGTATATGTAAATAAAAGTACGAGATACGAAGTAAGAAATACTAAGAAAAAAAGGTTTCAAATTAATTTTGAAGCCTTTTTCTTTTTATGATAAATATCAGATAATAAAATTAAGAGAATACTAACTTTGTCTAAAATTAAAAAAATGAATGATATTGAAACTAGAGAAGATATTCTTTTAATTATGCGAGAATTTTATGATAAACTTCTAAAAGATGACACAATTAGTTTTTACTTTACAAAAATTACTGATACTGATAAAAATTTAGAACATCATTTTGAAATTTTGGCTACTTTTTGGGAACAATCTTTATTTATGAAAGGTGGATATAGCAACAATATGTTTCAAATCCATAAAAATTTGAATGAAAAGCATGCTTTTAAAAAAGAACATTTTGATAATTGGCTAAATCATTTTTACAATACAATTGATGCTAATTTTGAAGGAAAATATGCAGAACAAATGAAAACAAATGCGTTAAGTATGGCAACAGTAATGCAAATTAAATTTACATAAAAACAGGGTTAATTATAAATATTCAATAATATATGTAGTGCATTTTTAACAATATGATAATAGTATGCATGCATAGTAAATTAATTAAAGTTTTGTAATATATAATTATTAAATTTACATATAAATTTCATTAAATTAACAGGATGAATATCAAAATAACAGGTTCAGGAAGTTATATCCCAACATTAAAAGTTACCAATCAAGATTTTGCAAATCATGAATTTTTAAATGAAGATGGTTCTACTTTTAACTATCCAAATGATGTAATAGCTCAAAAATTTACTGAAATCACAGGTATTATTGAAAGAAGATATGCAGAAGAAAACGAAAATACTTCTGACATTGCAACAATCGCTGCTCAAAAAGCCATTGAAGATGCAAATATCGATCCTGAAACTTTAGATTATATAATATTCGCTCATAATTTTGGAGATGTAAAAAAAGGAGCCATTCAAGGTGACATGCTACCAAGTTTAGCTTCAAAAGTTAAGTATAATTTACGCATAAAAAACCCAAGTTGTGTTGCTTATGATATGCTTTTTGGTTGTCCTGGTTGGGTAGAAAGTTTCATACAAGCACAAGCTTTTATTAAAGCTGGAATGGCTAAAAAATGTTTGGTCATTGGTGCTGAAACGTTATCAAGAGTTGTTGATCCACATGATAGAGATAGCATGATTTACTCTGATGGAGCTGGAGCCACAGTTATTGAAGCAACAGAAGAAGCAGGTGGTGTTTTATCTCATAAATCAGCTACTTATACTTATGATGAAGCTAATTATTTATTTTTTGGAAATTCTTACAATCAAGATAATGATCCAGATGTTCGCTATATAAAAATGTATGGCCGAAAAATATATGAATTTGCTTTATCTAATGTTCCAAAAGCGATGATGGAATGTCTTGAACAAGCCAATATCAACATTAAACAAGTTAAAAAAATATTAATTCACCAGGCTAATGAAAAAATGGACGAAGCTATAGTTCAACGTTTTTATAAGCTTTACAAAGAACCTTATCCAGAAGGAATTATGCCCATGAGCATTCATAAACTTGGAAATAGTAGTGTTGCTACAGTTCCAACACTTTATGATTTGATAATGAAAGGTGAAATAGAGAATCAATCTTTAAACAAAGGTGATATTATTCTTTTTGCTTCCGTTGGTGCTGGAATGAACATTAATGCTATTGCTTACCAAATGTAAAAAAATTATAAGATGCATTGTAAGTTGTAAGAAACAATTAAATTTGTAACTTAATTTACCTTTTACGATGTACGAAAAGACTTATCCAAGCAAAAGATTCAATATTACTTTAGATTTTCTAAAAAAACATATTTCAACTAATGAACCTATTTTAGATTTAGGTGTTCCAAATCCTTTTTCTAAAATTATGGATGAAAATGGTTATTCGGTAAAAAACACTAAAGGTGAAGATTTAGATAATGACCAAACTACATTACAAAGTGAAGATTATGCTGTTGTTACTGCTTTTGAAATTTTTGAACATTTATTAAATCCTTACACCATATTAGAAAACGTAAAATGTAATAAAATTTTGATTTCAATTCCAATGCGATTGTGGTTTTCATCTGCTTACAGAAGTAAAACAGATAAATGGGACAGACATTATCATGAATTTGAAGATTGGCAATTAGATTGGTTACTTGAAAAAACTGGTTTTAAAATTGTAGATAGTATCAAATTTACGCACCCAGTAAAAAAAATCGGATTTAGACCTTTGTTGAGATATTTTACAAATCGTTACTATTTAGTTTACGCAATAAAAAATCCCAAAAAATAAATCCCAAATTCCAAAATATTCCTTCAATTGGAATTTGGAGTTTTAAAAATTGGAATTTCATTTATGAACTATTACATTATCATTCCAGCTTATAACGAAGAACAATTTATTGAATTAACACTTCAATCTATTGTCAATCAAACTATTTTGCCTAAAAAAGTAGTTATAGTTGATGACAATTCTACAGATAAAACTTTTGAAATAGCTGAAAAATATGCTGAAAATGTTACATTTATTTCTGCTGTAAAAAATAATTCTGAAGCCATTCATTTACCAGGAAGCAAAGTCATCAAGGCTTTTAATAAAGGGTTATCGCAATTAGACGATGAATATGATGTTATTGTAAAACTAGATTCAGATTTAATTTTACCTCTAGATTACTTTGAAACTATTTTAAATCATTTTAAGTCTGACGATTCAATTGGAATGGTTGGTGGTTTTTGTTATATTGAAAAAAACAATGAATGGATTTTAGAAAGTTTAACTGATAAAGATCACATTCGTGGAGCATTGAAAGCTTATCGAAAAGAAACGTTTGAACAAATTGGTGGTTTAAAGCCAGCTATGGGTTGGGACACTGTTGACGAATTATTATGTAAATTTTACAATTGGAAAGTAGTTACCGATGAGTCTTTACATGTAAAACATCTAAAACCAACTGGAGCTAATTACAACAAAGCAGCTCGTTACAAACAAGGAGAAGCGTTTTATAGTTTGGGTTATGGTTTTTGGATTACAGCAATAGCATCTTTAAAACTAGCTTTACGAAAGAAAAAACCTTTACTTTTCATGGATTATATTAAAGGGTTTTGGAAAGCAAAATCAGATGGAAAACAATTATTTGTCACAAATGAACAAGCGAAGTTTATTAAACAATATCGTTGGAAAAAGATGAAGGAGAAGTTGTTTTAATTCTACTTAGATTTTGTTTCAAATGCAATCGCCAAAAAAATCATAAGACATAACTCAAAACTCATAACTTCTTAGTATTTTTGAGAATATTTTAAAATTATGATGTTAATCAGATACCTAACCCAAATAGGTCGTTATTTTATAATGCTGAAAGAAATTTTCAAGCAACCTACCAAATGGAAAGTCATGCGACAACTTATTTTTAAGGAAATTGATGACTTAATCATTGATTCTTTAGGAATTGTAGCTTTTATTTCTTTTTTCGTTGGAGGTGTTGTTGCGATTCAAACAGCTTTGAATTTGACAAATCCTTTAATTCCAAAACATTTAATTGGATTTGCTACTAGACAATCTGTAATTCTTGAATTTGCACCTACTTTTATTTCGATAATTATGGCTGGTAAAATGGGTTCATTCATTACTTCTAGTATTGGAACCATGCGTGTTACCGAACAAATTGATGCTTTAGAAGTTATGGGTGTTAATTCACTTAATTATTTGGTTTTCCCTAAACTTATTGCACTTTTACTATACCCATTTGTGATTGGAATAAGTATGTTTCTTGGTGTTCTCGGTGGTTGGATGGCTGGTGTTTATGGTGGCTTTACATCAAGTGCTGAATTTATTGAAGGTATTCAAACCGATTTTATTCCTTTTCATATTGCATATGCTTTTATTAAAACATGCGTTTTTGCTTTTATTTTAGCAACTATACCATCATTTCATGGTTATTATATGAAGGGTGGAGCACTTGAAGTAGGAAAAGCTAGTACTGTTGCCTTTGTTTGGACTTCAGTTGTGATTATTTTGATTAACTATGTATTAACTCAACTCCTTTTAAGCTCATGATAGAAGTTAAAAATTTAGAAAAAACTTTTGGTGACCAAAAAGTATTAAAAGGTATAACCACAACTTTTGAAGCTGGAAAAACCAATTTAATAATTGGTCAAAGTGGTTCTGGGAAAACGGTTTTCTTGAAGTCTTTATTGGGAATTCACACTCCTGAAACTGGAACGATTGCATTTAATGGAAGAATTTATTCTAACCTGACTAATGATGAAAAAAGAGAGTTAAGAACTGAAATAGGAATGGTTTTTCAAGGCAGTGCTTTGTTTGATAGTATGACTGTGGAAGAAAACATTGGTTTTCCGCTAACAATGTTTACTAAAAAGACAAAAGCAGAAATTAGCGAGCGTGTTAATTTTGTAATCAACCGAGTAAATTTAATTGATGCAAACGATAAAAAACCTTCTGAAATTTCCGGTGGAATGCAAAAACGTGTTGCCATTGCAAGAGCAATTGTAAATAACCCAAAATATCTTTTTTGTGATGAACCAAATTCAGGTTTAGATCCAAAAACAGCCATTGTTATTGATAATTTGATTAAAGAAATTACAGAAGAATATAATATTACAACTGTCATTAATACACATGACATGAACTCTGTAATGGAAATTGGTGAAAAAATTGTTTTCTTAAAAAACGGATTAGTAGCTTGGGAAGGTTCTAATAGAGAAATCTTTAAAACCGATAATGAAGCCGTTACCGATTTTGTTTATTCATCTGAATTATTCAAAAAAGTCAGAAAAATGTATATTGAAGAAGATCAAAATTAATAAGAAACGTAAACCCAACCTGTTTTACTTTCTCCTTCATTAAATTCTAAAACATAGTAATAGGTTGAAGCTGGCAAACGTTTATTATCATTGGTTTGACCTTTCCATTCGTTTATATAATTATCTTTATCATAAACTAATCGTCCGTATCTGTTATAAACGTAAATTTTCTTCACATTATAACCTGTTAAATCAAAAAAATCATTTATTCCATCATCATCTGGTGAAAATCCATTTGGAATAAAACAATTGGTGTTTTCAACTACTGCAGACGAACTTGACTTACAACCTAGAGCATCTGTGACCTCAACATTATAAGTTCCTATTTCTAAATTTGGAACAACAATGTTTTGCGTAAAAGCAACAAAACCATTTGGTCCTGTCCAAGAATATGTTGCATTTGAAAAGTTGCTTGAATTAATAATGTTTATTTCATAATTCTTACCATTACATCCTTGTTCTAAAACCACATCAAATGAGTTTATTTTTTCAATAATTTCAATATCTTTTTGGTTTTCACATCCATTATTATTAATAATTATACTGTAATTCCCAATTTGTGAAATCTGTAAAGTTGGAGTTGTAGTCGAAAGTAAACTATTTTCATAATACCATTCTATTGTGACTGAATTTACATTAAAATTTGTTGGAGTGATTGTCAATGTTTCATTTTGTCCAATACAAATTGAAGTTGTTCCATCAATAGAAAAATCTGGAATAGGATTACTGTTTACAACTATTTGTTCTGTTGCTGAATTACAACCATCTACGGTTGTGTAAACAAAATACGTTCCATCATTTGCACTATCAAAACTTGTAATCAATGGGTTTTGATCTGTTGATGTAAAACCATTTGGTCCTGTCCAAAAATAAGTTGCGTTAGCAATTAAACTAGCTTCAAGCAAAACATCATCACCCTCACAAATTGGACTTGGAGCTGATAAAACTGGAGAAGCTGGTAAGTCTTTTATCGTTATCGTAATTAAAGCATCATCAGTAACAGCACAAAATCCGTTAACAGTATATGTAAAAGCATGATTGCCAACGGTAAAATCAATTGGATTAATAATAGCACTTAAAGGGTCACCATTAGAATCAGTCCATGTTCCACCATTATCATGAGGGTTTGCCAAAAATGTATTTAAACTTAATTGCGTGTTTTCTCTACATATTGAAACGGCATTATCGTCTCCAGCATTTGGATTAAATCCATTTGGACTTATTATGTATTCTATAGTTTGATTAATACAACTATTTGGGTTTGTAGTTGACAGTTGAACTGCATAAGTTCCTGCATCAGTAGTACTGTTAAAAGGAGTAAATTCTAACGTACTTGAAGTACTTAATATCACTGTTGGGTTTTGAACATTATACCACTCATAAGTAACAAATGGAAAATCTTGAATTTCCAATTGACCATTGGTTCCGTTACAAAGATTGGAAGCTATAATTTCTGGTTCTTGAAGTAATGAAACGTCAAAATCAATATTAACCCAATTACCGCATAAATCTTCTACTCTAAAATTATAAATAGCTACATCTAAACCTGAAAAAGCATTAGATGTACCGTTATTTACAATAAATGATGCACCGTTTTTTTCTGTTATACTATAAAGTAAAGGCCCTAATCCTTCTGCAATTACAACAACTTCTTGAGTGTTATTTAAACATGGAAATGCATAAACCGTAATAATTTTTGGTTCATTTTTAAATTCAAATTCATCTAAAATAGAAATACATCTGTTTAAATTAGCAATTCCATTGGAATAGTTGTAATACATTTTCACAACTCTAAACTTACCGGTATAAGCTAAACTATTATTTGCATTATTAGTTAGTGGAACTGCATTAGCAACGGTTAAATTACTGCCCGGAACATAATCAAAACCAGTACTAGGATGCTCCCAAACACCGTCTATTTCATTATATTTCTGCAACCAAAATGAAACTAAATAATTAGCATTACTAGTATGTGTTAATTGTAATTCAAACAAACCACAATATTCAGTAATATCCATTGTTGTATTACCAGCATTTAGTCCTTCAATTGTTCTATCGTAAATCCTATCAAAACCACAATTATCAATAATTCTAAATTTGTAATCTCCTTCTGGTAATGAGTTCATATAAAAAGATCCATTACCTGCAATATTTGATGAAACATTATATGGCAATGCAAAACCAAATGTAAAAGGAGCATTTAAAATTTCAATAAAAGTGATACTTGAATTTGCAACACCAATAACTACTGAAGTCAAACCTATTTCGCACCCTACCCTATTAATTAAACTAATGGGACTTGCTGTTGGAACGATTGAAACAGTATGTGAATAAGTATCTCCACAAACGTCTGTCATATTAAAAGTATACGTTCCTATTGGTAAATTATCCATGAATAAAGCACCATTAGCATTAATAAACTGAGAAACATTTTCAGGTATTGAATTAGGATAATTTGTTGGAGCAGCAACTAAATTAATTGTACTTATCTCTATGTAAGGAACAAGCATTAGTGTTATACTACCAGTTCCTCCACAAGCTGGGTTTGTTACTGTCTCTTGAACAACAGAAGCTTGAGGTGGTATAATTTCAAAACTCTGCTGTGAAGTGTTTCCACATAAGTCTGTAATTTGCACTACATAAATTCCAATAGGTAATGAGTTATTTTGATTTCCAAAATTTAAACTATCATCTGTATATGGTCCAGGAAAATTTGAATTATAGTTAGCAGGATTAAAACCAACTGGTGCTGAAATGAAAATTATATTAAAAGGAGGCCCATAATTCAAAAGACTAAAATTTACGTAAGAACCATTGCAACCTGCCGGAGCAACTGTAGTCGTAACATCAAAAGGAGCTGCTAAAACATTGTCGTTTAGTTCGTATGTATTACCACAAGCATCAGTTACTAATAAATTATACGAATAGGAAGTATTATTTTCCATTGGAACAGTAACATTTATAATTGTTCCAGAGTTTATTACTTGATTGGTAATTATTGGTGAGCCAACTGTTGGTATAACTGTAGTCTGAACTGAAAGTGGAAAATAAAATTGATTATTTACATCTAAGGTAAGTTCATGCGAAATATCAAAAGAAGTACAACTAGATAATTGTGAAGATGTATTATTTAATGTTGGAGGAGAAATTTGAATAGGTGTGTAATTTAAAATATTATTATTTAAAATAAAATTATTTCCACAAGCATCAGTAATTAATATATTGTAAGGATAAGATTGATTGTTTTGAGCAGGAATAGTTAAATTAAAAACATTCCCGGATGTAATTGTTTGAGTTGTAACTATCGCTGGTCCTGTTGGAGGGTTTACGGTTGTTTGAACTGTTAAAGGATATGCTATTAGGGAATTTGCACTTGGGGCAATGTTGTGTGAAACATTTATTAAATTACAACTTAAAACTTGAACTAAAACAGGTGAAAAAATAATTAAGGAAGCTGTAGAAGTTAGTAATGTGAATGTTTGAACCTTTGCTTCACCACAATTATCAATTACTCGAATGTTATAAATTCCAGCTGGTAAACCCGAAAAAACGTTACTAGATTGAGCTCCAGTAGTTACAGGGCCTGTTAAAATTTGATAAGAAACAGCCGTTGAAGAAGCATTTACAGTTATTACTCCATCATTTCCACATAATACTTTTGTACCTGTAATTGTAAAAGTAAATGGAACAACATTATTATTTATGGTAGCATTTTGTGAAGCAGTCGTCTGAACTCCATTTACGGTTTGACTGGCTATAACTAAATAATTCCCCGAAACTAAACCTCCATGAGAATTTCCTGAAACTGTTGCTATCGGAGTTGTCGAATTTGGTAATAAATAAATACTATAAAAAATTGGCACATTGGGAACTTGATTAGTAACTGTAAAAGCTAACGAACCATTTCCTGTACAAGTTTCATTTGTTACTGTTACTTGCAAATCTAAAGCTACTGCATTTTGGTTAGAAAAAAACAAAACAAACAACAAGGTAAAAAGTATTTTTCTTCCCATAAAAAAGTATTTAGTTACATAAATTTGATAAACTTTTGATGCTTATAATTTTGATACAATTTTCTTGATATCTTGTTCTTTGCTCTTTGGGTAAATTAATAATACATCATCTTTATCAACAATGATATAGTCATCTAGCCCATCAATAACAATTATTTTTTTATTACTTGCTCTAATTATATTATTGGATGCATTTTCTAAAACAACAGTTGCGTTGACAACTGAATTTTTATTTTCATCTTTATCTAATTTTTCGTGCAGAGAACCCCAAGTTCCCAAATCATTCCAATCAAAAGTTGCTGGTAAAACAAAGACATTATTTGCTTTCTCTAATATTGCATAATCAATTGAAATATTTTCAGCTCCAGCATAATTATCATTAATAAAATCTCTTTCAGCTGTTGTATTTAATCTATCTAATCCATTTAAAAATAAAGTATTCATAACAGGCTGAAATTCAGAAAAAGCTTCTGTTATTGATTTAGCACTCCAAATAAAAATTCCACCATTCCATAGAAAATTTCCACTAGCTAAAAATGCTTTAGCCGTTTCATAATCAGGTTTTTCTCTAAATTGATTTACTTTTTTTATTGGGTTTGAATCAGTTTTATCAAATTCTATATATCCAAAACCTGTGTTTGGAAAAGTTGGTTGAATTCCTAATGTCATTAATGCATCTTCTGAACTACAAAATTCAAAACATTGTTTTAAGTTTCTTGCAAATTCATCTTCGTCTTCAATCCAATGATCACTAGGAGCCACAACCATAACTGCATCTGGATTATCTTTTTGAATTTTTAAGGAAGCATATAAAATACACGGTGCTGTATTTCTCATGGCTGGCTCTAATAAAACTTGTTCTTGTTTTACCATCGGCAATTGCTCTAGAACCAAATTATTATACTTTTCGTTAGTCAAAATCAAAATGTTTTCTGCAGGAATTAATTTTGATAATCTCGAAAATGTTTTTTGAATTAAAGTATCACCAGTTCCTAACATATCGTGAAACTGTTTTGGAAAATCAACTGTACTCACTGGCCAAAAACGAGAACCAACTCCTCCAGCCATCAATATTGCATAATAATTTTTATTCATTGTTTTTTTTGTAATTTATATTTACAAATTTAATTTCTAAATATACAAATTAATCTCAAATTCTATTAAATGTTTATTATCTTCTTTGAAATACACGTTACTTTAGATTAATTAATTTGGAATTATTTCTACTTCAGCATTTGCATTGAACAAATAGGTTTTTCCACTACTCATTTCTGTGCATTCATAACGTTTAACTCTCAATCCAATTTTTTGAAAAATTCTACCATTTTTTATTCTGAATAAACTTCCATTTGGAACTTCATGAATAAAATTAATTCCATCTTTTCTTTCGTCAAATTGTTTTAATGCAAAAGCTAATCTTGCATCTGTATCGCTACTTGCTGTTGGGTTTCTAAAATGATTTGCCACTAAAGACAAAACTGAATGAGGAAAAATTTCTGGTCGAATAAAAGGAACCATAAGTCTTTGAAACGTATGTTTCCACTCTACTCCATGAGGTTTTATGTTTCTTCCAAATTTTTGAAAAGCTACTAAATGAGCAATTTCATGAATTAAAGTTATTAGAAACCTATATTTATTTAAATTAGAGTTTACTGTTATCAAATGAAAACCTTCTACATCTTTTCTATAATCTCCATGACGCGTTTGTCTTTCATTTACAATTTTTAAATGCACATGATTGGCTTTGATGAGTTCAAAACAAGGTTCAACTGCGTGTGATGGCAAATATTTTTCTAAAACGTTACTCAAATTATGGAGTTGTGGATGAAACTTCTAAAACCTTTCCGTTGAAATATTTATTTCCTGTTAAAGCAAAATCGTGAATATAATTTGCCATTTCTGTTGCTGAAACTGGTGCCTCATAACCTGGAAAAGCTTCTTGCAACATTTCTGTATTTACTGAACCTAAAGCTAAAACATTGAAACTAATTCCTTGCTCTTTATATTCTTCTGCTAATAATTCTGACAAAGTAATAACTGCTCCTTTGCTTGAGCTGTAAGCTGCTAAACCAGCAAATTTCATACTTCCTTGAATTCCACCCATTGAGCTTATTGTTACAACGTGACTTCCTTTTTCAAGATATGGAATGCAAATTCGTGTTAAACTTGCCACAGCAAAAACATTTACTTTATAGATGTTTTCAAATTCTTGTGATGTGATTTGTTCGAATGGTTTAAGTAATAAAGCTCCAGCATTGTGAATTAAAACATCTACTTTTTTAAAGGTGTTTTTTATAAAATTTTCGACTTCATCAATAGCTGAATCTAAAGACAAATCAACAGACAAACAAGTGATATTTTTATGTTCGATTAAAGTTTTAGGAGTTTTTCTTGATAATGCTAAAACGTTGTGCCCTTCATTAGCGAATTGCAAAGCCATTTCGTAGCCAATTCCTCTTGAAGTTCCTGTGATTACTATATTTTTATTTGACATTTATCGTGATTTCTTTTGTGGGTTTATTCATCATTATTTCCAAAACTGGAATCATTGTATTAACCACATTTGTCATGTGTTTTGGATCCATTAATTCAAATTCATCATCTGGTTTGTGGTAAAAATCGAAATTTTCAAAATCAAAAGTAGAAACTGTTTGTGCTGGAACTTCAAATTCTGTAAAAAATGGATAATTATCAGAGGCTCTAAACAATTGATATTTGGTTTCCGCTGGAATGTATCCAATAACTTTCTCACCATTATATTCATTCATTTTTGAAGCCATATTTGTTCTTCCAAATCCTGTTAAATACAAAAGAAAGTCTTTGTCTTTCATTGGCACTCCAATCATTTCAAAATTAAACATGAAATACAAATCTAAATTTTCAGCTTTTAATTTCTTTGCCAAATGTTTTGAGCCTAACAACCCTTTTTCTTCAGCAGAGAAGAACACAAAAATCAAACTTCTTTTATTGGTTTTATTTTTTGCAAAGTATTTCATCACTTCTGTTACTGCTGTTGAGCCTGAAGCATTGTCATTTGCTCCATTTGCAATTTCGTCACCATGTACAGCAGCAATTTTTCCGATGTGATCGTAATGAGCTCCAATAATTACAAATTCATTTTTGAGTTTGGGATCATTTCCTTCAACATATCCAACTATATTATAAGCTGGTTTGTCAAAATTTGAAAGTGTATCTCTATAGGTTGTGAAATAAGGTTTGATGTCGTTTTCTTTCATCATGTTTTCTAAAAAAACACTAGCATTTTCAATTCCTTTACTTCCAGAATCTCTTCCTTCGTTGTCATCTGATGCTAAGAATTTCAATGTTTTTGCAACATTTTCTACTTTGGCAAAATCTGTTTTAGCAATTGAAGAGTTAGTTTCTGTAGTAACTTGATTCGTTGTAGGAAGTAACTTTGGAGAACCACAAGCTATTAGTAATAAAGATGCAAAAAAATATAATTTTCTCATGTTATGTAAGTTTTAGTAAAAATAAAAAAAGTCCCGATAAAAATCGAGACTTTAGTACTTTATTAATAAAGAAAATTAAGCTAACATAGTAACTGGGTTTTCCATAAATGCTTTAAAAGTTTGTAAAAACTGTGCTCCTGTTGCACCATCTACTGTTCTATGATCACAAGCAAGAGTAACTGTCATCGTATTTCCTACAACGATTTGTCCGTTTTTAATTACTGGTTTTTCAACAATAGCTCCAACGGATAAAATGGCAGAATTTGGTTGATTAATGATAGAAGTAAAAGATTGAATTCCGAACATTCCTAAATTAGAAATTGTAAATGTACTTCCTTCCATTTCGTTAGGTTGAATCTTTTTAACTTTAGATCTTCCTGCCATATCTCTTACGTTTGCACCAATTTGCGTTAAGCTCATTTGGTCTGTAAATTTCAATACTGGAACTACCAATCCATCTTCAACAGCAACTGCAACACCAATATTCACATGATGATTGATAATCATTGCATCATCTTTCCATTGCGAATTTACTTGAGGATGTTTTTTCAATGCCATTGCAGATGCCTTGATAACCATATCATTAAATGACACTTTAGTATCTGGCAATCCATTGATCATATTTCTTGAAGCAATAGCATTATCCATATCCAACTCAATAGTTAAATAATAATGAGGAGCCGTAAATTTAGATTCAGCTAAACGTTTTGCTATTACTTTTCGCATTTGCGAATTTTTGATTTCTTCTTGATAAACTTCTCCAGCTGGAACAAATGGTTTAACGTCACTAAAAGTTGCGGTTGCTTGAGCTACTGGTTCAGCTGATTTTGCAGAAGGTGTAAAGTTTTCTACATCAAATTTCACAATTCTTCCGTTTTCACCAGAACCGTTAACTTGATTTAAATCAATCCCTTTTTCTTCTGCAATTTTTTTGGCTAATGGTGAAGCAAAAATTCTTCCACCATCGTTATTTGTTGAAGCAGTTTCCGAAACAGTATTTTTAGTTTCAGTAGTTTCTTTTGTTTCAGACTTTTCGGTTTTTTCAGTTGCTGAATCATTTGAAAAATTTTCTGCAATTCCAGAAACATCTGTTCCTGCAGGTCCAATGATTGCTAAAACACTATCTACTGGTGCAGTTTCACCTTCTTGAATTCCAACATATAATAATGTTCCTTCATTGAAAGACTCAAACTCCATTGTGGCTTTATCAGTCTCAATTTCAGCTAAAATATCACCTTCACTAACTTTATCACCAACTTTTTTCAACCAAGTTGCTACTGTTCCTGTAGTCATAGTGTCACTTAAACGAGGCATTGTAATTACTTTCACTCCTTTTGGAAGTTCTGCAGACTTTGGTTTTGATTCAGAAGTTGATTTCTCTTCTTTTTTATCTTCAGATTTTGAGCTTTCTTCCTTCATTTCATTTGAAGCACCACCAGCAATTAATTCAGAAATATCTTCCCCTTCTTTACCAATAATTGCTAATAATGAATCTACCGTAGCTGTTTCACCTGCTTGAATTCCAATATGCAAAAGAGTACCTGCATTAAATGATTCAAATTCCATTGTAGCTTTATCTGTTTCGATTTCTGCTAAAATATCTCCTTCACTAATTTTATCCCCAACTTTTTTTAACCAAGTTGCTACAGTTCCTTCAGTCATTGTATCGCTTAAGCGAGGCATTGTTACTACTGTTGCCATATCTTATAATTTATGAGGTATAAATGGATAATTTTCTTGTTCATACACTACGTCATACAATTGTTGAACTTCTGGGAAATCAGATTCTTCAGCAAATGTTGCGCATTCTTCTACTAAATCTTTAACTCTTGCATCAATAGCTTCAATTTCAGCTTCAGTTGCATAGTTATTTTCTTTTATGATATCCAAAACTTGCGTTATTGGGTCGATTTTTTTGTATTCTTCTACTTCGTCTTTTGTTCTGTATAATTGTGCATCAGACATGGAATGACCTCTATATCTGTATGTTTTCATTTCTAAAAAAGTTGGTCCATCACCACGACGAGCTCTTTCCATTGCTTCATGCATAGCTTCAGCAACCTTAACTGGATTCATTGCATCAACTGGTCCACATGGCATTTCGTATCCTAAACCTAATTTCCAAATATCTGTATGGTTTGCTGTTCTTTCTACTGAAGTTCCCATTGCATATCCATTATTTTCACAAATGAATACAACTGGTAACTTCCAAGTCATTGCCATATTAAAAGCCTCATGCAAAGATCCTTGACGAGCAGCACCGTCACCAAAATAGGTTAAGGTAACTCCACCTGTTTCAAAATATTTATCCGCAAAAGCCATTCCTGCTCCCACTGGTATTTGAGCACCTACAATTCCATGTCCTCCATAAAAACCATGTTCTTTAGAGAAAATGTGCATTGAACCACCCATTCCTTTTGAAGTACCAGTAACTTTACCTAATAATTCAGCCATTACTTTTCTTGGATCAACACCCATCCCAATAGGTTGAACGTGATTACGGTAAGCTGTAATCATTTTGTCTTTTCCACCTAATTCCATTACATGTAATGCTCCAGCTAAAACAGCTTCTTGACCATTATATAAATGTAAAAATCCTCTAACTTTTTGTTGAATATAAAGAGCAGCTAATTTGTCTTCGAATTTTCTCCAAAACTGCATATCTTCGTACCACTTCAGGTACACTTCTTTTGTAATTGGCTTCATTGTTTGTTATTATTTGATGAAATTTACTTCATAATTAGCAAAAATACTATTTCCTAGCTTATTGAAAAAATTAAATTTCATGATTTTTATGTTTTTTACTGACAATTCATTAAAAACAATTAACGAAATCGTTATAGGTGGTTTTTATCGAACATTAAGGGTAATAAATTTTGCAAAGAGTCTGATTTATAAACTTCTCCTTTTGCACCCATAAAATAAATTTCAATTAGTGAATCTTGTTTAAATTCGTATTCAGCTATAGATTGTCTGCATGCTCCACAAGGTGGGATTGGAATATCAGAATCTCTATCCTTTGGAGAAGCCGTAATACATAATTTTAAAATTTTTGCATTTGGAAATTTAGAACCTGTATAAAAAATCGCAACTCTCTCTGCACATAAACCTGAAGGATAAGCTGCATTTTCTTGGTTTGTACCGGTTATAATTTCCCCATTATCCAATTCTAAAGCCACACCCACTAAAAAATTAGAATAAGGAGCATAAGCCGTTTTTCTAATTTCAATGGCTTTTTCCATTAATTTTTTTGTGTCAAATTCTAATTCTTCGACAGAATCATAGACCTTAAAAGATGTACTTACATTTAATTCTCTCATATTTATTTCTTATAAAGGGAAAAAAAATCCAAATTCTAAAAAAATAGAATTTGGATTTTTTTGTTTTTATTATTTATCGATTAATATTCATCATATTCATCCCCAAAGTTAAACGTTAAAGAAAAACGCAATGTGTTTTCTAATGGGTTTTTCACTTTTGAAGCAGAGAATAAATATGATAAATCTACTTTTACTATTTGGTATTTGAAACCAGCTCCAAGGGTTAAATATTTTCTAGCACCTTTCTCATCGCTTTCATTAAAATATCCTGTACGAATAGAAAATGAATC
Source organism: uncultured Flavobacterium sp. (assembly GCF_963922255.1). Lineage (GTDB taxonomy): Bacteria > Bacteroidota > Bacteroidia > Flavobacteriales > Flavobacteriaceae > Flavobacterium. The sequence continues at coordinate 21,442 of NZ_CAWUIC010000011.1, read as the reverse complement.
TTGGTAACTATATTCTGCTCCTAAAGCCCAAGTAAATTCTTTCAATTCTTCTGAAAAACCATCTGGAGCATCATTAAAAGATTTAAAAACACCTGAAACCCAACCAATTTCTCTGTAATCACTATATAATTGAGAAGAATCTTGACTATCAATAAGTCCATCTTCATTTACATCTGTAATTTCTGGTGGCGTTGGAACTAATAACTTTGTAACTTCTCCGGTTAATGCTACTTTATTGTATTCATCAAATATAAAGTCAAAACCTGCACCTAAACGTAAATTTGAAGGAATGAAATTTGTATTTGTCACATCATTATCATACTTGATTTTTGGTCCTAAATTTTGCAAATTAAAACCAGCTCTCCAACGACCATTGAAATCACTGTAAGCTTCTTCTTCAGATTGATAATAACCTGCTACATCAAAAGCAAATGTTGAAGCCGCTGAAGCATCTGTAGTTCCATCAGGAATTTTCAGGTTTGAGCGAATAAATCTACCTGCAATTGCCATAGAAAACCTTTCACTTAATTTTAGAGAATACGAACCATCAATAGCTAATTCATTTGGTGAAACTGTTCTTGGTACATCTTCAAAAGATTGTCTTAATTCAATATCTCCTAATCCAAAATATCTTAAACTTCCTGCAAAAGCACTACGTTCATTAATTCTATTAAAATAAGTGACTTGACCTAATGAAATATCATTAGCTATATCTGTTAAATAAGGAGTATAACTCAAAGAAAAACCTTGTTCTTTTAAAGAGAAAGCATATTTAGCAGGATTGTATTGTTGTGAATAAGCATCCGCAGAAGTAGCAACTCCCATATCAGCCATACCTGCAGAACGAGCGTCAGCTGCAATTAATAAAAACGGAACTCCTGTTGTAATAACTCTATTTTTGTCTTGAGCTTGAGTTTTAAAAGTTGTGATTATTAAAATTATTAAAGCAATTTTTTTCATTTTTTACATTCTTATTTAATTGACAAATATACTATTTTATTAAAGTATTACAAGTTTCTCGTGTTTTTCTGATTTTTTTCCATCTACAGAGGACACAACTGTGAGCTTATATACATAAACACCTTTACCTATTTTATCTCCAAAATCATCTCTTCCATCCCATTTTATTTCTCTTGACAAAAACCCTTCCGTTAAAACAGACTGATTAATAGTCTTCACAACTTTACCTGTTATTGTAAAAATTTGGACTTGAACATCTAACATTTCAAAAGGTCGATTGTGATTAAACCAAAATTCTGTGTAGCTTACAAAAGGGTTTGGATAGTTTAAAACATTACTTAATGTTATTCCATCGTCTCCAACAACAACAAATTGAATCTCAGCTGTAATTAAATTATTATATACATCCCAAGCTTTAAAAGTAATCGTATGTAAACCTGGTTCTAAATCTCTAAAAGGAAAACGCACTTTCCCCTTTTGATAATTATCTAATTCTGTTTCGTAATAATCATTTAAAATATATGGATTGAGTTCATCGCCATCCAAAATAGCCACTATATCATGTCCAATTCCGCTAGCTGTGTTAATTCCATGCTCATCTTCTAAGAAGGCAATAAATATTGGAGAATCATTTGTAATACCACCATACACGAAAGACTCATCATTCATGTACAACCTTACAGTTGGAGGTGTTGTATCTTCAGGAGCATTTAAGTTTATTCCACCAATTTTAATAGAAAAATCATGACCTGTTTGATCTTGAAGCGTGGGATTACTTGACTTTGCATAAAAACTAACTTTACCTGTTCCTTCTGCAATTTTAATATCTTTAGGTACCACAAAACCAAATTCAAATTTTCCATTTACCACAGAAGCATTTCCTCTAAAAATTGTTTCCCCAAGAGTTGTAAAGTCCATTATAATTAAACTTCCAGCACTATTTGTAACTCCATCATTACCCAATGTTTGTCTTTGAATATTCTTGTCAAATATTTGAACAGCCAAATCACCATTATAGTCGGTCAAAATAGTATTGTTTGAATTTCTTATTTCTCCTGATAGAGTAACATAACTTAAGGCATTTAAAACATCTGTTGGCTGATTTACATCTACTCCATTTATTTTTGTTAAAACGACTTTAGGCTTTGGTATTGCCAACATTAAAGCAGGATCACCAATATTAAAAACAACCCTTCTATTATCGCTTGTATTATCATTCTTTGCCAATCTTAATGCTTCCCCTACAGACACTTGATTATTATTAGCATCTGGATATAGATAGAAATTAAAATTATCATTCATTGTTGAAGCTACAGGAACAAAAATTAATCTTGTAGTTGTAACCAAACTTATAGCTCCTCCTTCTGGATTCCAAAAAGTAAATTCACCACCCGTTTGTAAATAAGGATTATCAAAACGACTAAAGTCACATGTCATGGTAATGAATAATGGTAAATTATTATAATTACTTAAGCTTACCGCTTCACTTATTTCGTACAAACGCTCTTGCGCGAAACCATATTCTCCTCCATGACCATAATAATCAACAACTAATGCTCCTAGCTGAATAGCATCTATAAAATCTTGCTTTGCCTTTGGATAACGATTCCCTCCAGCGGAAACTTCTTGAACATAAGCATCTGTGTGTATTTTTTTGGCATTTATAAAAGGATAATTTGCATTTAAATTATCAATCATATTATTCAAACCAGATTGAAGAGTAGCATCAGAAGCAGTATCTGCATCATCTGTTAAAATGACATAATTATTTCTCCATCTTCCATAGGATTTTTCGTCATGATAATGAATTATCTTATTAACTACAGCTTCAGCTTCTTGGGTAGTACTTACTACCATTCTTCCAACAGCAATATCTATTCCTTCACCTACATTTACTGATGTAGCTAGCATTTGACCTTCGTTATCATCCATCAATCCAAAAAAATCATCCGACATGAATGAATTTAAAATTGAAAAGTTTGAAGAATTATTAGCATAATTGCTCAAGTTACTTGTCAAACCATGAAAAACAGGAACTATGTTTGTATTGTTTGGAATTCTATCTTTAAAATCATAGGAAGCATCCCCAAATAAATTCACGTATTTTACTTTTTTGCTAACATCAGATGCGTTATCATAAACGTACTTTATAAAATTCCTAATAGCTGCAACGTCTTGCTTTCCTGAAGAAAACTCTTGATAGATATCTTCCAGCTTAACTGTTCTTACTACCAAACCACTATAATTTCTGTGAAAATTGGCTAATTTTTCGGCTTGACTATATAAAAAAGCAGGAGTTATTATAAGGTAATCTACATCTTGAAAGCTACCTTGAGTAGAACTAAATATTGTTCCTTTTAAATTTTGATTAACAACTTTAGAATTTGATTCTTTTAAAGGATTAAAATAATCATTTACATCGACCGCAACGTATTTTTTCACTTGCCCTAAATTAACTTTATAAGAAAAAGTACTTTGATTATTAGTATATTTTTTTACATTGTAAATATCAGTCACATCCCAAACTTGGGTTATAGATGAAGCATTGGTAATAGTATATTGACCTATCCCAATATTTGTTTCTTCTTCTAAATTTCGAAAAATAAATTGATTTCCATAGCCTGTCAGATTTCTTTTTGCTTCCAAAATAATATAATCTACGTAACCTCTCGAAGCTGGTACTCCACCATTGTTGTAAGTTAATTTTATTGAAATATTTTGATTTGAAGCATTAAATGTTGTTTGCAAAAAATTCTCTACTGCAAAAGTATAACTTGGCAATGGAGATATATTTACAGTTCCTAAATTTTGTTGATTTGCAGCAACTTGAAAACTTGAATTACCAAATGATGATGATGCCAAATTAGCATATAACTTTACTGGAGAAGATGTTACAATATTAGGAATTATAAAATCGAAAGTTTTTTCGTTTTCAACTCCAAATTGATCTCCAAGCCATTTCCTTCCAATTTTTCCAGGGTTATTTAAATCTTTTTCATAAAATTTATAATCATCAAAAACTGTAAAATTCACAGAAGGAACTCCTGTGGGTTGAACACTTTCTTGAATTCTTTTTCCAGCCCCCAAAGAAGATGTAACATAGTAATATGATTTGTCTGCATATAAATTTAAATGTGTTCTGTTTTCTGGACTCCAAGTGTCTAAACCCTCAGCATAGAATAAAATATAATCTTGATTGGAAAAATTACCGTCTTCTTCTCCTATAAATTGAATAGCATTTTCTTCCAAATCAATTGGATATGAAGTACTATTTAATAAAGGAACCATTCTTCCTCCATTACCATATATTCTAATATTTCTTGGATCAACATTAGTATTAAAACCTAAGCTTTCAAGAAAACTTTTAGTAATTTTATAAACTCCAGATTTCTCAACATAAAAACGATACCAATCACCAGAAGCCAAAACAGAATTTTGAATATTTTGGGGAAATTTATTTTCAACAGTACTTTTTTGACTATTATTAATTTCATATTCAAAAGAAACAACTCTTTTGATAATTCCATTTTCAATATATATTGGATTAAAAGAATATGAAATATAATATTGATCTCGAGCTTTAGAATAACCCGTTTGAAAATTTAATTTAGCTTCTAAATTATTCTTATCTAGATCAAATAATTCCTTTTCATTGATAACTTCAGTTTTAAAATCAATTAAATTAACATCTTTTAAAGTGGTTGAAGCAAAATTACTTTTAAAAAATATTTTTTTGTTTTCTATTTCTGCATCGTAAAATTTTTCCTGAAAACTTGGAAAAACAAATTGTATATCAAGTATCGAATAGTCAGAGCGTTTCCATTCAATTTTAACTGCTTCTTTATTCTGAGCAAAAACTGTAATGGAAGACAATAAAAATATAATGAGCGTAAAAACTTTCTTTTTCATCAATAGCAAAACGAAAAACTTAAAAATATATTACAAAGAGAGAATATTTTTTTCTTCTACACAATAAAAAAACAATAAAAATAAAATTATAACGTTATAGGCTTATATGCTAAAATACATGAATTAAAAAAAAAATAAAAAAATGTTGCGATTTAATGGTTAATTATTATCTTGCGAACCAAAATTTATTACCTACTTAAAGTATGAAAAGTATCAAATTCAAGGCCTTACCAGTTTTATTAGCTGTTGCAGCAACAGTTAGTTTTACTAGTTGTAGCAAAAAAGGTAGTTCAAAAGGAGCGTCATCAGCTACTGGATGGAAGATTAATGACAAAAAAGGTGGATTTCAGTACAATGCAAAGTACAAAAAACAAGAAACTCCTCCAGGAATGGTTCCGGTTGAAGGTGGAACATTTACAATGGGTAAAGTTCAAGACGATGTAATGCATGACTGGAATAATTCTCCTAATCAACAACACGTTCAATCATTCTTTATGGATGAAACTGAAGTTACAAATTTTATGTACACAGAATATTTATTCTGGGTTAAGAAAGTTTTCCCTCCAACAGAAGAAAGTTATAAAAACATATATGATGGTGTAGTTCCTGATACTTTAGTATGGAGAAACCGTTTAGGATATAACGAGACAATGACTCTAAACTATTTAAGACACCCAGCTTATGCAAACTACCCTGTAGTTGGTGTTAACTGGATTCAAGCGGTTGAATTTAGTAAATGGAGAACTGATCGTGTAAACGAAAATATCCTTGAAAGAGAAGGTTTCTTGAAGAAAGACGCTAAAATTACTGATGCATCTGCTGATGCTAACTTTAGTACAGAAACATATCTTGCAGCTCCAACTCAAACTTATGGTGGAAACGAAGAAATCGTTTTACAAAAAGGTGCAAGAGGATCTAGAGGTAAGAGTGGTGAAAATGCAGATGAAACTGCAACTAATGTTTACGCACAAAGAAGTTCTGGTTTAATTTTACCTGAATATCGTTTACCAACTGAAGCAGAATGGGAATATGCTGCTCTAGCTTTAGTAGGAAATAGAGAATACAACTTATACAAAGGACAAAAGAAATATCCTTGGAATGGTCAATATACTCGTTCTGGAAAAAGAAAGAAAAGAGGTGATCAATTAGCTAATTTCAAACAAGGTAAAGGAGATTATGGTGGAATCGCTGGATGGTCTGATGACGGTGCAGATATTACACAATACGTTAAAGCGTATGCCCCTAATGACTTTGGTTTATATGATATGGCAGGAAACGTTGCAGAATGGGTTGCTGACGTTTACAGACCAATTGTTGATGACGAAGCTAATGATTTCAACTACTACAGAGGTAACGTTTATTTAAAAAACAAAATAGGTGAGGATGGAACGGTAGAATTAGTTACTCAAGATAATATTGCTTATGACACTTTAAGTAATGGTAAAATTATCGCTCGTAATTTCCCAGGTCAAATTGCTCAAATTCCAGTTGATGAAAATGAAACTTACTTAAGAACTCAATTCTCAACTTCTGATAATAGAAATTACAGAGATGGTGATAGACAATCAACTCGTTATTTTGATTTTGGAAACACTGAAGAAGAATCTGAAGCTGAAAAAGACAAACACAGAATGTATGATTCTCCAGAACATTCAGTTTCACGAGATAGCTTAGGTGATTTATTAAAACAATATGACAAATCTAACAAGAGAACAACCCTAGTTGATGACAACGTAAGGGTATACAAAGGAGGCTCTTGGAGAGATAGAGCATATTGGTTAGATCCAGCTTCAAGAAGGTATTTCCCTCAAGATATGGCAACTGACTACATCGGATTTAGATGTGCAATGTCTAAAGTTGGACCAAAAACAAACAAGAAAAAAGCAAGAAATTAATTTTTTCTCATACTTTATAAAAAAAGCCCTTTTCAAAAAGGGCTTTTTTTATATCTTTACTTTATGGAAATAAACGCTATTTATTCTAAATTCTTAGAATGCACATCTATCTCAACTGATACACGAAAAACCGAACCAAATTCAATGTTTGTTGCTTTAAAAGGAGAAAGCTTTGACGCCAATACTTTTACTAGAGAAGCATTAGACAAAGGTGCTAAATATGTACTTATTGACAATAATGAATTCTATATTGACGAAAGAACTATTTTGGTCAATGACAGCTTAATTGCCTTACAACAATTAGCTAACTTTCATAGGAAACAATTAAACACAACTATAATTAGCCTAACAGGAAGTAATGGAAAGACCACAACAAAAGAGCTAATAAATACTGTTCTTTCTGAAAAATACAAAACTATAGCTACAATTGGAAACTTAAATAATCATATTGGTGTTCCTTTAACACTGTTAAGACTAACTGAAGATACTCAAATCGGAATTATAGAAATGGGTGCTAACCATCAGAAAGAAATAGAATTGTTGTGCACTATTGCTGAACCTGATTTTGGATATATAACAAACTTTGGAAAAGCTCATTTAGAAGGTTTCGGAGGAATAGAAGGAGTAATCAAAGGCAAAAGCGAAATGTACTTATACCTAAAAGAAAACAACAAGAAAGTTTTTGTCAATTTAGACGATGTCATTCAGAATGAAAAATCATCTCAACTAAATAGATATACTTTTTCTCAAATTGACCATAAAGCAGATGTTTTTATATCATCAGTTGAAGCCAATCCTATGGTTTCAATTAATTATAATAATTTAAAAATTCAGTCACACTTAATTGGAATTTATAATTCTAATAACATCAATGCTGCGCTAACCATTGGAAAATACTTTAAAGTTGAAGACGAAGCTATAAAAAAAGCCATTGAAAATTACATTCCGGAAAACAATCGTTCCCAATTGATTCAAAAAAATGGTGTTGAAATTATTTTAGATGCCTATAATGCGAATCCAAGCAGTATGAATGCAGCTTTGGCTAACTTTTTTCAACTACACAAAAAAGGTAAAATTGCCATTTTAGGTGATATGTTTGAATTAGGAGACGAAAGTTTTGAAGAACATCAAAAAATAGTGGATTTGACTATAAATCATCCTGAAATTGAAGTTTATTTTATTGGAAAACACTTTTTTAAAGCAAAGAAAGAAATTAGTCATCTTCACTTCTTTGAGAATTTTGATAATTTTTCAAAGAAATTCAAAACAAAATCTCTATCAGACGAGCTAATATTAATAAAAGGATCAAGAGGAATGGCTCTGGAAAGAAGTTTGGAATTATTGTAAATAAAAAAACTTCGACATTTCTGTTGAAGTTTTTTGTGGGCGATGAGGGGTTCGAACCCCCGACCCCCTCGGTGTAAACGAGGTGCTCTGAACCAGCTGAGCTAATCGCCCTATTTTATTTCGCCATACTTGCTCCGTATTGCGAGTGCAAATATACACTACTTTTTTAATGTAACAAACATTTTAATAAAAAAATTAAACAATTTCTGCTACTACAAATGTACTTCCTCCAATGTAGATAAAGTCATCTTGGTTTGATTCTTTTAACGCTAAGGTATAAGCTTCTGATACTGAATTGCATTCTATTCCTTTCAAATCATAATTCAGTGCTTTTTGTTTTAAAATAGCTGAATCTAAGCCCCTAGAAATATTTGGTTTACAAAAGTAGTAAAAGGCTTTTTTAGGAAATAATGGCAATATTAAATCTAAATCTTTATCATTTACAACTCCTAAAACAATACGCAATTGGTTAAATTTTTGATTTTTTATTTGTTCCATCACAATTTTTAAACCATGTTCGTTATGAGCTGTATCACAAATTATTTTTGGATTTTTTCCTAATTGTTGCCATCTTCCTAACAAACCAGTATTTTTTACAACATTTAACAATCCTAATTTTATATTTCCTTCTGAGACTTTTAAATAATCTTTTAATAAATTAATCGTTTGTAAAACTGTTTTTTTATTCTGAATCTGGTAGTTTCCTAATAAATCACAAGGTAAATCCTCGTGATCGTTTTCTTGTGCAAAATAAATAGATGCATTATTTTTTTGTGCAATTTCTGTAAAAACATTTTTAGTTTTAGAGATATACTCACCAATTACTACAGGAACGTTTTGTTTGATTATTCCTGCTTTTTCTGCTGCAATAAGTTCCAAAGTGTTACCTAAAAATTGCGTATGATCTAAACCGATATTAGTAATAACAGAGACTAAAGGTGTAATGATATTTGTAGAATCTAATCTTCCTCCCATTCCAACTTCAATTATAGCAATATCTACTTTTTCGTCAGCAAAATATTGAAAAGCTAATCCAACAGTCATTTCAAAGAAGCTTAATTGATTATCTTCGAAAAATAATCTATTCTTTTTTACAAAATCTACTATATAATCTTCGCTAACTTCTTGACCGTTAATTTTGATTCGTTCTCTAAAGTCTTTTAAATGTGGTGAAGTATATAAACCAATTTTATAACCTGCTTCTTGAAGAATAGAAGCTAACATAGAAGAAGTTGAACCTTTTCCGTTCGTTCCGGCTATGTGAATAGATTTGAATTTGTTTTCAGGATGGTTTAAATGTTTAGCTAAAGCTAAAGAATTTGATAAATCTTTTTTATAAGCCGAAGCACCTTGTTGTTGAAACATAGGCAATTGATTAAAAAGCCATTCTGTTGTTTCTTGATAATTCATTGAAATATATTATTCTCCTACTCTAAAATTAATTTCCACAAATCCAATTTGAGTATCAGGAGCATCAGGAGCTTGATTCCATTTAAAAGTCCTAGCTGTTGCAATTGCAGGTTTTATTAAACATTGACTAGTAGAATTTGAACCTTTTGCAGAATATTGAGCATCAATAACCCTTCCTTGTTTATTAACTGTAACTTGAACTACAATTGTACCTTCTTCGTTACATTGTTGAACTACTTTATCGTTTCCTGCTAAACTTCTACCAGCTAAACCCCATTTTGTACCGTTTCCACTTCCGGTTCCTTTTCCGTTACCCCAAAAACTATTGGCATATAAATCTCCGTTTATATTTCCTTTGTCTCCTGGTTCACCATCATCTCCGTGACCACCGGTTGTTGTTCCTTTGTCTTTTCCTTTTATCATTCCGTCTAAAACAGAATTTTTAGCTTTGGTAGGTACAACTGGTTTTGTGTTTTGTGTCGGTTTTGTTTCTGTAGGAGTTGTTTTTGGTGTAGGCTTAACTTTCTCTTTTTTAGGTGCAACTACAGGAGAATCATCATCTTGAGTAGATAAATTTTCTTGAGATTCCACAGGTTTGCTTGGAGTTTGTGGAGCTGCTGCTTGAACAGGTTCTATTGGTTGCACTTCTCCTTGACCTACATCACTAGTTCCAAAATTGACGGCTATTCCGTTTTCTGGTGGTGGATCCATGTAAGTTAATCCGAAAAATATACATATTAGTGCTATGATTACAAAAATACCTGATGTAATCGCTAAAGATTTTTTTTCTTCTGGTGTTTCTATAAGTTTCATAGTAAACTAATTTTTAATTTTAAACCAATTATCCTAGCCCTGATGGTAACGGCATCCTTTTTTTGCAAAAAAAAGATATAGTGAACAGCAGGAAATAGCTCCTAAAAATTCTACTTTGGATCTACTGCTAAAACCGTTTTTATTTGATTTCTGTTAGCAATATCCATTACATAAATAATATTATCGTATTCGACAGTTTTCTCTGCTCTAAGAACAATCGCTCTTGCTTTATCATCTCCTGAAGGAAGAATGGCTAAAAGTTGTTCTTCTAATTGCTCTTTTGAAACAGGATTTTTATCTATGAAAAATTCAGAGTTATCATTTATGTTAACCGTTGTGTTTTTATTACTATCGGTTTTTCCTTTTGCTTTTGGCAATACTAAATCTAATGCATTAGTTGTTACCATTGTTGATGTTAGCATAAAGAAGATCAGTAGCAAGAAGACAATGTCTGTCATCGATGACATATTGAATTCTGTAGAGACTTTATTTCTTGTTTTACCTAACTTCATTATACTGGCTCATTTAATAAGTCAAGGAAATCTACTGCATTGGCTTCCATTTGATTTACCACTTTATTTGTTTTAACTACCAAGTGATTGTATCCAATATATGCAATGATTCCAACAATAAGTCCGACTACAGTTGTTGTCATTGCTGTATAAATTCCTTCAGCTAATGCTCCAACTTCAATTTGCCCACCACCACTTGCCATTTTATGAAAGGCAAGTATCATACCAACTACCGTTCCCAAGAAACCAATCATTGGTCCAGCTCCTGAAATGGTAGCCAGCATTGAAGTGTTTTTTTCTAACTTATATAATTCTAAATTACCAGCATTTTCAATAGCTGTATTGATATCTTCTAGAGGTTTTCCAATACGAGAAATTCCTTTCTCGATTAGTCTAGCCACAGGAGAGTTTGACTGAGCACAAATCATTTTTGCATTGTCAATTTTACCTGAAGCAATATTCATTTTAATATTGTTCATAAAACTAGAATCAATTTTACTAGCTTTATTGATTGCCATAATTCGTTCAAAATACAAGAACAAAGCAAAAAACAATAAAATAAATAGTACTAAAATAATGGCTTGTCCACCGATTCCACCACTTGTTAATAAAGACCAAATTGAAAGTGTTTTTTCTACTGGTTGGTCATCTGTTAATATTTGATTAGCAACTGCTAAACTATCTGCTTGAAGAAATATACTCATAGAATTATTAATATGTATTAAAACGTAAATGTACTATAAAAATTGTATTAAGGTGCATTTAATAAAAAGTCTCTTAATAAGACAAATACGGCAAAGCCAGAAACAAATCCAATCAAAGCTAACCAGCCTATCTTTTTAAGGTACCAAAAGAAGTCAATTTTTTCCATTCCCATTGCTACTACACCAGCAGCTGAACCGATAATCAACATACTCCCCCCTGTTCCAGCAGAATAAGCTATAAAGTGCCAAGCCGGTTCATCGATTGGAATAGAAAACATTCCGATACTTGCTGCTACTAAAGGCACATTATCAATTATAGCCGAACCAATTCCTAATAATAAAACAACTAAATCAGAAATATGTGTTGTAGCATGTTCTGTTCCTAATAATGGTACCGAACTCTCAAGCACTCCTGCGAATTCGAATAACATTCCTAGAGATTCTAGAGCCGCAACAGCCATTAAAATACCCAAGAAAAATAAAATACTCGGCATTTCAATTTTAGATAACGAATGGTGAATTGGGCTATGACTTGCCGGCAATGCACCACCACCTGCCGAAGCTTCAGCCATAGAAAACTTAGAGTTACTAAAATATTCGGCAAAAATTGATACAACTGCTAAAGACAACATCATTCCCATATATGGAGGTAAATGTGTTACTGTTTTAAAAACAGGTACAAATAGTATTCCAGCTAAACCAAGATAAAACATTGTAGCACTGTGTTTTGAGGTAGGTTTGTCATCTTTTAATTCCTCAGTACCAATTTCTCCTTTAAATATCTTTAATCTCGAAGCTATAAATGTAGGAACAGCATAACAAAAGATAGATGGTAAGAGTACGTGTTCAATTAAACTAGAAGCTGTTACTTTATTTGCAATCCAAAGCATTGTAGTTGTAACATCACCAATTGGAGACCAAGCTCCACCAGCATTGGCTGCTACCACAATTAAACCAGCATACCATAAACGAACCTCTTTTTCTTTTACAATTTTTTGAAGTATAGTTATTAATACAATCGTTGCTGTTAAATTATCAATTATAGCAGATAATATGAAAGCTAACGTGGTAAACAACCACAGTAAACTTGATTTACGTTTAGTTTTTACATATGATTTTATTGTTGAAAAACCGTCAAAATAATCGATAATTTCAACAATAGTCATAGCTCCTAGAAGAAAAACTAAAATTTCTGCAGTTTTTCCAAGGTGATGGAGTAATACTCCTTCTATATGATGTGGTTCTAAGGATTTTGTAGCTGTATTTACTTCAAAAACATCCATATGCGCAACTGCAATTATAGCCCATAAAATTGCCATCATGGCTAATGCTGGTACAAGTTTATCAACTTTTATATTATGTTCTAATGCAATAGCTAAATATCCAACAATGAATATTATTATTAAAATTGCTTCCATTTATTTATTATGATTTTAGATTAATTGTTTTAATGCAATTTCAAAAGCTGTTGCACTAATGTTTTTGTTGTCAGGATTAAGATCGTAAGCTTTTTGTATAGCGTTTTTAATGATCGAAGAAGTGTCAGAAAAGATAGCTTCATCAGTCATCTGAACTTTTTTCTCCATAAAATAAGCAAACACTCTTGCCATTCCACAGTTAGAAATAAAATCAGGAATTAAACTTACTTTTTTGTCTGTTTCTTCCATTATTGGCCCGAAGAAAATTTCTTTATCTGCAAAAGGAACATTAGCTCCACAAGAAATAACTTCTAAACCAGAAGCAATCATTTCGTCTATCTGAGATTTTTGAACTAAACGCGAAGCTGCACAAGGAGCGAAAATTTGCGCCTCAATATTCCATATTCTCTTGTTTATTTCGTCAAAAGGAATCATGTTATTTGCTACTAATTTATTTCCGTCTTTGTTTAAAAATAATTCAGTAATCTCTTCAAAACTAAATCCGTTTTCATTAATTAATCCTCCATCTCTGTCAATTATCCCTACAACTTTAGCTCCCATTTCAGCTAAATAAAATGCTGCAGCCGAACCAACATTTCCAAAACCTTGAACTATAGCTTTTTTACCTTTAACATTTCCACCATAAATATCATAGTAATGACGCACTGCTTCAGCAACACCATAACCTGTAATCATATCTGCTACAGTGTATTTACGAGAAACATCTGGTGAAAAGTTAGGGTTTTCTATAACTTTAATTACACCTTGACGTAATTGTCCTATTCTGTTAATTTTATCTGCCTCAGTTGGTTTAAAATGTCCGTTAAAAACACCCTCTTGCGGATGCCAAACACCACATTCTTCAGTCATAGGAATAACTTCGTGAATTTCATCTACATTTAAATCTCCACCTGTACCATAATAATTTTTCAACAATGGAGAAACAGCTTTATACCAACGTTCTAAAACGCCTTTTTTTCTAGGGTCATTTGGATCAAAGTTAATTCCTGATTTTGCACCTCCAATAGCTGGTCCAGAAACAGAGAATTTTACTTCCATAGTTTTTGCTAAAGAAAGCACTTCATTCATATCTAATCCCTTTCTCATTCTAGTTCCACCACCTGCAGCTCCTCCTCTAAGAGAATTGATTACTGTCCAACCTTCAGCTTCTGTTTCGGGGTCTTTCCAATTAAAAACTATTTCTGGTTCTTTATTCTCAAATTTTTGTAATAAATCTTTCATTAATTCTTGTAAATTGTGTTGTACAAATATACATATTCTGAATGATTACATAAAACAAACCTAAAGTTTTAGTAATTTAATAACTTTAAATATGACATAAATACTTAAAAGCTTTTCTATCAAATATTTATAAAATTAGTTTTTATGATCAGTAAACTAGTAAGTTACAAAACATATTTCTAATGATTTAATAAAATACTTTGCCGTTGAAAATTTCTTACAAAAACTTCTAAATCATCTTCAATGTTTAAATTGATTTTTTTTCTAAGTCTATTTCTATTTTTCTTTACACTTTCGTTTGAAATACCTAATATCGACGCTATTTCTTTACTTTTCAAATTCAATTTTATACAGAGAAAAAGTCTTTCTTCAGCTTCTGTTATTTTTGGATAAGTACTTCTTACCTTTTCGATATAATTTGGATGTATTTTTTCAAAATACTTCTTGAATGATGACCAATCTGATTCTGTTAATATTCTTAAATTGTAAATTTCAAATGATTTGATTTCCTCTTCAATTTCCTTCTGACTAAGTAATGATTTTAGCTCATGTTCTTTTTTTAAAAGCATTTCATTTTTCTTAATAAGTAAATTTTTAACCTCTAAAAGATTGCTTTTATTAATTTGTATTTCTTTTTTTGAAATTTTAACTTTTTTAATCAAGCTATAAACTAAAACAATAAGAAGGATTCCTGAAAAAAAAATTAAAGCATAAATTCGTTCAATTTTTCTATCTGATTTACTAAGCTCTAATTGTGCTTTTTTTAAACTTGCTTCTTTTTTTTGATTTTCATATTTCGCTTCCAGATCAGCGATTTTTAGATTTATTTCTACTCCATTTAAACTGTCTTTCAAAAAATAATATTTTTTTAGATACTCATTTGCTAATTGATAATTACCCTTTGCCGTGTATAATTCAGATTGCCCAATATAATTATACATTAACATATCTGTAAATTTATTTTTTTTATTTACTATTTCACCTTCTTTGTAAATATCGATAGCTTTAGAAAACTCTTTTGTGCTCGTATATATTGTTGCTTTATTATTACTATACAACATCACCTTATACAAATCATTATTTTTTTGAGCCATAGAAATTGCACTATCAATATATTTTTGAGATTCTATATAGTTTTCTTCATGATTCAATAAATTACTGTAATTATTATAAGTCAAAGCCATTTGATAGCTATCAGCATATTTAGATAATATTGGTATAGCTTGTTTGTAATAATAATGGGCTTTTTCATAATTATCTAATTCCTTATATTTTGCACTTATCTGTTCCAAGGATTCTCCCATGCATAAACTATCTTTGACAGTCTTACAGTTTTCATATGCTTTAAAAAAGTATTTTATTGCATTCTCTCTATCTTCTTTAATTCCAAAAGCCATTGCTTTTCGCATGTTAATAATTCCTTTCCAACTAACATTGTTTGTTTTGTTTGCAATTACTTCAGCATCAAGGAGACATTTATTCATATTTACATAGTCATTCGTAAAATAATAATCTACAAACAAATATAAATAACCATAAAATTGATTTGTAATGTTTTTTTCGGCTTTTGCTCTTGACAGAAACTGTTTATGAACTTTAATTTTTTCAAAATCATTTAATGTTGAGTTTTTATCAATTGGATTTTGTTTTCTCATCTCTGCTTTAATATTTGTTTGAGAAAAAACGTTAGAAATTAAAAACAATAGAAAAAAAAATATTTTAAATTGAAATCTGCATATGTGTTTCATTATGTGCGTTTTTAAATTTTTTAACAATTGTACCCTAATTTGTCACCTATAGGCTGTATCATTAAAGCAAAGCTTTGAAGTAATTTTACAAAAATATTAATTATAATATCAATTAAACTTTAAATTAAAAAAACCAATGAAAAAAAAATTACTTTATTTGTTTATCATCTTGTTTTCTATAAATGTAAATGCCCAAAACTCTTCGGTTTGGAAAAGTATTTCTAACCATGAAATTTCTAAACTTTCACGAAAAATTGAACATCGAAATACTGATGGCGAAAAGTATTACACATTAAACTCTTTAAAAATGAGTCAAATACTTTCAAATACACCTGCTATTCGATCTAATACATCTGGTATTATTGTTTCAATCCCTAATTTAAATGGAAAACTTGAGCAATTCGAAGTTTGGGAAAACTCAAACTTTGACCCTATTTTACAAGCGCAATATCCTGACATAAGAGCTTATTCAGGTAGAGGAATTACGGATAAATCTGCAACAATAAGTTTTAGTTTAGCTCCTATTGGCTTTCAAACTGTTGTGTTTAGAACTGGAAAAGATACTGAATTTATTGAAGCATATGATAAAGAAGCAACTGCATATGCAGTATTTAGTACAAAGAACAGTCATTCCGGAATAAGTACTTTCTCATGTGGAGTTAAAGATAAAAATTTAAACTTTAGTCCTATTCAAAATACAAACAAATCAAGTTCAGGTCAATTAAAAACTATGCGTTTAGCAATGTCATGTAATGGAGAATATGCTCAGTATTTTGGCGGCACAGTAGCTGGTGCTCTAGCAGGAATGAATGCGTCATTAACTAGTATAAATGCACTTTTTGAAAGAGATTTAGCTATTCACTTAAATTTAATAGCAAATAATACATCTTTAATATATTTAAATGCTGCTACTGACCCTTATTCTAATGCTGCGATTGGCTCAGCTAATAATGTTTGGAATTTAGAACTACAAAATATGCTTTCATCTACTATAGGAAATGCCGCATATGATGTAGGGCATTTAGTATGTAATACAGGTGGAAATGGAAATGCAGGATGTATTGGTTGTGTTTGTAATGATGATGATATTACAGATCAAACTGATATAAACAAAGGAGCAGGTTTTACAAGTGCTGATACTACACCTGAAGGTTCAGTTTTTAACTTTGATTTTTTAGCTCATGAATTTGGTCACCAATTTGGTGCAACTCATACTTTTAGTTATGAATATGAAGGTTCAGGAACAAATATTGAGCCTGGTAGTGGATGTGCTACAATGGGATACGCTGGTGTTACTAACTGGGATGTTCAACCTCATAATATTCTACAATTTTCTACTGCTAGTGTTGTACAAGTAGAAGCAAACATGGCTACTAAAACCTGTCCAGTTAACACACCTGCAAGTGCGGCTCCAGTTGTAAATGCAGGTGCCGATTATACTATCCCTAAAGGAACGGCTTTTATATTAACAGGAAGTGGATCAGATTCAGATACAAATGATGTGCTAAGCTACAGCTGGGAACAAAATGACGATGGCACGGCTACTACTGTGGGGGCTAACAGTACTACTACAGATACAAAAACAGCTGGTCCAACTTTTAGATTATATTCAGCAACTATTACACCTGTTCGTTATATGCCAAAATTAGAATATGTTTTAAATGGTGAATTGACAAATTCTTTAAATTGGGAATCTGTTTCTAATGTTGCTAGAAGTTTAAATTTTACACTTACAGTTAGAGACAATCATCCAGGAGCTGGACAAACCAAAACTGATGCGATGGTTGTGACTGTTGACGCTACAGCTGGTCCTTTTGAGGTTACCTCTCAAAATACAACAGGTATTAATTATAATAGTTCTACTACACAAACTGTTACTTGGAATGTAAACGGAACTAGTTCTTTAGCTGGATCATCAACAGTAGATATTTTATTATCAACAGATGGTGGATTAACATTTCCAACAACTATAGCTGCTGCTGTTCCTAATAATGGCTCTACATCTTTGACACTTCCAAATGTCTCTTCTACTACTTGTAGACTAATGATTAAACCTACTGGAAATATTTACTATGCCGTAAATTCAGAAGAATTTTCAATTACTGCAGTAGCAAGTAATACAGAGTTCACTTTTGAAAATTTTACTCTATACCCTAATCCAAATGAAGGTAACTTTACCATAAAATTTAATTCTACAGCAACAAATAATATAGAAATTAATATTAATGATATTAGAGGAAGACAAGTATTCTCAAATACTTATAATAATGATGATTTCTTTAATGAAAACATTCAATTAAAAAACATTCAAAATGGAATTTATTTAATCAACATTAATGATGGAATAAATAAGATGACAAGAAAAATTATAATAAAGTAGTTTATAATTAACGTTAGGGGTTAAATTTGGAAATAGAGAAATGGTAAAATGTTTCTCTATTTTTTTTTATAAATTTTTCCCGAACTATGATCTTGTTTTGAACCTGTAACACTACTCAAAACATTAATTTCATTGCGCAATTTCAAAACCCCTAAAAAAGCAAAAATCAATGCCTCTTTAAATTCTATTGTTTTATTATCTGGAATTACTATGTTGTTATTTGGTAAATAAAATTTGATTCTCTCTATTAAAAAATCATTATAAACTCCACCACCAGAAATAAAAAGAGGTGCTTCTACTTTAGTAATTACTTCACTAATTTGAAAAGCAATATGCTCAACAAAAGTGTTCATTTTATCATTTGTAGAAATATTGAAGTTTTCAATTATTGGGAAAACGAACTCATTAACAAACTCAATTCCTAATGATTTTGGATAAGGTAATTTATAAAAAGCTAAATTATTTAATTGTTCTAATAATTTTATATTATAATTTCCAGATTTTGCAATTTTACCTTGATCATCGTATGGAAAACCAAGCAAATTTGAATAATAATTCAAAACTGTATTAACAGCCGTAATATCAAAGGCAATTCTTCGTCCATTATCATCAAACGAAATATTAGAAAAACCACCTAAATTTAAACAGTAATCATATTCAGAAAACAGTAACTTATCTCCTATTGGAACTAATGGTGCCCCTTGACCACCTAATTCAACATCTTGAACTCTAAAATCACAAACAACATTCTGATTTACTAATTCTGAAATTATTGGCAAATTGCCTATTTGCAAAGTATATCCATGATTTGGCTTGTGCAAAATAGTATGACCATGACTACAAACGACATCAATATCTTTAATATCACTCTTTAAAATAAAATCATTAATCATTTGAGCTAAAAGATGCGTATAATCAACATTTATTTGATTTAATTCAGCTTTAGAAAAATTAACAGCAGATTTTAAAATTCTCAACCATTCTTCAGAATATGAAATAGTTTCTGTTTCTAAAATTTCATAAGTCCAATTTTCATTTTTAGAAAATTTAACATGAGCTATATCCACTCCATCCAATGAAGTTCCTGACATTACTCCGATAACGTTATAGTTCTGCTTAAACATGGGTTAAAATTACAAATAGTTATTGAAAATTTGCTAATAAATAAGTACATTTGACAACTTATTTTATCATAAAATTAAAACAATATATTTTAGATTATGGATTTCAAATTAAACGAAGAACAATTAATGATTCAGCAAGCTGCGAGAGATTTTGCTCAAACAGAATTATTACCTGGTGTAATTGAAAGAGATGAACATTCAAAGTTTCCAACAGAACAAGTCAAAAAAATGGCTGAATTAGGTTTCTTAGGAATGATGGTTGATCCAAAGTATGGTGGTGCTGGCTTAGATAGTATTTCATATATCTGTGCAATGGAAGAAATTGCAAAAATTGATGCTTCTGCTGCTGTAATCATGTCTGTAAATAACTCTTTAGTTTGTGCCGGAATCGAAAAATATTGTAACGAAGAACAAAAACAAAAATATCTTGTACCTCTTGCAACTGGAGAGGTAATTGGAGCATTTTGCTTATCTGAACCAGAAGCAGGTTCTGATGCAACTTCACAAAAAACAACTGCAATTGACAAAGGAGATCATTATTTATTAAACGGTACAAAAAACTGGATAACAAATGGTAATTCCGCATCAACTTACATAGTTATTGCTCAAACTGATGTTGAAAAAGGTCATAAAGGTATAAATGCTTTTCTAGTTGAAAAAGGCTGGGAAGGCTTCTCCATTGGGCCAAAAGAAAAGAAAATGGGAATTAGAGGTTCGGATACTCATTCATTAATGTTTTCTGATGTGAAAATTCCTAAAGAAAATAGAATTGGAGAAGACGGATTCGGTTTTGCGTTCGCAATGAACGTATTAAACGGAGGAAGAATTGGAATCGCATCTCAAGCATTAGGAATTGCACAAGGTGCTTATGAATTAGCTTTAAAATATGCTCAAGAAAGAGTAGCTTTTAAAAAACCTATTATTCAACATCAAGCAATTGCGTTTAAATTAGCAGATATGCATGTTCAAATTACAGCAGCTAGAATGCTATGCTACAAAGCTGGTTTTGAAAAAGATAACGGAGAAGATATTTCACATTCAGGAGCAATGGCAAAATTATTTGCTTCAGAAACTGCAATGAATGCAACTATTG
Source organism: uncultured Flavobacterium sp. (assembly GCF_963922255.1). Taxonomy (GTDB): domain Bacteria; phylum Bacteroidota; class Bacteroidia; order Flavobacteriales; family Flavobacteriaceae; genus Flavobacterium. Next base: position 887 of record NZ_CAWUIC010000011.1, on the reverse strand, counting down.
AAGCCGTTCAAATCCACGGTGGAAACGGTTACGTAAGCGAATATCATGTAGAAAGAATGATGCGTGATGCAAAAATCACTCAAATATATGAAGGTACTTCTGAAATTCAACGAATCGTTATTTCAAGAGGCTTGACAAATTAATTCAACAAATTTACTTATTATAAGAGTTCAATTTTCAAAAGTTGAGCTCTTTTTTTATTAATGCTATTCGACAACTGGAAAGAAAATCTTCAACCTATAATTGCAAATACAAAGACAATAAGCATCCATTAACTTACGATAATTTGTATCAGTTACTAATTATGATAATTTTGGCTGCTCACGATTCAGATGAAAATATAAATGCAATTTCTATTCGTTTTTTTGAAAAATATCATCACATAGTGACTCTTTCAAAAGCAAAAACTTCTGAAATAAATGATTTTATAACAACTGTTGAAAATTATCAAAACAAATCAAATTGGCTTTCTGAATCTGCAAATATGATTAAATCAGACGATAAAATTCCAACAAATTTATCCGATTTAATAAAATTAAAAGGCATAGGAAGAAAATCTGCCAACGTAATAATAAGAGAATTAAATAAAAAACCAGAAGGCATTATAGTTGATTTACACGTAATTAGAGTAATTCCTAGAATAGGCTTAATTCTCTAAATTAAAGACGTAAACAAAATAGAAAAACTCTTAATGCAACAATTACCATACTAAATATGGCACAATATCGGAATGGCATTTTCCTTTTTAGGAAGAGAAATTTGCAGACCAACAAATCCTAAATGTGGATTTTGCCCTATAAATAATCACTGCAACTATTTCAATAATTTATATTTTTTTTTATGGCGTGTCCTTTCAGGTCGGGCTATCCGCACTCGCTTTTTTTGTT
>NZ_CAWUIC010000010.1:0-124638 GCF_963922255.1 uncultured Flavobacterium sp. | reverse complement strand
ATACATAGAAAAACCATCTCTATAAACGAGATGGTTTTTTATTTGGTATAATTTTTAAAATTTATTTTTTAATAAAAATATTAGTGTAAAACTTTTGTCCTACTTCATTTTCTCTAATTGAGATTCCAAAATGAGTATAATCACCATCTAAATTAGCTTTATGGCTTTCGCTTTTTAGCCAAGCTTTCATAGCAGATTTAGGAGAACTATAATTAAACGCAACGTTCTCTCCTACTTTTAAAGCACCTAAAGCCGTGTGAAGGTTTGATTGTCTTTCAGCAAAATTATCATGACCAATAATGTTTGTTTGGACCATATATTCAGTATGTTGCGAAGACTTGTACGAAATGTGGTTAATTTTCTCTAAAACAGTAAGACCTAGAGAATCTCTATATTTATTAATTAGATTTAAAGTTTCATCTTCAGACTCATTATAATCATAAAACTCAACAACTTCAACAGATTCAATTGAAGCTTCTTCAGGTGTAGAACAAGATACTGTTGTGAATAAAACAATTGCTACAATTGTCATTACTCTAAAAAAATTTGTATTCATAGTAGGTTAAGATTTAATAAAATTTAAAAGGATAGGGCAAACTTTTAAACCTTGTTAATATTTAAATTTGTTTTGTTTTACTAAATTATAAAATATTAATTCTTAAAAAACTACCATTAAAACATATGCACCAAAACAGTAAAACCTTTACGGTAAAACCATATTATGGAGCCAATCTTTGAGTATTCCATGAAAAATTATCATTAAGCGTAAAAATAATTCTATCATGGAGTCGATTTGGTCGGCCTTGCCAGAATTCAACTGAAATGGGTTTAACTAAAAAACCACCCCAATTTTTTGGTCTTGGTATTTCTTTTCCTTCAAAAGAATTTTCGAGTTCTTTTAATTTGTTCTCTAAAAATTGTCTGTTTGGAATTACATTACTCTGTGGAGAAACTATTGCTCCTAGTTTACTTCCGTCTGGTCTTGAGTCAAAGTAATTATCTGAAATTACGTCTGGAGTTTTTTCAGCAATTCCTTTTATGATAACTTGACGTTCTGCAGCTGGCCAAAAAAAAGATAAACATACATTTGGGTTTTGTAATACTGCTTTTCCTTTTTCTGAATCATAATTGGTATAAAAAATAAAACCTTCTTCGTTAAATTTTTTAAGAAGCACTACTCTACTTTTAGGAAAACCATCTAAACCAATTGTGGAAACTGTCATAGCATTGACTTCACTGGCAGAATCCATTGCTTCTACTTCGTGAAACCATTTGTGAAATAAATTAATTGGATCTTCTGGAATTGAAGTTTCTAACAATTCACTTTTTTCGTATGATTTTCTATAGTCTCCTAAATCTTTCATGATTTACCTTTATATGATTTGACAAATTTACGAAGAATAAACTTTACAAGTATGCCTAACAAAAGTTAAATAGCCCTGATGGGAATGGCATCCTCCCAACTTGCTTGGGAGATAGAATGGACAGCAGGAAAATGGTAGCTAGATAAAGCCCAAGCGATTCGCTCCTACTTAAAATTCAAAACTTTTTCCGTCATCTGCTAAATGGATATTTTTAAAAATAGTTTGTGCTTCTTCTTTGAATAATTCAATATTACCGTATCGTGTAGAATAATGTCCCATGATTAGATTTTTTACATTAGCTTTTTGAGCAATTTCGGCTGCTTGTTTAGCTGTTGTATGCATGGTTTTTTCAGCCAAATGAGCTTCTGTTTCTAGAAACGTACTTTCGTGATACAACACATCTACATCTTTGATTATAGGTAAAATATCTTCGTTATAAACTGTATCGCTACAAAAAGCATAACTCTTTTCGTAATCTGGATCAAAGGAAAGTTCAGCATTTGGAATGGTTCTTCCATCTTCTAAAGTCACATCACCACCAAATTGTATTTTTTGGTAATAACAAGTATCAATGTTGTAACTTTCTACAGCTTCGATATTAAGTTTTCTCTTGACATTTTTTTCCTTAAACAGATAACCATTGGTGTAAACTCTATGTTTTAAAGGAATTGTTTTGACTTGGACTTTTTCATCTTCAAAAACAATTTCACTTTCTGTAGCACTTAATTCATGAAAATATAAGTTATAACCTGTGTATGAATTGGAAATTTTTAGTTGTAATAATATGATTTCTTTAATACCAACTGGCCCATAAACATGTAAATCGTTTTCTCTGTTTAATAAGGTGAAAGTAGAAATCAAACCAATTAAACCATAAAAATGGTCACCATGTAAATGAGAAATGAAGATGTGATTTATTCGTGAAAATTTAATTTTTTGCTTGCGTAACTGCACTTGCGTTCCTTCTCCACAATCAATTAAAAAATGTTGGTTTTTTAATTCTAAAACTTGTGATGTTGGATTGGTAAAGGTTCTTGGTGTTGCAGCGTAACAGCCTAAAATATGGATTTTCAATTTATGTTTAATGATAAGTTATTTATAAAAATAGCGATTAAAAGCCTAAGTCACGCTCAATTTCTTCCATTTCTATGATATCATGAGCTTCTAATATAGAAGGAACAACCAATAAATAATCTGGAATTTCATTAAAATCTATGTTTTCAGCTACAAAAACCATAGTTTTCTTTTCTTTTTTATGTTTCTTGGCTAAATCTTTAGCTTCTTTTAAATCTTTTATATTTAAATTTTCATCTTTAGAAATATCTAAAATTAAATTTTGTTCTTTAAAAGAATTGAATTGTTCTGAAAGCTTTAAAATAAAATTAGAAAAATTTCCTTGAGTATCTTTTATTATTGTAGTGTGACCTTTTTGTTCTACTTTCATCTTAAAATTAGAATTTAGAAATTCCTGAATTAATATATATTATTGCTTAATCTTACTTGCCAAAAGATAAATCACAGCCATTCGAACTGCTACTCCATTTTCAACTTGGTTTAAAATTACCGAATGATTTGAATCTGCTACATCTGAAGTGATTTCTACTCCTCTATTAATTGGTCCAGGATGCATAATCACAATTTCTTTGTTTAGCGAATCTAATAATTCTTTATCCAAACCATATTGTTGGGCATATTCACGAGTAGAAGGAAAATAATTCACATCTAAACGTTCGTTTTGAACTCGAAGCATATTAGCAACATCGCACCATTCAAGTGCTTTTCTTAAATTAGGTTCTACTTTTACTCCTAATGAATCAATATATTTTGGAATTAATGTATTAGGACCACAAACTTTTACTTCTGCTCCTTGCATTTGTAAAGCATATATATTTGATAGAGCAACTCTTGAATGCAAAATATCACCCACAATCACAACTTTTTTGCCTGCAACATCACCTAATTTTTCTCTTATCGTAAAACTATCCAATAAAGCTTGAGTAGGATGTTCGTGCGCACCATCACCAGCATTTACAATACTTGCTTTCACATTATTAGCCAAGAAATGAGCTGCTCCAGGATTACTGTGTCGCATAACAACCAAATCTACTTTCATAGAAAGAATATTGTTGACTGTATCAATAAGAGTTTCACCTTTTTTGACTGAAGATTGAGCTGTAGAAAAACTAATCACGTCAGCAGAAAGTCTTTTTTGAGCTAATTCGAAAGATAATTTGGTTCTTGTACTGTTTTCAAAAAAGATATTTGCAATAGTTATATCTCGTAAAGAAGGTACTTTTTTGATGGGACGATTAATGACTTCTTTGAAATGATCTGCCGTTTCAAAAATTAAATCAATATCGTTTTTATTGATGTATTTTATGCCTAGTAAATGATTTACTGATAGTTCTTTCATTTAATTAGTTTATTGTTTGTTGTTAATTGTTTGTAGTTTAAAGTCTTAATACTCTTATCTTAATACTAGTTCTTCCTTTCCAAATAAACAGCATCTTCACCATCATTCTCTTGCCATCTTACTAAAACCTTTTCATTGTTAATAGCATCCACTTGTCTACCTCTATAATCAGGTTGTATTGGTAAATGACGACTAAAACGTCTGTCAATTAAAGTTAAAAGTTCTATTTCTGAAGGTCTTCCAAAAGATTGAATTGCTGTTAAAGCCGAGCGAATACTTCTTCCTGTATAAAGCACATCGTCAATGAAAACGATTTTTTTATCTTCAACAATAAAATCAATTTCTGTTCTATTGGCTTCTAATGGTTTTTCACCTCTTCTAAAATCATCTCTAAAAAAAGTAATGTCTAAAAACCCCACTTTTAAATCTTTAATTTGATAGTCTTCTTTTAAAATTGAAGCTAGTCTATTGGCTAAAAAAGTTCCTCTTGGCTGAATTCCAATGAGAATAGTATTTGAAAAATCGAGATGGTTTTCAATTAACTGACAAGCCAAACGATGCAGTATGATATTGACTTCCTTTGCAGTGAGCAATATTTTTTGACTCATAATGTAGTGTTGTGTTTGGTTGGTAAAAATACATAAAAATATTTAGTTTAAAAGTTTAGAAGTTTAAAACTTTATAAGTTCTACCTAAATATCTTCTAATCTTCAAATCTTTCAATCCAATTATAAAAATCTATAAAAATTCTTTCTATTTTTGTGCCATGGGAAAAAGACGTACAGAAAAAATAGTTTTCGAAAATATAGAAGTCCTTGATGCTGGTGCCAAAGGAGTTTCGGTTGCAAAAGCACCAGATGGAAAGGTAATTTTTTTACCAAATGTTGTGCCTGGTGATGTGGTTGATGTGCAAACCATGAAGAAAAGAAAAGCTTACTACGAAGGAAAGGCTACAACTATTCATACATATTCTGAACACAGAACAGAACCAGTTTGTCAACACTTTGGTGTTTGTGGTGGTTGCAAGTGGCAGAATATGAAATATAGCCAACAACTTTTCTATAAAAATCAAGAAGTTTATAATAATTTAAAGCGTATAGGTAAAATTGAATTACCTGAATTTGAACCCATTCTAGGTTCTGAAAAACAGTTTTTCTACAGAAACAAAATGGAATTTGGATTTTCAGATTCACGTTGGATGACAAATGAAGAAATAGCTTCTGGAGTTGAATATGACAATAAAAATGCTTTAGGATTTCATATTCCGAGAATGTGGGACAAAATTTTAGATATTGAAAAATGTCATTTGCAAGAAGATCCTTCAAATGCCATTCGTAATGAAGTTAGAAGTTTTGCCAATGCAAACAACATGACTTTCTTTAACCCAAGAAATCATGAAGGTTTATTGCGAACTTTAATGATTAGAACAGCATCAACAGGAGAAATCATGGTATTGATTCAGTTTTTTGAAGATGATAAAGCTAACCGTGATTTAATGATGAATCATTTAGCTGAAACTTTTCCGGAAATTACTTCTTTATTATATGTAATTAACAGCAAACCAAATGATACTATTTACGATCAAGATATTCAATTATTTAAAGGTCGTGAATATATTTTAGAAGAAATGGAAGGATTGCATTTTAGTATTAATGCAAAATCTTTCTATCAAACAAATTCTGACCAAGCCTATGAATTGTATAAAATTACAAGAGATTTTGCTGGTTTAACAGGAAATGAATTGGTTTATGATTTATATACTGGAACTGGAACAATTGCTCAATTTGTATCAAAAAAGGCTAAAAAAGTAATTGGTGTAGAAGCTGTTCCTGAAGCAATTTTAGATGCAAAAGCAAATGCTGAACGCAATACTATAACCAATTGTGAGTTCTTTGTTGGAGATATGAAAAATGTCTTCAATGATGATTTTATTGCTCAACATGGTCAACCTGAAGTAATTATAACTGATCCACCAAGAGACGGAATGCACAAAGATGTTGTGGCTCAAATTCTAAAAATTGCTCCCGAAAAAGTAGTTTACGTAAGTTGTAACAGCGCTACACAAGCAAGAGATTTAGCTTTGATGGACGAACAATACAAAGTTACTCGTGTTAGACCAGTAGACATGTTTCCACAAACACATCATGTGGAAAATGTGGTGCTTTTAGAAAAACGTTAAATAATATTGTTTCAGGTTTTAAAATTACTAACATTGTGTTTTAATTTTCGGCTTTTAACTGAATATAACTATGAAAAAATATATAATCACATCATTGTTAATTGTTTTAGCAGTTTCTTTTTGGAATTGTGAGAAAGATGACATTTGTGCCCAAGAAACACCTACAACAGCTAGAATTATTGTTGAGTTTTATGATGCTGCTAATCCAACAGAATTAAAAAACGTAACAAATCTCGGAATTGCAGAACCTACTTTTGAAACTGGTTATGCTTTTAACGCTGTGAGTTCGATAACAGTTCCATTAAGGACAAATCAAGATACTACTACTTTAAATTTTGTTTTAAATGGAAGTGATGAAGATGCAACTAATGATATTTCTGATATAATTACATTAAATTATAGTAGAATTGAAACTTACATTTCCAGAGCTTGTGGATATAAAACAACCTTTATACTAAATGAAACCGATGGAATTGTAATTCAAAACAATAATTGGATTTCGAGTTTTGAAATTATTCAACCTAATGTAGAAAACGAAAATGAAACACATGTCAAAATATATTTTTAGCCTAGTTTGCCTGTGTTTTTCTCTTCAAGGATTTTCACAAGTAAAAGACACTATTAAACAAAAAGAACGCTATGGTGTTCGTGTTGGTGTTGATTTACACAGATTATCAAAATCTTTTTATGATAAAAACTATCAAGGATTAGAATTTGTAGGTGATTATAGACTTTCTCAGAGGTTTTATTTAGCTGGAGAATTGGGTAATGAAGACAAAACTGTTGACGATGACCGCTTTAATTTCACTACAAAAGGAACCTATTTTAAAGTGGGTTTTGATTACAACTCTTACCAGAATTGGCTAGATATGGAAAATATGATTTATGTTGGAATGCGATATGGTGTAAGCTCTTTTAATCACACTTTAAACACCTATTCTATTTATGACCCAACAAATTATTATGGTTTAACAACTTTAGATTCTGGAGAAAAATTTGACGGTTTAAATGCAAGTTGGATTGAAGTCGTAGCTGGTATAAAAGCAGAAGTCTTCAGTAATTTATACGTTGGTTTTTCAGTTCGATTAAATTATTTAGTATCCAATAAAAAACCAGATAACTTCGATAATTTATACATTCCTGGATTTAACAGAACGTATGATGGAAAATTCGGAACTGGTTTGAATTATACGGTTAGTTATATGATTCCATTGTATAAAAAAAATAAAGAATAGTTAACATTAACGTGCCTTTTATATTAAGACAAAATTAAGTTTGTTTTTTTTTATTTTGTTAAGAAAAAAAGTAATTTTATTGAAATATCAACATGCACAATGAATTACTTAAAAAATATTAATGTTTACAGAAGGCGATTTACAAAATTCATCACAAATCTTATCGTAAACAAAAAAATATTAAACGGTAATTTAAAAAAAATTGAAGATTTTTCAAAAATTAGAAAAATACTAATCATTAGACCTAATCACAGATTAGGAAACACATTATTATTTACACCAGTGATACAAGAAATAACTGAAAATTTTCCAAATGCTAAAATTGATTTATTTGTAAAAGGAGAAGTGTCAAAAATAGTTTTTCAAAATTACAAAGAGGTTGAAAATTTTATTGTTCTACCTAAAAACCATTTTAAAAAGCTATTCAACTATTTAAAAAGTTGGTTTTCATTACTTACCAAAAATTATGATTTGGTTATAAATATTGCAGCAAATTCTTCATCTGGAAAATTGGCTACTAAATATGCGAAAGCTACTTACAAGTTGTATGGAAATGAATTTAATAATACAATTCAATTTACTGAATCCCAAAAACATTTTGCAAAATTACCAGTTTATACTCTAAGAAATTATCTTTTTAATTCTAATCATGAAATATATAACAAACCTATCCATGAATTATGTTTACGTTTAAATAAAGAAGAATTAGAAAAAGGTAAAAAAACTTTAAACGAAATAATTTTAAATGACAAACCAACTATTACCATTTTTACATATGCCACTGGTGACAAATGCTATTGTAAAGAATGGTGGCATGAAATGTATTCTAAATTAATTAAAAATTTTCCTAATTATAATATTATTGAAATCCTACCCTTTGAAAAGGTTTCTCAAATAAATTTTGAAGCTCCTACATTTTTTAGCAAAGATATTAGAGAAATAGCTGCGTTAATATCTAACGCTGAAATTTTTATTGGTGCAGATAGTGGAATGATGCACCTTGCTTCATGTACAAAAACAGCGGTAGTCGGTCTATTTTCTACAACACCTTTAGAAAAATACGGACCGTTTGGAAAAAACAAGTTAGGCATCAATACTAATAAGATTTCAATTGATCGTAATATTGAAATAATCAAAGAAATTTTAAACTTTCAAACTATTTAATTTCTCTCAAATCTTTAAAAAAAATCCATTTCATAAATAACTTTTCACCTTCATTTGTTTTAACTGCTTGAAATTTAGGTGCCAATAACGTTGAAATCACAAAACTTGTAGCTGCAATCCAAAGTCCTTGCAAAACTCCAAAAGTCATTACAAGAAAATAAGAGATGATATAGAAAAATGTAAAACCTAAAAGGTTGAATATAAATGCTTTTGTTTTTTTACTCATTTTAAAGGTTTATTGTTTGTTGTTAATAGTATATTGTTTTCTGAAAATCTAAAAAATCAATTCATTTAATCTTTTAATTTTTCTGTTGGCTATAGCCGAACTGTTATTCATTCACTTGGAATTTTGTTCTCTTGCTTCCAGCGTACATTTCGTATTTTACTAATCTTGCTTCTAACTTTCCATTGAATAACTTAATTTTTCTTGATGGTCTTAAACCTACAAATTTCAATGCTTCTAAATTAGCTGTGATAAACCAAGCATTTGTATTTGCATAATTATTCTTCAAAGTATCACCTATTTCTCTATAAAAACGCTCCATTTCAATATTCAAACGCTCTCCATAAGGTGGATTGAAAACCATGTGTAATGGTCCTTCGGTTTGTTTTTCTGTTTCAAAGAAGTTGGCTTCTCTAATTTTTACGAACTCATCTAAATTAGCATTTTTGATGTTATCTTTTGCTTTAATTACAGCACTTGGAGCTTTATCATAACCCGTAATAGTGTAATGAAAATCACGCGTTTTCTTCAATAATGATTCCAAAATTTTATCGAACAATTCACTATCCCAATCGCTCCATTTTTCAAAAGCAAATTCTTTTCTGTTGATATTCGCTGGAATATTACAAGCAATCATAGCAGCTTCAGCTAAAATTGTTCCACTCCCACACATTGGGTCAATGAAATGAGAAGTTCCATCCCAACCAGATAATAACAACATTCCTGCAGCTAAAACTTCATTGATTGGTGCAATGTTTGTCGCTGTTTTATAACCTCTTCTGTGTAAAGATTCACCAGAAGTATCTAAAGAAACCGTAACCAAATCTCTATCAATATGTACATGAATTTTCACATCTGGAAAATCTTTATCAATATCTGGTCGTGTTCCTGTTTTTTCTCTAAACTGATCTACAATAGCATCTTTTGATTTCAAAGCCACAAACTGACTGTGATTAAAATGATCGGAATGTAAAGTGGTTTCAATCACAAAAGTTTGGTGTTGAGTCAAATACTTACTCCAATCAATTCGTTGAATTCCGTCATATAATGATTTATCGTTGAAAGCTTTGAATTCGTGAATGGGTTTTAAGATTTTTAAAGCTGTTCTTAAAGCTAAATTGGCTTTATACATAAACCCTTTATCACCATAAAAAGTCACGACACGAGTTCCTGTTTTTACTTTTTGAGCACCTAGTTGCGTTAATTCTTTTTCTAACAGTTCTTCAAAACCAAATAAGGTTTTGGCTACCATTTTAAAATTATCTTCCATCGATAAAAATTCCAATTATTAAATTTCAAATCCCAAATAAATCATAAATCATAAACATCAAACTTAAATTTGGAATAAGTTCAGCAAAAATACACTAATTTTGCCACTTGAAAGAAATGAAATCAGAATAAATGTCAGAAATCAACAATCAACAATCAGCAATCAGCAATCAACAATCATCTAGTTGGTTTGCTTCATGGTTTGATACGAAGTATTATCACATTTTATATAAAGATAGAGATTACAAGGAAGCACAAACTTTCATGGATAATCTTACCCATTATTTAAACTTACCTGAAGAAGCAAAAATATTGGATTTGGCTTGTGGAAAAGGTCGTCATTCTGTGTATTTGAATTCTTTAGGCTTTGATGTAACTGGTGCAGATTTATCGGAAAATAGCATAAAAGAAGCTTCTAAACATGAAAATGAGAAATTACATTTCAAAGTGCACGATATGCGTGATGTTTGTGATTCAAAATATGATGCTATTTTTAATTTGTTTACCAGTTTTGGTTATTTTGAAGATGATGCGGATAATTTAACAACACTAAAAGCAATAAAATATAGTTTAACTGAATATGGCTTTGCATGTATCGACTTCATGAATGTTGATTATGTAATTGATAATTTAGTTCCAGAAGAAGTAAAAACGGTGGAAAACATTGATTTTCATATCAAAAGGTACTTAAAAGATAATTACATTTTTAAAGAAATTGATTTTGAAGATAATGGTGAAAAATTCCATTTTACCGAAAAAGTACAAGCTTTACGATTAGCCGATTTCGAAAAAATGATGGAAGAAGCTGATATTTATTTGTTAGATATCTTTGGAAATTACAAATTGCAACCTTTCTACAAAAATCAGTCTGAACGTTTAATTATGATTTTTAAGTAATGAATTATTCGATTTACATTTATCCTTTACTATCAGTTATCTTAGGTTATTTGATTGCGTTTTTTTTACAACCCAAAAACAAGAAAAATCTAAAATTACTTTTGGCTTTTAGTGGTGCTTTTTTGTTATCACTGACCGTAATGCATTTATTGCCTGAAGTTTATGCAGCTGAAGCTCTTTTGCACGAAGGTCATAATCACGTTCATGAAGGACATTCACATGGTACAAGTACAATCGGACTTTTTATCATGATAGGAATCGTATTTCAAATCATTTTAGAATATTTTTCAAAAGGTGCAGAACATGGTCATGTTCATGGTCATGTTCATGGTCATGACAAAATGAATACTATTCCTTGGTTGTTGTTTTTTAGTTTGTGTTTACATGCTTTGTTAGAAGGAATGCCAATAAGTCAAAACAACGAATTAGCTTACGGAATTGCCATTCACCACTTCCCTATTGCCATTATTTTGACCTTATTTTTCATGAATGCTGAATTGAATAAAAAAGCCATACTATTTTTCATGTTGATTTTTGCTTTCATGACTCCATTAGGAACTTATGTTTCTTCAAATTTAAGTTTCTTAACGCAATACTACACGCAAATTTCTGGAGTTGTAATTGGTATTTTATTCCATATTTCATCTACCATTATCTTTGAAAGTAGTGAAGGTCATAAGTTTAATTTAGCTAAACTAATTGCTATTATTTTAGGAATTGCTTTGGCTGTTTTTGTTTAGATTTTAACCTTGACCATTCACTATTAAATTTTGATATATTCTTTTAGATAAATTAATTTTCAAATTCCAATAACAAGAACCACCATCAGATGTGTCTAAAAGTACATTCTTCCAATTTGGAATAATATCAACATTACACATTGCATTAATATAGACACATTTTTCATTTTTTTCATTTAAATAAACAACATATTGCCTGTAGTATTTTTTTAAACTCTTCAAATTTTGTCTTTGTAAAAAATAAAATTCTTTATCATTTATTGCATTTTTAAGTATTTCGTCTATAACATAAAAATCTGATGTATTGAGAATTGTTAATTCATGTATATAATTAATATCTTTTTGAGAGTTTTTTTCAAACAAAGCCATTCTCTTATCTGAATATACTTCTGAACTTTTATTTGGAAGACAACTAAAAAACAAAAAGCTTATTATAACAACTTTAATAATGATCTTCATATTTTGAAATATTAAAAGTTAAATATAATAAAATTACTTTGTAACTTTGGTACTTTACAACTTTGTATCTAAAATCAATGAACTTTACCAAAACTACAGAACAAGCTTCCAAATATGATCATTTAGAAAAAATGGCTGTTTCGGAATTACTTTCCAATATCAATAATGAAGACAAAACAGTTCCTTTTGCTGTTGAAAAAGCCTTACCACAAATTGAAAAACTAGTTACTCAAATTGTAGCTAATATGAAAAAAGGTGGTCGTTTATTCTACATTGGAGCAGGAACTTCTGGAAGATTGGGAATTTTAGATGCTTCGGAATGTCCTCCAACTTTTGGTGTTCCTTTTGATATGGTAATTGGTTTAATAGCTGGTGGAGACACAGCAATTAGAAGAGCTGTTGAAAATGCAGAAGATGATACCGAACAAGCTTGGCACGATTTAAACGAATGCATGATTACAGACAAAGATGTTGTGGTTGGAATTGCAGCATCTGGAACAACTCCATATGTAATTGGTGGTTTAGAAAAATGCAACGAAAATAACATCACAACCGCTTGTATTACTTGTAATGAAGGAAGTCCACTAGCAAAAGTGGCAAAATATCCTATTGAAGTGGTTGTTGGACCAGAGTTTGTAACCGGAAGTAGCCGAATGAAAGCTGGAACCGCTCAAAAATTGGTTTTAAACATGATTTCCACGGCAACAATGATTCAGTTAGGAAAAGTGAAAGGCAACAAAATGGTTGATATGCAATTGAGCAATAACAAATTGGTTGACAGAGGTGTAAAAATGATTATGGTTGAAATTGATGTAGATCACAAATTAGCTTCTATTTTACTAAAAAAATATGGTAGTGTAAGAAGTGCTGTTGAAAATTATAAACCTTAAAAATCAATTACGAATTATCAATTACGAATTATCAATTTTCAATTAAAAATATGCCTACAAACAGAAAAATACTAGCTAAAGGAATAAAATACTTATCAGGTGCTTTGCCTTTGTTATTTATGGGACCAATAGTAATTAATAGTTCCTTTAAAAACCAAGATAGTCCTTATTATGAAATAGTGTTAGGAGTTGGAATATTACTATGTGGATTAGCCATCTTTTTCATGTTTAAAGGAGTCAATACAATTGTAAAAAGTTTATTCGATGGAGATAAATACATTTAATATCAATTAAAACCAATGAACAAATTAATCATGAAAATCAAGATTAAACCTATCACCTATTACCTATTAGCCATTACCTTTTTACTAACTTCGTGTTACAACCAAGAACGCAATTGCAAAGACTTCAAAACTGGTAAATTCAAATCGGAAATTGAAGTCGATGGCAAAAAATTAATCACAACGTTTGAACGCAATTATTCTATCCAAATTGAGACATTTAAAGGCATTACGGACACTTATGATGTACGTTGGACAAATGATTGTGAGTACATCATTAAAAACAGTAAACCCAAGAACATGGCTGAGAAAAAAGCAGTTCATGTAAAAATATTGACTACTTCAAAAAATTCTTATACATTTGAATACAATTATGTAGGAGAATCATTGAAGCAAAAAGGAATCGTTTACAAATTAGATTGAAAATAATAACCTAAACCCACAAACAAATGGAAGTTTTTTTAAATGCTGAGCCTGGATTGCTTTATTAACCCTAACTTTTTTAGAAATTATTCTTGGAATAGATAATATCATTTTTATTTCAATTGTAACGGGAAAATTACCCGAAGAAAATCGTAAAAAAGCCACAAGAATTGGTTTATTCTTGGCTATGTTTATGCGTATTGGTTTGCTGTTTGGTATAACTCTTCTAATTGCCATGAAAGCCCCATGGTTTAGCTTTGATTTTGGTTGGTTTTCAGCTCAAATAACAGGTCAAGCTATGATATTATTATTGGGTGGACTTTTCTTAATCTATAAGAGTACAAAAGAAATTCATGAAAAAGTAGACCACAAAGGTGAAGATGAAGAAGAATTAAAAATTTCTGCAGCCAAATCGTTTGGTAGTGTAATTGGTCAAATTTTATTAATTGACTTGATTTTCTCTGTAGATAGTATTTTAACAGCTGTTGGTATGACAAATGGACTCGAAGGTGCTTTAGTTATTATGATTACTGCTGTTGTAATTTCTGTTGGTGTAATGATGCTTTTTGCAGTTCCTGTTGGAAATTTTGTAAACAAAAATCCTTCTATTCAAATTTTAGGATTGGCTTTCTTAATTTTAATTGGCTTTATGCTAATTACAGAAAGTATGCACTTATCAAACGCTGAATTAGCTGGACAACACGTTGGTGCCGTTCCAAAAGGATATTTGTACTTTGCCATAGCTTTTTCATTAGCTGTTGAGTTTTTGAACATGAAAATGAGAAAGAAAAAACAATAAAAAAATCCCGCTTTCAGCGGGATTTTTTATATTCATATAGTTGATATATTAATTTTTGAATTAATGAACATTATTTGAGCTACTTGCAACCGTTTTAAATAAAGTGCTTAAAACTAGATTCATTTCTTGTTTTAACGAATTATTTGAACCTCTCCATCTTCCAATAATAATTCCGTTTTTATCAATTAAAATCTTTTGCGGAATTGAATTAACAAAATAACGTTCTAATAATGGCACATCATTAGAAATAATTGGCACATTTTTAAACATTTCAATTTTTTGAAAATCAATGGCTTTTCTCAAAACCTCCATGTTTTCATCAATTGAAACATTTACAATCTCTAAACCATTTTGATGATGTTTTAAATAAACTTCTTTTAAGTAAGTGTTTTCATCGCTACAAGCTTGTGAAGTACTATTCCAAAAAGATAATAAAACATAGCTATTATTTTTAAAAGAAGATAAAGACACTTTATTATTTCTAATATCTTTTACCTCAAAATCTGGAGCTTCACTACCAATATTGCTCTCCTTGAAATTAACTAACATTTCTTTCAATTGCAACCCTTTTGTGCTATTTTGCAAGTCAAAACTCAAACTACTGAATAAAGAATTAAAAACTTCGTATTTATTAGCAGCTTCTAGTTTAGTCACTTTATAAAGTAAAATATCTAAAGCTATAGGATTAGAATTGTATTGTCTAACAAATCCAAACTCTCTATCTAATTCTTTTTCGGCATTATTGAACGACGCAACATCTAATTCAGCAATCTTTTTAAATAAATTGTTTTTAATAATTGTGTCATTGGTATACCCAATTTTCTCATAAATAACTTTATAAACAGTAGCTAATGAATCTCTTGTTTTAAAAGTCTTTTTATGAATTTCATTTAATTTATTAATGATTTCTTTTTGTTGCTTAGCATCTTGAGCATAACTAGTTGTTAGGGTAAAAGAAGCAACAATAATTAAAACAATAAATTTAAGTTTTGGGGCTTTCATATTATATAGTTTTAAAATTCAACTTATTAACAGTAAAAATAATCATTTTATTAACAATAGACTTCAATAAAACAAAGGAACTTTTGATAATTATTAACAATAAAACCAGGTTTATTAACAATAATTAATTAATAAATTATTCCAAACTTAACGTTATTTGTCCATCATCATCTAAATCAGTTTTTATATCTTCAGAAACGTTACTTTCATTATTTACTTCCATTTCTTCTGGAACTTCAGAAACAGGCTCTTCATATGGTAAAGGCTCTAATAAATTGACTTGTTTTACTTTATCGGTAGTCAATTGATTACCTAAAGCTTTTATGCCTTTAACAGCTATAAAGTCTTCCATATTAATTTGCATTGATTCCTTTTGTACTCCTTTAATTTTTGCAAAAACTACCTCAGCCATTGGTTTCCAATCCGTAGAAACAATTTCTAATTGAGATTTAGGATGTTCCGAAATAAAAATCTCTTCTTTATTTTCATTTTCAACTAAGAAACGTTTGATGTAATAGCGTTCTTTTTCACCATCATAATAAATTGCTGAAATTGGTTTTTTCGGATTCCACTTCTCCAAAACAATCATATCTTCCTCAAAATGGGTTGTCAATTCTGGAATTATGGTTTTTAATTTTCCCGATTGATTGATAATTAACAATCTGTCATTCGGTCTAAATTCACCTAACAACTCACCTCTTCCATCCACATTCAATCTTTGAACGGTATCATCAAACCAGACTTTTCTTGGTCGTAAAGTCGAAATTCCTTTCTCCTTCAATTCAATTTTTTTGATAGGATATTTAGTTACTGTATTTCCTTTAGAACTTCTTCCTTTGATTAAAATATCAGAGAAATCTAAATCCCATTTTAATTTTTTTACACTTCCAACTTGTCGTAAAAGAATAGTAATTGTTTCAGCTTCACCATTTGGATTGGCCGAAAAATATAGAATTTGAGAGCCTGGTTTTTCTTGTGAAACATGATATTCTTTATCACGAGTAATACTCGAAACATTAAAACGTTTTACAAATGAAGCTCCGTTTTTTCCATCTCGATAAATGACATTATAAATAGTACGTTTATCATTTTTATCAAAAACAGCTATATGAATAATATCTTTGCCAATAAATTTTTTCTCATCTACTTTTGTAATTACCATACGACCATCACGCAAGAAAACAATCACATCGTCAATATCAGAACAATCGGCAACATATTCGTCTTTCTTCAAGCCAGTTCCGAGAAAACCTTCTGCTTTGTTGACATAAAGTTTAGTATTTCTTAAAACTACTTTGGTAGCTTCAATATTTTCAAAACTTCTCAATTCGGTTTGACGTTCACGACCTTTTCCGTATTTTTCTTTCAACATTTGGAAAAAAGCAATGGTAAAATCAATAATGTTATCCAAATCGTGTTTCACCTTTTCCATATCAGCTTCTAACTTGGCAATAGCATCATCTGCTTTGTCAGAATCGAATCGTGTGATACGAATCATTGGAATTTGGGTTAACTTCTGTAAGTCTTCATCGTTAATTTCTCGAACAAAATCCTTTTTGAAAGGCTCAAAACTCTTGTATAAATATTGATATAAAGATTCTCTATCTGAATATAATTTGAAATCAATGTACATTTCTTCACGAATGAAGATTTTCTCTAATGTAGAAAAATGCCATTTATTTTCTAATTCATCTAATTGAATTTCTAATTCTCTTTTTAGTAATTGAACTGTTCTGTTAGTTGAAATTTTCAACATTTCAGAAACTCCAATAAACATTGGTTTATTGTCACCAATTACACAACCTAAAGGAGCAATTGACGTTTCACAAGCCGTAAAAGCATATAAAGCGTCAATCATTTTATCTGGTGAAACTCCAGGTGTCAAGTGTATCAAGATTTCAACCTCAGCAGCAGTGTTATCTTCAATTTTCTTAACCTTGATTTTTCCTTTTTCGTTGGCTTTCAAAATACTATCAATCAAAGTTGATGTATTGGTTGAAAATGGAATTTGAGTTATAACCAACGTTTGTTTATCCAATTGCGAAATTTTAGCACGAACTCGCACTCTTCCCCCTCGCATTCCATCATTATAATTGGAAACATCTGCAATTCCCGCTGTCGGAAAATCAGGATAAATGGTAAAAGGTTTTCCTTTTAAAATTTTGATAGAAGAATCTATTAATTCGTTAAAATTATGAGGTAAAACTTTTGTGGAAAGACCAACCGCAATTCCTTCTGCACCTTGCGCTAAAAGCAATGGAAATTTTACAGGAAGATTAACAGGTTCAGCTCTACGACCATCATAAGAAGTTCCCCATTCCGTTATTTTTGGAGAAAATAAGATATCATGACCTAATTTTGAAATACGAGCTTCAATATATCGAGAAGCTGCTGCACTATCACCAGTTAAAATATTTCCCCAGTTTCCTTGCATATCAATAAGCAAATCTTTCTGACCTATTTGCACCATGGCATCTCCAATACTAGCATCACCATGAGGATGATATTGCATCGTATGCCCAACTATATTGGCTACTTTATTATAACGACCATCATCCAATTCCTTCATGGAGTGCATAATTCTACGTTGAACCGGTTTAAATCCATCTTCAATAGCAGGAACAGCACGTTCTAGTATTACATAGGAAGCATAATCTAAAAACCAATCCTTATACATTCCGGTTACTTTCGTAATCGTTTCTTCTGGATTGTCATTATTTTCATAAAATTGATGTCCTGATGAAACATGAATATCATCAAAACCTTCTTCATTTGTAGATTGATCTTGGTTATCTAAATTTTCGTCTTCGTTTGGAATGATGTTATCTTCTTCTTCGTCTTTCATTTTTATGCTGAATTATTTTCAGTATTTACTCTTTAATCTTACTTCGAAATCACTGCTCACTTAAAACTGAATACTGAACACTATACTTTCTCAATCACATCTAACTCCACCTTCAAGTTATTGATGATAAACTCTTGTCGATCAGGTGTGTTTTTTCCCATGTAAAATTCTAATAAAGTTTCAATAGATGTGGCTTTATCTAACATGATTGGGTCTAAACGAATGTCATCTCCTATAAAATGTTTGAACTCATCAGGTGAAATTTCTCCTAATCCTTTGAATCGTGTGATTTCTGGTATTGGTTTTAGTTTTTCAATGGCATTTACTCGTTCTTCATCGCTGTAGCAATAAATTGTTTCTTTTTTATTACGAACCCTGAATAAAGGAGTTTGCAAAATATACAAATGGCCGTCTTTAATCAACTCTGGAAAAAACTGCAAGAAAAACGTAATCAATAACAATCGAATGTGCATTCCATCGACATCAGCATCGGTTGCAATTACGATATTATTATAACGCAAATCACCCATGTCTTCTTCAATGTTTAGAGCCGCTTGCAATAAATTGAATTCTTCGTTTTCGTAAACAATTTTTTTGGACATGCCATACGAATTCAAAGGCTTTCCACGTAAACTGAAAACCGCTTGGGTATTTACATCACGACTTTTGGTAATCGAACCCGAAGCCGAATCTCCCTCAGTAATAAAAAGTGTACTTTCTAAACTTCGTGGATTTTTTGCATCGGTTAAATGTACTCTACAATCTCTTAATTTTTTATTGTGAAGACTCGCTTTTTTGGCTCTGTCTTTGGCTAACTTACGAATGCCTGATAATTCCTTACGTTCTCTTTCGGCTTGCAAAATCTTACGCAATAAAGCATCTGCAGCTTCAGGGTTTTTATGTAAATAGTTATCAAATTTAGTTTTGATGAAGTCATTGATGAATGTTCGCACTGTTGGACCATTTGGACCAATATCTGTTGAACCTAATTTGGTTTTCGTCTGACTTTCAAAAACAGGTTCTTCCACTTTAACCGAAACAGCTGACACTATCGATTTACGAATATCAGAAGCTTCAAAAGGTTTGTTGTAGAATTCTTTGATGACACGCACAATCGCTTCTCTAAAAGCACTTAAATGCGTTCCACCTTGTGTGGTATTTTGTCCATTTACAAACGAATGGTATTCTTCTGAATATTGCGATTTACTATGTGTTACGGCAATCTCGATATCATCACCTTCTAAATGAATGATTGGATACACCATATCTTCTTCCGCAATATTTTCTTCCAACAAGTCTTTTAAACCATGTTCCGAAACATATTTTTCACCATTGTAATAAATGGTTAAACCGCGATTTAAGTAACAATAATTTTTAAGCATCTTGATGATATACTCATTGCGATACTTATAATTTTTGAAGATAGTTTCGTCAGCTACGAAAGAAACTTTAGTTCCTTTTCGTTTGGTTGAGTCTTGAATTTCTTCGTCTAAGGTTAGGTTTCCAGCAGAAAATTCGGCTGCTTTTTGTTGGTTATCTCTAACCGATTCTACTCTAAAATAATTGGAAAGTGCATTTACGGCTTTTGTTCCGACACCATTTAAACCTACTGATTTTTTAAAGGCTTTGGAATCGTATTTTCCACCGGTATTCATTTTAGAAACAACATCTACCACTTTTCCTAATGGAATTCCACGACCATAATCGCGAACGGTAACCATTTTATCTTTGATGGTTACTTCAATGGTTTTTCCACCACCCATTACGAATTCATCGATACAGTTGTCGATAACTTCTTTGATTAAGATATAAATACCATCATCTGGAGACGAACCATCACCGAGTTTTCCGATATACATACCAGGACGCATTCGGATATGCTCCTTCCAATCGAGTGAACGTATGTTGTCTTCGGTATATTGATTTTGCTCTAGCATAAGTTGTTTAAGAATTTAGGCTAATATACTGGAATTGACAAGAAAATGAAAGGATAAAAATTAGAAGATATTAAGAATGTTATTCACAATTTTTAATTTAGAATTTAGAAGTTTGAATTTAGAAGTTTGAATTTAGAAAAAAGAGGAAAGAAGCAAGAGAAAAGATTTTTAGATTGAGAATTTGTTTATATTTGATGGAATTACCTTCAAATTTTATAAATAATTCAAATGGAAAATATAGAAAAAAAAGAAATTATTTCTAAATCAGAATTATACTTTAAAAAACAAAAAGAAAATCTTGATAAAAGAATTTCTGAAGTAAAATTAAGTGAAAAAGAAGAACAGGAAATAATTAAATCCAAAACAACTAAAACAATAAGAGACAAATTTTTAGGTCTTTTCAAAATCGGAGATGTAATAAGTACAATTCTTAATTGGAATGAAGAAATAGATTCAGAAATAAAAGAAACAAAAAAAACAATATTTACTTTCAGCTTATTTTGATAAAACTGATAATACAGAAGAGTCAATAAAAAACATTGGTGAATTTCTTACAAACCCACAAGGTAACACAATATTCAATAAAATATTACGTGTTTTGGATAATAATCCACCAGATTTTGAATTAACAAATAATTTAGCTAATGTTTTGAACCATATTGTTAATTCTGATTTCAAAAATCTTTTTGAAGACCATAAGTTTGCAATAAATCAAATTGAATTAATGTCTCCTCAATCAATATTATTACTGTCAGATAGAAAAAATTGGACAATTTGGAAATTATCTAATTACACATCTAATAGTGGAATATTAACTCATAATTGGATGCCTGACTTTATGAATATTTATGCAAAAAATAAAGGCATAAATGATAGCTTAACAATGGACAGAATTGGCCACTCTTTAAACGACTTAATAAAAAACAGATATGCAGAAGCAATAATATTGTCAAACAAAGAAAATGAAAATATAAAAATGGGTGCGATTAGATTAACAAAAATTGGAAATTTCATTTTTAAATATTTAGAAAAAAAATAAAAAAACCAGCATTCAAAATCTCAGGTTTTTCTTTCTTCTTTACTCTTGTCTCTTTCTTCTAAGATTACTATTCACTTATCTCCAACTTATATCCTACTCCATGGATATTTATTAATTTGACTGATTCATCTGCTTTTAGTTTAATGCGAAGTTTTGAAATATATGTATCTAAACTTCTTCCCACAAAAACTCCATGATCTTCCCATACTTTTTTAGTTAGTTCGTCTCTTTTAATCACTTGATTAGGTTGTTCCATAAAAATAGTCAACAACTCACATTCTTTTTTGGAAAGGCTGATTTCTACAGCTTCTTTAATCAGTTTATTTTGTTCTGGATAGAATTTATAGGTTCCAATAGCTGTAAAATTTTCCGAATATTCCACATGAACAACTTTAGTTTTTCGTTTGAAATAAAGAAGTGTTAAAATTCCAATAATAACTAACAATAAAACATAAATAAGCCAAGTATAAGAAGAACTTTTACTTGATTCAATGCTTTTTGTAAATCGAACATTTATCAGGTAACACGCTTTTTGCAATTGTCTTCCACTGCATGGAATAATACCTTTTTGTAGATTTTGGTTCATTTGGTAACTGTAAGCTACTTCATTGTCTTTGCATTGCACTACTTCAACCAAATACTGTTGGGGTAAATTAGCTTTTTGAAAACTGTTTTTCACTAAAGCAACCAAACTATCTGGGTTTATGACCAATTGTTCTTCAAACGATAATTTGTATTGCAAATCCTCTGAATTTGTGACAGGTTTCACCACAGAAATGGAATCTTGATTGTTTAATAACAAATGATGCCCAACATCACGCAAGGCCACTTTTACAATTCCAGAAATGTCCTCTTTGGGTTCATTGGAACACGAAATCATAGTAGAAAACATTCCGAAAAGGCTTAAAAAACTAAAGAGATATTTGATAACGTTCTTCATAATATTTTACAAATAACATACAATTTCATTACATTTTACAATGATTGACACTTTTTTTGCATTTTTTTGACACTTAGAGATTATACGAATATTAGTTTTACTGTGTCATTAAATAATAGCAATATTTGTTGGCACTTTTAACTTCATATTAATCCTTAAAAAATTTGAATCATGAAAAATCTAATTCTTTCTTTTTGTTTGTTATTATTCATAAGTTGCAAAATTGATAGTTCAAAAACTGAAACTGCTAGCACAGATAGTGTTTTTGTACAAATTGCAAAATCAGAACCCAGAAATCTAACTGTTTATGGTCCAAAACTTCAAGAGAATCCTTATGAATTAAAACTTGAAACCCATACGTTGAGTAATGGTATTTATGATTTAGAAATGAAAATGTATTTATATCATGATGCTTACTATGCTTCTCCAAATGAGAAAAAAGATTTGAAAGGTAAATTTACTTTTGTTGTAGCCAACAATGACTTTTTTACATTAGAAAATAATCTTATTGAAACTCCTCTTTCTGCAGAAAAACATGATTATTATTCATCTGATTATGATCCAAAATGGATTCGTGATAACACTTCTTACAAACAAAAACTAGAAATTACTTCTGAAGAAGACTTTGAAGTTAGAGGTCATATTCAGTTTACTATTGAACCACGATGTACTTTAGAGAAAATTCCTGTTTTCATCAAATATGAAAAGGGTGTAATGAAATTTGAAATTGACGGTTGTTAAAAGTAAAAGGAAAACCTTTAATTTAAAAATATAAGCTACTAAAATCAAAAAAACCACTAAATTAAAATTAGTGGGTTTTATTAATTTTTGCTTTTCAGCTCGCGGAGAAAGAGGGATTTGTGTAATCTTTCTAACGCTAGTGTTTTCAAGTGTTTTTATATATAACTTTTCTAAGTACTCCTAATTGTACCCCTATGTAAAAATCCTAGTTTCTCATATGTGTTGATAGTACAAATTTACGAAAATAAGTCCATAAATTTCTATTAAACTAACCAAATTTTGAACTAGTTAAGTGTAAAATTTAATCAACGATTAGGGTAATAACTTGTTCGTGTTTTAAACTGGTATAAGTGCAGAACTCTTCAACACTTACAAACTCATTTTCAAGCTTATTAAGATCCTTTCTGATTCTTTGTAACAATCTAATACTTTGTCGATAACTCTTTCCGGTAATACGTTGTATATCCTTTGGGTAGATACATAACCTCTTTTTTTCTGTTTTCATACTTTATCTATAGCTTTGACTAAGCTTTGACTAAGCTCAAAGCTGTATTATATTGCATAAAATTATAAAAAAATACAATTGATATTTAAGTGATTGCCGAAAATAAAATAGTGTATCGCTCTTCTAAAAGGTTTTTGTATTTGTCTTTAAATTCTTCTGATAAGAAGGAGTTATTTATACATTCTGCTGCGATGGGTTTGTTTTTTTTGAAACGTTTTGCGATGCCTTTTATTTGCTTTTTATTTAGATCTAATTGTAAGCCTAAGCGTTCAAAATTTTCCCATTTTAGTTTTTTCTTTTTTCCTTCTAATGTTAAAGCTAGTTCTTCTGTGTCTTCAGGGTTTACTATAGCTACGTTTAGAAGATCATAAGCTGGCGATAATGTCCATTGCTCTCCTGAGTTTATCATGGAGAAGTTTTTTAAATGCATGTCGTTGTTGCCTGTTAGGAAACTGAAAATCGCAAGTTCTAAGAAATAGACTTTATCTAACAGCGTGTTACTTGAATACTCATCAATTGCTTTGCCTATTTTTTCCATAGAGCTTTTATATTTGTCAAAGGCTTCTGTAATTTGAAACATGTCGAGCATGTGGATTTTCTCTCCAGTTGGTGTTCTATCGATGCGTTTTGTGATATAGGATAGCTCTCCCGATTGTAACCTTATTAAACTTGATAGCACTGTGTTTATTCCGAAGGCTTCTGCTATTCGCATAGTTAAGTGTTCGTTTTCGGGCATTTCTGGGAATTGGTTGGATGGTGGTTTGAAAATATAGTTTCCACCTAATGCACCTACTACTGTCAAACGGCCTTTGCTGCCATCTTGCATTGTGTCCGTTATTACCGATAATGATAATTTGGGTTGCACTCCTGGAACTGCAACACTTCGTTCGACAACATTCTTGGCTAAATCGGCCATTTGTTTTAGAGAATGTTCAAATATGGGTGGTTCTTTGGTACCGAAAAACGTTAAGCTGCATTGCTCGTGAAAATCACCAACTGTATTTGCTTCCAATGCATTGTAACAAAATAGACATTTCTTATTTTTCATTTTCATCCGCTATTGGTTGAACACTTACAGCGCCGATACAATTTTGGCAACATGCCAATAGTAAACCCATGCGATCATTTTGATTTATTTTCCAGTTTTTAGAAGCAATATCTAACAGCCAACCTTCAGGAATTAAGCCTTCAAAAAAAGGAAATAAACGCTTATCCGTATATGTTTTAGAACTTACCGGCATTGTTAAAGTAATGCATTCTTTGGGATGTTCTTTTACATATTTTTCTTCGTACTGAAATGTATACTCTCCATCATCGGTTTCTGTTAACATTCCTGCTAAGTGGTCTTTATAGTAAATGGCTGCTTGTCTCATCCTATTTTATTTTTTAGTTTTAGATAATTCTCTAGCATTTACTGGTGCTAAGGTATGTCCGAACATTTTGAGGACCTGGTTTACTTTTTCAAGATTTAGGTTTTCCTTGCCTTGTTCTATTTTTCGAATAACGGTAAGTGCAACTCCAGCACGTTCAGCGAAAGCTTCTTGCGTTAATTTTACTTCGTTTCTTTTTTCTTTTACAAACTCTGCCAATGTCATCATAATTATATGCTTTTACAACTATTTTGGACAAATATAGTAAATTATATGTAAAAGCATATAAAATAGTTTAAATAATATTATCTATATGTATTTACATATAAAATAATAATCTAAAAATTATTAGATATGTAGGACAAATGAGTTGATTATTGCCATTTATGTCAAATTGTGCCATTTGGAACTAAGCTCGTTTAATTGTGTCAATTAACTTTTAAATTTTGTATTCAAATCATTCGGAAAGTGGTTGCAACCTGTTGATAGAATGAAGGAGATTTTAAATGATTGTTTAATTAAATTTTTAAGTTATGGCTAGACAGAAAGGCATAATTAAATTAAAAGGTACTATCGGAGATATTACTTTTTACAAAACCCAAGACGGACATTTAGCTCGTGAGAAAGGTGGAATTGACGCTAGCAGAATTGCTAGTGATCCTGCTTTTCAAAGAACACGTGAGAATGGTTCGGAGTTTGGAAGAGCTGGAAAAGCAGGAAAGCTTTTAAGAACAGCTTTAAGACCATTACTATTGAACTCTGCTGATGGTAGAATGGTTAGTCGTTTGACGCAAAGAATGGTGAAAGTTATTCAAGCGGATTTAGTAAGTGAGAGAGGTTTAAGAAACGTTATTGATGGAGAGGCTGAATTGCTATTTGGTTTTGAATTCAATATTCGTGGGAAGTTGGGAACTTCTTTGTTTGCTCCGTTTGTCCCTACTATTGACCGTGTAGCTGGAGAAATTAAAGTTGATTTGTTACCATTTATTCCTGCGAACATGATTGCAGCTCCAAGTGGAACTACTCACTTTAAAATTATTTCTGGAGGTGCAGAAGTTGATTTTGAGACTGAAACTTTTGTAGTTTCTAGTTCTGAAACTGCAATTTTACCTTGGGACAATACTGCTACTGCTGCAATAAACCAAGTGAATGCAGTTACTCCAGCAAGTACAAAACCATTGTTTTTGGCAGTTGGAGTTGAATTTTATCAAGAAATTAATGGACAAATGTATCCTTTGAAAAATGGAGCTTTTAATCCGTTGTCTATTGCTAAAGTTGATGGTGGTGTTTAATGGTTATTAGTTTAACCAGAACTTATTTCCCTGAAGGAACAAACGGAAAACTCGAATGTGAAGGTAAATTTATTTGTTATACGATTGAATTACCTTGGAAGAATAATGAAAAGAGAGTTTCCTGCATTCCGATAGGGAAATATTTTATTAGAAAGCGGTATAGTCAGAAATTCAAATGGCATATAGAAGTTATTGATGTGGAAAATAGAAGTTTTATTTTATTTCATCCTGCTAATAATGCATTAAGAGAATTGAATGGTTGTATTGCTCCCGTAACAAAACTTTCTGGTCCAGGATTAGGACTAATGTCACGAAAAGCATTTGAAAAGCTTAAAACGTTAGTCTATAAAGCTTTGGACAACAAAGAGAGTGTTCTAATGATTGTTGAATAGATTCCCATTTTCATGGGAATGAAAAAATATAAATTATGAAAAAAATAGTAAATAGAGCTACAGCTCCTACTCCAAAGTTTTTTAAAGTGCTTCGAAATGTTGGTTTGGTTTTGGCTGCTGTTGGTGGAACGATTTTAGCTGCTCCAATTGCCTTGCCAGTATTAGTTACAACTATTGGAGGTTATATGGCAGTTGCTGGTGGAGTTTTGACAGCAACTAGTCAGCTTACTACAACTGATGATAGCCAATAATCCCACATTGATGGGAACTGCTGGAGGCACATTTTTAAGTATAATACCGAATATTCATTCTGAAGACATTGCAAGAACAGTTATTTTAGCTACTGTTGGAGCAATAGTCAGTTTTACTATTTCATTACTACTTAAAAGCCTACAAAAGAAGCACAAAAAATAAGTTTAGCCTTTGTTGTGGTGACCTTTGGGTTAAACAAAATGAAAGCCAAGTCGAAAGACCTGGCTTTTTTTTAATACCAATTTTGGCTATAATACTCTTGTATCATTTCATCTTTCATATCTTGATAATGTGAAATCTCGTCCCATAATGAATTTAGAAAATTATATAATCTTTCTATGACTTCTTTTAAATTTTTCAAATCTATTGTTTCACGGTTGAGACTATCTCTTCTAATAGGTCCTTTTGTTAGTGGATATCTAAAATTCATTGAATGAGGATCTTCAACATGAAATTGCTCAATTATTTTTTCAGCATTATCAAATAGTTCTTTATTCTCAGCTGCTATTTTGGGGTAAATCTCATTTCTAAACAATTTCCATAATTTTAATATATTGTGCTCATCAGGAAAGTCTTCAGCAAAATCATTCAATTTATTCCCCATTGTAATAATTTCTTTAAGTTTTAATTCTATAAATTGTCTGTAAGTAAAAATTAAAGGATAAACAAGTGAGTTGTTAAAAAAAGGATTAGCAATACAGTGCTCAAATAATGCATCTCCTGCACTTTTATATCCTTCAGAATAAAGAAAAAACTTATTTGCAGGTGCCTTCAACCATGCACCAACATCAGTTGAAGTTTCAGCTTTAAAAAGTTTGTCATTTTTTTTAGGTAAATCCATTATAAAAAATTTATAGTATTTAGTTTTTGATAAATTGCTAAATGTTTTTCATAATAACATTGACCATAAAAAACATTGTTTTTTATAAGTTCTGACGATGAATCAACATATATTTTTAAATCCTTTCTGAAAATTTCAAATTCTTTACCAACCAATTTTTCAATGTCTTGCCCAAAAAAATCTGGTCTAATTATTAAATTAGAAATTTCGAAAGGTCTATCTTTTAAATTTTCTAACCATTCAATATCTCCTGAAGAAAAGAGCATTTTGGAGTGTACAATCGAATTTGGATATGATAATTTGATAGTTTCTAAAATCAATTCATCAATTTCATCTGTAGGATAATCTGTTTGTTTTGGATAAGTAATCAAATATGTAATTTTATCAATACTATCTTCTTTTGGTTTGAATGTATAGTCAAGAGAAATAGATCTTTCATATAGTAAAAAACCAATTACAATATCATTTTCCAATCTATTTTTTGAAATAATGTTAATTTTTTTGATAAACTTCATTTCCTCTGGTCTTAAAATTTTTATAACATTCTTCATATATTTATTTTTATTCATACAAAAATATGATTTAAAATATTGTTATTTACAATATCGAAATAGAATAACTTTTCTCATATCATTAATAAGATTTAGATTTTCATTGAAACGTTTTTCAGATTGTTCTAAAAGCTTTAAAGTTTGCACGTTTTTAAGGTGTTCTTCGTGGTCTTTAATTTCTTGGTTAACTTTATTTGGAAATTCTTTTCTGACATCATTTAAACGTAAAAATGGTATTACTGAACCACAAAGAAATTGATGCCAGAATTTTGTTTTCCAAAGTGCATAAGCTGTTAAATTGATATTGTCAAAATCTTCTTTGTTCTCGAAAATGATAACAAAACTATTTGTGAATGGCTCATTTGAAGGTTTTCCACTGTTTAACCCTTTGTTTAAAATGAAAAGGTGTGGGTTTTTGTAAATCGTTCCTTTAGTGTAGGTTTTAATAACAAATTTTAGCATAACATCGGCTTTTAAAAATTGGTTAGATTTTCAAATTTCTGCGGTGTTTCTTATGAAATGCAGGTGTGCCTCGCTATGCTCCACACACATAAATTTTTCAAAAGAAAAAAGAAAAAAAAGAAAGCCGTCATTTCAAGTGGAAGGTTTCAAAAAAGCAAGTTTTTCGGATAAAATACTACCCGAATTGTCTTCGTATATGGAGTAGTGAAGTTTACGATGCATATCATTGCGAAATGGTATGGGTGGAGATTTTAGCCGAAACCTGAAAGGCTTGAACTTGCTTTTTTGTAAACCTGGAACTTATCTTTGCTTCCTTTTTTTTATTTATTTTTTTTTGAATTTCCAATCAATCCTTGTTTTGAAATCGGATGTTATTCTGACATCGTTCTAACTATCGTGATTGTCTTTTGGAATTCAGGAGTTGTTTAAAGGGTATTGAATTTTAAAACAGGATAAATAACCATAGGCAAATCATAGATAATGCTTTTATCCTATTTTAAAATTTAATACTCTTTTGTGGATTTGATTTTTGAGGATGCTTTTTTTAAATTATGAATTGTGATTAGTGAATTATGAGTTTACTTTCTTATGAAAATGGGAAGCATCTTCAAAAAACAATGCATTAACTAACCTAGTGCGATGAGGCAGTAGCGCAGGCAAGTGTGTGGTTTTTTATTTGCTTATGGGATTGTTGTGATTGCTTTTATGTTGGATAGATGCCTTTTTTGAGTGATTAGGAATAAGTAATTAGAGAATAGTTGTGATGGAAAGGTTTAAGGCATCTGGCCAGCGTGAAAGCAATGTAGTTTGTGGTTTCTGGCAAATGAAAAATCATACTCTTGCTGTCCTTTTTTGATTTTGTGGGTGCCAGAAAGTAATTATGAATGAAGAATTATGAATTGTGTTGTTATGGAATTGTAGCACGCACAAAAACAATGAAAATACTACCTATGTCTGCGGTTAATTGATAAAAAGAGTTCTGCTTTTCATGCGATATAAAAATTATCTAACTACCAAAAATATGCTACGGATTATTGAAAGTGGTTTGTGAAGGACGGTTTTTTTTGTAGCTGGGTGATGCGATGGGAGCTGCAAAAAATGTTGTCCTGGAACAAACCACACGAGCCTTGGATGAGCGGCTTTTTTACATAATGTTATTATAGTGCATCCGATGGTTTCATTAGAAGCAGGATATTTGTTTATGCACTATAATGCCACATTATGTAACTAAGCTTTGGGAAAGTTTTTGTTGCCTTGCACTATTTTTCTATCGGAGTGATTAACTTCTGGCATACAAAAACTTTTGGAGCGTTGGGAAGGGGTGGCAACTGGAAACTAATTAAAACATACTTCCATTACTATACTATTCGGAAAAATATTTTTTGTAAAGCACAGCAAGACTTTAATTTTTTTATTACTGTTTTCATTTAATAAGAAAGAATAAAGTAGATTTTATAAGCCTTTTTCACATTTAACAAATAGAATATAAACTATCTTTAGTTCTTTTTTTATGTATCAATTATTATCACAAAAGTATTTTTGTTATCCTGCCTATTTCTATTAGCTGAGGAAGAATTTAACTATTATTTTACCAATTTCAATATTCTTAATGCACCGCTACCAACAACAGCAAATACAATAGCTCCGATAATCAAATCAGGATAGCTTGAATTGAGCCAATGAACCAAAAGCCCTGCAACGATAACACCCGAATTGATTATAATATCGTTTGATGTAAAAATCATAGTTGCCTGTATGTGGGCTTCTTTGCTTTTGTTCTTTTGCAACAGGTAAAGACAAAATATATTTGCCATTAGTGCCAAAACAGAAACGATAATCATAGTTTGAAAATCGGGCATTTTTTCAAAGCCTAAAAAACGCCTGATAACTTCAACAAAACCAATAACAGCCAATAGGATTTGAAAGTAACCTGCAAATTTGGCGATGTTATTTTTTCTTGCAATCGTACCTCCAACAGCAAACAATGCCAAAGCATAAACAATACTGTCCGCAAGCATATCCAAGCTATCCGCTACCAATCCCATTGAATTGGAAAAAATGCCAAACACCATTTCTAATCCAAAGAAAACGAAATTGATAATCAATACCGTCCATAGTAGTTTACGTTGGCTATTGCTTGTATCTGTTTCAACAACTGTGTTAGTTTCTTCGGTTGAAATCAACGTTGTATTTAGGTTCAAGGTTTCCAAAGCCGAAAAAATCGGCTCTGGGGTTCCACTATGATAAACATTCAATTTTCTATTGGGAATATCAAATTCCAATGACTTTACCGTATCGAAGTCTTGCAATTTCATACGGATTAATTGCTCCTCACTTGGGCAATCCATTTTTGTTATATTGAATATGGTTTTATTCATCTTCTTAAAGTCTAAATTTTATTCCACCGTTAATTACAAATCCGTCCAATGGTGCATAAATATCTCTAAAAACAGGGTTGGTTATTGTGCCTGTATAAATGTTATCAAAACGTGTCTGTCTTGTATCAAGGAAGTTTTCAAAGTTGATGTACAAAGAAAACCGTTCCCAAATTTTTTCAGCCATAAAGCCACATATAACATAGTCTTTTCCTGTTGTTCCGTCATTAAGTTTTTGCTGACTAAAATAATAGGCTTCCAAACCGATTTTCCATTTATCCTCTATTTCATACATAAGTACAGAGTTAATGCGATGTTTTGGTGTTAGTGGATTTTCGGTATTTGTTCCGTTTTCAATCAATCGGGTATCGGTAAAGGTGTAGCCCAAAAACAATTTAAAATCATCATAACCGATTTTGATATTTGTTTCTGTTCCTTTGGTATGAATGTAGCCCGATGAATTCATGAACTGATATGTATTTGTAGCTATATTTTGAAGCAACAAAGGGTTATCCAAATAGGTGTAAAAGAATAAATGATTTATGCTAAATGTCCAATCATCGCCAATATTAGTACGGTAATTTATGTCTGCATTTGCTCCGTAGCTCTTTTCTAATTTATTGGTATTATCATCAATAGGCATTACGTTTTGATATTGTATGCGCTCGCTTTCTTCGGTAAAAATGGTTGGTGTTTTGTAGCCAAATCCGTCCCCGATACGTGAAGTCAATCCGTTTGCAATCCTAAAAAATGCCGATACTCTTGGCAAAAAAACAGCTCCGTAATCTATCACGTAATCCGTTCTTAAACCTGTTTCTAATTGAAGCCAATCCGTAGCTTTAAAAGAATTTTGAACGAAAGCCCCGAATGTGGTATGGTTGTAATCTCTCAACGGAAATACGGTAATCTGCTTTTCTTTAAAATTGTCCGTCCAAACATTAACGCCTGTTACCCATTCCGATTTTTCTTTGCTGTGGGTATAGCTTGCTTCGGTAAAAGTGGCTGTTTGTGTTCCCTCAAACTCGTAATTGGGAATAGCTGTATTGCGGTTAAAATAACTTACGCTGTTCTTTATCTGTACAAAACTGTTTTCGTTTACTGTATGGTCAAAAACAAATTGGGTAGAATAGCGTTGTGTTTTGTTTTCTTCAAAATATTGGTGTGTGTTATCGCCTTTGCCTTTGATGTAAAGCATATCGCCACCCAAACGGTTTTCAATGGTGGTGTTAATACCGAAGTTCATTTTTGTTTTATCATTGAAGTAAACAAATAATTTAGGGTTCAGTACATACCTTTCAAATTTAGGAATGGCAGAAAGCCCGATTTGTGCAGGGTCGTAAGCTCCGTTGCGATTATGCGAAGCAAATATTGTTGTTCCGATTTTCTTAAACTTCTGTCCGTAAAAACCGTTGATGTCTAAACCTCTGCCCGATGTTCCGTTTAAATGAAAACGCAAATCCCTTTCTTCCGTTGGTGTCTTGGAAATCAGATTTACCAAACCTGCTATTGCTCCACCACCGTACAGTGTAGATGTTGAACCCTTAATAACCTCAACCTGCTTTAAGTCAAGCGGTGGAATTTGCAACAAGCCTAACCCACTTGAAGCACCCGAATAAATAGGAAAACCGTCTTTTAAAATTTGCGTATATCGTCCGTCAAGCCCTTGAATACGAATACTTGCATTGGCACTTGTGGGCGATGTGGTTTGTACGTGAATACCTGTACTCTCACTCAAAAGCATACGAATATCCCCTGCTTTCATATTTCCTTTTTCGTCTAATTCTTCACTTCCTATAAATTCAATACGTGTAGGGATATTTTGGATAGTTCTTGTACTTCTTGTAGATGTGATTACAATTTCGTCCAACTCCGTTGAACTTTCATAAAGTAAAATCTCAATCAGGGTTGTATCTTCTAAAGGAAAATTAAAGCTGTCGGTACGTTGAGTAAAACCAATATAACTAAATTGAATTTCCTGCAAACCGTTTGGAATACCTGTTAATATGATTTGTCCGTTTTCATCTGAAGTTGTTGCGATTGTAGTTCCCGTAACCTGTGCGGTTACACCCATTAAAGGCTCTTTTGTTTCGCTGTCTTTTATGACCGCTTTAAATGTATTCTGTCCGAATACGGTATTTATATGAAATGCTACCATTAGCAGCAAAATGATTTTTAACTTCATTGTCTGAATGATTATTAATGTTTGAAAAATAAGAATTGGCGGTGCGTAGCACCGCAATTTGTTATTGTGCCTAAGGCACTGAAACATTAACTAATCTTAGGCGGTTGCCAAATGGCAGAGAAAAAGTCAGACGTAGTATTGTCCTTGTATATGGAAACTTTTTTGTCTGAATAGGTAAGAACAGAGTGTAAAGCAAAGTTTGCTATCGGGAAAGTAAACCCTACACAAGTGTGGCAATTCATAAAAGGTGAACAACAATCGCCACAATCTTTATCATCTTGGTTGTCTTGGGATTGTTCAGTCGTTTGCTCCTGAAAACATTTGTCCTCAACAAAAGTCGGTAATGCTGATAACAGCAAGACATAAAAGGCTAATATTAAAGATATAAATTTCATTTTGCGAAGATACTGAAAAAAATACTCTTTTAGGAAAAGTACAATTTAGTTCGTAAATATAATATGTTTCTTTTTATTAGAACTATAACAGATTAGTAAACTATCTTCATTTAAGGTAGGGAAAGCAGATATTGTTATTGAAAAAATATTATTCTTCATAAAATTTCATTTTAATTTCTATGTGTAAAATGCTTTTTCCATTACTTCCTGTTCGCTTCGGGAAATTCCGATTTCATTTGCCATTGTTTTCCATTTGATCGTAACTCCTAAGACTTGCTGGATAATTTCCTCCATTTGATTATTGTTTAATCGGAAATATTCACCTACACTTTTTGCTAAATCGAAATCCAATTCATTGTTATCAGTATCAATATTTAAGGCTAAGCCGTCTTTGTCTATGGAAGGATTGAGGTCATAGGCCGGAGATAATATCCAACCTTCTTTGGTTAGTATAAATCCGTGGTTTCTTAAATGATCATCGGTGTTGGAAATGGCTATGTTGAAGATTATCCTTCGCCATAGTTGGTGTAGGTTGGCTTCTATGTTTGCTCCGTGATTACTAATAAATTCTGCAATATCTAAGTAGCTTGCTTGGTTGTCTCTAATGGTGTCTTCGTTATTTCCGGTCATTGTCATTGCGGATGCAAAGTGGATTCGTTCTCCGTTTTTACGGTCGAAACGTTTTGTGAAAAAGGTATGGTGTTTGCCTAAAATTCTTTCCATATGACAAGGTGCCATTTCAATTCCAGCCTTAGTTGCCAATTGATACGCTAAAAATTCCCAAGCAGCTTTGTCAATGGTATCTGTTTTGGATGGAAATTTGGCAATCCAAAGACTTTTATCTGCGTCTAGAATATTGGCTTTAGGTCGTGCTCCACCTAATGACGAACCAGGTGTTATTAGTACTGAAAGGTATCTGTTGACATCTTCATTATTTATATCATTTTCAAAAATGAAGGCAGCATTTTGAAGCTCTCTAATTGAAGCCCAAGGAGGTGTTGATGTTACTTTATCATTGTCTAAAAATTCACCCACCAGGTCTATTTTAAAACGCAATGCTCCCATACGGCTTTCATCAAAAACACCTAACAGAAAATCTATATCGTAAAGAGTTTTAGGCTTTACATTCTTTTCTCTTGCCAATTGTGCTTCTCTACGTTTCATTAGTGTGCGTCCCCAAGTATCGGGCATACTGTCGAGAAAAATGCCGAAGTTCTCTTTTTGATTTGGATATTGTGGCCCACCATACAATTGTATGTCGGGGTCGAGTAAGAATTGTTGTCCTGATTTGAGCCAGTCCTTATCGTACTCAAAGCTAAATGCTTTCTTGCCTTTGGCTTGTTGTGCAGACAAAATACCAACTATCTTTGGTTCTTGCATTCCAATCCAATGAGCGTAAACGTATATATCGGTTTTTGTGGACATTTTAGACGGTTGTATTTTTTAATTTAAAAGGTTCTCGATACAATTTTCACTCCATTGCATTGCGTAAAAATCACTCGAACTGACGTTTCATTTATATCTTATAATTATTTTAAAAGTTCGAGGTCTTGGAGTTTTCTTCCCAGTTCGTCGTCTGCAGCTAGTTTTAAGAAATCATCCTGTAGGCCTAGCACTCGTAGTACATTGAAATAGGCACCCATAGCCACACTTGGGCTTCCCTGCTCAATTAAGTGTAAGGTTGACCTCGCAATATCAGCTCTTTCCGCTACTTGAATCATCGTAAGTTTTCGCCTTTTACGAGCCATCTTTACATTTTCTCCCATCTGCTCTAATACTTTCTCGTATTTTGGAAAAACGGATTGCTTTTTACTGGTTGTTGCCATATCAAATGTTTGTTATTCTGAACAAATATACTATTTATGTTTGAAATAACAAACATAAGTGTTTTTTAGTTGTGTTATAACTTTGGCAAAAAAACCTACTTTTTGCCAAAATTATATAGCTGATTTCTTTTGTTGCGTATTGTGATATACTTTATATTACAAATAATAAACTAAAATATTGATAGTAAACTAATGTGGTTTATTGTGTAAAAACAGGTTTATTGTTTTGTTTATGAGGTGTTTACTGTTTAACAATTTTTCCACCCACTTATTCACCCACTTTTAGATGTTAATTTCTCTTGAATTGAAAATTATTATTTTTTATTATTCAATAAATCAGCTGCTTAGCAATACGACATAAAGAGATTGTAGGTTAATTATCTACCCACCTTTTCTACCCACTTTCTTGTCTTCACTACTCTATTTTTCAATAATTGAGACAAATATTGAACATTGCGATATGCAATAGGGTCTATGATCATTTATAGTTGTTTTGTCAGGTTGAACCTGATTATTTTACTACGAAACATCTTTTTTTCCGTTAAACTTTGGCAGTAAACAACATTTATTGCCGAAGCTTAATCGTATTCAAAGGAGTCAATAAAAAACTTTAGGTTATATAATTCAAGTACGCAATCGTCTTCTAAATCT
Organism: uncultured Flavobacterium sp.; assembly: GCF_963922255.1. Lineage (GTDB taxonomy): Bacteria > Bacteroidota > Bacteroidia > Flavobacteriales > Flavobacteriaceae > Flavobacterium. Next base: position 88,704 of record NZ_CAWUIC010000010.1, on the reverse strand, counting down.
TCGTTTTTTAGTTGGTCTATTTCTATAAAGGATAGGTCGTTTGCAAAGGACTTTTCGCCTATTAGATGTTCGATGTGAACATAAACTGCCTCTCTAAGTCTTGGGTTGTCTTTATGGATGATGTAATTTTTGAGCAATACTTTTATTCCTAAATCGGTTGGTTTGTTTGGGTTTTCTAATGGTATGAAATACATTTCGCTTATTCGCAAAGTGATGCCGTAATATTCTAGTGGTTTGTCGGTGCCGTTTTCGTATTTGGTTAGGTTGGTTTCGGGTTGGAGAAAAGCGGTTATTTTCCAACGTTTTATATTTGGAGAATGACGAACTAGTAATTCTACTTCTTTGAAAAGATAAGGGTTTCCGTTTGCTGTAATGATTATCTCTGCACCGTTTGTTTTGTTTTTGATGATGAGGTCTAGATCTTTGTTGTATTGATGTAGTATCTCGATTAGTTTGTCGAAATGTGTTTTTAGTTCTTCTTTTGGGATTTCGTTTAGGAGTAGAAAAACGAAGTTGTTTTGTTGGAAGTAGTTCCAGAAGGTGGTTATTGTTTTCATTTTGTTACTTTTTGTTGAAACGCGGATTTACACGAATTTTATCTTTTGTCTTGTGCTGTTTTTTCGAATGCAATTAAATTGACCATCTCACGTAATCTAGAACGAATTCGGTTGCCGTAGTGGGTTTCTATTTCTGTGGCTGATAGGTTTGTGGTGATGTGGGTTTTTAGTTTTTTTGAGATGAATATATCATATCGGCTTAATATAATTTCTGCCATTACATTGCATTCGTTGCCGAAGTATTTTAAATTATTTTCTGTTCCTAAATCGTCGAAACAATAGGTTCTTGGTTCTGATTGGTAGAGTTTACCGATGCTGTATTTGTGAATGATTTGGTAGCCATCTTGGATGAATTCAAAGCTGATGTCTCGACAGGGTTTCACGTAGAATTTGTGTTCGGTTGCTGTTAGGTATTTCATTAGGTTCATGAGTGATGTTTTTCCGCAACCTATTGGACCGGATAATAGTATTCCCTTGTTGAGATTTATTCCGTATTGAAAACATGTTGGCTCGTCTCTTAGGAAATAGGCAATGAGTTTGTACACGATTGGGTAATCGGTTTCTATTATCTTGAAATGATTGCCGTATAGTTCAACTCCTTTTTTTTCTAACCAAGTAATGACCTCATCATAGCTATAATGGCTCTGAATAGTCTTTGTCGGTTGTTGTATTAAGCTGTTTTGCTCTGTTTGGTTGTTCTGCATTTGAAATGAATTTTGGTGCGTTAATCATCCAATTTTGTGCTGCTGCTTGCCAATCGACCATTGGTGTTTTCCCACCGACTAACCAACCGACACTTTTGAAGTAATTGTAGAATTTTTGAGCTTCTTGTTCCGGAAAGTTATTTTCTTGGAAATAGGTTTTTACTATTTCGATTGTTGGTTTCTCGACTTCGCTCGAAGTGACAAATTCATCTTTCTTTTTTTCGCGCAACTTTTTTTCTTTCTCATCTTCGGTTTCATTTTTTAAAACTGAATTATTTATTTCTTCAAAATTTTTTGTGTGTTTTTCCAAGTTTGAAACGTTTTTATCGTTTAAAATGTTTGTATTGTTTATATAGTTTATAGAAGGTACTAATGCTTGTTCAGTACCTGTTTCACTACTAGTACAAGACTTGTTCAAAGCTTGTTCAGAAACAAGTTCAATAAGTGGTTCATTTTTTAGTTTTCTTTCGGATTTTGGCAGCGGTTTTAAATCTTCCGAAAAGTTGAATAAAATGACATGGCTTCCTTTGAATGGATTGTAGGATGGTTCGTAATTGATATAACCCAAACTATGCAAGTTCTTCAGACATTTGTGATAGGTTGCTTTTGAACTGATTTTGCTTATTCGCATTACCTCATCGCGATTGATACTGATAGGATTTTTGAAACGGTTGCAGTTCCAAAATTGGAATAGGGCAATGTATAAGCTTACGTGTGTTGGATTTAGCGTTTTATCAATGGCTACTTTCTCAAAGAAACCAGTGAGGTGTTTAATGTAATTCATTTGGAAGTATTAAGATTGGAGTATTAAGTATTAAGACTTAGAGCAAGGTTATGAGATTGCTTTGTTTCACACAATAACATTATTTGAACAGAGTTGGAACTGCATTTACTTTATTGCCGTTTAGGAGTTTTTCGATGTCTGAGTTGTCATAATACATAATGCCACCAACTTTGGTATAGGTTAGTGTTCCGTTGATGCGGAGATTTTGTAAAGTACCTGGAGAGATGTTTAACAGTTTGCGGACTTCATTGGATTTGAGCCACTGTTTTGCTTGTTGCGGTTTTGAATGAATGATTTCTTTTAAATCATTTAGAAGAAGACTGCGAAATTCGTTTAAGTCTTCGCGTGTGATAACTTCGATTGCCATAACTTGTGTTTTAAATTGTTATATTTTACCGATTAACACCCAAAATGACCTTAATAAATCGGTCTTTTTTCCTTTCTTCTTCAAAATAAAAATAAAACGTAACAATGGTTATGCTTAATTTTTCTTTATTGAATAAAGAAAAATAGCCTCAATTTCTTTAAGGCAATTTTGAATATTAATCGGTAATACAAATTTGTGAAGTTTGATTGATTTTAATTCACAACCTAAACACAAGTTGTGTACGATTTTTTATTAAAATAGTACAAAGCACTTTGTTTTCTAGCTTTATTGAATTGAATGCCTTTCAGCTTTAAAATTCAATTTGGGAAATTAGGTGAAAATCATGGGTTTTTAAGCTGATTCACAACCTGAACACAAGTTGTGTGTTTTTGGAAAATATTTATCTGTAAAAAAGGTTATTTACTTTCATTTTCTTCTGCTAGAATTTGCTTTTCTAGCACTTCTGAAAGTTGATTGATGAATTTGGAACGACCTGTTTTTCTGTTTTTGATATCAATGTAAAAACGATAAATATTTTCTTCAATATCTTGATTGAAAATTTTACCAAAGAATAAAGCTAATTCCTTAATATCGGTATTGCCGTTGTTTATTTTTTTGGAATGATGTAAAGCATAAATGAGTTCGACTAAATCTATTTTAGTTCCAGTCCAATTAATTGTTTGTTGCACAGAGGGATGTACTATTGAGCAGTTGTTTTCTAATTTTTCAATTTTATTTTCTAAATAATTGGTCAGTATATCGTTAGAGATCATCAATGCCATACTATAATCGTGACTCGTACATAATTTCAGATCATAATTGATCAAAGAACAATCTCTTTTTAAAATATTTGAATCTTTTTCTCTTAAAAAATAAATGGTGTCTTTATGTGAAGCTCTTGCTCTATAATATTCATAAAACTTCCTGTTTTTATTGGTGTTTTCTTGAATTGAGTTTAAAGCATCTTCATAAAATTTAATCTTATTCTTTTTTGAAGTTGGTAAGTTCGTTTCTATACTTAAAACCGTTTTGTAGTAGATAAGTTTAGATATAAATATAGGTTTCAAGTCTTTGAAAAAATATATTTCTTCTTCTGGAGAACTAAATTTATGTTTTTTTAGCCATTTGAATAGTTCCTTACTTCTAGTTTCAATTAATTCAGTGACTTTATTTGCAATGACAATACTGTCTGAATTTGTAGTTTTAATGTTTTGATACTCCTTTTCAAATTCACTAAAAAAATTCAGACAATACTCATTCATTTTAATACAATTTGGGTTAGTTTGTATAAAACTTCATTGTGTTAAAAATATTGTTAAAATAGCTAATTATTTTTAGTTGTTTGAATAAATAAATTTGTGTTTTAAATTTTTATAGTTCTTAATCGTAATGCATTAGCAATAACTGATACAGAACTAAAGCTCATTGCTAAAGCTGCAATCATTGGAGAAAGTAACAAACCAAAAACTGGAAATAAAACACCTGCTGCAATTGGAACTCCTAAAACGTTATATATAAAAGCAAAAAATAAGTTTTGTTTGATGTTTTTCATTACAGCATTACTTAGGTTTTTTGCTTTTACAATTCCTTTTAAATCTCCTTTTACCAAAGTAATTTTTGCACTTTCAATGGCAACATCGGTTCCTGTTCCCATTGCGATTCCAATATCAGATTGTGCTAATGCTGGAGCATCGTTTATACCATCACCTGCCATTGCTACTATTTTACCTTTGGCTTGTAACTCTTTGATGTATTCTAATTTATCTTGTGGTAAGCAACTTGCTCTGAAATCCGTTAAATTAAGTTCAGAGGCAACAGCTCTTGCTGTATTTTCATTATCACCAGTTAGCATAATAACTTGAACTCCTTGTCGCTTTAACTCGTTAATAGCTTCTAAACTTGATTTTTTTATAGCATCTGTAATGGTTATATATCCTACTACTTTTTTATCGAAAGCGATGTAAGAAACTGTTTTACCTAACTTTTGTTCTTCAATTACTTCTTTTTCAATAGTTGAAAAATCTTGAATTCCTTCTTGCTCTAAAAGTTTTTTGTTACCTAAACTGACTTTTTCATTGTCAATAAATCCTAATACTCCTTTTCCTGTTATAGAGTCAAATTTTTCTACTTTAAAAAAAGTACTGTTTTTAGATTTAGCAAAATTTACAACTGCTGTTGCCAATGGATGTTCGCTATTTTGATTTAGAGATGCAATTTTTCCTAAAGTGGTATTTTCATCTACATCTTTTGTAATAATTTTTTCAACTGATGGTTTTCCTTCAGTTAGTGTTCCTGTTTTATCGGTTATTAGAACATCAATTTTATCCATTTTTTCAATGGCTTCTGCATTTTTTATTAATACACCAGATTTTGCTCCTTTGCCAACTCCAACCATAACTGACATAGGTGTTGCTAGACCTAATGCACACGGACAAGCAATTATTAAGACCGCAATTGCATTAATAAATCCATAAACCAATTTAGGTTCTGGTCCAAAAATCCACCAAACAAAAAAGGTAATAACTGATATTAAAACTACAATGGGTACAAAATATTTTGAAATTTTATCTACTAAATTTTGAATGGGTGCTCTTGAACGACTTGCGTCAGAAACCATTTGAACGATTTGCGATAATAAAGTTTCAGAACCTACTTTCTCAGCTAACATTAAAAAGGATTTAGTTCCGTTTATGGTTCCAGAACTTACTTTATCGCCCATTTTTTTATCTACTGGAATAGGTTCTCCAGTAATCATTGATTCATCAATGGTGCTGTTTCCTTCTGTAATGATTCCATCTACAGGAATTTTTTCTCCTGGTTTTACTCTAACTATATCTCCCTTTTTAATGTCGTGAATTGAAATTACTTTTTCTTCACCATCAATCACTAAGGTAGCTTCGGTTGGTGCTAATTTTAATAACTCTTTAATAGCTCCACTTGTTCTGCTGTGTGCTTTTGCCTCTAACAATTGCCCTAACAATACCAAGGTTAAAACTACAGCTGTAGCTTCAAAATATAAATGGACTGTCCCTTCTGAAGTTTTGAATTGGTCAGGAAAAACAGTTGGAAATAATAATCCGATAATACTAAAAACAAAAGCAACTCCAGTGCCAATACCAATTAAGGTAAACATGTTTAAATTCCAGTTGATAATGGATTTCCACGCTCTTTCAAAAAACATCCAACAAGCATAGAAAACAACAGGAATCGTTAATATAAATTGAATCCAATTCCAATATTGTAACTCCATAATTTTGTATAATGGGTTATTTGGAATCATATCAGACATGGTAATAATAAAAATAGGCAAGGTGAAAATTGTAGCAATTTTCATTTTATGTACTAACTTTTGATAGGTTTTGTCTTCTTCAGATTCGGTTGGTTCCATTGGCACTAAATCCATTCCACAAATAGGACAACTTCCTGGTTTGTCTTGAATTATTTCAGGATGCATGGGACAAGTATATTGTGTGTTTTGAATTACCGTTGGTTGTTGTACTAAATCCATTCCACAAACAGGACAGTCACCCGCCTTATCATACACTTTGTCACCTTCACAATGCATGGGACAATAATATTTACCAGCTTGATGGTTGTGCTTTATTTCTTCATGTTTGTGCTTTTTTTCTCCAGTAGAACAACAACTTTTTTGAACTACTTCTTTACTAGAATTATCTGATAAAGTAATTTGATATTTACAATCTTTTCCTCCTAAAGCATTTTGTAAAACTTCTATTTCAACATGTTTAGACATGATAATAGTTGCTACTTTGTCTTCTTTAGAAACTGCAACTTCTGTGACATGTTCAACATTAGACAAATCTTTTTTAACTTTAGCTTCACAACCTGAACAGGTCATTCCTGTAATTGTATATGTGTGTTTCATCTTTATTTTTTATTTTCTATACGTTCAATCATTTCTTTCATTTGATTGATTTCCTTTTCTTGAGCATCAATAATATCATCAGCGAGCTTTTGAACTTCTGCATCTTTAAAATCGGCATTACTACTAGTCATAATCGCTGATGAATGATGTGGAATCATCGCTTTCATCCATTGAACATCACTTATTGGAGTTTGTGTTCGCAATAAATAAAATGTTCCAAAAAAAGTAAATGCAGCAAAAGCAATAATTCCTATATTGATTTTACGATTTGGATACATCTTCCACATGAATATTAACATAGTAATCGCCATAGTAGCAATCATTAACGTTGTCATATAAAAGCGAGTTAAACTGTTTAGAACATGATCAAATTCAGCAACATTTAAAAACATCACTAAATACATAATGACAAATGATACTGCCATGATTAATCCAAATTTTGGATACGGATTTTTTTTTGAGTGTGTTTGATTTGTTTGCATATTGTTTATTTTTAAATTTATTTTATTTTTTCAATTTAAAAATTTATTAAAAGAACAAGTTATATAGTTGTTGGTCTTTATTACAAAATTTTAATCTGAATTAAGAAAAATAAATTAAAAATCCGCTTCTAATTTATTTATTATGACTAAAACTTCTTATTTTTTACTTATTTTTCTTTTTAAAAGTTGAGCGTTAATTGCAACGATAATTGTGCTTAAACTCATAAAAACCGCTCCAATTGCTGGACCTAAAACAAAACCAGATGAATATAAAACTCCTGCGGCTAATGGAATAGCAATAACGTTATATCCTGTTGCCCAAATAAGGTTTTGAATCATCTTATTATATGTAGCTTTACCAAACAGGATTAAATTAGCTATATCTTGAGGATTGCTATTTACTAAAATAATATCTGCGGTTTCTGCAGCAACATCTGTTCCTGAACCTACTGCAATTCCTACATTAGCTTGTGCTAGGGCAGGTGCATCATTAACACCATCACCAGTCATAGCCACAAACTCACCTTTGGCTTGAAGTTCTTTAATTATTTCAACTTTTTGATGTGGTAACACTTCTGCAAAATAGCCATCTAAACCTAACTTATCACTTACTGCTTTTGCTGTGATTTCGTTATCTCCAGTAGCCATTAATACTTTAATATTATTCTTTTTAAAAATTCTAATTGCTTCTGCTGATTCTGGTCTGATTTCATCTGCTAATGCAATAAAACCTACTAACTTATTGTCGATTACAATAAAAACTACTGTTTCTGCAGCATCACTGTAAGCATCTTCTGGAATTGAAATATTATTTTCACGTAAATATCCTGGACTTACTACTTTTACCTCTTTTCCTTCTACAATAGCTTCTACACCTTTACCTGTAATTGCTTTAAATTTCTCTAGAGTAGGGATTACAACTTTGTTTTCTTTTACTTTTTTAATAATCCCAACTGCAATAGGATGTTCTGAACTTTGTTCTAAAGCACTAGCTAGTCTTAAAACTTCCTCTGTAGTGAAATTTTTATCTACCGTTTCAATTCTTGTAACACCAAAATCTCCTTTAGTTAATGTTCCTGTTTTATCAAATAATAATGCCGAGATTTTACGAGATTCTTCAAATGCAGTTCTGTTTCTAATTAATAAACCATTTTGAGCAGAAACTGCTGTTGAAATTGCTACAACTAAAGGTATGGCAAGACCTAATGCGTGAGGACATGCAATTACCATTACCGTTACCATTCTTTCTAATGCAAAAACAAAAGGAAATCCTAAAAGTAACCATGTAGCTAAAGTTCCAAAACCAATAGCTAAAGCGATATAAGTAAGCCATTTTGCTGCTCTATCGGACAAATTTTGCATTTTTGATTTTGTCTTTTGAGCGTCTTCAACCATCTTAATCACTTTATTAAGATAGCTGTCTTTTCCTGTGTGTTCTACTTTAACGTTTATAGTGCTATTTCCGTTTACAGAACCACCAATGACTTTATCATTTACTTCTTTTTTAACTGGTTTTGACTCACCAGTTAGCATTGATTCATTTAAGTAACTTGTGCCTTCAGTGATTATTCCATCCGCTGGAACTTTTTCACCTGGTTTTATAAGTATTATATCATCTTTTAATAATTTATCAAGAGCTATATCTTCAATTTTATCTCCAATAACTTTATGTGCTTCTGCAGGCATCATGCTTACCAAAAGTTGCAAGGCTTTTGAAGCACCCAAAACACTTTTCATTTCTATCCAATGTCCAATTAGCATGATGGCTATAAGTGTAGCCAACTCCCAAAAGAAGTCAACTCCTTTAAGTCCAAATACGGTTGCAGAACTATAAAAATAAGCAACACTAATTGCCATTGATATTAGTGTCATCATACCTGGAGCACCGCTTTTTATTTCTGACCAAAATCCTTTTAGAAAAGGCCAACCACCATAAAAATATACGATTGTTCCTAAACCAAATAATACATAAGGATTACCGGGTAATAAAAATTCATAACCAAAAAAATCTTGTATCATTGGAGATAAAAATAATATGGGAATGGTTAAGAATAAGGTTACCCAAAAGCGTTTTTTAAAATCATTAATCATCATTTGGTGGTGGTCATGACCTGCCATTCCCATTGGAACGCTACCATGATCGTGCTTCATTTTTGAATGATCCATTTTTGAATGGTCTTCTGTTTTATGATTCATTTTAGAATGATCCATTTTTTGGTGTTGTTTGTTATTTTCCATTTTAATAAATTCTTTAGTTATTTGGATATTTTAGATTAAGATTTTTTAAATGTTCTGTTAGTATTTTTGCTACTTGATAGTTACGATACCATTTTTTGTTTGCAGGAATTATATTCCAATCTGGACTATCGCAATTATTAATTATGCTATTATAAGCCGTTTGATATTTATGCCATAATTTAGCTACATTAGTATCTTCTTTGCTGTATTTCCATCGCTTATGAGGTTTGGTTAATCTTTCTTTAATTCTTTTTTCTTGTTCTTCTTTTGATATATGTAAAAACATCTTGATTACAGTAATGTTATTTAGCTCAAAATGCTCTTCAAGGTTTTTAATAAGTTTACAGCGATGTATCATCATTTTATCAGAACTTTTATTTTCTATTATGGGCATGATGATATCTTCATAATAAGAACGATTGAAAATCTGAATTACACCTTTTGGTGGAACATGTGAATATACTCGCCACAAAAAATCATGACTTAATTCTTCTTCTGTTGGTTTTTTAAAAGATTTTACCTGAACACCTTGTGGGTTCATACTACTAAAAACATGTCTTATTGTACCATCTTTACCAGAAGTGTCCATTCCTTGTAGTATTATAAGTAAAGCAAATCTTCCATCTGCATAAAACTTATTTTGCAGTTCAAAAAGTTCTTTTCGCAACTTTTTTAATGCTTCCTTTGCTACATCTTTAGACAGATTGTTTACGGGTTCTACTGAAATATCATTAAGAGTATTCATTTTAGTGTTTTATTGTAAGTTTCTGTATCATTTCTTCATTTAAATTTTCGCTATACATACCATAAGCATCGACTAATAAACCTTTAATTCCTTCTTTAGATGATATTGCATATAGTATACTATTATCATCTGTACTGCTCATTCCCTCAAATCGATAAAAGGCATCAACCTCAAAATCTTCAGGATGTATTTTAATTTTAAGTGAAGCACATTTTATGCAATCAGGATTCAAATTGAAGTCATAGGTATACCCTTTATTTATTAAATCGTTTATTGCTTCTGAAAGAGTGTCGTAATTTCTCATTTTTTTTTTATTTATAGTCCATTGTGAAGTAGCTGCCATCCTTTTCGACAAATTTTTGATAGGATAACAATCCATTTGCATTTAACTTTTCAGTTAAAGTATAATTTAACTGTTTAACTCTTATTCCTAAAGTATATGCTTTTATGATAATTTTTGACTTAATAATTACGCTGTTATTATTTACTTCTTTTTTTCTGTCGTAAATTTTTATGGTACTCTTTGAACCAAAAAAGTTCATCAAGCCAGAATCAAAACTTATATCTAAATCAATATTGTTTAACTTTTCTATATTGTACAATTCTTTAAAATTTACAGATTTAGAACTAATTTCAGTTTCTTTTGATTTTGGATTAGCAAAAGGAAAAACAAATACTACGACACTAAACTTGTCTGGTTTGCATTTGTAGGTTGTTTCATATTTATCTGTTGCTATTTTATTTTTATCAAATAATTCTGTTTTGACCTTTATTTGATAATTTCTGTTCTTATTTAAAATTTTTCCAGCTTCAAAGATTTGCTTATTTAGTAAGTCACCTTTTTCATTGAAGTTTTCTCTTGTAATTGTTCTACCTTCAATTTGATCAATAAACATAGTGTCCTGTGATTGTACATTTGAACTTATACCAATTATAAACAGTACTAAAAGCGATACTTTTGCTTTAATAGAAGAGGTTTGATTATTGTTATTGTTAGCCATTATTTTGATTTGTTTTATAAATTATTCAATAGATATTCTACCCTTTCTAAAGGAGGTAAAACAGGAATAAAAACAATTGGAAAACCTAAATTTTTATAGACCTCAATTATTAACTGATGAATATTTTTTTGGTCATCTTCATTTTCTGTTCTCGCATAATCTTTTGTAAATGGCAATCTGTCTAAAATAAAGATTTTTTTATAAGAAACTGCTTTTATTGCATTTAATAATTTTTCATCATAATCTAATTTCAAAAATTGATAATATGCTTGTGCATCTGGAATTGCTCTATCTAAAAACACAATATCTTCTTTATTAAGTGATCCTTCTTGTTCAATTTGCATATCCAAAACACCTAACTGAAATTTTCTTTTATTAGACCTAATTTCTTCTACAGAATGTCCTTCATCGTGCATCGTATCAATGTAATGTCTGGCATGTTCTATGGTAGTATTGTATCCTCTTTTTTGAAGTAAATCAATAATAGTGGTTTTACCTGTGCTTGGTCCTCCAGTGATGACGTACCAATTGGTCTGTTTTGATTTGATTGTTTTGCTGTTCATAATACTAAATTTACTTCAAGATTAAACCTCTTCAATATTATAGAGTTGAGGAATTTCAGCATCCCAATTATAGGTTTCTTTAATTCCTTTTTGTAATGCAACTGCACCCTCATTTTCTCCATGAACAATAAAAATTCTATTTGGTTTTTTCTTTATTTTACTCATCCAATCTATCAGTTCTGTATGATCTGCATGAGCAGAAAGTCCTTCAATTACTGCCACTTTCATATTAAATGGAACCCATTTTCCATACACTTTTAATTCTTTTTCACCTTCTAATAATTTTCTTCCACGAGTTCCTTCGGCTTGATAACCTACAAAAAGTAAAGTGTTATTAGGGTTTTGTGCTTGTGTTTCTAGATAGTTGAGCATTCTACCACCCGTAAGCATTCCGCTTCCTGCTATTACAATTTTTGGTTTATTATCAGCACGTAATTCTAATGTTTCACGATAACTACTTACAACTGTGAAGTTAGCACACATTTCATCACATTCATTATCTTTCAATTTGTGCCAATCTCTTGTGTTGTGAAATAGTTCTAATACACTAGCTCCCATAGGACTATCCATTATCATTTGAACTTTTGGTATTTTCTTTTCTTTGAGTAATTTCCAAAAAATAAACATCATTAGTTGTGCTCTTTCTACCGAAAAGCTTGGAATAAATAAGCTACCACCATTATTAATGGTTTCATTTACTAACTTTTCAATTTGTGGAATAGCTTCTATTTCATCTGGATGAAATCTTCCACCGTATGTTGATTCTATGAAAAGTACATCGGCTTTTTTAGGTTTTAAAGGTGGATATAGTAATAAATCGTTTGTTCTTCCAATATCTCCGGAGAATACAAATCGTTTTCCGTGAATATCCAACTCGATAAATGTAGCTCCTAAAATATGTCCGTTGTATTGAAATCTTGCTTTTATACCTTCAAATAATGGAATCCATTGTGCTTGAGGTATCGCTTTAAAGTGTGGTAATGTATTTTCTACATCTTTTAAATCGTATAACGGTTCTGCAGGACTATGTTTTGAGTAGCCTTCCTTATTTGCACGTTCTGCTTCTTGTTCTTGTATTTTGGCACTATCATTTAGTATGATTTTTGCGATATCTAAAGTTGGATTGGTTCCATATATTGGACCATTAAATCCTTGTTTAACTAATCTTGGAAGATAACCCGTATGATCCATGTGACCATGAGTAAGCAATACAATATCAATTTCTGAAACATTAACAGGTGGATATTCCCAATTTTTTAAACGTAGTTCTTTTATTCCTTGAAAAAGTCCACAGTCGATTAATATTTTTTTATCTCCTGTATCTACTAAATATTTTGAGCCAGTTACTGTGCCTGCTGCACCCAAAAAGTGAATGTTAATTTTATTATTTTTCATTTGTCAATACTATTTAATGGTTACTACATAATACATTTGAATCATCTAAAATATTTTTCTGCCTTGTTTTTGAAATACCGATTTGGTCTAAAATAGTTGGGTTTTCGTGAAGCTCTTTACAAAGCACTATTCCTTTGTCTAATAATTTTGCTTTTTCGTTTTTTGTTAATGTTGTTAAAGCGGTTAATGGGTGAAGGCCAGACTTATCTATTCTGTCTTTTAAACCATTACCATACGGGTAATCCCAACTTGTCATTAGTAAACCAACACATTTGCCATATTGTATGGCATCTGTAGTAAATCGAGTATTGGTATAAACTCCTCCTTTATGAAGTTTTGCTTCATGACCTTTTTGACGTTCCCATTGTTTTTCTACATCTAAAAATCTCGAATGGATGTATAAAGGAATTTTTACATTACAAAATCTACCTTGGTCACTATGGTATTTGCATTCAATCATATAATGGTTGTTCTCTTTTTGAGCGATTACATCTATCTCATGCTGCACACAATTACCCTGTACAATTACCCCAACCTCTGTAGCAAAACCTTCATGTTCCATTAGTTTACCAACTAATTTTTCAAAAGGAAAACCAGTAGGACCTAATTCCATAAGTGCTTTTTTAAGTTTATAACGAGAGGCACTCACTGAAGACTTGCCTTTAAGCATTTTAAAAGCCATCTTGTAGATTTGTTTGGTTGTCATACCATCATAAAGTACTGCTTCAACTTGCTCTACAATTTGTTGAATAAGTGTTTCGTTAGCTTGAGAACGTCTTAAGGAATTTATAAGTTTTTCAACTTGAAAAAGAGCTTTATCTCCGTTTGCTTTTATGATGTTTATATTATTCATTTAGATGTATTTTTTTGATATTTGTTAATGCAAAAACTATAATAAAAAAACTTAAAAATATTTCAAGCATGATAACAAATTTAGCAACATCTGATACTGGAGTAATATCTCCAAAACCTACTGTTGAAAATGTGATTACGCTGAAATAAAAGAAATGGTATAGATTAAATAGGTATGTATTTGAAAAGTCAGGTATGCCTTCAAATGCAGCATGGTCGAATTGATATAAGCAAGTGTAATCTGTAGCGAATGAGAAAACAATTATTACAATAATTAGTCCAAAAACCCATAGTAAACGCTCTAATGAATGGCAAATTTTTATGAGTTTTGAAAGTTTTTTTAACGTAGTTAAAGTAATCACAATGGTTTTTATTAATGCTGCTACAGCAACTACTATATGAAAAGGTAATGCACTATGGTCTATCATCGTCATTAAAACAACATAAATTAATGCAATTCCAACAATAATGATAATTGGAAGTGCTGTTTTTCCAAAAAGCAATTTATAAAATGCTTTTTCTTTGATATAATTTAGACTACTTGACATCATTATAATTTTAAATAAGTATTGTCATTACTGGTAAATTTGAATGATTTGTTATTCCTTCTGCTATGCTTTTAGAAAATAAACTTAAAAAACCTGTTTTACCATGAGTAACCATTGCTATTAAGTCTACTGGTTGTTGCTTTATAAATGTATTAATACCAATTTCTACAGAATCTTCATTATAAACTGCTTTTGAATAATTTTCAAAATCTGGAAATTTTTTCAATAGTGAATCGATATTAGTTAAACTACTTTCAATACTGTTAAAATCTGTTTTTGTATTTATTTGTAATAAGTGAATTTTAGCATTACATTTTTTAGCTATTGAAATTACTTGTTTAAAGGCATTAGTTACATCTTCTTCAAAATTTGAAACAAAAACAATACTTTTAAATGGAAATTTTATTTCTTCATCTTTAACGACTATTACTGGAACTTTAGCTTTACGTACAATATCTTCAACATTACTACCTGATATTTCTCTAATTACTCCCTTTGTTCCACTACTTCCTGTTATTATAAAATCGTGTTGAAAATGACCAGAATGGTCTAAAATACTTTTATCATCTACATCATATTGAAGAAAAGTTCGACATTTAAGTCCTTGATTTTCTGCACTTTTTTCTAATTCTCTCAAATTTGCTTTAGCACTTCCTATTTGTTTCAAAGTTTCAGGGTATCTTTCTTCTTTTAGCTTATCTAATTTTACCCAATCTACAGGTGTTTTTATATAGTGTAGAAAATGAATTTCCGAATTATATAATTTTGCCATTTCAATGCCAAGTTGTGCTGCTTTTTGGCAGTTTTCGGTGAAATTGGTTGGTACTAATATATTTTTCATTTTATTTATATATTTTAAATAATTCTAAATTTTGATGCAATTCATTACTGTTTTGTAGATATTATGCGATAGTGATACTATCATCTAAATATATACTTTGGACGGATTGCAATATTTTTACTCCTTCACTAAATGGCCGTTGAAATGCTTTTCTGCCTAATATTAGACCTGAACCACCGGCTCTTTTATTTATTACTGCGGTTGTTACTGCTTCCATTAAATCTGATTTTCCTTTAGAACCACCACCCGAATTAATTAGTCCAATTTTGCCCATAAAGCAATTAGCAACTTGCAATCTACATAAATCGATAGGGTGGGAAGTAGTTAGTGATTTGTACATTTCATCATCATATTTGCCAAAGCCTATATTTTTGAAACCAAAATTTGTAGATGGCAATTTTTGTTTAATTATGTCCGCTTGAATAGTTACTCCCAAATGGTTTGCTTGCCCAGTAAGATCAGCTGCAGCGTGATAATCAACTTTATCTTTTTTGAATCCTTCATTACGAAGATAACACCATAAGATTGTTGCCATTCCTAAATTATGTGCTTCTTCAAAAGCTTCTGCTATTTCGTTGAGTTGTCTGTTGCTTTCTTCAGAACCAAAATATATTGTGGCACCAACTGCAATGGCACCCATATCCCAAGCAGATTTTACCTTTCCAAATAGTGTTTGGTCGAATTTATTAGGGTAGGTAAGGAGCTCATTATGGTTAATCTTCACAATAAAAGGAATTTTGTGCGCATATTTTCTAGCATTAAGACCAAGTACACCAAAAGTTGATGCTACACCATTGCAACCCGCTTCAATAGCTAATTTTATAATATTTTCTGGATCAAAATAATCAGGATTTTTATAAAATGAAAAAGCTGCACTATGCTCAATACCTTGGTCAACTGGAAGAATACTTAAATAACCTGTTTTACCTAAATTTCCATGGTTGTATAATTGTGAAAGGCTCCGAAGTACTTGAGGACTTCTATTTGATTGAATAAAAATATTATCCAGACTCCTTTTTGAAGGAATTTGTAATTCATCCTTGGTTATTTTTTCACAAACATGGTCTAAATAAAATGTCGCTTTTTTTCCTAGAATTTCGGTTATACTTTCGGTTGCTTTCATTTTTATAGTGTTTAACTAATTCCTAAACTTATATTGGTTTTCGTAATGGATTTTTGAGCATCCGTTTCAATTCCTGTGAGTGCACGAATGGCATCAATAGTTTCAGGAATAACAATAGCTTGGTTATCTACTACGTAGGCATAGAAAAGTTCATCGCCCACTACTTTTAGCATATCTTCCCAAAGCGCTACTTCGTACATATCTCCCCATGGTCTTCCCATATCCAAAAACATTTCCTTTATGGTATTGTTAGAAACCAATCCTTGGTCGTAGCGAATTAATTTAATACGACTTGATGTTTTGAAAGCTGTTAGTACTTCTTCTTTAGTTGTGTTTTTTTTTAACTTAACATTCCAATAATGCATGTGGCTTAAGGTTTCCGGAACTTTTACCGCAACGGTAATTACATCTAAGTCTGGGTCTACACTTTTTGCATCAGGCCCTTGATGACTTGGAATTTCCTTTTCGGGAACCATTGTATTCATAATACCCCCTAAATGACTTTCCCACGGATCTGTTGCTCTTCTTAATAATGTACCCCTAGCATATTCTAATAAACCCGCTTTTTTCAAAGCAGTCAATGTTCTTAAAATGGAAGTGGTATTACAAGAAACAACTCTTGTTGCCTCTAAATTTAATGCTGATTGATAATTATTTTCGGCACTAAACGAATGATTTGTAGTTTCATGCTTTTCACCACCTTGTAAAATAAATTTTATATTTTGTGCTTTGTAAATTATCACATTTTGTGCTGCGATTTTTTTTGGTGTACAATCTACAACGAGATCTGACTTTTCTAAAAGCAACTGCATATCTCCTTTTACAGTGATTCCTACTGCTTCCATGTTATCTGCAGCTTCAGTTGTTGCTGCATAAATATTATACTCTTTTCGTACAGCATTTTGAATACGCCAATCGCTAATGATATCACAAACTCCTGAAAGTATCATGTCATCTTGTTTATTTATGGCATCAGCAACTCTTTTTCCTATTACACCATAGCCTATAACTGCAATATTTTTCATGTTTAATTATTTAAAATATTTGTATGAGCTTCCTCTTTTTATATTTTAAATCAGATAGGAAACCTGTTTTAATAATGAATTATTTTTTAACTTTAATTTGAATATTATAAAATACTCCAACACAAGCCCCTATAAGCCAACCTAAAATAAATGTTTGAATAATCCCAAAGAAAGCTTCTAAAAGCGGTACATCCATTCTTATAATATTGCTAGTATCTAGTCCGTGTAACAAGCTGTTAAAAAAAGTAATAGTTCCTTCTTTTCCTGCAGTTGCCATTACAATCATACAGCCGAGATAAAGAAAGGCAGCTGTTAGACCGAATGCAAAACCAAGTTTTTTTACGTTTAATTGATACATAGTATTGGGATTTTAAGTTATTTGCTCGCGTTTAAAATCTTTTTCGATTCTTCAAATTCTTCCTTTGTAATTTCTCCTTTAGCAAAGCGTTTTTTTAAAATATCGAGTGGGGAATCTTTTTTTGCTCTTTGCCCAGGAATACTCCATGGTGTTGCAAAAATCCATATGATTAATACCATCCATATAATCCACCATATAAGGTGCATTCCTCCATAATGTGCTTCGTTTAAATGCATAATAATTGTTTTTAAGTTGTTTCTTTAAATTCAGTAATGGTATATCCTTTTAGCGTATTGAGTTGCTCTTGTAATTCATCAACCGTAAGACTTTCACTCATTGTTATGATAGCAGCTCCTTTAGGTTCTAAGAAAATTTGGGCTCTCTCAATATTAGGATGTACTTCCAAAGTTTTCTTAACACTTGCTATGCATCCACCACAGCTAATTCCGTTTATTTGATACTTCTTTTTCATTTCTTAGATATTAATGGTTATGATGCCCTTTGTGCTCCTCTTTATTACTTTGAGTATTATCTTGTTTTTATTCCCCGTGATTATGATTACCATGTCGATGCGACCCATGAGGCATAAACAGGTGACAGGCAAACATAAAAATGATGAAAAGGAAAAGTGAGGAACTACTTCCTATGCCAAGAGTAGGTGCTAAAAAGATGAATAGTAATGGTAGGACACAGCCTAAAACCATCCAAATCCAGTGATTATTTTTCATAGTGTGCTGGTTTATAATACTCCTAAAGGTATTTACTCCTATCTTAAATCAGCTACACAATTTTCGTTAAAATCTATATAATTTCATCGTAATGATTTCGTTTTGAATCGTCATAATTTTTATATTCTGTCATACTCATTCCAACAATTTCTTTAAATTGTCTTGATAAATGGTTGACATTATTATAATCCAATAAATATCCTATTTCAGAAAAAGTATGTTGTTTCAATTGAATTAACTCTTTGACTTTTTCAATTTTTAATCGAATGAAGTATTTTTCAATTGTAATTTTTTCTGAATGTGAAAATAGTTTACTTAATGATTTATATTCATGATTGAGTTCTGCACTCAAAACTTGTGATAAATTCACTTTGATATCCAATGGTAATTCTTCCAATTTATTAAATAGAAAATGTTTGATTTTTTCGACAAGAATTTCTTCTGAACTATGAATTATTTCAAAATTATTGGAATGCAATACTTTTTCAATTTGAAAGATAATATCATCATGATTACTATTTGAATCATCAATAACTAATTCTCCAAGTTCAATAGATGTGACTTTTATTTCTAGTTCTTCAAGCTCTTGTTTTATCACTTTTAAGCAACGACTACAGACCATGTTTTTGATATATAATTTCATGATTTTTTATTTTTAAATTGATTTTGCAATTTTATCCATTATGGAAAGATCAGTACCAAACTTGCAAATGGCATCGCAATTTTCTCTTAATTCTGAAAACAAAATATATTTGATGAGCATTTTAGAATTTTTGATTACAGGGCGATTTAATTGCTGTATGACATCTTTTTCGCGACTGTTTGGGATAATTATATAAAATACTTCATTACCATTTGAGATACTGAAATATAAATCAGACAATCTTAAAATCCCTGAATAGATACTCGTACTTTTTTCTACTTCAAATGCTCCAACAATGGTATTTGTTCCTTTTTTAAACCAAAGCACATCAATTAGTTTAATCGTATTTTGTGTTTCTTTATCGCAAGGAAGTTCTGGGAATTTAGAAAGTGAAATAAATGAAAAACTTTGTCCGCCAAATGATTTGCTTTTGTCATTACTAGCTGGAGTTACATCATACCCTAATGAAGCACCTATTTTTAGTAGGTGGTATTGCATTTCGTTATGTAAATTTTCTTCCTGTTTTTCTTCTTGAATTTCTTTTTGACGTTTTAAAATATTCTTTTCAAATTTTGTGCGTTCTACTTCACTCAAATATTCATCGTTACCAATAAGCATTTTCTGTGTACCAATTTCAAAACATAAGCCAGCAATTGCACCTAAATCATTAGATAAATCAGTTTTATGTTTATTATTTGTTTCAACTACTGTTTCCCTTATTTTTAGGTATTCTGACCAACTACCTAATTTTTTTTTGTCTTTGAATAAAAAGTTAAATCCATTGAGAATTGCTGTATTAAAAGGAGGAAACCATGTTGGATGTAAAAAGTATAAAATACTAGCAACAGCTGGGCCAAGTCCTTTTATTTTGAGTTCATCTAGCTTTACTATTTCTTTTACAACTTGTTCTTCTGATTTTGCATTAATACAGTTTTCTAAAAATTGGCCAAAAGCGATTTTATTATTTTGGTTTTCATAAATATCTGGGATACGCAATTTTGGTTTCCAATAGAAGGGATGAGCTACACCTACAAATATTTGTTTTTGCTCTGCAATGCAACTCAATACAAATTCTAAACTACTGCCTTTAAAATCGTTAGGAAATGTTTTGTTTTTAATATCTTCCACAACTTGAATAACACCACGACGTATTGTTCTAAAAGCTTTTAATCGTTGGTCATTATCTATAAACCAAGTATTGTATACACTTTCGGTATCGTTTTTATATTGATTGATTATTTGGTTAAGGTTGTTCATTGATGATGTTACTATTTGATAATTATTTATTTTGCTTTTAAAATTTATATTTCATCTGCCGTTTGACAAGGAAATGTTATTAATAGATTTATCATTCTTCACTTATACAAGCTATTAATATTAAAAGCCTTTTTTTTAATTTATTGTGCCTAACAAGGGAAGGAGATCAGACTAATTATCCATTTAACCCTTCCCAAACTAGGACTTTTCTAACACCATAAAAGGGATCTTTTATAAAAATGTGAATCAATAATGAAAACCTTATTGTCCTTTTAGGAATTAGATATCTCATTCCTTTACTCTAAAAGAAGTACTCTAATTCTTAATTTCCTTTTGCACTTTTCCACAATTTGGCATTTTACTACCATAATATGGGTTTTTTACTTCCTTATTTGTGCTTAACCACGAACTACCTTTATCATACATTGGGCAGAACTGTTGGTAGAGTGTGTTTTCAGTTCCAGTAATAGTAATCATGTCAGTAATATCTTTACTCAACGTCTTGAAATGTTCTCTTTGATGATCGAGTTCACTTTTAGCAATATGTTCTGCATGTTCTATTGCATCTTCAATAATTTCTATAAGTTCCATTTGTTCCATACCTCTATAGGTAGTTCTATCAAAGGCTTTAAAAGAGGCTACTAATTTAGAAGCTACAGCAGCTGCTTTTTTTGTATCATCCGCTACCAATGCGTCTTTTAAGTTAATGTAATCGCTTAGGATTGCTTCTGCTTTAACATCATTATTTTTCTTCATTTTACTATGATTCATTTTACCATGGTTATGATTATGTCCATCTTGTGCATAAGTAAAAGAAATAGCTAATAATAACATTGTTGTTATACTAATTTTTAAAAATTTCATCTTTTTAACTTTTTAAATTATTATAAACTATCTTTTAATTCTGTGATATAATTTAGAATTTCTTGCCTCTTAGTATTATCCAATACTGCTTCTTTATGAATAAATGTATACGAACTTAAAGGCATTTTGTTATCTTTAATTTGACTAACAATAGATTTTAATTTGCTTTTTTTTCTTCTGTTTGAGTAGTTATCCCATTCACTAAAGTTTAATTCTGCTTTGCCCTCTTCAATATGATTTTCTAAAAACCAAGCAACTGGTTGCACTTTATTGTACCATGGATATGAAGTATTATTGCTGTGGCAATCATAACAAGACGTTTGCAATGAATTATAAATATTTTGTGGTACATTATTTACAACCATAAAATCTGTATTGGGTATACTTTCACTTTGATTGCGTTTTGTGGGAATGAATTGAATTCCCACAAACACAATCAGTAAAATCAGTAAGATGATTTTAAAAATTTTCATTTAGTTAATTTGTTTTTTTATACTACCACATTTTAGCATTTTTGATCCAAAATATGGGTTTTTAATTTCTTTGACTTCGCTCAACCAATTTGCTCCTTTATTGTTGTTAGCCATTGGACAAAAATCTTGGTATACTACTTTATCTGTACCAAGAAGTGTAATTAAATCAGTAACATCTATGCTTAATGCTTCGAAGTGTTCTCTTTGATGGTCTATAGGACTTTTTACTATATGTTCTGCATGCTCTTTTGCACTTTCTTGAATTTCCATATATTCTTTATGCTGTGCTTCGTCAATTTTTGACATATCAAAATTTGAAAATGCTGCAAGTAGCGCTGTTCCGCCTTTCGCGGCATTGTCTTTATTGTCTGCAACTAATCCATTTTTAATTTGCAAATAGCCATCTATAATAGCAGAAGTTGCCGCATTTTTTTTAGAGGACGCTGTTATTTCTCTAGTCTTCATCGAAGCGTCCTTGTCGTGAGCATGTTCATCGTTGCCTTCTGCATGATGATGTTCTTCACTTTCATTATTCATTTCCATTTGGTCTCCTTCTGAAGACATTTCTGAATGATGTCCGTCCTCATTATCATGCTCTTTTTTTGAATCTTTACATGATACAACAGTTAGGGTTGCAAATACTATTGCTAAAAGTCCCATTGACAATTTTAATTTTCTCATTTTTTTGTTTTTAGTGATTATTATTATTTAAAGTTTTTTAATTACATTTTTAAGTTTAGCGGTTATTTCATCTGCATTTTCCATCATTTGATAGTTGTCAACTGCCAGCATAGAAACCATCGTGCTAATAGCTGCCAATTCTATAATTAAGAGATTAATCTATTGAAAAATAACAAGTTTACATCCTGATTTTAGTTATTAAAACCTTACGGAAAGTCCACCTCCAGCACCAAACCGGTTATCATAGCTACCCATAAGTGAAATATTTCTGGATAGAAAATACTCAGCTCCTGCACTCCATACCGTTTCCGAACTAAAATCTTTTCCCACGGGCAAATTATTTACAATCCCTAAATCCAATTGATACTCATAATAGCCAAAAATAGATAGTTTAGGAAATATCATTATACTTCTCCCTAACGCAATTCTTGGTCTTAACTCATTATCTATACGTACATCAAGATTAAATAAATAGGGTGTTAAATAACGTATCCCAACCACTGCAGTAGTTTTAAATTGGTCTAAACTATTGCGTGTTTTATTTTCAATGTTAACACCTCCAAAAACACGTAAGTAATCGTGTAAATAACGTTCGTAGGTAAACTCTGATTCTAAATTTTTGTTCCAACCATATTCTAAAGACGCATTAAATTGATTTCTGATATTAGATGTCATTAAATTAAAACCCGTTGTATGTGAAGCTGCATCTACCAATCCCCATGAATACCATTTGTCGGTTTCTGCAATAATTTTAGAAGCCGGAAATTCATTCATTCTTGGGTCTCTGGGTGTATCATAAGACATAACTCTTGCCATACCTCCCATCATATGATATAAAATGTGACAATGAAAAAACCAGTCGCCATATTCATCCCCATTATTCCCATAAAATTCTATAGTTACCTTTTGCATTGGCGGTACATTTACCGTGTGTTTTAACGGGGAGTAATCTCCATTTTTATTGATAACCCTAAAGAAATGACCGTGTAAATGCATGGGGTGGTGCATCATAGTAAGATTATTAAAGGTAACCCTTGTTACTTCTTTACTATTTATTTTAATTTTATCAGCTTCAGATAAAGGCACGCCATTCATACTCCAGATGTAGCGATTCATATTGCCTGTAAGATTCAATAGTACTTCTTTTACAGGAATATTTTTGTCATAGTTAGTTTTCTTTACAGATTTCAAATAGTCATAGTTATACTCCGAAAACAAATCCATTCCCTCCATATTGTCTGCTTTCGTTGTATCTTTTTGCTCATTAATCTGCATGCCTTTCATAGCAACACCATTGTTCATTACCATTCCTTTCATTTTGGAATGATCCATTTTCATCTCATTCATTTTATCAGTTGCCATAGCCTCTTTTGGTTGACTCATATCCATTCCAGACATCTTTGGATCATCCATATTCATACCTTCCATTTTGGAATGATCCATTTTAATATCTTTCATTTGACCTATAGAATCTTTTTGTTTACTCATATCCATTCCAGACATTTTATCCATTTGCATTCCATATTCTTCCATCATCTTAAAGCGTTCGTCTTTTTTGGGCTGAAATTTTAAAGCATGAGCGCCCATTTTCATATCCATTTTTGCCATTTTTTGCATCATCCCAATCTTATCTGGTCTTGGAATAGTCATTGCAGGTAGCACTTTTCCATTGCCAATAAATGCAGATGCAGTTCCCGAACCATCTTGAGCTGTGATTTTAAATTCTATTTTTCCATCTTCTGGAACAGTTATAATAAAATCGTATGTTTCAGCAGTCCCGATAAAAGTCTTATTCTTTTTAACAGGTACTACATCAAGACCATCAGCAGAAACCAATAGCGGTTCTTCTCCCCCGAAAGTCATCCAAAACGACGTGGATGCACCTCCATTAATCATTCTTAATCGCACTTTCTCACCAGCTTTAAATTCTGGATATTCCACGCTTTCTTCACCATTAATTAAAAAAGCAGGATAATATACATCTGCTATATCAGCACCGCCCATCCGCTGCCTCCAAAAGTTTAACTGTGCTCCAAATGCGCCACGTGCAATAACCTGATTTAATGGTGTAGCAGTTCCTTTTTTGATACTATACCATTCATTGCCTCGTTTTAAATTGCGAAGCACATTCATTGGTTTTTCGTTGGTCCAATCTGATAACATCAACACCAATTCCTTATCATATTTTAAGGTTTGTTCTTTTGGCTTAATAACAATTGAACCAAAAACTCCACTTTGTTCTTGCAACATGGTATGTGAATGATACCAATAAGTCCCAGAATGTTTAATAGGAAATTCATATTTAAGTGTATGTCCAGGTTCTACAGGTGGTGTTGTTAGATAGGGAACGCCATCATAGAAATTGGGCAATAACAAACCATGCCAATGCACCGATGTTTCTTCGCTCATTTCATTTTTCACGTAAATCACAGCATATTCCCCCTCTGTAAATTCTAAAGTGGGTCCAGGAATTGTACCATTAACAGTCATCCCTTTAATTTGTTTACCTGCTTTGTTTACTATTTCTTCCTTGATGGTTAAAGTGTATTCGTGGATAGGTAAATTATCAACATTTCCCTCCACCGACTGTCCAAAAACTGAACTCAGCGGAATTAGTAATACGATTATTATATGTTTGATGATTTTCATGTTTTAATTTTTTTATAGTTATTATTTATTTGTGATTTCTGATTTTATTTCTCCACATTTTAGCATTTTTGATCCAAAATATGGGTTTTTAATTTCTTTGACTTCGCTCAACCAATTTGCTCCTTTATTGTTGTTAGCCATTGGACAAAAATCTTGGTATACTACTTTATCTGTACCAAGAAGTGTAATTAAATCAGTAACATCTATGCTTAATGCTTCGAAGTGTTCTCTTTGATGGTCTATAGGACTTTTTACTATATGTTCTGCATGCTCTTTTGCACTTTCTTGAATTTCCATATATTGTTTATGTTCTTCTTCAGATAATTTTGACATCTCAAATTTAGAAAACGCAGTTAAAAGAGCATTTCCTCCTTTTGCTGCTTTTTCGTCACTATCAGCTACTAGACCATTTTTGATTTCAAAATAAGCATCAAGTATAGCTGAAGTAGCACTATTTTTTGTGTTGTTTTGAGTGATTTCTCTTTCTGAACTTTCGCTATTACCATGGTCATGTCCATCTTCATTATTCATTTCTGAATGATCGTGCCCTTCATGTCCTTCTATTTGCATTTCTTCGTTGTGCATTGTTCCTTCTTCTTGTTCTTTATTGTCTTTACAAGAGATTGTTACGCTTAATAAAGCTACTGTTAAAATTCCGATTACTTTTTTCATGATTTTAAAATTTATTAATTATTAATTTATTTAATTGTTTCTTTTACTTCTCCACATTTTATCATTGAAGCTCCAAAATATGGGTTAACTACTTTATTCTCTTTACTTAACCAATTGGCACCTTTATCACTATTAGCCATAGGACAAAACTGAACGTATGCACTCTCAGTTAAAGGATTAAAAGCTTTTGTCATTGCTATCATAACATTTGATATAGGTTCAAAAGTCATTCTTAATTCTTTAATGTTTTTAATATGTGTAGCATGAAGTGTCTGTTTTTTCAGCTCTGTTTGATAATTCATCCATACTTTATGAGATTCTCCTTTAAATACGCTCATGTTTATTTTATTAAAAGATTTTTCAAATGCTAACAAAGCTTTTTTAGCTGAATTAAAATCGTCTTTTGTTAAGGCATCTTTAAATTCAAAATAATCTTTATATAATGGTTGTAAACTCTTTTTAGCTTCAGAACTTATCGTAGTTTTGTTTGTTTTTAATGCTGCTTTTTTATCTTCATTCATTGGCATAGAAGAATCTCCATGATTATGACCTGTGCTTACTCTGCCACCTTCCAAATTCATCATGCTTGGTTTACCGGCTAATTGTGCAGCTGCATCTACATTAAAAGTACCATTAGCTACAATTTCTTCACCAACTTCTAAACCTTGTTCAATTATATAATCATTCCCTAAAAGAGGTCCTAATGTCACTTCACGTAGTTTGAATGTTATTCCCTTATCGGTTTCATTTTTAATATAAACAATAGAGCGTTTTCCTGTCCACATTACAGCTGATTTAGGAACACTTAATGTCGCTTTATTACCAACTACTTTAGTTTTTAAAGTACCCGTTGCAAACATTTCCGGTTTGAATTTTAATCCAGAATTAGCTACCTCAACTCTTGCCTTTGCGATTCGTGTCATTGGGTTTATAAATGGGTCAATAAATGCAATTGTTCCTGAAAATGTTTCTCCTGGAAAAGATGCTACTGTATAGTTAATTTTATCTCCTTTTTTAACCCAACTCATATCCGATTCGTAAATTTCAAAAAGTACCCAAACGGTTGACAAATCAGCAACATCATATAAGGTTTGCCCTTTTTGAAGATAATCGCCAAGCTCTACATTTTTCTTAATAATATATCCTGAAACATCAGCATAAATAGGAAATCTATCTTGTGTTTTTCCTGAAGAAATAATACTGTTTATGGTAGCGTCTGAAACTTTCCAGTTTTTCAATTTCGATTTTACCGATTCGAATAATTGGGGCTGAATATCTTTTACACTATAAGCTTCAATAAGTTCTTGTTGTGCACTCGCTAATTCCGGAGAATATATATAAGCAACCACTTGACCTTTTTTTACATATTCGCCTACAAAAGAAACTTGAATTTTTTCAATACGACCAGGTATGTGTGAGGATTGGCTGTAAACTGTTTTCTCATTTACTTCAATTTTTCCATTCAGTGCTATTTCTTTGATTCCATCCGTATTTCCTACTTTATAAGTAGAAATTCCTGCAATTATCATTGCCGATTCTGACATACTAATTGCTTCTGGGTCAATATCTTCATTACCAGATTCTAACGGAATTAAATCCATACCACAGATAGGACAATCTCCTGGTTCTGGTTGCCTAATTTGTGGGTGCATGGAACACGTCCAAACTTCTGCTTTTGATTTGACTTCTGTTTTATTTTCTTCCTCTTTAGTGTTTCCACCAAAGAATAGAGCACCTAATAATAGCCCAACTAATAAAGTTATTGCTAACAGTATTTTTGTTTTTTTATCTATGTTCATAATTAAAATTGTTTTGCTGTTAAATAATCCAATTCAGCTAGTTTTATATAAAAAGTACTAGTGCTTGACAATTGCATTTTTTGATACTTTAAAAGCTCTTGTTGCATGCGTAATACTTCTTCAAAATCTTTATTCGCATTACTGTAATAAGCAAATAATAGATTCAAACTTTTGGAGAGTGTTAGTACTTGACCTTCATATAATTTTAATAAATCTCGTTCCTTTTCTAATTCAAAAACAAGTTTATAATATGTACCGTTTAGTTTGTTTTCATACGCTTCTTTTTGAAAAGAAAAACTTTCTTGCATTAGTTTTGCTTCTTTCGTTGCTGCATTGTATTTTTTTCTAAAGATTGGCAAACTAACAGAAACCATTGGCATGATAATATCTTTACCAGAATCTGGAAAATTATTCATTCCTTTCCCTACCAAAACATAATCTAAACCAAGACCTAATTTAGGTAAACCTTGCTTTCTGGCTACTTCAATAGCTACTTCTGAAGCTTGTTTTTTTAATTCAAGCTCTTGTAGTATTGGGTTAGTGGTTATAGAATCTTTGCGGTATTCCATTGGTAATTCCATAATTTGCAAATCTTTAGAAATAACAATTTTTTCATTGTACTTTCTATTTAATATACTATTCAACCAAGATGTTAATGCAGGTTCTTTTTTAGTTAAAATATCTAAATTAGTTTGTGCATCTTTTATCATAATATCCACACGCAAGACATCTACTAAACTTCCTTTACCATTTTCAAATTTCGCATTGGCAATATTTTTGTATGATTCTAGAATTTTGATGTTTTCTTGTTCAATATCTTTTAGTTTTAATAGCTCATACAAAGGATAATAAGCAGTAGCAACTTGAGAATACAATTGATTTTTAGCATTTAAAAAAGCTTGGTATTTACTTTCTGCCATTAAAGTTGCAGCATTTTTTTGAGCTTTTAAAGTACCAAACCAAGGAAACATTTGAGTTAATGAAAATCGCATGTTTTGAGGACCAAGTCTTGTTTCTACGGGTGAAATAAAATAACCCATAGAAAGATTTGGATCTGGTAAAGAACTCACTTGTGGTATTTTTTGCATGGCTGCTTCAAACTCTTTATACTTTGCTTTTAATTCTGGATTATTTTCTGCCGCAATAGTATAATAGTCGTTTATAGATTGGCCTACAACATTATACGCCATAAATAGAATTGATATTATTAGTATTTTACGCATTTCTCTTTTCTTTATTTTTAATTACTGTTTCTCTCCAATACGCTTGTAATACTGGCACTACAAACATGGTCATAATTTGAATGGTCATACCTCCAAAAGTTGGAATAGCCATTGGGATCATAATATCTGAACCTTTCCCTGTTGAGGTTAAAACAGGAAGCAAAGCAATAATTGTTGTTGCAGTTGTCATAACTGCTGGTCTAACTCTCATTTTTCCGGCTTCTACTACAGCGTCCCGAACTTCAGGTATTGTTTGTGGATTTTTTTCTTCAAAAACTTGGTGGATATAAGAACCCATGATTACTCCATCATCAGTAGCAATTCCAAATAAGGCTATGAAACCTACCCAAACGGCAACGCTTAAATTGATGGGATGCATTTGAAATAAATCGCGCATGTTTACATCTGCAACAGCAAAATTCATGAACCAATCTTGTCCGTATAACCATAGCATTATAAATCCACCTGCAAATGCAACAAATACTCCAGAGAAATGGATTGACGATGCAATAACAGTCTTGAATTGAAAATAAAGTAATAAAAAGATAACGATTAAACAAATAGGAATTACAATTGAAAGTCTTTTCATTGCTCTTATTTGATTTTCATAACTTCCTGAAAATTTATAATTTACACCTTGAGGCACTACCAATTCGCCTGAATCAATTTTAGTTTGAATTGCTTTTTGAGCATCATTTACTACATCAACTTCGGCATAGCCATCATTTTTATCGAATAAGACAAAACCAACCAGAAAAGTATCTTCACTTTTAATGGCTTGAGGTCCTTTTTTATATTCAAACTGAACTAATTGACCTAACGGAATCTGTGCGCCAGTAGGAGTAGCTATTAATATTTTTCCTAATGCTTCAGGGCTATCTCTTAATTCTCTAGGATAGCGAACTCTTATAGGATAGCGTTCTCTTCCTTCAACAGTTGAAGAAATTTTCATTCCTCCAATTGCTGTTTCAATAGCTTGTTGAACATCTTCTATATTTAAGCCAAATCGAGCAATTTTTTCTCTATCAATATTTAAATGTAAATAAGGTTTTCCTACGATTCTATCAGCAAAAACAGCTTCGCTTTTTACAGAAGGAACTTCTTTAATAATGGCTTCTAATTCTAATCCAAATTCTTCAATAGTTTTTAAATCGGGTCCAAAAACTTTTATTCCCATAGGTGCTCTCATTCCTGTTTGAAGCATAACCAAACGAGTTTCGATAGGTTGTAATTTAGGAGCAGATGTAACACCTGGTATTTTAGATGCTTTTACAATTTCATTCCAGATATCATCGGGTGATTGAATTATATCGCGCCAATTTCTATAGAAAGAACCATCTTCGTCTGGTATTAAATTTTTTACAGTAATTGCCTGTTTTAGTGCTTCATCATGTGAAAGTGTATCACCAGATTTTGTAATGTAACGACCTTTATTATCGGTTTTAAATCGCATTCGATGTCCGTTAGCATCCAAAATATATTCTGGCTTATAATTGATAACGTTTTCATACATTGAAATTGGAGCAGGGTCTAAAGCACTTTCTACACGTCCTAATTTCCCAACTGCCATATCAACTTCGGGAATGTGGTTTAGAATCATATCGAGTTGTCCAACTACTTTTCTGTTTTGTTCTACACCAGCATGAGGCATAGATGTTGGCATTAAAAGATAGCTTCCTTCATTAAGTGTTGGCATGAATTCGGAACCAATTCCAGGAAAAGTGTGAGATGGAACTGACCATACTTTTGAAGTTTTGATGTTCCAACCTATTTTATCAAATCCTTTAGCCACAAAACCAAAAGTGCTTTCAAAACCAATCCATACTAAAACCCCAAAAAGTAATGTCGCTATGGGTAACAACATGAATTTACCTTTATTTTCTAAACACCAACGCAGCACTCTTTCATAAGAACTGACAATATATAAAAGTGCTCCTATTATTATTCCTAACAAAACAATTACAAATAGATAATTACCAATTACGCTTATTTGTGGGCCTAAAGGCATCCATTCTTGAGTTAAAAAGAAAGAAACAATAAATACTACTATAACTAAGTTGAAATGCTTTGTATAAAGTTGGAATTTTTCAGGAATTTTATGATTAAACAGGTCATATAATCCCATTAAGGTTAATCCCAACGGAAGCCAAATTTTGAAATAAATACTTAGTAAAATACCACCTGAAATAAATACATACGACCAAAAACGTTTTACTCTTTTCTTATCATAGTCAATTCCAAACAAATAGTTAGCTAAAGAAGGAAGTACTACAATTCCTAATACAAAAGCTCCTAACAGTGCAAAAGTCTTTGTGAATGCTAAAGGTCTAAATAATTTACCTTCAGCAGATTCCATTGCAAAAACAGGAATAAAACTAACAACTGTTGTTGCTAAAGCTGTTGTAATAGCTGATGCAACTTCAGTAGTTCCTTCATAAATTACTAGCATTAATTGTTTTCCTTTTACTCCTTTATTCTTCGGCATTTCGAGATGTCGAATAATATTTTCGACAAAGACGACTCCAACATCTACCATTACTCCAATAGCAATAGCAATTCCTGAAAGTGCAACAACATTTGCATCTACTCCAGAATAACGCATGACGATAAAAGTCATTAATACTCCAACTGGTAATAAACTTGAAATGATTAACGACGCTCTTAAATTAAAAACTAGAAGTAAGACGACAATAATACTAATTAACACTTCATGAGAAAGAGCTGTTTCTAATGTTCCTATTGTTTCTTGGATTAATTCTGTACGGTCATAAAAAGGAATAATGGTTAATTGACTTTCTACACCATTAGCTAATGTCTTTTTGGGTAAACCAGATGCAATTTCACTAATTTTAGCCTTTACTCCGTTAATGACTTCTAATGGATTAGAACCATAGCGGGCAATGACAACACCACCAACAGCTTCAGCACCACCTTTATCTAAAATACCCCTTCTAGTTTCTGGACCTAAAGCGACTACACCAATATCTTTTACACGAATAGGTACATTATCTTTAACAGCAACAACTGCTAATTCAATATCTTCCACTTTTTTCACATAACCAAGACCTCTAACTAAATATTCGGCCTGGTTGATTTCTATGGTTTTTGCACCAACATCTTTGTTTGATTTTTGTACTGCAGTCATTACCTGCATCAAACTAATATTGTAAGCTTTCAATGCGTCTGGATTGACATCAATTTGATATTCTTTGACAAATCCACCAATAGATGCTACTTCTGAAACTCCTTGCACAGCATTTAAACCGTACTTAATATAGAAGTCTTGTGCTGTTCTTATTTCTTGTAAATCCCAACCACCTGTAGGGTTTCCATCTTTATCTCTTCCTTCAACTGTGTACCAATATACTTGCCCTAATGCTGTTGCATCTGGACCAAGTGATGGTTTTACATTTTCGGGTAATAAACTATTAGGTAATGAATTCAATTTTTCAAGTATTCTGGATCTAGACCAGTAAAATTCAATATCATCATCGAAGATTATATAAATACTTGAAAAACCAAAAATAGAATTACTCCTAATTGATTTTACCCCTGGAATACCTAATAAATAAGTAGTTAAAGGATAAGAGATTTGGTCTTCAATATCTTGAGGTGACCTGCCTTGCCATTGTGTAAAAACAATTTGTTGGTTTTCACCAATATCAGGAATAGCATCTACCGCAACTGAATCAGAAGGCAGGAAAGGTATTTTCCAGTTAAATGGAGCTGTAGCAATACCCCATAAAATTAGCACCATTAGAATAAGTACAGTTACTAATCTATTTTCTAGGAAATATTTTATTATTTTATTTAACATCTGAATATAATATTTACAACCAACAAAAAATATTTATCAAGGTTTTTGATGAATATTTGTTGAATATTCCTCTAAAGTAGAAAATACTTTAGAGGAATAGGTTAATTACAATTTATTAAAGTACAATTACTCGCGGTCATACTGACAACATCCCGGAAGGTTGTCGTAATCTTCATCTTTTGCTTTAACAAGCTCTGAATCATATCCAGCTAAAGCTATACGCTTTGCTATTTCTTCTTTATTTGTTTTAGATTCATCATAAGTTACTGTTGCTATTTTAGTTTCTTTGTTCCATACTACTGTAGCAATATCTTTGATGTTTCCTGCTTTTTCTATCGTTTTTTTACACATTCCACAATTACCTGAAACTTTCACTTCCTCTGTTTTTGTGTTTTTTGTTTGTGCGTTCATTGTGGTTGATAACAATACAGTGATTGCTATCATTATTTTTAATAATGATTTTTTCATTTTATATGATTTTAGTGTTCAAAAAGATTTTTTGAATTAATTTTTGAAATAAATTTAAATTGAATAGCAGCTATAATGAATTAAATACGCATGTTAAACATGTATAATTTAAGATTCAAAACTGTTATAAAAAAATAGCAAATGCTATAAATTTGACATAAGTATGGCTGTCAAATTTTAAATTTAGCTTATTTTAGGTATAAGCCATATAGAAGGAAAGCCATCTGAAAGTAAATTTTCAGAATGGTAAAATTTTGATTTACTTGTAGAAAAATCAAAATTATTATTTGTAAATTCTATTTCATTATAAATAAATAAACTAAAACCAACAGAAGAGACAGTAGTACAGTTTGAGTGACCACAACTTCCATTACATTCTTTATCATCATTGTTATTATCACAACAGCTTTTTTCTTTTTCTTTAGTAGTGATAACTTCCTTTTCACAAGAATCCTTTTCATTACCACACGCAAAAGAGCCATTAGGAATAAAAAATATTCCTAAAAACAAAATTATTATGATGTATGATTTTTTCATTTATTGTTCTAAAACATACCAAAGTTAATCAAAACAAATTAAATATTTTAAAAAAAATGTTAAAATCAAGCTCAAAACTTCATCCTTTGGATTCTTACTGCGTTTAATATTGCTAATAAAGCGACTCCAACATCAGCAAAAACGGCTTCCCACATCGTTGCTAAACCACCAGCTCCTAAAACTAAAACAACTGCCTTAACTGTAAAAGCTAAAGTGATATTTTGCCAAACAATTTTCTTGGTTTGTTTTCCAATATTTATTGCCATTGGAATTTTTGAAGGTTTATCGTCTTGAATTACTACATCAGCAGTTTCTATTGTTGCATCACTTCCTAAACCTCCCATTGCAATACCCACATTACTTAAAGCAACTACTGGAGCATCATTAACACCATCACCCACAAAAGCAACCGTTTCGTTTTTGGCTATAATTTCTTTGACTTTATTTACTTTATCTTCTGGTAATAAATCACCAAACGCATTTGTAATTCCTAATTTTTGAGCCACAAATTGTACCACATTATTTTTATCTCCACTTAACATAGTAGTTTTGATTCCTAATGCTTTTAATTTATCAATTGTTATTTGTGCATCTTCTTTTATACTATCTGCAATGGTAAGATAACCAACGAATTTTTTATCGTAAGCAACAGCAATTAGCGTATAGACAATACTTGATGGATCAATATCATATTTAATTGAAAATTTATCCATTAGTTTGAAATTACCAACTAATACTTCTTTTCCGTTTGCATTTGCTTTTAAACCGTGTCCTGCAATTTCTTCTACTTCCTTAAGACTGATTTTACTATCTATTTCTCCAACAAAATCATGTATTGCAGTTGCTACTGGATGCGTACTTTGACTTTCTAAAGCATTTACTAATTGAAGTATTTCATTTTGGTCAAAATCAGCTTTAAAAACGACTTCTTGTACTTTAAAAACACCTTCGGTCATTGTTCCTGTTTTGTCCATCACCACGTTTTGAATAGAAGCCATTACGTCTAAAAAATTACTTCCTTTAAAAAGTATTCCGTTTTTAGAAGCTGCACCTATTCCTCCAAAATATCCTAATGGAATACTTATCACTAATGCACAAGGACATGAAATTACCAAGAATATCAACGCTCTATACAACCAGTCGTTAAAAACATAATTTTCCACAAAAAGCATTGGCACTAAACATATTCCGATTGCTAAAAACACAACAATAGGTGTGTAGATTTTAGCAAATTTTCTGATAAACAATTCTGTTGGTGCTTTTTTAGAAGTTGCTTCTTGTACCATTTCCAGAATTTTAGATAATTTGCTATCTGTATAAGCAGTTGTAACTTTAACTTGCGAAACAGAATTCAAGTTTATCATTCCTGCTAAAACTGTTTCTCCTTTTATTTTTGAATCGGGTTTACTTTCTCCAGTAAGTGCTGCTGTATTGAAGGAAGCTTTATCTGATAGTAATTCTCCATCTAAACCTAATTTGTCTCCAGCTTTAAGTTGGATAATATCTCCAATTTTAGCCGTTGAAGCTTTGATTATTTTAGTTACATTATTTTCTATAATAGTAACTTCATCTGGTCGTTGGTCGAGTAAGGATTTTATGTTTCTTTTGGCTCTTTGTACTGCTAATGATTGAAAGATTTCTCCAATAGCATAAAACAACATCACTGCAACGCCTTCAGGATATTCACCAATAGCAAAAGCACCAATTGTTGCTATTGACATTAGTAAAAATTCAGAGAATACATCACTTTTACGAATGCTTTGTATGGCTTCTATTATAACTGGAAGTCCTACTGGCAAATAAGCTGCAACATACCAAACTATTCTAACCCAACCCGTAAACCAAGATTGGGTAAAATAATTATCTAACCCAATTGCCAACATTAATAAGCCGAAACTTATTATTGCTGGTAAAAATAATTGGAATGTGGATTTTTCTTTTATTGAATGGTCATGATCATGTCCATCATCGTCTGAATGTTGTTCTTCTGCTTTATTGATTTTTTCCTCTATTCTACAGCATTCTGCTTCGTCTTCTGTTTTTTGTGATTTATTATCAGTCATAATAATTTATGTGTTTACGTTTAGTATTTTTTGAATGTCTTCCGGAATATCCATTGCTTTTAATGGTGGAACATTTGCACCACCAGTATTACCCACAGGAATGTGTCCAACAAATGATTTTACACCGCCTACCAATAATCTTGGTATTTGACCAACAATTTCTTTTGAACTTTTTATTTTAATTCCAAATTGTAACATTTTCCAATGTACGAATGTATGTTCATACGGATATTTTTGTCCTATTATGTGTGCTCTTTCTAAATGAAGCCAAGACTTTTGTAAATTACCTTGTTTTAAATTATCCTTAACCATTCCTAACTCTTTTTGATAAAAAGGAATCAGCTTACTTGGCATTTTAGTATAAAATTTTATCATTTGGGTTAAAATTTAATTAACAACACTTTTCATCCGCTTGAATAGGTGGACATTTTATAGAACCATAACTACAATAAACACAACAATCACCTACTAATGGCTTTAGCATTTTATTGCAATTTTCACATTCGTAAAAGTACTGACAAGCATCTGTTGGCATTAACTCATCTTTTTTATGACCACAATTTGGACAAGTTAAAGTTGATTTTAATTCGACTGTTTTCCCTTCATAAGTAGTGCAATTTTTACAATTACCTTGTAATTTATTTTGATAATAATTTACTATGGTTGCTATTAAAATTCCTAACATTCCTATATAAATAAGTGATATGTAATTATTAGCAAAGAAGCCGTAGAAAATTAAACCTGCACTTAGAATTGCAATAATTAAAGGATACATACTGTTATGTTTTGTATAAGAAATGTAAAATCCTATTACAGAAATAAATACCATTACCATAAATATCCACATTGTCCAACCACCAAAAAGTTCAAAACTTCCTAATCCAAGTGCAGATGCTCCAAAAGCAAATAATGGAAAACAACAAGGTGAGAATAGGGCTGTAATAAAAAGCCCTATTGTTCCTAATTTATCTATGTTTGATTTTAAAATTGAAATTTTCATTTTATGATTATTTTAATGTTCATGTTCTCCACCACCTTTTGAAGCTGCCAATAAATAGAATGCTCCTTTTACAACAATTTTTGCATTTGCTGGAATTTCTTCTACTAATTTAATTTCCGTATAACCTAAATCGGTTGTTCCTGGAACTACTTCAATTGCTTTAAAGTGTACTTCGTCGTGTTCTTTTTCGACAGTTTCTTCCTCATGATCATGTGATTCTCCTTCTTTATGAACGTGTGCTTCTTTCTTAACTTTTGTAGTTTCTTCTACATGTTCTTCTTGTATATAAATATAATATTTATCTCCGTTTCTCACAATGGCGTCTTTAGGCAATGCTTGAACCGTTTGATTAGTAATATTAATATTAGCTGCAACATACATTCCAGAAATTAAATCTTTTGTATCACTTTCATTAATCTTGGCATGTACTGTAACCGATTTACTTTCGTTTGAAAAGGATTTATTAATACCAAATATTTTTCCTTTAATAGATTTATTAGATTGATTGGTTAACACGAAATCAACTTCTTGACCAATAGA
The DNA here is from genome assembly GCF_963922255.1 of uncultured Flavobacterium sp. Lineage (GTDB taxonomy): Bacteria > Bacteroidota > Bacteroidia > Flavobacteriales > Flavobacteriaceae > Flavobacterium. Next base: position 51,821 of record NZ_CAWUIC010000010.1, on the reverse strand, counting down.
AATTTTACCTAAATCTTTTTCAAAAACATTTAAATCAAGATGCATTTGTGTGTTGTCAATTACTTCAAAAAGACTTATTCCTGTATCTGCAAAAGTTCCTTTTGTAATGCCTATTTTACCAACGTAACCACTTATTGGAGCAATAATTGGAATTAAAGATGAGTTTCCTGATAAACTTACATTTAATGCTTGTAATTTGTTTTTAGCGGCTTGTGCTCTTGCTCTTTCCACTGCCAATTTTGCTTTTACTTCTTGAAATACTTTACGAGGATTTACATCTTCTTCACTTAATGTTTTTTGACGGTTGTATTCCAGTTGCAAGTATTCAATATTCGCTACAGCAGAATTGTAATCTTCTTGCATTTCAGCAACTTCAAGGTTTTGAAGTGTAGCCAATGTTTTCCCTTTTGCTACATAAGTCCCTTCTAACACATATATCTCTTTAACAACTCCACCAATTAATGTAGAAACATTTGCCATACTTTGTGGAGGAACAGTTGTGTAACCATTAGCTTTGATGATTGTATTTAGGTTTTTCATTTCAATACTACCTGTTTCAATTCCAACTGTTTCAAATTGCGTTTTAGTCAATGCTACTTCTGTTTCCGATTTTTCTTCTTCGTGAGCTTCTTCTGTTTTCTTTTCTCCACATGAATTTAGAATCAAGAGCAAAGAAGAAAGAAGAAAGATTTTAAAAAATGAGCTTATTTTATAATTTGATTTTAAAAATATATTTATCATTATCGTGAGTATTAATTGTTATTGAAAGATGGAAATTGCATTTGAATAGCACTTTGATTGTAAGCGTTTACTGCTTCGATGTTTTGCTTTTTAATGTCAATGGCTTGATTAAGAAAACTGATGTAAGACCAGTAACTCATATCGCCATTGGCATAACTTTTTTGTGCTGTAGAGATGATCTGTTCTGCATATTTTAAACCTTCGTTTTCAAAATATTGTATTGCTTTTTGTTGTTTTGCAAATTGGTTTACTAATTCTTCTTTTTGCAATTTTAGAGTCAATTTTGTTTTATCGAATTCTAATTGCGATTGTGACTTACTTATTTCAGAAGCTTTAGCACGAGCTGTATTTGCACCACTAAACAAAGGAATTTGTAAACCAACTGTAAATCCTTGAAAATAAGATTCTTTGTTTAACGTTTGACCAAAGTAACCTAAGCCTAATTTTGGTGCTCGCATTTTTTTGAAAGTATTTGCTTCTTTTTCATAAACCATAGCTTGTTGGCTATAATAATCACTTACTAATGTTTCTACTTTGGATTCTTCTAAAACCGATGAACTAGCATATTTTAAAGAAGTTGAAGCTTCTGGAATTATATTTTCATTTGTCTGGATAAAATATTGCAACTGCTTTTGATAAATTACCAAATCAAGTAGAATTTGTGCTTTTAAGGTTTCAATTTCCTTTATTTTAGCTTTAGCACTAATAGCTTCAATACTACCGCTCTCACCAGTTTTAAATCGCAGTTCAGCATTTTTAAGAAATTTTGAATACACCTCATACAATTCATCATTCAACTTTTGAATTGAAATACCATATAAATATTGATAATAGGCAATAGTTACCGCTTTTTCGATTTCATATTCCGATAATGCTTTTCGTTTTTCAGCCAGTTTTGCTAGTTCTTCCTGAAGCTGTCTATTTGCTTTCGTACTTCCACCAATTGGGAAATATTGTTGGATACTTACACTATTATCATAATCCAAACTATTGTATTGTCCACCCATGTATTCAATTTGCAAAGGATCTGCTTGAAAAGCTGTTTTCTTAAGCACTGTTTGTTTTTCAATTTCCTTATCGGCAATTTTCAAATCTAGATTATTCTTTTTAGCCATTGTAATAGCTTGTTCTAAAGTTATAGGTTGACTATTTTGACCAAATGAAAATGTACTAATAAATAGTATGATTATTGTTATAATTGAATTTGACATTTTTTTTCTTTTTTTAATACCCTTCTCAAAAAGTAAATATAAAATTGGTAATACAATTAAGGTTAGTAATGTTGCTGAAAATAAGCCGCCAATAACAACCGTTGCTAATGGTTTTTGCACTTCAGCACCACCACTAGTTGATAAAGCCATTGGTAAAAATCCTAATGAAGCAACCGCAGCTGTCATTAAAACCGGACGTAATCTTGTTTTTGTTCCAATTAAAACGCGTTGTAATGGGTCTGTTATTCCTTCTGATTTTAATTGATTGAAATAAGAAATCAATACAATTCCATTTAGAACTGCAATACCAAATAAAGCAATAAAACCAATACCTGCTGATATACTAAATGGCATTCCTCTCATCCATAAAGCAAAAACACCACCAATGGCAGATAATGGAATTGCTGTGAATATTAAAAGTGCTTGCTTAACACTATGGAATGTAAAAAACAACAATACCATAATTAATGCTAATGCTATTGGTAAAGCAACAGAAAGTCTTTTATTTGCTTCTACTAAATTTTCAAATTGTCCACCATAAGTAATATAATATCCTGCTGGAAGTTTATAATTGGTTTCTAATTTTTGTTGAATTTCTTCGACTACACTTTTTACATCACGACCACGAACATTTAAACCCACTGTAATTCTTCGTTTTCCGTTTTCACGAGAAACTTGAACAGGTCCTTGTTCGTATTCCACAGAAGCTACTTGATAGAGAGGCACTTGTTGTCCGCTTGGTAAAGGGATAAATAGATTAGAAACATCTGAAATATCACTACGATTTTCTGCATTCATTCTTACCACTACATCAAAACGTTTACTTTCTTCATAAATTTTACCTGCACTTTCACCAGCAAAAGAAGCTCTGACAATCTTATTTACATCCGTAATGTTTAATCCGTATAATGCAATTTTATCGTAATCGTATTTAATGGTAATTTGAGGTAACCCTGTTACTTTATCTGCTTTTAAATCACCAATACCTTCAATTTTATTAATTTTTGAAATTAATTCTTTTGCTTTTACATCTAGTATTTCTAAATCATCCCCAAAAATCTTTATAGCAATATCACTTCTACTACCCGTCATTAATTCGTTAAAACGCATTTGAATGGGTTGGGAAACTTCAATGTTTGCTCCAGGAATAACTTCCATTTCTTCTTTCATTAGGTTGGCTAAATCTTCCCAATTATCAGCAGAAGTCCATTCTGATTTATCTTTTAAAACAATAATTAAATCACCACTTTCAATAGGCATTGGATCTGTTGGAATTTCACCACTACCAATTTTTGTAACAATGGTTTTAATTTCTGGAAATTTGTCTTTTAGAATTTTTTCGTATTTAGTGGTTGTTTCAATCATCTGCGTTAAAGAGCTTCCTGTCATTATCGTTGCATTAATGGCTAAATCCCCTTCTTCAATTGTAGGTATAAATTCACCACCCATATTTTGGAAAACTACCAATGCCATTACAAATAATCCGACAGCAATTCCTAAAACTACTTTTTTGATTTGTAATGCTTTGTCTAAAAATGGAGTGTATATTTTTTCAAACCATGCCATCATTTTATCGCTAAAGTTTTCTTTATGCTCTGTGTTTTTAGATAAGAACATTGCACTCATCATAGGTACATAAGTTAAAGAAAGTACGAAAGCTCCAATTACTGCAAATCCTACAGTCATTGCCATTGGTTTAAACATTTTACCTTCGGTTCCAACTAATGCTAATATTGGCAAATACACAATTAAAATTATTATTTCTCCAAATGCTGCACTATTACGAATTTTGGAAGCAGATTTATACACTTCGCTATCCATTTCTAATTGGGTTAAGTTCTTTTGTCTTTTGAGCTTTTGCAAATGATGCATTGTGGCTTCTACAATAATTACTGCACCATCGACAATAATTCCAAAATCGATAGCTCCTAAACTCATTAAATTTCCACTTACACCAAAATGATTCATTAGAATAACAGCAAAAAGCATTGACAACGGAATTACCGAAGCCACAATTAGTCCTGCGCGAAGGTTTCCTAGAAATAAAATCAATACAAAAATTACGATTAACGCACCTTCTAATAAATTTTTAGTAACAGTTCCTACTGCACTATCAACTAATTTACCTCTATCAATAAATGCTTCAGCAACGACACCTTCAGGAAGTGTTTTGTTGATTTGATCCATTTTTTCTTTAACTCTATCAACAACTGCTTTAGAATTTTCTCCTTTAAGCATTAATGCCATACCTGCCACTATTTCACCTTTCCCATCTTTTGTAGCTGCTCCATATCGCATAGCATATCCTTCATTAACTGAAGCTACATCACGAATTAAAACAGGTGCACCGTTTCTGTTCTTTACAACAACATTTTCTAAATCCTTACTTCCGGTAGCCATACCTACACCACGAATAAAGTAGGTCATTTGGTCTTTTTCAATATACGCACCTCCAGTATTTTGGTTGTTTTTTTCTAAAGCTTCAAAAATTTCAGTTATGGTTACATCTAAACTCTTTAAAGTATTTGGTTTAACGGCAATTTCAAACTGTTTTAATTTACCACCCCAAGTAGCAACTTCTGCAACACCTTCAATTCCTTGTAATTGTGGAATGATAATCCAATCTTGAATGGTTCGCAATTTGACAGCATCGTATTTATCTTCATATCCTTTTTTAGCATATACATCGTATTGATAAATTTCTCCTAATCCTGTTGAAATGGGCGCCATTTCAGGAGAACCTGCATAAGCTGGGATATTTTCTTTGGCTTGGCTTATTCGTTGAAAAATTTGATTCCTTGCCCAATAAATATCTACATCATCTTTAAAAACTACTGTAACAACCGAAAGTCCGAAACGAGAAATACTTCGCAGTTCTATAACTTTTGGAATTGTTTTTAAAGATTGCTCTAATGGATATGTAATGAGTTGCTCAATTTCTTGACTGGCTAAAGTAGGTGCATTTGTAATAATTTGCACTTGGTTATTAGTAACATCTGGTAATGCGTCAAGTGGTAGGTTTTTTAAAGAGTAGCTTCCCCAAGCTATTAACACAAGTGTAAAAAGTAGTATAATGAATTTGTTCTTTATACTGAATTGTATGATTTTGTCTAACATTGAAAATATTATAATGAATTAGAAATTAGCAAATTAAAAATTTGCCATAATTTGTGCTATGAACACAAGTTTCTAACCCCGCCAAAATGGGCGGGGCTTCATTATACTATTTGAGGTGGTTGCCAAATACTCCCAAAGAAATTGGCATACAAATTAGATTTATAAAAAGAGTTTAGCGTTTCAATTTCTTCAATTGAGGTATGAAAATTAAAAACTACTTTAGGTACATAAGACAATACACTTTGTCCACAACAATTACAAACACAAAAAGGAGAACATGCATCATTTTCTTGATCGTGTGAATGATTATCGTGTTTTGCGCCTATTTTACTTGCAGTATGTGTAAAATTAGATGTTTCCACATCTGCACATGGCAAACATGAAAGTATTACTAAATAGATTGATAATATGTAGCTTAAAAATTTCACAGCTGTAAAAGTAGTAAAATTATTTTTTAGTTTTTACGTTTTTTTACGTTTTTTTACGCTTCTTTAGTATTCAACTTAAAACTATAACTAAATTTATCTTTCAAAATACGCATATCCTCACTAACTTTTCTATCCAAAACTTTTGCGTAATGTTGCGTAGTTCTCAAATTTTTATGTCCAAGCATTTTACTTACACTTTCAATAGGTACACCATTTGTAAGTGTTACAGTTGTCGCAAATGTATGTCGAGCAATATGGAAGGTTAATTCTTTTTCAATCTCGCAAACAGCTGCTATTTCTTTTAAATAGGCATTCATTTTTTGATTAGACAGAATAGGAAGTAATTTTTCCTGATTGTTACTTTGTGGATGATTCTCGTATTTATCGATAATCATTTGAGTAACTGGAAGGATTGGAATTTTAGAAGCTGATTCTGTTTTCTGTCTATGTGTAAATATCCATTTCTCGCCATCAATACCGAAGCTTATATGCGACTTTGTTAAGTTTTTGACATCAATGTACGCCAAACCAGTAAAGCAGCTAAAAAGGAATATATCGCGAACAATAGATAACCTTTCTGTTTTAAATTCTTTTTCAATAATACTTTGAATTTCTTCTTCAGATAAATAAACTCTTTCAACTTCTTTTACTTTGGATTTGTAGTTTGCAAAAGGATTTTTGTCAAGCCAGTCATTGGCCAAACATATCTTGATAATTTTATTGAAGTTCTTGATGTATTTTACAGCTGTGTTATTCGCACAATTTCTAACACTTCTTAACCAGAATTCATAATCGGTTATAAAAGCGTGATCAATCTTGGTAATATCAATATCAGAAATATTATATTTCCATTGCATAAACTCAATAGTATGTTTCAAAGAGGTTGTATAGCGTTCTAATGTTCCTGGAGCATATTCTTTACCTACCAATTCTTTAATTTTGTTGTTGTGATCTTGGAATATAGGAACTAACATTCGAGCTCTTTCATCAACTCCAAGTAACAAACTTTTAAAACTCTCGGCAGTAATTGGAATTTTTTTATGGACTAATTCCATTTGGGTATCAATTATTTGAATTTTCAACATATCCAGATGGCTATTTATTGAACGAGCCTCTTCTGAATTACCTTTAATTTTGTTAGATTTAGTGCACCATTTAGATATTTCTATAAATCTATTGGTACTTAACTCAATCCTTTTTCCATTGACTGTAATTCTTGTGTAGATTGGAACTAAACCGTTAACATTGGCTTTTGCTTTTTTAGCATAAAAAAGAATAGAAACTTTTGCTTTCATAATGGTGACCTTTTTATTAGTATTAAATTTAATTTTAATATTCAAGGTTCACAAGATGTACAAGTTTTAAACTGGTTATTGAACTGGCTGTAACATCCTATGAACATTAGGTTAAGTTAAAAATCGGTTACCCAAAATTTGAGTTTTTTAGGGTAACCGAATTTATCCCTTTAGGTTCACGAATTAATGAATGTTTTGAAGGTTGTGAAAATAAAAAAACCCTTAAAATCATACGATTTTAAGGGTTTTAATTCAATTTGCTTTTCAGCTCGCGGAGAAAGAGGGATTCGAACCCCCGGACCTGTTACAGTCAACAGTTTTCAAGACTGCCGCATTCGACCGCTCTGCCATTTCTCCAATAAACTGCACTACTTCCGTATTGCGAGTGCAAATATAGTATCATTTTTTATTTCTACAAACCTTTTTTAATATAATTTTAAATATTTTTTAGCTACAAAATATATCTCTTTAAAAATCATATTTTTAGAGTACAACATTTTATTTTATACCTTTGTATTAAGTTAATATTTATGAAAAAAATTGTTATCATTGGCTCTGTATGGCCAGAACCAAATTCAACCGCTGCTGGGCAACGAATGATGCAACTAATAGCATTTTTTAAAAAACAAGATTTTCAAATTACCTTTACTTCAATTGCTTCTTTTTCTGAATTTTCGGTTGATTTGAGTAAGCTTAACATTAAAACTGTTGAAATTGAATTAAACAACAATTCTTTTGATAGTTTTATTAAATCAGAAAATCCAACAGTAGTTCTTTTTGATCGTTTTATGACGGAAGAACAATTTGGTTGGCGCGTTACTGAAAATTGTCCAAACGCAATTAAGATTTTAGATTCTGAAGATTTACACTTTTTGCGTGAAGCCAGATTGCAATGTTTCAAACAACAAATAAGTTGCGAAACAAAACATTTACAAAACGATATTGCTAAACGCGAAATAGCTTCAATTTATAGATGTGATTTGACTTTGATCATTTCTAAATTTGAATATGATTTATTGGTAAATACTTTTTCTATTCCAATTGAATTATTGCATTATATTCCAATGATGTATGATGAAATGGATGAAAGTAATTTTGAAAATTTTCCTAAATTTGAAGATAGGAATCATTTTTTCTCTATTGGAAATTTTTATCATCAACCCAATTGGGATGCTGTTTTGCAATTGAAAAATACATTTTGGCCTTTAATTAGGAAACAATTACCTAAATCTGAATTGCATATTTATGGTGCTTATCTTCCTGAAAAAGCCAAACAATTGCATAATGAAAAAGAAGGTTTTATGATTAAAGGAAGAGCTGAAAATAGTTCTGATGTATTTAAAAAACACAGAGTCCTACTTGCTCCTTTGCCTTATGGTGCTGGCATTAAAGGCAAATTATTGGAATCGATGTTATTTGGAAGTCCAAATGTTACAACCAAAATTGGAGCTGAGGGCATGCAAAATAACATAATTTGGAATGGGTTCATTGAAGATAATCCTATTGAATTTGCTGAAATAGCAGTTACACTTTATACCAATAAAGACATCTGGAATAAATCTCAAATCAATGGTTTAAACATCATTAATACAACTTTCAATAAAAAGAATTTTGAAAAAGATTTTGCAAAACTAATTGAATATTTAATTTTCAATATTAAAAGTCATCGCACCCAAAATTTTATGGGACAGGTTTTAAATCATCACACTTTAAAAAGTACGATGTACCTGAGTAAATGGATTGAAGAGAAAAATTCCAATAAGAAAATTCCAAATTCCAAAGAATAAATTATCCGTGAATTGCTTCAGAATTTCCGTAACTTTTAATGATTTCAGCTTCATAAGCCAACCATTCTTCCCAACGTTTTTTTACATCCAACCCTTTTCCAATTTCATTGGCAAAACCAAGAAAAACAGTGTAATGATTGGCTTCACTTATCATTAAATCTCGGTAAAATTTAGCCATTTCTTGGTCTTCAATAGTATCTGAAAGTACTTTAAAACGCTCACAACTTCTAGCTTCAATCATAGCCGAAAACAACAAACGTTCTACCAAATGCGATTGTCTGCTTCCACCCTTTTGCATGAATTTATAGAGCTCATTCACATAATGATCTTTGCGTTCTCGTCCTAAAACCCAACCGTTAGCTTTTATCAACTCATGCACTTGCTCAAAATGTTCCATTTCTTCTTGGGCAATTTTGATTAATTCAGTGATGATATGTGTATGTTCTGGTAACATTGTAATTAGTGTGATACAATTGGTTACAGCTTTTTGTTCGCACCAAGCGTGATCACTTAACACCTCTTCAATGTTTGATTCTGCTATTTTTGCCCATCTTGGGTCTGTTGGTAATTTTAATTTGAACATGGTAAATTCTTTTTTGCAAAAATAAACTTTTAAATTTAAACTTATAATATTGAAATTTTTTAATCTATCTCAATACTAATTAAATAAAAATTGAGTTTTTTCTAAATAAAAAACATATTTTTGAAAATATAATATCATTTAAATAATTAGAGTATGAAAAGAATAATTGCTTGTAGCATTATTGGTTTAGTTTTATATAGTTGTGGATCAAGTTCATCGTTAAGCAAAAAAACGGAAGTAAATGCAGGAACTTATATTAATCTGATTGATAAAACTGATTTAAGCAAACATCTATATATTGTAGCTGGAGATGAAATGGAAGGAAGAGATACGGGTTCTGCTGGACAAAAAAGAGCGGGAGAATATCTTATCAATTATTACAAAAGTCTTGGAATAAATTATCCAAAAGGTGCTAGTAGTTATTATCAAAAAGTTCCAGCCGCTTTTATGACACAAAAATTTGGTAATAAAGGAGTTGATTCTGAAAATATATGGGCTTTTATTCCTGGAAGTGAATTTCCTGATGAAATTGTTGTTATCTCTGCTCATTATGACCATGTAGGTACAAAAAATGATGAAATTTATAACGGAGCTGATGATGATGGTTCTGGAACAGTTGCACTATTAGAAATGGCTCAAGCTTTTGCTCAAGCTAAAAAAGAAGGCCATGGACCAAGACGTTCTATTTTATTTTTACACGTAACCGCTGAAGAAAAAGGATTACACGGTTCAAGATATTATTCTGAAAATCCATTGTTTCCTTTAAAAAACACAGTTGTAGATATCAACATTGATATGATTGGAAGAGTTGATCCAGCACATGAAGAAAAACCAAACTATATATATGTGATTGGTTCTGATAGATTAAGTACAGAATTATATCAAATTAATGAAGAAATGAATACGAAATATGTTGGACTAAATTTAGATTACAAATACAATGACAGAAATGATCCTGAAAGAATTTATTTCCGTTCAGACCATTATAATTTTGCTAAAAACGGTGTTCCAGCAATTTTCTTTTTCAATGGTGTGCATGCTGACTACCACAAACCAACTGATACACCTGATAAAATTAATTATGAATTAATGACAAAAAGAGCACAACTTGCGTTTGCTGATGCATGGGAAATTGCTAACAGAGACAAAAGAATAATTGCCGATAGAAACGGTGAATAAGAAAATCCATTACTATTAAGCACTCTTAGGAGTGCTTTATTTATATGACATTAGATAAAAGTATTCTTTTTTTATTTTTGGCATTAGTAGCTGAAATCATTGGAACAATAGGAGGATTTGGTTCTTCAGTCTTTTTTGTGCCTTTTTCTAATTTGTTTTTTGATTTCCATACCGTTTTAGGTATTACAGCTATTTTTCATTTATCCAGTAATATCAGTAAAATTTATCTTTTTAGAAAAGGTTTAGATAAAAAGCTATTGCTTCAAATAGGAATTCCTTCCGTATTGTTTGTAATTATTGGTGGAATATTAAGTAGCTATTTTGATTCAAAATTATTAGAAATTGGTCTAGGCATATTTTTAATTCTATTGAGTTTACTGTTTTTAATCAAAGATAAATTAGTTATTCCTGCTAGACTTAAAGAAAGTATTATTGGTGGTTCTTTATCTGGATTTACTGCAGGTTTTCTTGGAACAGGTGGAGCCATTAGAGGAATTACAATGGTCGCTTTTAATTTAGAAAAAAGTGTATTTGTAGCCACATCAGCCACTATTGATTTTGGAATCGATTTTACAAGAAGTTTTGTGTATTTTTTTAATGGATATATAACCAAAGAAATATTAATCTATATACCTTTTCTATTTATAATTGGATTTTTAGGAACATGGGTTGGCCAGAAAATATTAAATAAAATTCCACAAAATAAATTCAAAAAATTGTCTTTATTTTTAATTTTAGGAATTGGAATATTCTCTTTATGGAATAGCTTGACATAAAAAAAAAGCTCCAAGTTTCCTTGAAGCTTTATAAGGGTGAATGATGGGGCTCGAACCCACGACCCTCGGTACCACAAACCGATGCTCTAACCAACTGAGCTACAATCACCATTTGTTTAACGAGTGCAAATATACTACTGTTTTTCTATTCTACAAATAAAAAAAACATAAATTTACTTCAAATCACTTAAACTATTGATTGCCAAATATCTTTCTGCTGTAAAACCTTCAGCAAAATCTACACCAACAATTCTTCCCAAATCTTGAGCTCGGTATTTTATAGAATCTAAGAAGTTTTTTGAGGTAATTGGTGTTATAGGTTCTTTAGAATTAGGATCATAAAATTGCGAACTGTAAGCCAAAACAGAATCCATTTTCTTATCCATAAAACCTGTGATATCAACTACAAAATCTGGTTCAAGGTTTTTCCATTGCATGTAATGATACACTTGCTTTGGTCTCCAATGTTCTTGTTTTTGGCCATCTAAAAAAGTTTCTATTTTTATTAAACCCGATAGAAAGCAAGCATCACTAACTAAATTACTTCCTTTTGCATGGTCAATGTGTCGGTCTTCAATAGCGTTACATAAAACAATCTCAGGTCTATATTTTCGAATCATTTTAATGATTTCCATTTGATGTTTTTCATCATTTACAAAAAATCCATCTCTAAAACGCAAATTTTCACGAACAGCAACTCCTAAAATTTCAGCTCCTTTCCTACCCTCTTCATCTCTAATTTCAGCTGAACCTCTTGAGCCTAATTCACCTCGAGTTAAATCGATAATTCCGACTTTCTTTCCTAGTGAAACTTCTTTGGCAATCGTTCCTGCTGCTCCTAATTCAACATCATCTGGATGAGCTCCAAAGGCTAATATATCTAACTTCATTATTTTATAATTATAATATTCTTAATGGTTTCTGACTTATTTTGAGTTTCTATAAATTCATTTTCAGCAATACTGTTTTTTGTAATTCCACAACCTACATAAATTGTATTCACAGCGTCAATTTCCATACAACGCAAGTTAACAAATAAATTGGTTGTTTCATTCACATTCCATTCTCCTAAAAATCCAGCATAAAATTTTCTGTCATAATTTTCATTTTCTATAATAAATTCTTTCGCTTTTTCTTTAGGCAAACCACAAACTGCAGGTGTTGGATGTAATTTTGAAATTAATTTCGCTTCATTTTCTTTAGAAATACTTCCAGAAATTTTGGTTTTTATATGTGCCAATTTTCCGGCTTGTACCGTAAATGGTGGTGAAACCTCAATATCCAAAGCCAAATCTTTACAATTTTCAACAATATAATCAGTGACAAATAGTTGTTCTTGTATTTCTTTTTCTGTCCATTCAACTTGCTCTGAAAATAATTGGGTTCCAGCTAATGCAACAGTTTCAAAATGATTAGCTTCAATTTTAAGTAATTGTTCCGGTGTCGCTCCCATCCATAGCCCAACTTTTGGATGAAAAAATAAATAGCGAAAAGCTGTTGGATACGTTTTTAATATATTTATATAGGTTTGAAATACATCAATTTTATTTTGAAAATTAATTTTTCTTGAAACAACTAATTTATCAAATTTTCCTGATAGAATTTCCTTTACGGATGTTTCAACTAACTCTTTAAACTTGTTTTTTTCCTCACTTGAAGTTTTAATGTCAATTGATTGAATATCGAAATCTAATTCATAATTAATTTCTTCACTATAATATTCTGAATTTTCTTTAGGAATAACAACTTTATTTTTACCATCAAAAGAAACAAAAACAAATCCACTTTGATTTTCAAATTGATGCAATTCGTCATCATTCTGAAAATAGACTTTCAAATGAGATTCATTAGGTTCAGCAAATAAAACAAAAGGTAAATTGGATTGAAAATGAACTTTTGCTATTTCAAAAATCTTCATTTTAGCGTTCTTTTCGAGGTAAAATCATATTGGTCAACTTACATAAACAAACCAAATTATCGCTTTCATCTGTAATTCTAATTTCCCATAAGTGAATGCTTCTTCCTTTGTGAACGATTTTTGCAGTACAATAAACCATTCCATCACGTTTAGCTTTCAAATGGTTAGCAGAAATTTCTATTCCTCTTACTTCTGATTTCTCTGGATTTACAAACATAATTGAAGCTGCACTTCCAACACTTTCAGCTAAAGCAACACTAGCACCTCCATGTAATAATCCCATGGGTTGATGAACTCTTGGGTTTACTGGCATCTTTGCTGTTAAAAAATCTTCACCAGCATCTATGTATTCTATTTCTAACGTTTCCATCAATGTGTTTTTTGACCAATCATTACACAATTGAAGCATCTTATCTTTATCAAACATGGTTTACTTATTTATTACAAAATTACTCATTTTTTAAATCTTAAGCCTAATATCTTTTTATAATAGATTGTTAATTGAGACTAAAATTGATTTTTTTTCGTTTCCATAAATAGCGTTTTGAAATTAATAATTACTTTTACGAAAATTCAAATTATTTATGCGTCATTATTTAGGATTACTTTTTGTTGTATTAATAGCTTCATTAACATCATGTAGAAACGATTTTGATTTTGAAACCAGTTCTGGAGGATTAGAATTTTCTAAAGACACTGTTTATTTAGATACTGTTTTTACTAATATCGGTTCCAGTACCTATACTTTAAAAGTTTACAACAGAAGTAATAAAAACATTTCTATTCCAAGTATTCGATTAAACAAAGGTCAAAGTTCTAAATACCGTTTAATGGTTGATGGAATGCCTGGTAAAGAATTCAACAACATAGAAATGCTTGCCAAAGACAGTATGTTTGTTTTTATTGAAGTAACTGAAGATGTTGCTAATGTTAATCCAGCCGATTTTTTATATACTGATTTTATTGAATTTAATTCTTCATCTGGAATGCAAAAAGTGGATTTAGTTACCTTAATTCAAGATGCTTATTTCATTTATCCACAACGAACTCCTAACAGCAACGGTGGATTTGATTATGAAGATTTGACCTTAGGTACTAATGAACAAGGTGAACCTGTAAAAATTAATGTAAGCTATTTAGATGAGAATGATCCAATAAACGGCAATGAATTATTTTGGAATAATTCAAAACCTTATGTAATATATGGTTATGCTTTTGTACCACCTACAAAGACTTTAACAATCGAAGAAGGAGCTCGCATACATTTTCATGCTGATTCAGGAATAATTGTGGCCAATGATGCATCTCTTTTTGTTGATGGCAAACCCTCAACAACAGATGCTTTAGAAAACGAAGTGATTTTTGAAGGTGATCGTTTAGAACCTGATTTTTCAGAAGTACCTGGTCAATGGGGAACAATTTGGTTGACCAATGGAAGTCATTCAAACGTCTTGAATAATTTAACTATCAAAAATGCAGTTGTAGGCTTATATGTAAATGGAAACGATGGTACTAATTCGGTAAACGCAACCTTAAATAACGTACAGATTTATAACTGTTCAAATATTGGTTTATATGCAACAACAGGTTTTATCGATGGGAAAAATGTAGTGATTAATAATTGTGGAGAAGCTTCATTTATAGGAAGTTTTGGTGGAAGTTACGAATTTACTCATTGTACTTTTGCTAATTATTGGCCAACTCCAAACCAAACTTGTGTATCTTTAAGTAATGATAAAATAAATGGTACTCCTACTCCACTTATAAAAGCAAATTTTAATAATTGTATTATTTATGGCTCAAGTAATTTAGGTATTTCACATAAAAATGAAGGAGGTACTTTCAGTTTCAAATACACCAATTGTCTAATTAAATTTATTGACACCAATAATCAATTTATAAATGTTGCTGAATATAATTTTGCGAATACTTCTATTTTTGAAAATTGTATACGAGCTAATAATTCAACACAAAACAAACCCGATTTTAAAGATCCAAATAAAAATGAATTGATAATCGGTGAAAATTCTGCTGCAAAAGGAACAGCAGAAACAAGTTTTTCAATCTTTAATGACATATTAAATAATCCTAGAATAGGACTTACAGACATGGGTGCTTATAATTTTATTATCTTTGACTAACTAACCAATAAATTATAAAATCATGAAAAAAATTATTTTACCGTTACTAGCTTTTTCAATAGGATTTACATCTTGTAAAAAAGTGGAAGAAGAAAAAGAAGTACCAACTGAAACAACTACAGAAGTTAAAGTGGAAGAAACAGTTGAAGTAACTCCAGATTCTGCAACCGTAGCAAAAGCTTGGGCTGATTATGCAACTCCATCAAAAGCACACGAAATGTTAGCAAAAGATACCGGAACATGGGATGCTGAAATGACATTTTGGATGCCTGAAAGTCCAGAACCTATGAAAGCAACTTCTGTAGCAACTTACAAAATGATACTGGATGGCAAATATCAAGAAGGAGTTTTTAAAGGTGATATGTGGGGAATGGCTTTCGAAGGTCGTGGAATAACTGCGTATGACAATGCATCCAAAGAGTTTATTGCAACTTGGATTGATAATATGGGAACCGGAATGTTAGTATCTCGAGGTCAATATGATGAAGCTTCAAAATCTATTACATTTAAAGGAAATATGGTTGATCCAGTAACTGGAAAAGAGAAAAAAGTTAAAGAAATCATTACTTACATTGATGACAATACCCAAAAATTAGAGATGTTTGATATTGATGCAAATGGTAAAGAATTTAAAAACATGGAAATTCTTTCTAAAAGAAGAAAATAAACTTCCAAAAAAAATCAAAACTGTCATTAACAAATGGCAGTTTTTTTTGTTATAAACTTTATTATTAATGCTTTTGAAATTATAAGTTTTTAGAATAAATTTGCACTTACAACAACAACTAACTTAAAGTACAATGATTCATTTCTTCGGAAACGAGAGTAACATAGTTTTTGCCGTTCAAGCGCAAAACGAACTTTCGGCAGAAACAATTTCAAAATTAAATTGGCTATTTGGTAACGCACATAAAATTGAAAAATCCGTTCTTGCGGATTTTTTTGTTGGACCAAGAGCAACAATGATAACTCCTTGGAGTACAAATGCTGTAGAAATCACTCAAAATATGGGTATTTCTGGAATAATTCGAATTGAAGAATTTCTTAAAGTAACTACTGACTTCAATGATTTTGACCCTATGCTTTCGCAAAAGTACAAGGAACTTAATCAAGAAATTTTTACCATAAATATCCAACCTGAACCTATTTTAGAGATTGAAGATATTGCTTCTTACAATAAAAAAGAAGGTTTAGCTTTAAGCGATGAAGAAGTAGAATATTTACACCAAGTTTCTAGCAAGATAAATAGAAAATTAACGGATTCTGAAATTTTTGCTTTCTCACAAGCGAATTCAGAACATTGTCGTCATAAAATATTCAACGGAACATTTGTTATTGATGGTGTTGAAAAAGAAACTTCTTTATTCAAGTTAATTAAGAAAACATCAGCTGAAAATCCAAACGATATCGTTTCGGCTTATAAAGATAATGTGGCTTTTTTAAAAGGTCCAAAAGTGACTCAGTTTGCACCAAAAAGTGCAGATAAAGCTGATTTTTACGCTGAAAAAGAATTCGATTCAGTAATTTCATTAAAAGCAGAAACGCATAATTTCCCAACAACGGTTGAACCTTTCAACGGTGCAGCAACAGGTTCTGGTGGAGAAATTCGTGATAGATTAGCTGGTGGACAAGGTTCGTTACCATTAGCTGGTACAGCTGTTTACATGACTTCTTATTCTCGTTTGAAAGAAAATAAATTAGGTTTTCAAGAAAGAAAATGGTTGTATCAAACACCTATTGATATTTTAATTAAAGCTTCCAACGGAGCTTCTGATTTTGGAAACAAATTCGGTCAACCTTTAATTACAGGTTCACTATTAACTTTCGAACATGAAGAAGAAGGTAGAAAATTAGGATACGACAAAGTAATTATGCAAGCTGGTGGAATTGGTTATGGAAAATTAGACCAAGCCATCAAGAAAAAACCAAGTGAAGGTGATAAAATTGTAATTCTAGGTGGTGAAAACTACAGAATTGGAATGGGTGGAGCTGCTGTTTCTTCAGCAGATACAGGAGAATTTAGTTCAGGAATTGAATTAAATGCTATCCAACGTTCTAATCCAGAAATGCAAAAACGTGCTGCAAATGCTATTCGTGGTTTAGTAGAAAGTGATGAAAATCCAATCGTTTCTATTCACGATCATGGTGCTGGAGGACATTTAAATTGTTTATCAGAATTGGTTGAAGATACTGGTGGATTAATCAACTTAGATAATTTACCTGTTGGAGATCCAACGCTTTCAGCCAAAGAAATCATTGGTAACGAGTCGCAAGAAAGAATGGGATTGGTTATTGGTCAAAAAGACATGGATATTTTACAACGAATTGCTGACAGAGAACGCTCTCCAATGTATGAAGTTGGTGATGTAACCAATGATCATCGTTTTACATTTGAATCAAAATCTACTGGTTTAAAACCAATGGATTATGCTTTGGAAGATTTCTTTGGAAGTTCACCAAAAACCATAATGACTGATTCAAAAATCGATAGAAAATATTCAGATTTAAAATACTCGCAAGAAAATTTAGAAACCTATTTAAAAGAAGTTTTACAACTAGAAGCTGTTGCCTGTAAAGATTGGCTAACCAATAAGGTTGACCGTTGTGTTGGCGGAAAAGTAGCTAAACAACAATGTGTTGGACCTTTGCAATTGCCTTTAAATAATGTAGGTGTAATGGCTTTAGATTATAATGGTAAAGAAGGGATTGCAACTTCCATTGGGCACTCTCCTATTTCAGCTTTAGTAAATCCAGCTGCTGGTAGTCGAACTGCAATTGCTGAGGCTTTATCCAATATTGTTTTTGCTCCTTTAAAAGATAATTTGAAATCGGTTTCGCTTTCTGCCAATTGGATGTGGGCTTGCAAAAATGAAGGTGAAGATGCTAGATTATTCGAAGCCGTTCAAGCTTGTTCTGATTTTGCTATCGAATTGGGAATCAACATTCCAACAGGAAAAGATTCGCTTTCCATGAAGCAAAAATATCCAAATGAAGAAGTAATTGCTCCAGGAACAGTAATTATTTCAGCTGCAGGAAATTGTAACGATATAACTAAAGTTGTTGAACCAGTTCTTCAAAAAGATGGTGGTTCAATTTATTATATCAATTTATCACAAGATGCATTCAAATTAGGTGGAAGTTCATTTGCTCAAACCTTGAATAAAATTGGAAATGAAGTACCAACAATTAAAGACTCAAATTTCTTTAAAAAAGCATTTAACACAGTTCAAGAATTAATAAAAGATAACCAAATTTTAGCTGGTCATGATATTGGAAGTGGTGGTTTAATCACAACTTTACTAGAAATGTGTTTTGCTGATACTAATTTAGGTGCAAAAATTTCATTTGATGCTTTTGCTGAAAAAGATTTAGTAAAGATCTTATTCTCTGAAAATATTGGTTTAGTTCTTCAAGCTAAAGATGATGCAACATTTGAAAAAGCATTTGAAGGTTTAGAGATTTACAAATTAGGAAATGCTACAACTTCAGATAGTTTAGATTTTGGAAATTGGAATTTAAATATTGAAAATTATAGAAAACTTTGGTTTGAAACTTCTTACTTATTAGATGACAAACAGACTTTAAACAATAAAGCAAAAGAACGTTTTGACAACTTTGATAAACAAGAATTAAAATTTAAGTTCCCATCTCAATTTACTGGGAAAAAGCCAGAAATTGATAATTCAAAACCAAGACCAAGAGCAGCCATTATTCGTGAAAAAGGAAGTAATTCTGAAAGAGAAATGGCAAATGCTATGTATTTAGCCGGATTTGATGTGAAAGATATTCACATGACCGATTTGATTTCTGGAAGAGAAAACTTGGAAGATGTTCAGTTTATTGGAGCTGTTGGAGGATTTTCAAATTCAGATGTTTTAGGAAGTGCCAAAGGTTGGGCTGGAGCATTTTTATACAACGAAAAAGCAAACACAGCCTTAAAAAACTTCTTCAAAAGAGAAGACACACTTTCTGTTGGAATTTGTAACGGTTGTCAATTGTTTATGGAATTAGAAGTAATCAATCCAGAGCATGAAGTGCATGGAAAAATGAAACACAATGATTCTCATAAACATGAAAGTGGTTTTACTTCTGTAACCATTCAAGAAAATAATTCTGTGATGCTAAAAACGCTTACAGGTAGCACATTAGGAGTTTGGATTTCGCATGGTGAAGGAAAATTCAACTTACCTTATCCAGAAGAACAATATAATATTGTTGCAAAATATGCTTATGAAGGTTATCCAGCCAATCCAAACGGTTCTGATTTCAACACAGCCATGATGTGTGATCCAACAGGAAGACACTTGGTAATGATGCCTCATATTGAACGTTCTACGTTTCCTTGGAACTGGGCTCATTATCCAAAAGATAGAAACGATAAAGTTTCTCCTTGGTTAGAAGCTTTTGTGAATGCAAAAAATTGGATTGATAATAAATAATACAGAAAAAGCCCTTTAAAAAATTAATTTAAAGGGCTTTTTAATTTATTATGCATGCATAATATTCTTATATTCAACAAGATATAATTAACTAGCTATCATATTCTTAAAAAATTGGTTAATTAATTAAAATTTCATAATTTGCATTCACTAAACTATGAAAATATATGAATACAATTACTAGATTGTTTGACTTTCCTTATCACCAATTAGAAAAATACAATTTATCTGATTCATTAGTTACTAAATATGGTAATGATTGGGTTAAAACTTCAACACAAGAATACTTAGATAAAGCCAATGCTGTTTCAAGAGCTTTTTTAAGAATGGGAATAAGTGTGAATGATAAAATTGCCGTTATTTCATCTTCGAACAGAACTGAATGGCATATTTGTGATATTGGTATATTGCAAACTGGAGCACAAAATGTTCCAATATATCCAACAATTTCTGAAGAAGATTATGAATATATATTAAATCATTCAGAATCAATTTATTGCTTTGTCTCTGATGATGAAGTATATCAAAAAGTTAAAGCCATTCAAAAGAATGTTCCAAAACTTAAAGAAGTATATTCTTTTAATGAAATTGAAGGATGTAAAAACTGGAAAGAAATTTTAGCCTTAGGTGAAAATAAGGACAATCAAAATGAAGTTGAAGCTAGAAAAAATGCTATTGCAACAACAGATTTAGCAACAATCATATATACTTCAGGAACCACAGGAAGACCAAAAGGTGTGATGTTAACCCATCAAAATATTGTTTCAGATGTGTTGATGAGTGCTCCAAGAGTCCCTTTAAGACCAGGAGACACTAGAGCTTTAAGCTTCTTACCTATTTGTCATATTTTTGAAAGAATGCTTACTTATTTATACCAATATTATGGTATTTCAATCTACTTTGCAGAAAGTATTGAAAAAATTAGTGACAATTTAAAAGAAGTTCATCCACATGTTATGTCAGTAGTACCACGTTTGTTGGAAAAAGTGTATGACAAAATATATGCAAAAGGTGATGCTCTTACTGGAATTAAGAAAAAATTATTTTTTTGGGCTTTGGATTTAGGTATGGATTACAAACCTTATGGTGAAAATGGTGCATGGTATGAATTCAAATTGAAAATAGCTCGAAAACTTATTTTCTCTAAATGGCAAGAAGGTCTTGGTGGAGAACTAGAACTACTAGTTTGTGGAAGTGCTGCTTTGCAAACACGATTGTCAAAAGTATTCTGTGCTGCTAATATTCCTGTAATGGAAGGATATGGTTTGACTGAAACTTCTCCTGTTATATCAGTAAATGATATGAGAAATCGTGGTTTTAGAGTAGGAACTGTCGGTAAAGTATTAGAAGGTGTAGAAGTCAAAATTGCTGAAGACGGTGAAATTCTATGCAAAGGACCAAACGTAATGATTGGTTATTTTAAAGAAGAAGAGAAAACCAATGAAGTTCTTCAAGGTGGCTATTTTCATACTGGAGACATTGGTGAAATAGATGCAGATGGTTTCTTAAAAATCACAGATCGTAAAAAAGAAATGTTTAAAACTTCTGGTGGAAAATATGTAGCTCCACAAATTCTTGAAAATGCTTTTAAACAATCTCGTTTTATTGAACAAATAATGGTTATCGGTGATGGTGAAAAAATGCCAGCCGCTTTTATCCAACCTAATTTTGATTTTATAAAAGAATGGGCAGATCGCAAAAAAATAAATATCGGTTCTTCTCATAAAGACATTGCTTCAAATAAAGATGTTATTGCAAGAATTCAGGAAGAAATAGATTCAGCTAATGAACATTTCGGAAATTGGGAAAAAATCAAACGCTTCGAACTTACACCAGATATTTGGAGCATTGAAGGAGGTCATTTAACACCTACAATGAAATTAAAACGTAAAATTATAAAAGAAATCTATCAAGATTTATACGATAAAATTTACCAACATTAAAAAATTGGAAACCTATAAAATTAACCAAAAATGATGTAAATTGTTTTCATCTAATATGTTTGATATTTGTACCATAACATTAAATAAAACATATTATGAAAAAGACATTTTTATTTTTAGCTCTAGTTTTTAGTTCACTTGGGATTATGATTTCATGTAGTGATGATGACAATTCAAATGCAGAAAGCTATGCTTACAGCGTTAGATTAACTGATGCACCAGGACCATATGATGCTGTTTACATAGATGTACAAGGTGTAGAAGTTATAGGTAATGATGGAGTTACTGTTAATTTAGAGACTCAAACTGGAATTTATGATTTACTTGAATTATCAAGTGGTGTAGAAACAACATTATCTAATGATGTAATAACTTCTTCTAGAGTAAATCAAGTAAGATTAATTTTAGGAACTGAAAATTCAGTAGTAGTTGACGGAGTTAGTTACCCTTTAGATACACCAAGTGCTCAGCAATCGGGTTTAAAATTACAAGTTAATCAAACATTAGATGCAAATACACAAAATAGTATTCTTATTGATTTTGATGCCAATAAATCTATTGTTGTAAATGGAAACGGAACTTATTCATTAAAACCAGTTTTAAGAACTATTGATTTAAGTACAACAGGAACAATTGAAGGAAGTATTTCAATTCCAGGAACATTAGCTTCTGTTCAGGTTGTTTCTTCAACAGGTGATGAAGTTTACACCAATGTTAAAACAGATGGTACTTTTAAAGTTTTAGGTTTAACTGCAGGTACTTATACCGTTACAATTACACCTATTTTACCTTTTTTACCAGTTGTTGAAAGTAATGTTACAGTTCAAACTGGAGTAACAACTGATGTTGGTATACTTACAATTCAATAGATAATTGAATTTATTTAAACATTTATCATAAAAAAATTAAAAAATACTATGCGTGCATAGTATTTTTTTTTATCTTTGAGTTTCAATACTAATTTATATGAAAGATAAAACTATAGATTATGTACTTCGAGCAACATGGCAAGCAGTTGCAAGAATGTATAATGAAGAAGCCTCAAAATATGGTGCTACGATGGCAACAGGTTTTGCTTTATTAAGTATTGATAAAGAAAAAGGAACATCTTCAACTGCATTAGGTCCTAAAATGGGAATGGAAGCTACAAGTTTGACTAGAACTTTAAAATCAATGGAAGAAAAAGGATTAATTGTAAGAAAAAAAAATCCAGAAGACGGAAGAGGAATTATAATTCAATTAACTGATTTAGGTCAAGAAAAAAGAGAATTATCAAAGTCTACAGTAGTTAAGTTTAATGAAACAATTAAAGATGTTGTTTCATCAGAAAAACTACAAAATTTTATGGAAGTTTCGGAAATTATAAATGATCTAATTTCTGATAAGAAAATATTTTTAGAAGAAGAATTACAAAAAAAATAATATTTATATATATGAAACGTAATATTAAAAAAGTAGCTGTAATTGGTTCAGGAATTATGGGAAGCGGAATTGCTTGTCATTTTGCCAATATTGGTGTCGAAGTCCTATTATTAGACATTATTCCAAGAGAACTAACAGATGCTGAACAAAAAAAAGGATTAACATTAGAAAGTAAAGTTGTAAGAAACAGATTAGTAAACGAACATCTTACAAATGCCTTAAAATCAAAACCCTCTCCTATTTACCATCCAAGTTTTGCCAACCGAATTACAACGGGAAACACTACTGATGATATGAAAAAGATAGCGGATGTTGATTGGATTATTGAAGTAGTTGTAGAAAGATTAGACATCAAAAAATTAGTTTTTGAACAAGTTGAAAAATACAGAAAACCTGGTACATTAATTACTTCAAATACATCGGGAATTCCAATTCAGTTCATGAGTGAAGGAAGAAGCGAAGATTTTCAGAAGCATTTCTGTGGAACCCATTTCTTCAATCCAGCACGTTACTTGAAATTATTTGAAATTATTCCAGGTCCAAAAACCTCTCAAGAAGTTCTTGATTTCTTAAATGGTTATGGTGAAAAGTTCTTAGGAAAAACTTCTGTTGTTGCTAAAGATACACCAGCTTTTATTGGAAATAGAATTGGAATCTTCGGAATCCAAAGTTTATTCCACCAAGTAAAAGAAATGGGATTAACTGTAGAAGAAGTCGATAAATTAACTGGACCAGTTATTGGTCGTCCAAAATCAGCTACTTTCAGAACTGTTGATGTTGTTGGCTTAGATACTTTAGTTCATGTCGCAAACGGAATTTATGAAAATTGTCCAAACGACGAATCTCATGAATTATTCAAACTTCCTGAATTTGTCAACAAAATGATGGAAAACAAATGGTTAGGTAGTAAAACAGGTCAAGGTTTTTACAAAAAAGTAGGAAAAGAAATTCTAACTTTAGATTTAGATACTTTAGAATATAGAGCTAATAAAAAAGCTTCATTCGCTACATTAGAATCAACAAAAACTATCGACAAACCAATTGATAGATTTAAAGTTTTAGTAAAAGGAAAAGACAAAGCAGGTGATTTCTACAGAAAAAATTTCACTTCAATGTTTCAATACGTATCTAATAGAATTCCAGAAATCACAGAAGATTTATACAAAATTGACGATGCCATGAAAGCAGGTTTCGGTTGGGAAAATGGACCTTTCGAAATTTGGGATGCTATCGGAGTAGAAAAAGGAATAGAATTAATGAAAGCGGAAGGTTATGAACCCGCTGCTTGGGTTAACGAAATGGTAGCTGCAGGCATTACTTCTTTCTACACTATAAAAGAGGGTGCAACTTACTACTACTCTACTATTAATAAAAAAGTAGAAAAAATTCCTGGACAAGATGCTTTCATTATCTTAAATAACATTCGCGAAAGCAAAAAAATATGGAACAACAGCGATTCTATTATCACAGATTTAGGTGATGGAATTATCAATTTAGAATTTACTTCAAAAATGAATTCTATTGGTGCTGGAGTTTTACAAGGAATCAATAAAGCAATTGACATAGCTGAAAAAGAATACAAAGGATTAGTAATTGGAAATCAAGGTGCCAATTTCTCTGTTGGAGCAAATTTAGGAATGATTTTCATGATGGCTGTTGAGCAAGAATATGACGAATTAAATATGGCCATCAAAATGTTCCAAGACACTATGATGCGTTGTCGTTATTCCGCTATTCCAGTTATTGCTGCTCCTCACGGAATGACGCTTGGTGGTGGTTGTGAATTAACCATGCACGCTGATAGAGCTGTTGCCGCTGCAGAAACTTACATAGGTTTAGTAGAGTTTGGAGTTGGTGTTATTCCTGGTGGTGGTGGTTCTAAAGAAATGGCTTTGAGAGCTTCAGACCTTTTCCGTAAAAACGATGTCGAATTAAATGTTTTACAAGAATATTTCCTAACTGTAGGAATGGCAAAAGTAGCAACATCAGCTTATGAAGGTTTCGATAACGGAGTTCTTATAAAAGGTAGAGATATCGTTGTTGTGAACAAAGACCGTCAAATTGCTACGGCAAAACAAGTAGCTATGCAAATGGCAGAACAAGGATACACACAAGCACCAAGAAGAAAAGACGTAAAAGTACTTGGTAAACAAGCTTTAGGTATGTTCTTGGTTGGAACTGACAGTATGGAAGCTGGTAAATATATATCAGAACATGACAAAAAAATCGCAAATAAATTAGCTTATGTTATGGCTGGTGGTGATTTATCTGAACCAACTTTAGTATCAGAACAGTATTTATTAGATTTAGAAAGAGAAGCCTTTTTATCACTAACAGGTGAAAGAAAATCGTTAGAAAGAATTCAACACATGTTAACTAAAGGGAAACCATTAAGAAACTAAAAAAATTATGAAAACAGCATATATAGTAAAAGCATTCAGAACGGCAGTTGGTAAAGCACCAAAAGGAGTTTTTCGTTTCAAAAGACCAGATGAATTGGCTGCTGAAACAATTGAATACATGATGGCAGAATTACCAAACTTCGACAAAACTCGTATTGATGATGTCATGGTTGGTAACGCAATGCCAGAAGCAGAACAGGGATTGAACGTAGCACGTTTAATTTCATTAATGGGATTAAAAGTTGAAGACGTTCCGGGTGTAACAGTAAACAGATATTGTGCTTCTGGAATTGAAACTATTGGAATGGCTACAGCAAAAATTCAATCCGGAATGGCAGATTGTATCATCGCTGGTGGTGCAGAAAGCATGAGTTATATTCCAATGGGTGGTTACAAGCCCACTCCAGATTATAAAGTATCAAAAGCAGGTCACGAAGATTATTATTGGGGAATGGGTTTAACGGCAGAAGCTGTTGCAAACCAATTCAAAGTTTCTCGAGAAGATCAGGATGAATTTGCTTATAATTCACATATGAAAGCCCTAAAAGCTCAAGCTGAAGGTAGATTTGATGCTCAAATTGTTCCTATTACAGTGGAAGAAACTTTCGTAAATGAAAATGGTAAAAAAGAAACACGTTCATACGTTGTAAATAAAGATGAAGGACCAAGAGTTGGAACTTCAGTTGAAGCATTAGCAAAATTACGGCCAGTATTTGCTGCTGATGGAAGTGTAACGGCTGGAAACTCATCGCAAATGAGTGATGGTGCTGCTTTTGTATTAGTAATGAGCGAAGAAATGGTTAAAGAATTAAATCTAGAACCAATTGCAAGATTAGTAAACTTTGCATCTGCAGGTGTTGAACCTAGAATTATGGGTATCGGACCTGTAAAAGCAATTCCAAAAGTATTAAAACAAGCAGGTTTAAAACAATCGGATATTGATTTAATTGAATTAAACGAAGCTTTTGCATCACAATCATTAGCCGTTGTTCGTGAATTAGGTTTAAATCCAGATATTGTAAATGTAAATGGTGGAGCAATTGCGTTAGGTCACCCACTTGGTTGTACAGGTGCAAAATTATCAGTACAATTATTTGATGAAATGCGCAAGCGTGGAAATGCAAAATACGGAATGGTAACTATGTGTGTTGGAACAGGACAAGGTACAGCAGGTATTTATGAATTTTTAAAATAAAAAATAAAGGAACGCAGAGTTAAGAAATCAGAGAAATTTTTAAAATTTTATCAATTTCTTAAATCTGTGTTCCAAATAATAATATAACAAACTATAAGTCATGGCAGATATTATCAGAGGAGGACAATTCCTTGTAAAAGAAACAAAATGTGAAGACATCTTCACACCAGAAGATTTCAATGAAGAACAAATCATGATGCGTGATTCGGTTATCGAATTCGTAGACAAAGAACTTTGGCCAAACAAAGAAAGATTTGAAAAGAAAGATTACGCACTTACTGAAGAAGTAATGAAAAAAGCAGGTGAATTAGGTTACCTAAGTATAGCTGTGCCTGAAGCCTATGGTGGAATGGGAATGGGTTTTACAAATACTGTTTTAGTTTGTGATTATATTTCTGGTGCAACAGGTTCTTTTTCAACGGCTTTTGGTGCTCATACAGGAATTGGTACTATGCCAATAACTTTATATGGAACAGAAGAACAAAAACAAAAATACGTACCAAAATTAGCTTCGGGAGAATGGTTTGGAGCTTATTGTTTAACAGAACCTGGAGCTGGATCTGATGCAAATTCAGGAAAAACTAAAGCCGTTTTATCTGATGACGGAAAATATTATAGTATTACAGGTGGAAAAATGTGGATTTCAAACGCAGGTTTCTGTCAAGTGTTTATCGTTTTCGCAAGAATTGGTGATGATAAAAATATTACAGGTTTCATTGTTGAAAATGATCCTTCCAACGGAATTTCTTTAGGTGATGAAGAACATAAATTAGGAATTCGCTCCTCTTCTACTCGTCAGGTTTTCTTTAACGAAACAAAAGTTCCTGTAGAGAATATGTTAGCTGGTCGTGGAGAAGGATTTAAAATTGCTATGAATGCTTTAAATGTTGGACGTATCAAATTAGCAGCTGCTTGTTTAGAAGCTCAGCGTAGAACAATTACAACAGGTGTTCAATATGCTAATGAAAGAATGCAATTCAATGTGCCTATTTCAAGTTTTGGAGCTATTCAATCAAAAATTGCCGAAATGGCAACTAATGCTTATGCTGGTGAAAGTGCAACTTATAGAGCTGCTCATGATATTGAAACTAGAATTAACATTAGAGTTGAAGAAGGAAATTCTCATCAAGAAGCTGAATTAAAAGGTGTTGAAGAATTTGCTATCGAATGTTCTATCTTAAAAGTAGCCGTTTCGGAAGATGTACAAAATTGTACTGATGAAGGAATTCAAATTTTTGGTGGAATGGGATTCTCTGAAGATGCTCCAATGGAAAGCGCATGGAGAGATGCACGTATCGCAAGAATATACGAAGGTACTAACGAAATCAACAGAATGCTATCTGTAGGAATGTTGGTTAAGAAAGCCATGAAAGGTCATGTTGACCTATTAGGACCAGCAATGGCTGTTGCAGAAGAATTAATGGGAATTCCTTCGTTTGATGTTCCAGATTATTCTGAATTATTTGCTGAAGAAAAAGAAATGATTGCCAAACTGAAAAAAGTTTTCTTAATGGTTGCAGGTGCTGCCGTTCAAAAATTTGGACCAGAATTAGAATCTCATCAACAATTATTGATGGCTGCTGCTGATATTTTAATTGAAATATACATGGCAGAAAGTACAGTTCTAAGAGTTGAAAAACTTGCAAAGAAAGAAGGAGCAGATAAAGTTCAAGAGCAGATTGCTATGGCTCAACTTTATTTATACAAAGCTGTTGATATTGTTAACCAAAAAGGAAAAGAAGGAATTGTCTCTTTTGCTGAAGGTGATGAGCAACGTATGATGCTAATGGGATTAAAACGTTTTACAAAATACTCAAATATGCCAAATGTAATTGGCTTACGTGAAAAAATTGCTGCTAAGTTGATTGCGAAAAATAAATACGCATTCTAACTAACAGCAAAGTTTGGTTTAATTTAGTTTGTATAAACCGTCAAGTTGGTTACTTGACGGTTTATTTTTTTAAAGTGGAATATCAATATCAATTTTTAGATTGGAATCTTCTTGTTCTTTTATCTTAGCATTCTCCTCTCTTGAATTTTTATTAAACATTAACCCCAACATCATAATAAGTGCTGTTAATACAATAACTTGGATAATTAAAGCTTTATTTACTAAGTCAATTTTTATCGCTGTTGGTATTCCAATAAATAATAATATTGTTATTAAACCTCTTGGTGCTACAAATAAAAGAGGCATTAGCTTCATTTTGTAAATCCTTAATTGTATTGCTCTTACTAAATAAATTAATAGAACTATACCTAATGCTAATTCAAAAGTTTGAGGATTTATAACATCTTCCGTTTTAATTAAAAAACCAAATAATATAAAAAACAATGATCTCACTAAGAAAGCAGCTTCAATTGTCAATTCTTTAAACTTAACAACTTCTTTATCTAAAGTTCTAGGTTTCAAATAATGTATCCATTTGAATCGATCTAATTCATCGAAATTCCCCATAATTAAACCAAAAATCATAATAAAGATTAAAGCTGGTAAATGATAAATTTCGGAAACGGCATAAATCAATATTATTAAAAGTACGATAGGTGCAAATTTAACATGATGATCTATTCGACTTAATAAAAAAGCCAAGAAAGCTGTTGCAATAAATGAAATTACCAACATTATTAAGATTTGTAACCCAAAATTACCAATAGTTTCTACATTAATTACTTCATTTAAAACTAAAAAATTAAAGAATAAAACTCCTATAATATCAGACAAACTACTCTCATAAATAGCAAACTCTTTGTTAAAAGAACTTAAATTACCAACACTCGATATTGCAATTGCGCTACTAATGATACATAAGGGAATAGCATTAATTAAACCTTGTTTATAATCTGCATCTAAAAAATAATAAAAGAAATGACCAATTACAAAAGCAGTAATAAATAATGGTACAATAGCAGTTACAAAAGTTTTACCAATAAAAGGTAATTTTTGTTTATTAAATTGTAACTCTAACGAACCTTCTAAAACGATTAATATTAATCCAACAGTACCAAAAAAGGGCAATAAAGGATTTAAATCTGGAATATCAATATTTAAAAAAACGGTTCCTTGTTTAACGAGCCAACCCATAAAAATTAATAAAATAACAGAAGGTATCTGCGTTTTATTTGATGATACTGTAAATGCATAAGCTAATAAAAGTAATGCACAAATAGTAATTATAACTACATAATTCATAAATCAAAAATGTTTTAAGCAATATAAAAATTGTTTTGGAATTATAAGCCATTTGCAATACCCTTTTTTATAAATTATATTAACAATCGTTAATTGAAGCTAAGTTTCTTAAAAAATTCTTAAATTTACAATTATTAAAACCCATAACTATTTTTTATGTTTTTCATCCGAACTTTAATTTCCTTCTTGAAGGATGAACAGTACAGAGAACTGCTAATTACAACAATAATAATTTTAATTATTGGTACTTTTACATACAATTATCTTGAAGGCTGGTCTTATATTGATTCGCTCTATTTTTCTGTTGTTACATTAACAACTATTGGTTTTGGTGATTTTACACCTCAAACAGATGCTGGAAAATTATTTACAATTTTATACATCGTTATTGGAATTGGAATGATCTTAAGTTTTATCAATACAATTTACAATCATTTTACAAATATGAAAGAACAAGAAAAGATAAACAAGAAAAAAACATATACTTCAAAAAAGAAGGATAATTAATAATTCACATTAATACCAAAACCTAATCCCATATCACTGTCATAATGTGTTGTGATTCCCATGTTTTTTCCAACAATATATTTGAATCCAGCCATATATTCTTTATCTGTATTAACCATAAAAGCCATTCTTAATCGCTTTAAAACTGGAATATCTTCGCGCATCAATTGCAATCTAACATTTCCATCATGATAAGCTTCCGCTTGAAATACAACTAACATTGGTAAGGTATAAGCAAAACCTATACTTGCTTGAATACGTTTGTCCTTTGTGCTTTTTTGTCCAAATAAGTTTTCTTCAATTTCTCCATGATCTAGCTTTCTATAACGAGCATCAAAACCTATAAAAGGCATAAACCATTGATTTCTTCCAATATATCTTCCAATGTGCGTTTCTGATTCATATCCATGATCATCGTGATAACCCAATCTCCATTCCGTTTCAAAGCTCCAACGTGTATTTTGCAACATTGCTTTACCATCATTTCCATTGGTAGCGAAATCATTTTCTGCCATAAAATGAAGTTGATTGCTTTCTGCTTGTAATTTCTTGTATGCTTTTTCTTTATTTGGCAAATATGGATTTGGAGCTGAATTTTCATAACTAAAAACTCTATTCATTCCAGCCATCATGTGATATAAAATATGACAATGGAAAAACCAATCTCCATCAGCATTAGCTTCAAATTCTATAACGTCGGTTTCCATTGGCATAATATCCAACACGTTTTTTAACGGAGCATAATCTCCTTGTCCATTCAACACTCTAAAATCATGACCATGCAAATGCATTGGATGACGCATCATTGAGTTGTTGTATAGCGTAATGCGAACGATTTCACCTTTCTTTATTAGAATTTTATCCGTTTCAGAAAGTACTACATTATCCATACTCCAAACATAACGGTTCATGTTTCCTGTTAATTCAAAACGAAGCTCACGAACTGGTGCATCTTTTGGAAGTGTTGTTTTAGTAGGTGATTTTAGCATCGAATAATTTAAAGTCACAATATCAGAATCCATTGCAGACATGTCATGTTGCGAATGATCCATATTCATTTCTTTATCATCATTCATTTTCATATCTTCTTGCTTATCCATTTTCATTGCTTCTCCTGAAATTTCTGGATACATCACAGTATTCATGTCCATTTTTTGTAAACTCATGTCCATTCCCATATCATCCATGGTTCCGTCCATGTTCATCATATCATTCATCATTTTCATGCCTTCAAAATACTTCAATTTTGGCATCGGACTAACCAATTGTTTGATTCCAGGACCAATATAAATGGAAGTTGATTTTGTTCTGTCTTCTGGAGTTGCTAAAAATTCGTACGAAGTATTTTCAGCCGGAATAGTCACAATGACATCATAAGTTTCGGATACACCTATAATTAAACGATCCACTTCAACGGGCTCTACATCATTTCCATCGTTTGCTACAACAGTAATTTTTCCACCAGCATATTTTAACCAAAAATACGATGAAGCTCCACCATTCGAAATTCGCAATCTTACTTTATCACCTGCTTTAAATTGTGATAATTGACTTTCATTTTGACCATTTATTAAAAACTTATCGTAATAAACATCACTTACATCCATAGCTAACATTCGTTTCCATTCATTTGTCAACTTGGTCTTAAAATGTCCTTCTCGAATTGCTTCTCCATAACTTTGAGTAGTTCCTTTTTTGATGGCAAACCAATCGGAAGCATTGTGTAGCATTCTATGAACGTTTTCTGGTTTATAATCTGTCCATTCACTTAAAATTATTGGAACTTGTGGAATATCATCAATTCCTTTTCTAAATGTTGGATCAGTTGCTTTTTTCTTTAAAACTAAAGAGCCGTACATTCCTATTTGTTCTTGCAAACCGCTGTGACTATGATACCAATGGGTTCCTGATTGAATGATTGGAAAACTATAAACGAATTCTGTATCAGGTTCAATAGGCATTTGTGTCAAATGAGGTACACCATCTTCTTTATTAGGTAAATATAATCCGTGCCAATGTAAAGATGTACTTTCTTTTAAATGATTGTACACATGAATCTCAGCAATATCACCTTCAGTAAATGTCAAAGTTGGCATTGGAATTTGTCCGTTTACAGCAATGGCTCTTTTTTCTTTTCCTGAGAAATTTACAAGTGTATCTCTAACGTGTAGGTCATAACGAACAATTTTTTGAGAAAAAACGCTAGTTGTAACAAGTAATAATAAAAGTATGTAGTTTATTTTTTTCATCTGTGTAGATTATTTATTTTTAAAAGGATATTATATGTGTTTCATAACTTCTTTTTCTGCTGGAGTCAATTTCCAACCTAAAGATCCGTCATCTTCGTATTGTTTGTTGGGAAGACTTTTTGTTTCCACTTTTTGTAGAATATTAGGATGAACATAGTATGATTTGCAAACTGTTGGTGTATTTCCTAATTCATCGGCCACCATTCGTATAAGAGTATTAGTAAATTTACGTTTTGGTGAATTTGCAATTGCCTCTAATGCAAAAGGATACATTTCTACTGCTAAACGACTAGCTACCCAAGTTCTAAAATCTTTACTGCTAAAGTCGTCACCCATGTGATTATGAATATATTCATTAACATCTTCGCTATCTATTGCTTGAAAATTTCCTGATTCATCTTGATATCTAAAAATTTCGTAACCAGGTAATTGAGCCGATTTCTTAATTAATTTAGTTAAATATGTATCATCTATTTCTACATGTCTGGTTTTATTACTCTTACCTTTATATTCGAAAATAATTTGATTGCCTTCCAAAGTCATGTGCTTTCGTCTTAAAGTCGTTAAACCATAAGTTCCATTTTGAGTGGCATATTGTTTATTTCCATTTCGAATACCTGTTTCATCAAGCAATAAAACCAATAGCGCTACAACTTTACTTTTAGTCCAAACCTTAGAATCAATGTCATTAAGCACTTTTTTTCTGAATTTTTCTAAGGATTTGCCAAAATCTTTCATTTTAGCAAATTTTTCCTCTTGTCTGGCTTTTTCAAATTTTGAATGATAAATATATTGTTTTCTACCTTTTGCATCTCTTCCAATGGCTTGTATGTGACCATCATTCCATTTACAGATATAAACATCAGACCACATTGGAGGTATAATTAATTTTTTAAATCTTCTTAAAAGTTTAGGATCTTTAATCTTATTTCCTTCTTCATCAAAATATTGAAAACCTTTTCCATATTTGCGTTTATGAATGGACATTGCTGTGTCGTCAACGTGCTTAATTTCGGATTTTGATTTAGACGTTTTCATAAGTGTTAGATTTTAAGAGTACGTAATCGTAAAGCATTAGCAATAACGGAAACTGAACTAAAGCTCATGGCCAAAGCTGCAATCATTGGAGATAATAATAATCCAAAAACTGGAAATAAAACTCCAGCTGCAACAGGAATTCCAATTGTATTATAAATGAATGCAAAAAATAGATTCTGTTTGATGTTTCTCATCACAGCATGACTTAAGTTTTTTGCTTTTACAATTCCTTGTAAATCTCCTTTTACTAAAGTGATTTTGGCACTTTCAATGGCAACATCAGTTCCAGTTCCCATAGCAATACCAATATCTGATTGTGCTAACGCAGGAGCATCATTGATTCCGTCACCAGCCATGGCAACAATTTTTCCTTGTTCTTGTAATTTTTTGATGAATTCTAATTTGTCTTGAGGCAAACAACTGGCTTTAAAATCGGTTAAATTCAGTTCAGTTGCAACTGCTTGAGCTGTATTTTCGTTATCACCTGTTAACATAATGACTTGAACTCCTTGTTGTTTTAATTCATTAATAGCTTCAAAACTTGAGTTTTTAATAGCATCTGTAATCGTAATATAACCAACAACTTTAGCATCAATTGCAATGTAAGAAACCGTTTTACCTAACTTTTGTTCCGCAATTACTTCTTGCTCAATTGATGAAAAATCTTCAATAGTATCTTGCTCCAATATTTTTTTATTTCCTAAACTTATTTTCTCATTTCCAATGGAACCTACAACTCCTTTTCCAGTTATTGATTCAAAATTTTCGATTTTAGAAAAAGAAACTTCTTTTGATTTTGCAAAATTTACAACAGCTGTTGCCAATGGATGTTCACTATTTTGATTTAAAGAAGCAATTTTTCCTAAAACTTCCATTTCATTTCCATCTTTTACAACAATTTTCTCTACGGATGGTTTTCCTTCTGTTAAGGTTCCCGTTTTATCTGTGATTAACACGTCAATTTTATCCATTTTTTCAATGGCTTCTGCATTTTTGATTAAGACTCCTAATTTGGCTCCTTTACCTACTCCAACCATAACTGACATTGGTGTGGCTAAACCTAAAGCACATGGACAAGCAATGATTAAAACTGCAATAGCATTTACAAATCCGTAAACCAATTTAGGTTCTGGTCCAAAAATCCACCAAATGAAAAATGTTATAACCGAAATCAAAACTACTATTGGCACAAAATATTTTGCGATTTTATCTACTAAGTTTTGAATAGGAGCTCGTGAACGACTTGCATCAGTAACCATTTGAACGATTTGTGAAAGCAATGTTTCTGAACCTACTTTTTCGGCAACCATCAAAAATGATTTTGTACCATTTATTGTTCCTGAACTTACTTCATCATCGGTTTTTTTATCTACAGGAATTGGTTCACCTGTAATCATTGATTCATCAATTGTACTATTTCCTTCAATCATTTTTCCATCAACTGGAATTTTTTCACCTGGTTTTACTCGAAGTACATCTCCTCTATTAATAGAATGAATGGAAATTATTTTTTCGTGACCATCAACTACTAAAGTTGCTTCCGTTGGTGCTAATTTCAATAATTCTTTAATTGCTCCACTAGTTCTACTGTGAGCTTTTGCTTCAAGCAATTGACCTAGTAAAACTAAAGTCAACACAACTGCAGTCGCTTCAAAATACAGATGAACCGTTCCTTCTGAAGTTTTAAATTGATCTGGAAAAACATCAGGAAAAAGTAAAGCAACAATACTAAACAAGAAAGCTACACCAGTTCCAATTCCTATTAAAGTGAACATATTTAAATTCCAATTTACAATGGATTTCCATGCTCGTTCAAAAAACATCCAACAAGCATAAAAAACAACTGGAATAGTTAAAACAAATTGAATCCAATTCCATTTCTCTAAATCCATCAATTGATATAAAGGATTATTGGGAATCATATCTGACATAGAAATGATAAAAACAGGAATACTAAAAAGCATGGCAACTTTCATTTTATGCCATAATTTCTCATAGGTTTTGTTTTCTTCAAAATCGGTTGGTTCCATCGGTACTAAATCCATTCCGCAAATAGGACAACTTCCTGGTTCATTGTGAATGATTTCAGGATGCATTGGACAAGTATATTGAGTACTTTGAATTGCAGAAGCTTGTTTTACCAAATCCATTCCACAGACAGGACAGTCACCAGGTTTATCATATTCTTTATCACCTTCGCAATGCATCGGACAATAATATTTTCCCGTTTGATGTTGGTGTTTATGATCTTCGTGTTTGTTTTCTTTTTTGTCAGTTGAACAACAACTGGTTTTTGGCAGTGTTTCTGTTGAACTATTAGGTAAAGAAATTTGATATTTACTATCATTTCCTCCTAGACCTTTTTGTAAATCAGCCAATTCAACGTGTTTAGACATCTCAATTATAGCTTCATTTTTTTCTTTAGAAACTTCAACCTGAGTGACATTTTCTACAGCGGACAAATCCTTTTTAACCTTGGCTTCACAACCAGAGCAAGTCATTCCGATAATTTTATAAGTATGTTTCATAATTTAAATTCTTTCTACAAAATTCAAAAAATCTCTAGCCAAAAGTTTGTATAATTATGGATAGCTTTTGCAAAATTTATAAATGGTCTAATTCTTTTCTTTTGCTTTCCTTAATTTTTTTGAAATAACTGGGAGAAAATCCTGTAACTTTTTTAAATTGATTGCTTAAATGAGATACACTGCTGTAATTTAAAAAATTTGCAATTTCAGAAAGTGATAATTCATCATAAACAATTAGTTCTTTTACTTTCTCAATTTTTAAATTGATAAAATATTTTTCAATGCTAATTCCTTCCACATAAGAAAACAAGTTACTTAATTTGCTATAATCTTGATGAAGATTCTCTATCAAATAATCAGACAAATTGTTATTGATATCGTTATTTTTTGTACTAAATCAATTAAAATGGTTTTAATTTTTTCAATTGTTTTACTATTAGAATCATTTAGAATTTCAAAACCAAACGTTTCAAGCTTACTTACAATAATACTTTTATCCTTTTCAGAAATTTTATTTTTCAAAATAACTTCACCCAATTCCACTGAATGTATTGTATGTCCTAACAGTTCTAATTCAGATTTCACAACTAGAATACAACGGTTACAAACCATGTTCTTCAAATGAAGTTTTTCCATTTTATTTATTGTTTTCCAATCTGTTAATCATTTCTTTCATTTGTGTAATTTCCTTTTCTTGAGCAATGATAATATCTTCGGCTAATTTTTTTAATTCAGCATCTTCAAATTCTACGTTGCTACTTGTCATAATTGCTGAAGAGTGATGAGGAATCATCGCTTTCATATACTGAATATCACTCACAGGAGTTTGTGTTCGTAATAAATAAAATGTTCCAATAAAAGAAATAGTTGCAAAAGCAATAATTGCCATGTTAATTTTTCAATTTGGATACATTTTCCACATGAACAACAACATACTTATTGCCATTGTCGCAATCATTAATGTGGTCATGTAAAAACGTGTAAGACTGTTGTAAATATGATCTATTTCAGCAACATTTAAAAACATTACTAAATACATAATTACAAACGAAACTGCCATTATTAAGGCAAATTTTGGATATGGATTGTGTTTTTTGTTAGTGTCATTGTGTTCCATGATAGCTATTTTATAGAATTAATTAATTGTTTTTTGATAGCTTTAAAAGTACCTTTTATTAAGATTGTTCTCGTTATATAATATTTACGAACTTTTACATTATATCAACTCAGTCATTTACATTATAAAATTTACCTTATCTTCCAGAGGTTACTAAATAAAAATTCTAATAACATCTGAAAAATTTACCTTATTTCTACTTAGTATTTTTAGAATGTGATAAACTATTATTTCGTTACGTTAAAAAACGTATAATACAGATTAAAGTAAAACCCATTTGGAGCAGTTCGCAACATGGAACTTGCCAATTCTTGTCGGTAAGCCAAATCAATTCGAGCTTGACTGTTAATGATAAATTGAATTGCTGGAACAATATCTAAATAAGATTTTCCATTTTCATTTATAGTCTGACCAACAAATTCGACCATTAAATTGATGTTGGTTTGTTTGTAACTCGTGTATATTTTTGGATACATTAATTTACCAAATGACAAAGTATAATTAGTTGCATTATCTCCTAAAGTATTTGGAAAAGGATTTTTTGATGAGTTATTAGACACTTTTTCATAACTTACTGTTGAACTAATTGCTAATTTATTAATTAATTTTGTGGCAATCAGTCCAGTTTCAAAACCAGAATTATGTCCCATAATTTCAAGCTGTTCTTGATGAATTGGTGAATTATTAAAACTATATCTTCCGTAAGCAGCCATTCGAAAATGACTGTTTAAATCATCCGATGAAAAAAAGCGGTATTTTGTATAAAAACCTCCACCTTCTGTTATTAATCCGTCATTAGTTTTACTTAGGAAAGCTGTTGCTCTAAACATTAGGTTTTTATTTAAACCATATGTAGCTTCTGGCATCATATGATAATTGTAACCCGAATCAAATTTTTCTTTAAAAAAAGAATTCATGACATTAACAGCCAATGAGTTTGAAGGCACATTACTTGCTGGATCAGTTACTACAAAAAGTTCTTGACTAAAGCTTTTTTGAACTCCAAACAGTACGAGAAATAAAAATACTTTTCTCATTAATTCAATACTTTAATATGAAAATCATCTTCATTATTAACAGCATATGTTGCTACCTTTTTTAATGATTTTGATAATTTTTTAAATTCTTTATCAGTAACATATCCTTTGTCTAAAACTTGAAAAGTTACTTCTTCTGAATCTATATTTTTGTCATCTATTAAAATATAATTATCATTTTTAAGAGTATTTGATTTTGAAGTTAATACCAATGAACCGATAAAGAAACCTGCTTTTTCAACACTTTCTTTGAAAACTATTGGGTTAATTGCAGTGTTTTCTTTTAATGTTACTGTGAATGTATTAGTGTTCAAGTCAGTTTCGACATTAGCAACTTCTGGCATAGCTTTTAATTGTTTATTTATCGCATTTGAACACATAGAACACGTTAAACCTGTTGCTCTAATTTCTGCTTTTGAAATTTGTGCATTTGCATTGGTAAAACTTAAAATTAATACGGTAACTAATGCTAAATATATATTTGATTTTTTCATTTTTTATTTTTTTAATAAGTTGTTTATCTCTTCTTCTGTTGGATTAATTGCAATAAGAATTCCGTTGTTGTCAAATAGATATTGACTTGGTAATTCTTCAACTCCAAACAAAATGGCTGTTGGAGCATCAAATCCATTTGGATCAATTAATTGTGTGAACTGGATATTATCTTTTTCAATGGCTTTCAACCATTTAGAAGCATCTTTATCTACTGAAATTCCAACAATTTCAAATCTTGAAACGTCTATTTTTTTATGAAGTTTCACCAGTTCTTTGTTTCCTTTTCTACAAGGAGCACACCAAGAAGCCCAAAAGTCAATCAGAACAAATTTGTTTTCGAATGACTTACTTGACACTTCTTCATCATTTGCATTTTTTAAAGCAAAAGTTGGTAAAATCTCACCAATCTTTACTTGTGCTTGTAAAACAGATGAAACGAATAATAAAAGCAAAATTATTTTTTTCATTTTATATTATTTAATAGTTTCTACTACTTTTCCACAACTCAACATCATTGAACCATAGTAAGGGTTTTTTACAACTTTTTCTTTACTTAACCAATTGGCTCCTTTTCCATCATTTGCCATTGGACAATGTTGATAGTAAACGGCCGTTTCTGATTTTGAAATTTTCATCAATTTATACATTGATTCAGAAAGTGTATCAAATGAAGCTCTTTGAATTTTTATATCTTTTGAAGTCGAAATTGCTGTTGCGTCGTTTATCAATTCTTTCATGACTTTCATCCAAACCATATGAACATCCATTTTTAATTCGTTCATTTTAACTGCGTTTATTGCAGTTAGCAATGCTTTAGATTTAGCTGAAGCTGAAGTAGCATCTGTTTTTACCAAAGCTTCCTTCAAGGCAAAATAATTTTCATAAACTTCATCCAATTGATTTGATACTTTAACTTCTTTTGAAGCCACTTTTATATGTTCAGTGTGAGCATCTTGTTTCTTCTCAACATGTTCAGTATGAATTTCTTCTGACTTTTCTTTGTGCTCCACATGATTCTCTTTCATTTTCATTTCTTCTTTTACTGGAGTTTTTGCCACTCTATCGTATTGACAACATCCGTGAAGATTGTTATATACATCATCCGGTGCAAGAAATGAATCATTATCATATCCAGCTAAGGCAATTTTTTTTAAGATATCATCATTACTCGTAGCTTTAGCATCAAAAGTTACGGTTGCTATTTGAGTATCTTTATTCCAATCTACTTCAGCTACTTTTTTAAGAGATCCTGCTTTTTCTATTGTTTTTTCGCACATACCACAATTACCGTAAACTTTTACTTCTACTTTAGTTGCATTTTTAATTTGTGCATAACTTGACGTGAATGATACCAACATAACAGTTAGCATCAATATTTTTTTTATTGATTTCATTTTTAAGATTTTATTGATTTTCAAAAAGGTAATATGTAATAGCTTTTATAATTATTTGCTTTCGCAAATTAATTAGTTAGTTAGCGATTTCATTTTGATTTTTTTTTAAAATTTAGTGTAAATAAACTAGCAACTCATTAGTTTAAAAAACTAATAAGAATAAGCCATAAGAATGGCTATACAAAGTGTTTTTTAGCTTATTTTTGGTGGAGCCCAAATACTGAAATACTGTGTAGAAATATTTTTTTCTAAATAGAAAAAATTAACTTTTTTAGATGTAATTAGCTCAGTTGAAACAGAACTATTGAATACAAAAAAAGGTATTATACTAGTAAAGGATGGTGTAATACTGCAATCTGCACTATTACAACTTCCGTCACAAGATTTTTTTTCAGAATTTGTTTTTTTACAGCAAGATTTTTCAAGTTGATTATTTTCTTCAAGTTGATTATTTTCTTGTTGAGAATCTTTAATTAATTCGCAACAAGCTTTCTTAGCTGTATTTTTTTTTGAAGAATTACATGCATAAGAATCCACTGGGTTTAATAAAAAACCGCAAAATAGGATAAAAAGTATGTAATGTATTTTCTTCATACAGTTCAAATCTACGAAATAAACAATTAAAATTAAAGTTTTTATGAAAATTTTAATGATTCGTTACTTCTTGTAATACTTTCGATATTTAGCTAAAGCAAAGAAAGCAATAACTAAAACTACTCCTAAAATATAAAAATAATAAGTCACATTTTGTTTTTCACCAGAGGCATATGAATGCAGCCCACTCAAGTGGAAATTCACTCCAAAATAAGTCATTAATATAGAAGCAAATGCTAAAACACTCATGAAGTTATAAACCCACAATCCTCTTAAAGCAGGTACAAATCGAGCGTGTATTACAAAAGCATATACCATGATACTGATTAAAGCCCAAGTTTCTTTTGGATCCCAACCCCAATATCTTCCCCAACTCTCATTAGCCCATTGTCCTCCTAAAAAGTTACCAATAGTTAACATAACTAATCCAACTGTTAAAGCTAATTCATTGATATAAGTAAGCTCTTGAATGCTTAATTTCATTCTTTTTTTGTTTTCTTGCGTTGTAAAAATCATTAAGAATAATGAAACTAATCCAAGCATCATTGCTAAAGTAAACGGTCCATAACTAGCTACAATAACAGCAACGTGAATCATCAACCAATAAGAATTTAAAACTGGTTGAAGATTTCCAATTTCAGGGTCCATCCAATTCCAATGTGCTACCATCAATATCATTGAAACTACGAAAGTTGCTGATGCTACTGTTAATTTAGATTTTCTATCAAATGCTAATCCAAAAAACATGGTTGCCCAAGCTACATAAATCATACTTTCGTAAGCATCACTCCAAGGTGCATGACCAGAAATATACCAACGGACAATTAATCCAAGAGTATGTATAGCAAAAAACAGTCCTATTAAAATATGAAAAGCATTTACCGTGTAATTAAGCCATTTTTTAGTACTAAACATTTGAAAAATACTGAAAATCAACATTAGAATTCCAGCAAACATATACCAATAATGTAATTTTTTGAAAATATCATATTTATTATATAATATCTCGTACTTAATCTTTTGTTCAGAAGGCATTACTTTTGCACCATATAATTTTTGATATTTGGTTAGACCAGCTAATAAACTATTTGGTAATGTATAATCATTAGATTGAGTAGATTTATTAATGGCATTTAAATAATAAGGTATAACATTCTTAATAGTATCAAGAGAAGTTCCTGTATTTTCATTTACTTCTAAATAAGAAACCCATTTGTTATTGGCATCATTAGGAATAGGAAATACTTTTAAAATTTGTCCACTTATTGCTGAATATAATAAATTTACTTTTTTATCTGTTTCAATAAAATCTTTTTGAAATTGATTTGGCATCAAATTAGAATAAGCATCTTCTAAATAAGGTTCTAGTTTATAGTTACCATTAGCATCAAAGAAATCAATTAATTTAGCATATTTAACATCTTTATCAATTCCTGCAATTTTTCGAATACTATCATTTCCTCTTTTTAAATATATGATTGGAATTTGATACCAATATTCAGGAAATTGTGTCATAGACAGTAAAACTTGATCAGCATCCATTCCTTCATAAGTATCACTTTTTGACACTTTTCTCAATAATTTAGATGAAAAAGTATTAACCGGAATTAATCTTCCAGCATCTTGAATTACAAGTTTTCCGAAATTATCTGCTTGTTCTTGTGATACATTGTATTTTTTAATAAACTCTAATGCTTTCGAAGTGTCTGGCATAGGAGCCTTAGTTTCATGCTCACTATGATTGTGTTGAGAAAATGTAAATGATGAAAACAACAAGAATCCAATCATTACCAACTTAGATCTTTTTTCTTTTACTATTTCAAGTTTACGTTTTAAGTCTGCAAAACGAGTATTTTTATCAAATAAAATAGCCATTAATCCAAGGTATAATAAGAAATATCCAATGTACGTAATCCATGTACCCCAAAAATCGTGATTTACAGATAAATTTGTTCCTTTTTCGTCAGGATCAAATCCTGCTTGAAAAAATCTATATCCATCATAATCTAATATATTATTCATGAACACACTGTCTTTAAAGACTTTATTTTCTCTAGGCTCAGTTATTTCTAATTTACTTTTAAAAGCAGAATAACTTTTTTCAGTTCCTGGATTTTTGTCAGCAATAAAATCATCTAACTTAATAGAAAATGGTAATTCATACACTTTACTTCCATAAAACAAAGTAAAATCTAAATCCCCAACTTTTACATTTTGTGGAATTCCTTGTTTTCCTTTTGATCCAACAAGTGTAACATTTTCTTCTTTTCCTTGAGCCTTTATTGTTACTGTTAAAGCATCATCGGATGATTTATCTTTAAAATCACCATTTGATTTATTAATTATATTTCCTTTGATAGCTGGTTCTGGTAAAACAAATTGACTTCCACCAAGATTATATAATGAACGAAGCATCAAAGGTTGTATCGAATCTTTTGCTACTGACCCTTTGAATTGATCTGCCATTCGCATAAAATCTCCTTCAAAAGGTGCCTGAATTGTGTAAGCATCTTCAATTTTTGTAATATTAATGGCTCCTTGTGTAAATTTATTAAAGGCAAAAAGAATGTTATGAACGTTTTGAACTTCTCCTTCTCTTAAATAGTGCTCATGTCTTGTTCCATCACCAGATTCAACTAATTTTAAATAAAATGGACCATTTTCATTAGCTTCAAAAGTTTCTGTGGTATTCATTACGAAATCCTTATACTCTATTTCGAACGGTATTCCATTAAATTCGTCGTTAATAGAAAAGTTATTATTTGCAAAAATTGAATTAATTGGTGTTAATAATACATCTTTAGAAAATGTTTTGCGTTTCATTTCACCTTTATATTCTCCATCAACAAATGCTGTAATAAATGTTTTGTCCGAATAAAAAACATTTTCTGTTTCTCCTTCTCTTATAGGCATCATTCCTTCATAACTAATATATCTTGTTACAAAAGCTCCTATCAAAATGAAAATAAAAGACAAATGCAATAACAAAGTAGCCCATTTTTCTTTTTTATATAATTGGTATCTTTTAATATTTCCAAAAAAATTAATTACGAAAAACACCATAATGGTTGAAAACCACCAAGAATTATAAACAATTTTTCTAGCAACATCAGTATTATAAGCATCTTCAATAAATGTTCCTGCTGCCATTGCTGCAGCAAAAAGGATAAATAAGAAAGCCATTAAACGGGTTGAAAAAAGAATGGAAAATATAGATTTATTCATAACAAGAAGTATTCAGTGAAAATGATTTTTTAATCGATGGCAAAGATAATTAATTGTAAAAAGAATTAACTGTTAAAAGTGTTTTATTAATAGATATTTAAGAATTTATGATGAAATTCAAATGTTTAAAATTATATTCCAAAGTTTCTTAACAAAAAAAAGCATCTTGAATTAGTTTTCAAGATGCTTTTTCTGTTTTTTAGCCACAGATTAACTGATTATTATATAAATTTTTTTAAATCAGTGAATCTGTGGTTATCAGTTTTATTAAAAAACAAACATCGCTCTTTCACCCATTAATTGATTTACTTCTTCAGCTACTTGCTCTAACACATCTTCATCTGTGTGATTTGTTAGAACTTTGTCAATTAAAGCT
The DNA here is from genome assembly GCF_963922255.1 of uncultured Flavobacterium sp. Classification (GTDB taxonomy): domain Bacteria; phylum Bacteroidota; class Bacteroidia; order Flavobacteriales; family Flavobacteriaceae; genus Flavobacterium. The sequence continues at coordinate 7,491 of NZ_CAWUIC010000010.1, read as the reverse complement.
ACAATGGTTTCCATATCACTTTCCATCATTCCACGAGTTGTAATTGCTGGTGTTCCAACACGAATTCCTGAAGTTACAAAAGGTGATTTATCATCAAAGGGAACCATATTTTTATTTACTGTAATTTCAGCTTTAACTAATGCGTTTTCAGCTTCTTTACCTGTAATATTTTTATTTCTTAAGTCAATCAACATCATGTGATTATCTGTTCCTCCAGAAATGATATCATAACCTCTTTTTACAAATGCTTCTGCCATAGCTTGGGCATTCTTTTGAACCTGTACTGTATATCTAAAGAATTCATCGGTTAAGGCTTCTCCAAAAGCAACCGCTTTAGCGGCAATAATATGCATTAATGGTCCTCCTTGATTTCCAGGAAAAACAGCCATATCTAACACATGACTCATCATTCTTATATCTCCTTTTGGTGTTTTTAATCCCCAAGGGTTTTCAAAATCTTTACCCATCATAATCATTCCACCTCTTGGTCCACGCAAAGTTTTGTGAGTCGTTGTTGTTACAATATGACAATGAGGAATTGGATCATTCATCAATCCTTTTGCAATTAATCCTGCCGGGTGAGAAATATCTGCTAATAAAATCGCTCCAACTGAATCAGCTATTTCTCTAAATTTTGCAAAATCCATATCTCTAGAATAAGCAGAAGCACCTGCAATAATCATTTTTGGTTGCTCTTTTGTAGCTATTTCTTGTATTTTGTCGTAATCCAACATTCCTGTTTCTTTATCTACTCCATAAAAAACTGGATTGTATAATCTTCCTGAAAAATTTACCGGTGAACCATGTGTTAAATGTCCACCATGTGATAGATCAAAACCTAAAATTTTGTCTCCTGGTTTTAAACATGCAAAAAATACTGCTGTGTTTGCTTGAGAACCACTGTGAGGTTGCACATTTACATATTCAGCACCAAATAAAGCTTTTGCTCTATCAATAGCAATTTGTTCCACTATATCAACAACTTCACAACCTCCATAATATCGTTTTCCAGGATATCCCTCTGCATATTTATTGGTTAATACTGAACCTGCAGCTTCCATTACTTGGTCACTTACAAAGTTTTCTGAAGCTATTAATTCAATTCCGTGAATTTGTCTGTCTTGTTCGTCAAGAATTAGGTCAAAGATTTGTTCGTCGCGTTGCATTGAGATGAATTTTCGTTAAATTTTATTCAAAATTACAAAAATCGTTTGTTAAATTGATAGTAAACTTTATATTTGGTTATTAATTTTTCAACAACAAATCAACAAAACAAATATGCCAAATATTGCAAACGACCCAAAAAGAAAATCTTGGATAAAAGTTTCAGAAAACAGCGACTTTCCTATTCAAAATATTCCTTTTGGAGTTTTTATCACAAAAGAAGACGTAATAACTATTGGAACTCGAATTGGAGATTCTGCAATAGATATGGGAGCGCTACAACAATTAGGATATTTTGATGGTATCGATTTAACAGACGATATGTTCATGCAAGATACCTTAAACGACTTTATTTCTGACGGAAAAAAAACATGGAGATTAGTTCGAAATCGTTTATCTGAAATTTTTGAAGAAAGCAACCCTACTTTAAGAGATAACAAAAAACAAAGAGATGTTGTTATTTTTGATATTAAAGATGTCGAAATGCAATTACCTGTTCAAATTGGTGATTATACTGATTTTTATAGCTCAAAAGAACATGCTACCAACGTTGGGAAAATGTTTCGTGATCCAGAAAATGCTTTATTGCCAAACTGGTTGCACATACCTGTAGGATATCATGGAAGAAGCTCTACTATTGTACCAAGTGGAAAAAGCATTAGAAGACCAAATGGACAAACAATGCCAGCAGATGCCACTGAACCTGTATTTGGCCCTTCAAAATTAGTTGATTTTGAATTAGAAATGGCTTTTATTACTACAGATTCTAATTTAATGGGAGAACCTATTCCTGTAGATGAAGCAGAGGACTATATCTTCGGAATGGTTTTATTTAATGACTGGAGTGCTAGAGATATCCAAAAATGGGAATATGTACCATTAGGACCATTTTTAGCTAAAAACTTTGCTTCTACTATTTCTCCTTGGATTGTAACTATGGATGCTTTAGCTCCTTTTAAAACAAAAAGTCCAGAGCAATCTCCTACTCCATTGAACTATTTACAACAAAAAGATAAGCATACTTTTGATATTAATCTTGAGGTTTCGCTTCAACCAGAGAATGCCACAGAAACTTTAATTAGTAAATCAAACTTTAAATATATGTATTGGACAATGGCTCAACAATTAGCTCATCATACAGTTAATGGTTGTAGAGTTAATTCGGGTGATATGATGGGTTCTGGAACTATTTCTGGCCCAACACCTGATAGTTATGGTTCAATGTTAGAACTTACTTGGGGTGGAAAAAACCCTATTAAATTAAATGATGGAACTGAACGTAAATTCATCAATGATAATGATACAATTATTATGAGAGGTTATTGTAAAAATAATGACATGAGAATAGGTTTTGGTGAATGTTCTGGTAAATTGTTGCCTGCTTTAGAAATAAAATAAATTCAATTTAATATATTAATAATGCCATTCTCAAAAAGAATGGCATTTTTTTTGGTTAGTTATCTATACCGTCTAAAAATTAAATATATTTGTTAAAACTATACTTTATGAAGAAAATTACTCTATTTATTGCTTTTTCGTTTTTTATTGCATGTGGTACTAAGCAGACACAATCCCTTTTGAGCAACGGAAATTATGATGAAGCTATCAACAAGTCTATCAAAAAACTTGCTTCTAATAAAGATTCAAAAGGAAAGCAGGATTATGTTTATATTTTACAAGATGCTTATGCTAAAGCAACAGCTCGTGACATAAACAATATTAATTTACTTGTCAAAGAAGCTAATCCAGCTAATTTTGAGAAAGTTTTTAATTTATATAATCAATTAGCCAATCGTCAAGAAAAAATCAAACCTATTTTACCTTTGAAACTCTTAAACAAAGGAACAAATGCTACATTTATTATGGATGATTATTCTGATGAAATAATTTCAAGTAAAAATGGACTTTCTGATTATTTATATGCTAATTCTATAAAACTATTAGCTTCACAAAACAAAATTGATTTGCGTCAAGCTTATGATGATTTGGTGTATTTAGACAAATTAAATCCCAATTTTAAAGATGTTCGTAAAAAAATAGATGAAGCACAATTTAGAGGAACAGATTTTGTTCATGTATACACTAAAAGTGAAACCAATATGATAATTCCTGCTCGTTTACAAGAAGATTTATTGAATTTTGGAACTTATGGATTGAATGATAAGTGGACGGTTTATCACAACAACAAACAAAAAGACATTACGTATGATTTTGGGATGTTAGTTAATTTTCGTCAAATAAATATTTCACCTGAACAAATTAAAGAGAAAGAATTTGTTAAAGAAAAACAAATTAAAGATGGAACTAAAACGTTATTAGATAATAATGGAAATGTAGTTAAAGACAGTTTGGGTAATGCAATTAAAGTTGATAATTTTAAAACTGTAAGAGTAAATATTTATGAATTTAGGCAATTTAAATCATGTCAAGTAACTGCAAAGGTTGATTATTTGGATTATAGAAACAATCAAACTATTGAAACATTTCCTTTAGTAAGTGAATTTGTTTTTGAAAACATTTATTCAACTTTTAATGGAGACAAACGGGCTTGTGAAGAAGACTATTATCCTTATTTCAACAAACGTGCTGTTGCTTTTCCAAGTAATGAACAAATGGTCTTTGACACAGGAGAAGATTTGAAAAGTCAACTTAAAAATATTATTTCTAGAAATAGATTTAGAAAATAGTAAGTAAAAACTGACATGATAATTGTTAATTTTTCATACAATATTAAAACCATAGTATTATGAAAAACATTACCCTATCCTTGTTAGCTTTTCTTATAATTAGTTGTAGTTCTAGTAAAAATACAAATATCATTATTGAAGATAAGAATGATCCTATAAATGTTTTAGTCTTTGTAAACAATTTATCAGGTCAAAAAATTTCTGAAAGTGTAACAAATGATTTATTGAGTCTAAATTGTTTTAAAAACAAGAAAAACATTGTGTTTCATACTGAAAATATTGCTGATATTAATTTTAAATATGGAGTGGAATTAATTATTAATAAAATTAGTATTGCAGAATATAAACAAACGCCAAAAATCAACACTAAAAGCTCCTATATTCATGAAGAAACCCAAGTTTATAATAAAGATGGGAGCGTAGATATTAGAGAAGTAAATTATCCTGTTTCATCAACTTTAATAGAACATAAATATATTAAAAATTGTTATGTTTCTGCAGAGCTAAATTTATTTAATTTAAAAAACGGAAAACTTTTATATAATGAACCTTTAAGTTCTTCAAATAGTTTTAATAAAATTTACATTGAATCAATTGGAGATTCTTCATTACTTAACAGACATAGAAGTGATAATATGGTTAATACTTCTGGTGCTGTTACAACACCACAAATTAATCACAATACAGTAGGACTATTACCATCAAACATAGTAATTATTGATGATGCAGTTATAAAACTTAAAAAAGATTTGTCAAAATTCATTAGCAAAATTTAATTATCTTTAACTTAAATATTTATTTTATGAAAAACATTACATTTTTTTTGTTAGCATTAATCTTTGTTAGCTGTAGTTCTAATAAAGGTTTAAATATCGTAAATGACGATACGAATGAGCCTAAATACGTTCTAGTATTTATGAATAACTTTTCTAAAAAAACTATTTCTGATGAAGTTAAGAATGAAATAATAAATACAGAAAATAATAAAAATAATAAAAATTTAGTATTCCATACTGAGAGGCAAGCTGATATCAATTATGATTATGGAGTAGAATTAATTATTACTGATGTTAATATTATAGAAAACAAAACAGCACCTAAAGTATATAAAAGAGAATATAATGCTTATAATAGTAGACAGCTTTTTGACCTAGAAACTAGAGTAAACGGAAACAAGATTAGTTCAATTGAAGCAGGCCAAGTTGATTTAATTGAGTACAGAGTTTCTAAAAACTGTAGAATTGAAGGTAAATTAAATTTTATCGATATAAATTCAGGTGAATTACTATCTTCAAAAGAGATAAAAAGTGAAACTAATTTTTCTAAAGTATATAACACTACTAAAGACGAAGGTTTTTTAGTTGGAGAAAACAAGAATAAATACGATGATCTTTCTAATGTTGGTATTATGAGAAATGAAATTGCTTTACAAAATTATAAAATTGTTCCTCAATTAATTAAAAACGATCTATTTCTTCCAACTGATCAAGAAATAGCATATGAAACCATCTTAAAATTAAAGAATGATTATTCAAAATTTATAAGTCAAATATAAATTTATTTCAAAAAACAAAAAACGCTTTCATCTCTGAAAGCGTTTTTTTTCTATATACTTACACACAAAACTAATTATTAATTAGCTTTTTAATTTCAACTTTTCCATTTGTCAAAGTTGTCTTAACAAGTAATATTGAAGTATTAAAACTATTCCTTATTGTTAAGTTGTTATCGTTAACATTATTTTTTTCAACTAATAATCTTCCTGATAAATCATAAATTTTTACATTTTCAATAGCAGTTTCTGTACTTAAAAACTGAATTTCATTATCAGTATTTATCAATACAGTAAAAGAATTATTTTCAAATACTTCATTACTTAATAAAGTGTTTTTATAAACTACAGAAAAACGTGTAGTAAAATCTCCTTGAGATGAAGTAAATGTATAAGGTGATGCTTTTAAATCGTGAATAGTATTTGTTAACTTATCATTAATAAAAACATCCTGACTTAAAAATAAACCATCTACATCATCAATATCAATAGTATATGTTCCAGCAGTTAATGCTTTGAAACCTAATAAAACTTCATCATTATCATTAAAAGGCATTTGTCTACCTTGAATAACATAAGCTTCGTTATCTAAAATATTATAAAGTATTGTGTTATTGGTTTCTAACACTTTTCCATCAATTGCAACATCAACAGCATTTGTTGCTCCATCCATATAACCTACCAAAATTTGATTATAATTATTTGAAGCATCTTTTAAACTCAACCAAATTCTATGCTTATCAACAGTTTGATAAGAGGCGTTTTTAAAGAATTGATTAGTAGATGAATTACCTACTCTTTGACTATTGTTAAATAAAGCATTTCCTGATACAGATGAATTTACATAAAAACCTTGTCCTGTTTGAACAAACCCTAAAGGTGGATTTCCTCCTGCTGCTGCAGCTGTTCCTCCAAGTGTAGTATAAGATGCATAGTTACTTTGTGGATAAATACCACTCGCATTTGCTGCAACAGTATGTGTCCAAAAATATAAGGTTGATATTCCAGGATTATTTGCTAAGAAAGTATCTGAATTAATTGGTGAAGGATATGGGTTTCCTATTAAGTTAAATCCAATTCCAATTGGAGTTGAATAATTTCCATTATTAGGTACACCACTGAATACTCCATTATAAACTAAAGGTGTAGATGCAGACCAAGTGTTATCAACTCTAATCAAATATCCTTTTCCTGGTACAAAATTAGTAGTAGCATCAACAGTTTGAAAGGAAGTAGCAGTTGTTGTTCCTGTGAATAAATACTCATAAAAACGAGTACTAATTGTGTTAGGAGAAAAAGCTAATAGTTGTTGTCCTGTTACTGGTGCAGACCAGGCTGTATAATCCAATCGAATCATTGGCGTAGAATTTCTTTTTACTACAATGTTTCCTGAATTAGGGAATGCATCATTTTGAACTATCGCAGCAAAGTTTTCTACAGTTAATAAGCCTGAAGTAACCGATATACTTTTTTGTACTGTAAAGGTATTACCAGCTGTGATAATTACATTTGCATTATTCTCTATTGTTATAGAACAAAAAGATATATCACTAAAAGAATTATAATCTCCAGTAAAAATTGCTGATGTATTGATATTAGGTGTTCCGTTAGACCATGCTGTACCGTTCCAAGTTGTAAAGTTTGTACATAGATTACAAGTAGCACTGATTACATCATTAAAAGTCCAATTAAAATTAGTAATTATACTTTGTCTTTGAATAACACTTGAACAATATTCACTATTTCCTGCATGAAAACTAATATTAGGTTGTAGTGTTAAAGTACTCCAACTAGCTAATAAACTATCATAATTTGCAACTGATAATTTGGAGTCTCTAAGAAAATTATTCATTGTTGTAACATTACTAATATTCCATCCACTAATATTTTGATCAAATAGAGGTAAGTCTCTTAACATATTATTCATATTATCAACATTACCAACATTCCAACTTCCAATATTTTGATTAAAAGCTGTAGCTCCATAAAACATATTGGCCATGTTAGTTACATTGCCAGTAAGCCATCCACTTATATTTTGGTTAAATGAAGATGCGTCTCTAAACATTCCTCCCATGTTTGTGACAT